>JAIXPD010000086.1 GCA_027486405.1 Azospirillum sp. | reverse complement strand
GGATTCTATAAGACAAGCGCCGTGCTCAAAACATGAAACAGTCCACGGCGCTCTATGCCTTTGTTTATCGAGCATCTTCACGCGTCAAATCGATCCCGATTTAACGCGATCTGCTCTAAGCGCCAGGCGGTTTGACACCCGGTCGGCCTCTTCGAGACGGGGGCCGACCGTGGCTGCGGTGCGCCGTACCCGCACCGCCGTTCATGCGTTTGACGGTCATTTATGACACGCGTGAACGCTTCATGGGGTTGGGCCGGTTCGCTGGACCAGCCGTCTCACTCTGGTGTTGTCCTCCGACCTCTCGCGATTCTCCTGGGGAGAGGTTTTCCTGAAGGCCGGGCGTTTTGCGCCCGGCCCTTTTTTGCGTCCGATCCGCTTTGACCGATCAACCACCGCCCAATCAGCCACCGCCCAATCATCCAAGGGTGTGTTCGATCAGGATCTTGGTCCCCAGCCCGATCAGGGTGATGCCGCCCGCCAGTTCGGCCCAGCGACCCATGCGGTTCCCCGCCGCCCGGCCGATCAGCACGCCGCCGAAGGCCATGGCAAAGGTGACGACACCGATCAGCAGCGAGGTCGTGACGATGTCCACGTCCACCAACGCCAACCCGGCCCCGACCGCTGCCGCGTCGATGCTGGTGGCGACCGCCGTGGTCAGCAGGGCCAGCCATTCGGCGCGCGCGCTGCGCCCCGACGGGCCGCAATCGGCCTCACCCTCCTCCTCGCCGCCGAAGGCGTTGCGGATCATCGCCCCGCCCACCACCAGCAGCAAACCGAAGGCGATCCAGTGATCGACCGCCTCAACCAGCGAGGCAAAGGCGATGCCGACCGACCAGCCGATCAGCGACATAGCGAATTGGCACAGGCCAAAGGCCACCCCGACCTTGACCGCTTCTGGCAGGCCGGGACGGCGCAGACACGCCCCGCGACCCAGCGCGGCGGCGAAGGAATCCATGGACAGGCTGAAGGCAAGCGCCAGAGAGGTACCGATCACAACGCAATCCCCGGCCAGTCGAACCACAGTGGATTCAGACGGACTCCGGCTGGCCTTGCGGAGCGGTCTGAACCACTGGTCTCGCCGGGCCGATCCGGGTCGGATCGCTGCGCGCGCCATGGCGGATGCGACCAAAGCCGACCCGTCCAAGTCTGTTGACGCGAACCCCTCCTGAAAGCGGAGGGTGGCTACTCCCCAATGACCGGCAAACTCCTACAGGCTGCGGGGGCATTGGTCAACGATTTTGGCCAATCGGCTCAGGGCAATCGGGTGAAGGCTTGAAACTCCTTCATTAGGACATTTGTCATCCCCGCGAAGGCGGGGATCCAGAGTTCGCAGAGTGGATCTGGCGGGAAAGCCTGGATCCCCGCCTTCGCGGGGATGACGGTAAATTTTTCGTATAGGTTTATAACCCTTCAAGCGATTGCCCTGCCAATCGACTCCGTCTCATCCCTCAGCATCCCGGCGGTGGGCGGGTGCGCCGCGCAGATAGGTGTGGGTGACGGCGCGGTCGTCGCCCAGGGTCATCAGGACGAACAGCTCCTCCTCCAGATCCCCGTCGATGGTCATCATGCGATGTCGCATAGCCGGGGTGGCCCGCGATTCGAGCACGACCAGATCGGCCCAGCGCCCCGGCTCCAACACGCCGATCTCGTCGGCCATGCCCAGCGCCTCGGCGTTGCCGCGCGTCATCAGATCGAAGGCCGCCAGAGCCGGAAAATTCTGACCGCGCAGTTGCAGCACCTTGTAAGCCTCCCCCGCCGTGCGCAGCATCGAATAGCTGGTTCCGCCGCCAACATCGGTGGCGAGCGCGTGCCGCACCGGGCGGGCCGGGTTGGACAGGGCCGCCCGGTCGAACAGGCCGCTGCCTATGAACAGGTTGGAGGTCGGGCAGAAGACCGCCACCGATCCGCTGTCCGACAAACGAGCCATTTCGGCTTCGGACAGGTGGATGCAATGGCCGAACAGCGAGGTCGGTCCCAACAGCCCGAAGCGGTCGTAGACGTCGGTGTAATCGCGCGCCGTTGGGAACAGGCGGCGGACGGTGGCGATCTCGTCGTGGTTTTCCGACAGATGCGTCTGCATGTGGACGCCGGGATGCTCGCGCAGCAACGCCCCCGCCGCCGCCAACTGCGCCTCGGTGGAGGTGATGGCGAAGCGCGGCGTCACCGCGTAGCGCTGCCGCCCGCGCCGGTGCCAGCGCGCGATCAGATCCTTGCTTTCGGTGTAACCGCGCTCCGCCGTGTCGGTCAGGGCGGCGGGGGCGTGGCGGTCCATCATCACCTTTCCGGCGATCAACCCCGCGCCGCGCCGTTCGGCCTCGGTGAACAGCGCCTCGACCGATTGCGGGTGGACGGAGCCATAGGCCACCGCCGTCGTCGTGCCGTTGCGCAACAACTCATCCAGGAAGAACGCGGCCCCGGCGGCGGCGTGGCCGGGGTCGGCGTATTTCTGCTCCTCGATGAAGGTGTAGGTTTCCAGCCAATCCAGCAATTGCGCGCCGTAGGAGGCGATGACCTGCGTTTGCGGGAAATGGATGTGGGTGTCGATGAAGCCCGGCAGGATCAAGCCATCGGGGTGGTGGGCCACCGTCACCCCCGCCGGGATTTGGTCCTTGAGGTCGGCGTAGGCCCCCACCGCCGCGATGCGGCCATCGGCGATCAGCAGCAGACCGTCGGGGATGTGGTCATAGCTGCCGGTGTCGCCCGGCCCGACCGGCGCGCGCCGGAAACTGAGCAGACGCCCGCGCACGGCGGTGAGGTGGGGCGGGGGGACGGGCGAAGCGGCGTCGGTCACATCATCGGTCACAGGGCGATTCCCAAGGCGCAAGGTCGGTCAGTCTACGGGCGGTCGGCGGGCGGTCAGCGGGCGGTGTCACCCGACCACGCCGCCAGCACGGCGCGTTCGTCGGGCGTCATGCCGGTGATGTTGGCGGGGGGCATGGCGCGGCTCAACCCGGCCTGAACCCGGATTTGGTCGGCGTGGCGGCGGATGGCGGCCGGGCTGTCCAGCACCACGCCGCGCGGGGCGCTGGCGATGCCGTCCCACACCGGGGTTTCGGCGTGGCACATGCTGCACCGGGTTTGCACGATCTCCTCCACCTGCGCAACGGTGACGGGGGTGGGGAGCGCGCCCAACCGGGTCCGGTCCGCCGGGCCGAAGCCGCTCAACCACACGGCGGCCAGCATCCCGGCAACGGCCACGCCCCAGGTCCACCAGGGCGACGGTTTGCCCGCGTGCTGGCTGTTGAAGAAATGGCGGATGGCGGCACCGACCACCAGCACCAGCGCCACGATCACCCAATTGTAGCGGGTGGAGGTGACGAGCGGGTAGTGGTTGGAGATCATCAGGAAGATGACCGGCAGCGTCAGGTAATTGTTGTGCAGGGAGCGCTGCTTGGCCTGTTTGCCCAGCGCCGGATCCGCCGCCTCGCCGCGCATCAGGGCGGCGACCGTCTTGCGCTGGTTGGGGATGATCAGCATGAAGACGTTGGCCGCCATCATCGTTCCCATCAGCGCGCCCATTTGCAGCATCGCCCCGCGCCCGCTGTAGATCCGGGTCATCGCCCAGGCGGTCGCCACCAGCAACACAAAGCCGGTCAGCGCCAGCGCCGCGTCGTTGCGGCCCAGCGGCGATTTGCACAGGCTGTCATACGCCTTCCACCCCAGCAGCAGCAGCGCGACGCTGAGACCCACCGCCTGCCAGGGGGCGAGCGCCATCACGTCCTGATCGATCAGGAACAGATCGGCCCCCCGGTAATACAGCACCACCATCAGGAAAAAGCCGCTCATCCAGGTGGCGTAGGATTCCCATTTGAACCAGGTCAGATCGTCCGGCATGTGGGGCGGAACCACCATGTATTTGGTCATGTGGTAAAAACCGCCGCCGTGGATTTGCCAGGCGTCGCCCGCCGTGCCCGGCGGTGCCCCCTCCCGCCGCTTCAAGGAGGCGTCGAGATGGATGAAGTAAAAGGACGACCCGATCCAGGCCACGGCGGTGATGACGTGCAGCCACCGCGCCACCGTGTTGATCCACTCCCACAGAATGGGTTCCATCGCGCACGCCCCTTGTCAGCCCGGAGTGTCACCAGACTACGGGCATTTGTGGCACGGGGGAAACCGGGAGTGGGTTTCCAACAGCTTCAAAGAATGCCGAAGAATGCGCAGGCGCGGTCACGCCTGCGACCGGCTCGCAAAATTCCGCTGGACAGCGGGCGCGCACCGGCGTAACGGTGTCGCTGGTAAGTGAGTGAGTGCTCACTATTGATGGATCTCCCACCCGTGACACCCCCCCTGACGCCCCCCCTGACACCCCGTGCAACGCCCATGGCTCCCCGCCTCAACGCCGCCGCCCGGCGCAAAGCCATCCTCGACAGCGCGCTGCCGCTGTTTGCGGGCAAGGGTTTCGCCGCCACCACCACCAAGGAGATCGCGCACGCCGCTGGCGTGTCGGAGGCGCTGATCTTCAAGCATTTCCCCTCCAAGGCGTCGCTGTACGAAGCGATCTTCCTCACCTGCATCGACGACGATCCCGAATACGCCCGGCTCGTCGCCCTGCCCGCCTCCACCGCCGCGCTGGTGCAGATGATCCAGGCGCTGGTTCGTCATTTCATCGTCGATCTGCCCGACGATGACGAGGAACGGGCGCGCCACCGCTTGACCCTGCTCAGCCTGCTGGAGGATGGGGAGTTCATGCGGCTGGTGTATGAGGGGTTGCGTGAACGCTTCCTGCCGACCTTCGCCGCCGCCATCCGGGCCGCCGCCGCTGCGGGTGATCTGGAACCGGGACCGATCGTGGCCGACAACGCCCTGTGGCTGGCCGATCACCTGTGCATGGGCTTCGGCTCCACCTGTCTGAGCGGGCGCTCGCTGGTTCCCTACAGCGGCGACCGCGCGGACTTGGCGCGGCAAACCATCTGGTTCATCCTGCGTGGGCTTGGGGTGCGCGACGACGTGATCGCCGCGCAGGAAACACACGCACGCTTTCCTTTTGCGCCTTTTGATCCCTTGCGCACGCCCGACGCCGCGCAGGTCCACACCGATCCGATTCGGAGCAACTGACCGTGACCCTGGACAATTCCCCCAAAACCGAGACGTCGTTCGGCCATCCGGCGGCCTCTGTCGGCCATGCGGCGGGCGGCCCCGGCGGACGCCCGCCCGTGCGGCGCGGTGCGCTGGCGGTGCGGCTGATCATCACCGCCATCATCCTGGGCCTGCTCGGGGCCGGGCTGTATGGCTTCAACGCCTTCCGCGCCAAGGCCATCGCCGATTTCTTCGCCAACAACAAGCCCCCACCCACCCCGGTGGCGCTGGCGGAAGCCACCGTGCAGACGGTGCCGAAATACCTGACGGCCATCGGGACGCTGGTCGCCTCGCGCCAGGTCACGGTCGCACCGGAGGTTGCCGGGCGCGTCCTGCAAATCCCGTTCGAATCCGGGGCCACCGTCAAGGCGGGCGACCCGCTGGTGCAGTTGAACGACGCGACCGAACAGGCCGACCAGTTGGCCCAGCGCGCCCAGGCCCGGTTGGCCGAACTCAATCTGGACCGTTACCGCGACCTGCGGCGCAGCCAGGCCACGCCGCAAAGCAACGTCGACCAGTATCAGGCGCAGTTGGACGAGATCAACGCGAACATGAAGCGCACCCAGGCGCTGATCGCGCAAAAGCTGATCCGCGCGCCGTTCGACGGCCAGCTTGGCATTCGTCAGATCAACGTCGGCGACTACGTCACGGCGGGGGCGACCATCGTCACCCTGACCGATCTGGCCCAGCTCTACGTCAACTTCAGCCTGCCGGAACAGGCCTTCCCCCGGCTGTCCATCGGCCAGAAGCTGCTGGTCAACGCCGATCCGTTCCCCGGCCGTGATTTCGACGCGACCATCACCACCATCGAACCGCAGGTCAGCGCCGACACCCGCGCGGTGAAGGTTCAGGCCACGCTCGACAACCGCGACCGGGCGCTGCGTCCGGGCATGTTCGCCAACGTGCGCGTCGTGCTGCCGCCGCAGCCCAACACCCTGACCGTGCCGGAAACCGCGATCGACTACACCGTCTACGGCGATTCCGTCTTCGTCGCGGTGAACCAGAAGACGCCCGACGGCAAGGACCAGCTCGTCGTTCAGCGCAGCCCGGTCAAGGTCGGCGACCGCACGCAGAACCGGGTGGAGATTCGCGAAGGGCTGAAGCCGGGCGACCGCGTGGTCGTGTCGGGCCAGCTCAAGCTGTCGAACGGGGCGGCGGTGGCGGTGTCGGACAGCCCGACGCTGGTCCCCCCCGCCACCCTGCCGCAGAATTGAGGGCGGCGTCATGAGTTTCACCGATCTGTTCATCCGTCGCCCGATCCTGTCGGTGGTGGTCAGCCTGCTGATCCTGCTGATCGGGTTGCGCGCCCTGCTGGAAATGCCGATCCGGCAATACCCCCAGCTTCAGAACACCGTCATCACCATCACCACCAGCTACCCCGGCGCGTCGCCCGATCTGATGCAGGGCTTCATCGCCACGCCGATCGAACAGGCGGTCTCCTCGGCGGAGGGCATCAATTACCTGACCTCCTCCTCCACCCAGGGGCAGAGCGTCGTCACCGCCAACATCCGGTTGAACTTCGACCCCAACGTCGCGATGACCGACGTGATGGCCAAGGTCAATCAGGTCAAATATCAGCTTCCCAAAGAGGCGAACGACCCGGTCATCCTGAAATCGACCGGCGAGACCACCTCGATCCTCTACATGGGTTTCTCCAGCACCGAATTGTCGGGCGCGGCGATTTCCGATTACCTGACCCGCGTCGTCCAACCCAATCTGGCGACGGTGGACGGGGTGGCGCGCGCCCAGATCCTCGGCGGCCAGACCTTCGCCATGCGCCTGTGGCTCGACCCGGTGCGGATGGCCGCGCGCGGCATCGCGGCGGCGGACGTGTCGGCGGCCATCGCGGCCAACAACTACCAATCCGCCCCCGGCCAGACCAAGGGCATGTTCGTCATCACCAACGTCACCGCCAACACCGGCCTGACCGACGTGGAGCAGTTCCGCGACATGGTGGTGAAGGCCAAGGGCGGCACGCTGGTCCGCCTGCGCGACATCGGCACGGTCGAGCTGGGCGCGCAGAGCTTCAACGCCAGCGTCGCCATGAACGGCCAGGAGGCCATCTTCATCGGTGTGGACGCCACGCCGACCGGCAACCCGCTGAACATCGTCGCCGACATCCGCAAGATGGTCCCGGAACTGCGGCGCAACCTGCCGCCCAACATGTCGATGGACATCGTCTATGACAGCACGCGCTTCATCCAATCCTCGATCGACGAGGTGGTGAAGACGCTGTTGGAGGCGGTCGTCATCGTCATCGTGGTGATCTATCTGTTCCTCGGTTCCTTCCGGTCGGTGCTGATCCCGGTGGTGACGATCCCGCTGTCGATCATCGGGGCCTGCACCTTCATGCTGGCGCTGGGCTTCTCGATCAATCTGCTGACCCTGCTGGCCATGGTGCTGGCCATCGGGCTGGTGGTGGACGACGCCATCGTCGTGGTGGAAAACGTCCATCGCCATGTGGAAGAGGGCAAATCGCCGGTCGCCGCCGCCATCATCGGCGCGCGGGAGATCATCGGCCCGGTCATTTCGATGACCATCACGCTGGCCGCCGTCTATGCCCCCATCGGCTTCCTGGGCGGGTTGACCGGCGCGCTGTTCCGCGAATTCGCCTTCACGCTCGCCGCATCGGTCGTCGTGTCGGGCGTGGTCGCGCTCACCCTGTCGCCGATGATGTGCTCCATCATTCTGCGCGACCACAGCCACCAGGGCCGCTTCGCCGCCTTCCTCGACCGCTGCTTCAACCGGCTGTCGGACTGGTACATTCGCCGGTTGGACGGCATGCTGAACTACCGGGCGGCCACCTTGCTGTTCGCCGTCGGCGTTCTGCTGAGCGTGGGCTATCTGTTCGCCAACACCATGAGCGAGCTGGCCCCGGAAGAGGATCAGGGCATCCTGTTCGGCATCTCCAAGGCTCCGCAATATTCGAACCTCGATTACATCACCAGCTTTGGCAAGGGTCTGGACGACACCTTCAAGTCCTTCCCCGAAACCGACACCCGCTTCATCCTGACCGGCATGCCCACGCTCAACCAGGGCTTTGCCGGCATGATCCTGAAGCCGTGGGACGAGCGCACCCGCAGCGCCAAGGAGTTGCAACCGCTGGCGCAGGCGGAGTTGAACAAGATCACCGGCCTGAACGTGTTCCTGGTGTCGCCCCCGGCCCTGCCCGGCTCCACCGGCGGCCTGCCGGTGCAGATGGTGATTTCCAGCTCTGGCGATTACCGCACCATCTATGACGCGATGGAGCGCATCAAGGACGCCGCCAACATAAGCGGCATGTTCATCGTCACCGACAGCGATCTGCAATACGACAGCCCGGTGATCCGGCTGAAGATCGACCGCGCCAAGGCGGCGGATCTCGGCCTGTCGATGAAATCGGTGGCCGACACGCTGGCGGTGATGGTCGGCGGCAATTACGTCAACCGCTTCAACCTGAACGGCCGGTCTTACGAGGTGATCCCCCAGGTGCCGCGCGCCCAGCGGCTGACGCCGGACGATCTGACCAAATTCTACGTCACCACCGGATCGGGGGCGCAGATCCCGCTGTCCACCGTGGTTCACATTGAAACGGCAACCGAACCGAACGCGCTGAACAAGTACAACCAGTTGCCCTCGGCCACCTTCTCCGCCGTGCCGATGCCGGGCGTCACCATGGGCCAGGCGGTGGATTTCCTGGAGGAGCAGGCGCGCACCCATCTGCCCGCCGGGTTCAACCACGCCTATCTGTCGGAATCGCGCCAGTATGTGACCGAAGGCAATCAGTTGGTCGTGACCTTCGCCTTTGCCTTGATCGTCATCTTCCTGGTGCTGGCCGCGCAGTTTGAATCGCTGCGCGACCCGCTGGTGATCCTGATCTCGGTGCCGATGTCGATCTGCGGCGCGCTGTTGCCGCTGTTCTTCGGCGTGGCGACGATGAACATCTACACCCAGGTCGGCTTGGTCACGCTGATCGGTCTGATCAGCAAGCACGGCATTTTGCTGGTGGAGTTCGCCCGCGAGATGCAGATCAACGAGGGGGTGGACCGCCGCACCGCGATCGAGCACGCGGCCCGCGTCCGTCTGCGCCCGATCCTGATGACCACGGCGGCGATGGTGGTGGGTCTGGTCCCGCTGCTGACCGCCGCCGGGGCGGGTGCCGCCAGCCGCTTTTCCATCGGTCTGGTGATCGTGGCGGGCATGCTGATCGGCACGCTGTTCACCCTGTTCGTCCTGCCCGCCGTCTACACGGTGTTGGCCAAGGACCACCACGCGGCCACCCGCACGGCGCGGGCGGCGGAGCTGTCCACGCTGTAAGGCCCATCCTCGCGGTGGATCGACCGGAAACCCCTTCTCCCCTGCCGGAGGAGGGGTTTTCCCTATCTTGCGCGCCGTTGCCTGATCTGAAAGCCCTGCAATCAGGAGACGAAACCAACATGTGGGATAGCAAAACTCAGCGACGCTCCCCGCCGCTGATGCGAAGTATGGACGGGCGGTCCGATGGATCGGACAGGAGTTTACCCCCTCGATCTTTTCAATTTTTGTACAAGGATCGTGAAATTTACGATCAAAGCACTTGAGCGTTCTTGTCGGGATTGACTCCCACCCTTTCAAAGGGGCTTGGCTCTACCGGTTCACGGAATTCCGTGATACAAAATTGCCGCTTTGCGCCGTGGGGTTGCCGATCCTGCGCGCGGGGCGGTCGCCACCCTGCCGGAAAGCGTCTTGCCGATGTCCAAGCGTTCCTGTCTTCCCGTCGCCACGCTTCTGGCCGGTGCGCTGGCCATCCTGTGCAGCCTGTGGACGACCCCGGGCCACGCGCAGGACGCGTCCCCCTTCCGCATCGGCATCGCCCCGCACACCAGCGCCCGCGTCATCATCGAACAGTACCAGCCGGTGCGCCGCGCGTTGGAGGCGGCGGTCGGCCAGCCGGTGGAGATCATCACCGCGCCGGATTTCACCGTCTTCGCCCAACGGGCGCTGGAACAGGATTACGATCTGGCGATCACCACCGGCCATCAGGCGCAATTGCTGAAAAGCGACGCCGGATACCACCCGGTTCTGACCTACAAGGCCGATTTCCGCGCCGTGGTGGTGACGGCGGCGGGCAGCCCCTACACCAACGCCGAGTCGCTGCGCGGGACCACGGTGCTGGGCCTCAACCCGTCCTCGCTGGTCACGCTGTGGGGGCAGCATTGGTTGAAGGACACCAACAAGATCACCGACGTGCAGATCCGCTACGTCAGCGCGGCGGACAGCGTGGCGCAACTGGTGTTGTCGGGCGACGCCGCCGCCGGGTTCATGTCGCTGGCCAACCGACACAAGCTGGCCCCGGAGGTTCAGGCCAAACTGATGACCATCACCGAAAGCCCGGCCATGGCCGGGCGCGTCTATCTGCTGAACGCGCGCAAGGCCGCGCTGCTCATTCGCGTTCACGACGCGCTGCTCGCCTTCGGTGCGACCGGCGAGGGAAAAACCTACTTCGACACCAACGCGCTGGGCGGCTATCGTGAGATTTCCGACGCCGAGCTGGCCATGATGGAGCCGTTGGCCGAGGAAGTGCGTCGCGTCCTTAAGGCCAAACCATGACCCTGTCGCGCCTGGCCCCCTGGAAGACTCTGCGGGGGCGCATGCTGGCCGCCGCCATGGCGGTGGAAACGGTGATGCTGACGCTGCTTGTCACCAACAGCGTCCGCCTGCTGTATGGCAGCCTCAGCGAACAGGCGCAGTTGCACGCCAATCAGGTCACGCCGATCCTGAACGCCGCGCTGGTCGCCCCACTGGCCCAGCGCGATTACGCCACGCTTCAGGCCGTGCTGGACGAAAGCCGCTCGGTCGGCGGGGTCGAGTATCTGGCGGTGAAGGACAGCACCGGGCGGCTGGTCGCCATCAGCGGCTGGAACCGCGATCGCCCCTTGCCCCCGCCGGAAACCAGCCTGACGCTGGAACCAAAGGCCGGTTCGGTCCGTTTCGACGTGGCGGCCCCGGTGTCGCTGGCCGGACAAAAACTCGGCAACATCCAATTCGGCCTGGATCTTCAGCACATCGTCGCCGCGCGCAAGGATCTGCTGACCCAGGGCATCGCCATCGCCCTGTCGGAAATCCTGCTGTCGGCGGGGCTTCTGGCCTTGCTGGGCCTGTGGATGACCCGCCATCTGAGCGCTCTGACACGCGCCAGCGAACGGGTGGCGGCGGGCAATTACGCCCCGCCCGCCCTGCCGGAGGGCGACGACGACATCGGGCGGTTGGGGGCCGCCTTCAACACCATGTCGCGCGCCATCGGCGAGCGGGTCGATCAGTTGACCGTCGCGCTGGACGAGCAGGAGGCGCTCGCCCGCGACGTGGAGCAGGAGCGCGCGCGCCTGTCCGCCCTGCTGTCGGCGATGGATTTCGGCGTGCTGTTCGTCGGGCGCGACGGGCGGATCGCCTACGCCAACCCGGCCTTTGCCGTGCTGTTCGCGGTGGGCGGGACCCCGGTCGGGACCGCGCTGGCCGATGTGCTGGCCAACGCCGGGAACGGCCCGCGCGACACCGACGCGGCGGATCTGACCGCCATCGACTCCGACGAGCGGCGCGAGATGACGCTGACCGACGGGCGCATCGTGAGTTGGCACAATGTGCCGGTGCGCAGCGGGGCCGGGATGACCATCGGCAAGCTGTGGCTGTGCATCGACGTCACCGACAGCCGTCTGGCCGCCCAGCAGCTTGTCCAGGCCAAGGAAAAGGCCGAGGCCGCCAGCCGGTCGAAGACGGAGTTCCTGGCCACCGTCAGCCACGAGCTGCGCACGCCGATGAACGGGGTGCTGGGCAACCTGACCCTGCTGGGCGACGGCGATCTGAACGCCGAGGACAAGCGGCTGGCCGATGTCGCGCGGCGGTCGGCGGAAAGCCTGCTGCGCCTGCTGGACGACATTCTGGACCTGTCCAAGCTGGAAGCCCGCCGGATCGAGCTGGAGGAGGCCGATTGCGCCCCGGCCCTGCTGGTGGACAGCGTGCTGGACGTGCTGCGCCCGCGCGCCAACGAAAAGGGGCTGACGCTGACGGCGCGGATGATGCCGTCGGTCCCCGATGTCATCGTCACCGACCCGGCCCGGCTGCGGCAAATCCTGTTCAACCTGATCGGCAACGCGGTGAAATTCACCGAGGAAGGCTATGTCGCTGTGCGCGCGCGCCGGGGCGAGGAGCGCGACGGCGGCCGTTTCCTGCTGGAATTCGA
Source organism: Azospirillum sp. (assembly GCA_027486405.1). Classification (GTDB taxonomy): domain Bacteria; phylum Pseudomonadota; class Alphaproteobacteria; order Azospirillales; family Azospirillaceae; genus Azospirillum. Next base: position 10,664 of record JAIXPD010000086.1, on the reverse strand, counting down.
GGTGGAGGACAGCGGCATCGGCATCGCCCCCGATTCGGTCCCCGCCCTGTTCGACCGCTTCACCCAGGCCGACAGCTCGATCACCCGGCGTTATGGCGGGACCGGGCTGGGTCTGGCGATCTGCCGCGATCTGTGCGTGATGATGGGCGGAACCATCGCGGTGGAAACCGCGCCGGGCCGGGGCAGCGTCTTCCGCTTTTCCATCGTCGCGCGGATGGGCGACCCGTCGGCCCTGCGGGCGGTGGAGGTTGGCGTGGCGGAGGCCGCGCGCAGCGCCGCATTGCCGCCGCTGCGCGTGCTGGCCGTCGATGACATCGACGTCAACCGCGACATCGTGCGCGGAATCCTCGAACGCTCCCGCCACAGCGTGGCGTTGGCCGCCAACGGCCTGGACGCCGTGCGGATGGCGCGCGAGGAGGATTACGACATCATCCTGATGGACGTGCAGATGCCGGGCATGGATGGCCTGACCGCCACCCGCCGCATCCGCGATCTGCCCGGCCCGCGCGGGCGGGTGCCGATCATCGCGCTGACCGCCCACGCGTCGGGCAGTTCACGCCCGGAATGCCTGTCGGCGGGGATGAACGGCTTCGTCACCAAGCCCTTGCGCCCCGCCGCCCTGTTTGCTGAGATGGGCATGGTGCTGAACGGGGACGACAAGACGGGCGGGGCCACCGCCGAGACCACCGCACCCACCACGATGGCAAGCCTCCCCACCACCGCCACCCCGATCGCTGACGACGAGCCGACCATGCCCCCCGCCGATCCCAACGCCGCCACCCCCGACGCCGACCTGCTGGACCATGAACAGATCGGGATCCTGATGGAGGTGCTGGAGGCGGAGGATTGGGACAGCTCCCTGTCGGGCTTTGCCGAAAACGGTCGCATCACCATCGACGCGCTGATCGCCCAGGCCCGTGCCGGAGAACCGCACAACCGCAGCGCCCACACGCTGAAAGGCATGTCGCTGAATCTCGGCGCCTTGGCGCTGGGCACGCTGGCCAAGGATCTGGAGCACGCGCCCGCTGGCGCCGTGCTGGAGAACAGCGACCGGCTGACGGACCTGCTCGACCGCTCGCTGGTGGCGATGAAAGCGGCGGTGCGCCCGGCCGGGTGACAGCCGGGTGTCGCCCCGCTCCGGTCAACCCGGCGCGCGCGGCGACAGCAGGATCGGGGCGTAGACCCACAGATACAGCGCAAAGGCGGCGACCCAGACCAGCCCGGCCCCTTGCAGGCTGGGCCACACCCCATCGACCGGCAACAGTGGGGAGGCCACGCGCAGCGCCGCCGCCAGCGTCAGCAGGGCGTAGGCCGCAACCGTCAGCGGGGCCGCCACGATCCACCGCCCGCTGTGCCCCAACGACGCCCGGCTCATCACCGCCAGAATCAGGGTGGAGAAGGCCCCGGCGGTCAGAGCGTGGGTCCCCGCCGCCGCCGGGATTCCGGCCAACGCGTGCAGCGCCTTCAACAGAAAGGCCAGCGGCAGCCACGCGTAGCCCAGATGCAGCACCCACAGGATCGGCGACCGCCACGCCCGCCAGCCCCGCCACCCGACCAACCGCAGGGTGTGCAGCAGCGCCGCCGCCAAGGCCACAACCCCGAACGGCGCGCCATCCGCCGCGACCATCCCCAGCGGGACCGACAGCGCCGTAACCGCCAGCGTCGCCCGCTCCACCCATGGGCGCGACCGGATGTCGTCCCCCGCCCGGCCCAGCGCGTTGCGGGTGAAGGCGGGCAGGATGCGCCCGCCGACAACCGTGACCATCATCGTCACCACCCCCAGTCCCAGCGCCAGACCGCTGTCCGCGCCATCCTCGATCAGCCCCAGCCATTCCAGGTGAATCAGCAGGTTGGCGGCGGCGAGCAGGCCCAGCAGCAGCAGAAAGGCGCTGTTGCGCGCCTTGCCCGCCCGCAGCAGCGGCCCGCCCAGCACCCAGCCCAGGGCCGGAAAGAACCCCAGATCCAGGATCGTCGCCAGCCCCAGCGGCGCGCCGGTCCACGGGAACAGGGCAACCCGCGCGGCCAGCCACAGCCCGCCCAACCCAACCAACGGCCAGCCGGACACCGCGCGCCCCCCGGTCCAGTTGGGAACGGCGGTCAGCAGAAACCCGGCGATGGCGGCGGCGATCATGCCGAACAGCATCTCGTGCGCGTGCCATTGGCTGGCCCCGACCGGCCCATCCGGCCAATCCCCCGTCCACAGCACGCCCAGCCACACGGCGAGAAAGCCGCAGGCGGCCAGACCGGCAAACAGGAAGAACACACGGAAACCGTCGTGAAACAGGGTGGGCAAGCGGGTCATCGCGGTCGCCTTCGAATCGCAGAGAACCGCAGGGTGCCGCCCCGCAACCCGCGCCGCCTTGACGGGGGTCAAGCCCCCGGAGTCTGAGGGATGGCGTGATGGCCGCACGTCATAGATGGGATCAATCCATTTGTCATACGAAGAAAAAATTCTTCTTTTCCAATAACTTAAATCCGTATCATTTTTTGAGTTGCGCACATCAAATTTCTGATGAATGATCCGCGCTATGAACAGTCATGATTCCCAATCGAATGTCACCTTGAAGGACGTCGCGGCGGCGGCGGGGGTCAGCCTCGCCACCGTGGATCGCGTCATCAACGGGCGACCGGGGGTCAGCGACAAGACCGCGCGCAAGGTCAACAGCGCCATTGAACGGCTGAACTTCCAGCCCCTGGCGGCGGCGGCGGAACTGGCGCGCAGCCGTCCCAGCCGCTTTGCCGTGCTGCTGCCCGGCGGCGACAACCGTTTCATGAAGGACATCGCCGACCACATCCGGGCGCAAGCCCCCTGGTTCCGCGCCCGCCGCATCACGGCGGACATCCTCGAAACCAACGTGTTCGACGCCGACACGCTCGCCACCGAATTGGCGGCGCTGGCCGGGCGGTACGAGGGGGTCGCGGTGGTGGCGCTCGACCATCCGCGCGTCCGCGCGGCCATCGACGATCTGGTCGATGCCGGAACGGCGGTGGTGACGCTGGTGTCGGACGTGCCGTCCTCGCGCCGCGCCCATTACGTCGGCATCGACAACATCGCCGCCGGACGCACGGCGGGGTCGCTGATCGGGCGTTTCCTCGGCGGGCGGGCGGGCCGCGTCGGCATCGTCACCGGGTCCGCCGCGTTGCGCGACCACGCCGAACGCCTGTTCGGCTTCGGTCAGGTGATGGCGGAGGAGTATCCGGCCGTGACCCTGCTGCCACCGGTGGAGGGGCGCGACGATCCCCAGCAAAACCGCGCGCTCGTCACCCGCCTGCTGACCGACACGCCCGATCTGGTCGCGCTCTACAACACCGGCGAAGGGGCGGCGGGCATCGGCGCGGCGCTGGCCGACGCCGGGGCCGCCCGCCGCATCCTCTGCGTCGGCCATGAACTGACGCCCGACAGCCGCCGTCTGCTGCTCGACGGGACCTTCGCCGCCCTGGTCGCCCAGGACCCGGGGCACGAGGCGCGGTCGATGGCGCGCGTGCTGCGCGCGCTGGTGTCGGGCCGCCCCATCGTTCCCGGGCAGGAGAACATCCGCGTCGAGGTCATCCTGCGCGACAACCTGCCCTGACCCCACATTGTTTCACCCGGCCCATCCGACACGAAAGGCGTTCTCCGTTATGTTTCTCGGCATCGACATCGGCACATCCAGCGTCAAGGCGGTTCTGGTGAACGCCGACGGGGCCGTCGTCGCCAGCGCGTCGCGCCCCTGCGCGGTGTCGCGCCCGCACCCGCTGTGGTCCGAACAGGATCCCGAACAATGGGTGACGGGGGCCATCGCGGCGGTGGACGAACTGGCCGCCGGTTGGCCCGACGCGGTCGGCGATGTGGTCGGCGTCGGCTTTTCCGGCCAGATGCACGGGGCCACCCTGCTCGACCGCAACGGCGCGGTGCTGCGCCCGGCGATCCTGTGGAACGACGGGCGGTCCTTCGCCCAATGCGCCGCGCTGGAACGGGCGCTGCCCGATTTCCGCGCCGTCAGCGGCAACATCGCCATGCCCGGCTTCACCGCGCCCAAGCTGCTGTGGGTGGCCGAGCATGAGCCGGAGATCTTCGCGGCGGTGGCCAAGGTGCTGCTGCCCAAGGCCTATGTCCGCTGGCGTCTGTCCGGCGCGATGGTGGAGGACATGTCCGACGCGTCCGGCACCCTGTGGCTGGACATCGCCAACCGCCGCTGGTCGGACGATCTGCTGTCCGCAGGCCGCCTGACCCGCGACCACATGCCCGATCTGGCCGAAGGATCCGACGCGGTCGCGCGGCTGTCCGCCGATCTGGCCAAACGCTGGGGCATGGAGACCGCCCCGGTGATCGCCGGTGGGGCGGGCGATTGCGCGGCGAGCGCGGTCGGTCTGGCCGCCACCGATGCGGGCGACGCGTTCCTCAGCCTGGGAACCTCCGGCGTGGTCTGGGCCACCACCGACCGCTATCTGCCCAATCCGGCCTCGGCGGTCCACGCCTTTTGCCACGCCCTGCCCGGCGTGTGGCACCAGATGGGCGTCATGCTGTCGGCGGCGGCCTCGCTGGCCTGGGCCTCCTCGGTTCTGGGCGCGTCGGAGTCGGCGTTGCTGGCCCCGCTGGGCGACCGCGTGCCCGGCCCCTCGCCGGTCGCCTTCCTGCCCTATCTGTCGGGGGAGCGCACGCCGCACAACGACCCGACCGTGCGCGGCCTGTTCGCCGGTCTGGGGGCGGAAACCGACCGCAACGCCATGACCCAAGCCGTTCTGGAGGGCGTGGCCTTTGCCGCGCGCGACAATCTGGCCGCGCTGAACGCCACCGGGACGATCCCGACCTCCATCGATCTGGCCGGGGGCGGCTCGCGCTCCCGCCTGTGGGCGCGGATCTGCGCCGACGTTCTCGGCATCACCGTCCACCGCATCGAAGACGGCGAGGTCGGGGCCGCCCTGGGGGCCGCCCATCTCGGACGGCTGGCCGCCACCGGCGAAGCGCCGTCCGCCGTCTGCCGCAAACCCCGCCGTCTGGAATCCTTCACCCCCGATCCGGCCCGCGCCGCCGCCTACGCCACGGCCTGGGCGCGCTGGCGTCGGCTTTACCCGCTTGCCAAGGAGTACGCTTCGTAATGTCCGCCCCGTTCTTCGGCGATGCGTCGCCCATCACCTACCAGGGTCCCGACAGCCGGGATCCGCTGGCCTACCGCTGGTACGACAAGAACCGCGTCGTGCTGGGCAAGCGGATGGAAGAGCATCTGCGCTTCGCCGCCTGCTACTGGCACAGCTTCTGTTGGCCGGGCGGCGATCCGTTTGGCGGGGAAACCTTCCTGCGGCCGTGGATGCACATGCCCGACGCCATGGCCGCCGCCCACGCCAAGGCCGACGCCGCGTTCGAGATGTTCCGGCTGCTCGACATCCCCTTCTTCACCTTCCACGATCTGGACGCGGCACCGGAAGGGGCGACCCTGGCCGAAAGCGTGGACAATCTGAAGGTCATCACCGACCTGTTCCAACGCAAGATGGCGGAAACCGGAACCCGCCTGCTGTGGGGCACGGCCAACCTGTTCTCCCACCGCCGTTACATGGCCGGTGCGGCGACCAACCCGGATCCGGAGGTGTTCGTCTACGCCGCCGGTCAGGTCCGCGCCGCGCTGGAGGCCACCCACGCGCTGGGTGGGGCCAACTATGTGCTGTGGGGCGGCCGCGAGGGCTATGAAACCCTGCTGAACACCGATCTGAAGCGCGAGTTGGACCAGCTTGGCCGCTTCCTGTCGCTGGTGGCCGAGCACAAGCACAAGATCGGCTTCAAAGGCCCGCTGCTGATCGAACCGAAACCGCGCGAACCCACCAAGCACCAGTATGATTTCGACGTCGCCACCGTCTATGGCTTCCTGGAGCGTTACGACCTGTTGGCCGACGTGAAGGTGAACATCGAGCAGAACCACGCCATCCTCGCCGGGCACAGCTTCCAGCACGAGGTCGCGCTCGCCTACGCGCTGGGGGTGTTCGGCTCGCTCGATATGAATCGCGGCGATGGGCTGCTGGGCTGGGACACCGACCAGTTCCCCAACGACATCGGCGAAATGACGCTGGTCTTCCACGAGATCCTGAAGAACGGCGGTCTGGGAACCGGCGGCCTGAATTTCGACGCGAAGATCCGCCGCCAGTCCATTGATCCGGTCGATCTGCTGCACGGCCACGCCGGGGGAATGGACGCCTGCGCCCGCGCCCTGCTGAACGCCGCCGCCATGCTGGAGGATCGCGCGCTGGAAGCCCCGCTGGCCAGCCGTTACGCCGGCTGGGACAGCGCCGAAGCCCGCGCCATCCTGGCGGGCGACGTCAGCCTCGCCACCCTGGCCGACCGCGCGCTGGAACGCGGGGCCGGGCCGCAACCCACGTCGGGCGGTCAGGAGCGGTTGGAGAACATCGTCAGCCGTTACGCCTGATCCCCGTCTGTCACCCGAGCGGTCGGCAGCCCGCCGACCGCCGCAACACCACGGCCACCGCGCCCAAGCGGATCGCCGATCTGGGAGGAAAAACAACGATGAAACAGCGCATCGCGTCCACGCTCGCCGGTCTGTTCCTGACGATGTCCGCCACCATGACCGCCGGTGTGGCGCTGGCCGCCGGGCCGACCGTCGGCGTGTCCTGGTCCAACTTCCAGGAAGAGCGGTGGAAGACCGACGAGGCCGCCATCAAGGCGGTGATCGAAAAGGCCGGTGGCACCTATGTCTCGGCGGACGCCCAATCCTCCCCCGCCAAGCAGCTTTCGGACATCGAGGCGCTGATCGCGCGCGGGGCCAAGGCGCTCATCATTCTGGCGCAGGATTCCGACGCCATCCGCCCGGCGGTGGAAAAGGCGGCGGCGGAGGGCATTCCGGTCGTCGGCTATGACCGCCTGATCGAAATCCCGTCGGCCTTCTACATCACCTTCGACAACAAGGAAGTGGGCCGGATGCAGGCGCGCGCCGTTCTGGCCGCCAAGCCGAAGGGCAATTACGCCTTCATCAAGGGATCCTCGACCGATCCGAACGCCGATTTCCTCTTCGCCGGTCAGATGGAGGTGCTGAAGGACGCCATGGCGCGCGGCGACGTGAAGAATGTGGGCGAGGCCTACACCGACAAATGGCTGCCCGCCAACGCCCAGAAGAACATGGAACAGATCCTGACCAAGGCGAACAACAAGGTGGACGCCGTGGTCGCCTCGAACGACGGCACGGCGGGCGGTGCCGTGGCCGCGTTGAGCGCCCAGGGTCTGGCCGGGACCGTGCCGGTCTCGGGCCAGGACGGCGACAAGGCCGCGCTGAACCGCATCGCGCAAGGCACGCAAACCGTGTCGGTGTGGAAGGACGCCCGTGAGCTGGGCCGCCGCGCGGCGGAAATCGCCATCGATCTGGCGGGCGGCAAGGCGATGAAGTCGGTCGCCGGGGCCACCACCTTCGACGGCGGTCCGAAGAAGCAGAAGATGACCTCGCTGTTCCTGACGCCGATTCCGATCACCAAGGACAACCTGAACCTCGTCATCGACGCCGGTTGGGTGACGAAGGATGTCGTCTGCCAGGGTGTGAAGAAGGGGTCTGTCAAGGTCTGCGACTGATCCACGCCCCCTCCCGACCCCGCCGCGCGCCGCTGACGCGCGCGGCGGGGTTTCCCGTCTGTGTACGACACGAACAATGGACCAAGCATGCGCAACGCCCTGCGAGCCTTGGAGCTGGATCTCCGCCTGATCGGCATGATCGGGGCGCTGGCCGTGATCTGGATCGGCTTCGACATCCTGACCGGCGGCGCTTTCCTCACCCCCCGCAATCTGTGGAACCTGTCGGTGCAGGCGGCGTCCATCGCCGTGATGGCGACCGGCATGGTGCTGGTGATCGTCACCCGCAACATCGACCTGTCGGTCGGCTCCATCCTGGGCTTCACCGGCATGATCATCGGTGTGGTCCAGACCCAGTTCCTGCCCGACCTCTGGGGCTTCGACCATCCGCTGACCTGGGTGGTCGCGGTGCTGGTCGGCATCGCCGTCGGCGGGGCCATCGGGGCGTTCCAGGGCGTCATCATCGCCTTTCTCGGCGTGTCGTCCTTCATCGTGTCGCTGGGCGGCCTGCTGGTCTGGCGCGGCGGGGCCTGGTGGGTCACGACCGGCCAGACCGTCGCCCCGATGGACAGCCTGTTCAAACGGCTGGGCGGCGGATTCGAGGGGGCCATCGGCGCGGGGCCAAGCTGGATGGTGGGCATCGCCGCCGCCCTGCTGGCCATCGCCGTGCTGTTGGCCAGCCGTCGGCGGCGCGCGCAATACGGCTTTCCCGTGCGCCCGCTGTGGGCGGAGGGGGTCGTCATCGGCCTGCTGACCGCCGTCATCCTGGGCGCGGTGCTGGTCGTCAACGCCTATCCGCTGCCCGCCCCCATCGTGCGGCGGATGATGGAGGCGCAAGGGATGGCGACCGACGGCGACCTGCCGCTGATCGCCCACGGCTTCGCCATCCCCGTTCTGATCGCGCTGGCGGTCGGCGCGCTGGTGACGTTCCTGTCCAGCCGCACCCGCTTTGGCCGCTACGTCTTCGCCATCGGCGGCAACCCGGAAGCGGCGGAATTGTCGGGCATCAACACACGCTGGGTGATGGTGTCGGTGTTCGCCCTGATGGGGGCGCTGTGCGGCCTGTCGGCCTGCATCGCCACCGCCCGCTTGAACGCCGCGACCAACGCCAACGGCACCTTGGACGAACTGTACGTCATCGCCGCCGCCATCATCGGCGGCACCTCGCTGGCCGGTGGCGTCGGGACCATCCACGGCGCGATGCTGGGGGCGCTGGTGATGCAGTCGCTGCAATCGGGCATGGTCCTGCTCGGGGTGGACACGCCGATGCAGAACATCGTCGTCGGCCTCGTGCTGGTCGCCGCCGTCTACATCGACACGATCTATCGTCGCGGCGTGAAGTGAGGGGGCCTGACATGAACAGCACCGCAAGCCAACACACCGGTGGCCGTGGCACCCCGCTGGTCGAAATGCGCGACGTGTCCATCGCCTTTGGCGGCATCAAGGCGGTCGACGGCGTGTCGGTCGACCTGCACCCGGGCGAGGTGGTCGGGCTGCTCGGCCACAACGGGGCGGGCAAATCGACGCTCATCAAGATCCTGTCGGGGGCCTATCCCGCCGACCAGGGCGAGATCCGGATCAACGGTGAGCTTGCCCACATCGCCAGCCCGCGCGACGCCAAGCGCCATGGCATCGAAACCATCTATCAGACGCTGGCGCTGGCCGACAATGTGGACGCCGCCGCCAACATCTTCCTGGGCCGCGAGCGATTGACCCGCTGGGGCACGTTGGACGACCACGCGATGGAGGCGGAGGCTCGCGCCGTCATGGGCCGCCTGAATCCGCATTTCCGCCGCTTCAAGGAACCGGTGAAGGCGCTGTCGGGCGGTCAACGCCAATCGGTGGCGATCGCGCGCGCCATCCACTTCAACGCCCGCGTCCTCATCATGGACGAACCGACCGCAGCGCTGGGACCGGCGGAAACCAAGCAGGTGGGCGATCTGGTGTTGCAGTTGAAAAAGGAAGGCATCGGCATCTTCCTGATTTCCCACGACATCCACGACGTGTTCGATCTGGCCGACCGCGTCCATGTGATGAAGAACGGCAAGCTCGTCGGCAGCGCCCACGTCTCCGACGTGACCAAGGACGAGGTGCTGGGCATGATCATCCTGGGCAAATGCCCGCCCGGTGCCACGCCAGGGCCGGGGGCATCGCCATAACCCACCCGCCGTGCCCCGCCCGCCCCTGTCGGGCGGGGCCTGGTCGCAACGGCGTCAATCCACCGTCCAGCGGGCCATCTGCGGGAAGGGCGGCAGCCCGTTGTTGCCCATATAGGCGAATTGCCCGGAAAAGCCGGTCATGCCGGTGTGCGCCATGTGGAGCGGGCCGAAATGGGATCCCCGGTTCAGCCAGTCCTGCATCGGATGCGGCCCTTCGTAGTTGTGATACTTGTACGCACCGGGAAAAAACACGCAGCCCGGCGACACACCCAAAGACAGGCAGGCGGCGTAGGACCAAGCCTGCGCGATCCATTCGCCCTGGTTGACCGCCACGACCAGACGCGGGTCGGGCGTATCGCCCCGCGCGATCTGCTCATCAATCAGAGCCTGGGTGCTGGCAAGAAGATCACTGCCCAGGCGTGACCAGAAATGACGCGGCACCACGATGATATGCCCAGCCTCGTGCAGCACATCCCCGGATCCAACCAGAGTGTCAGGATCGACATGGATCACGCCGCCATGGATGTTCACGCCCGGCAGGAAGCCACCATGCGCGCCCGCGCCATATTCAACGCCAATCCCCAGATCGCGCAGGAAGGTCACAATCGGATCCAGTGCTTCGGGATGATGCATCCAGCCACTCTCACAAAAATTGCGTCGACCCAACGGCACGATCACCATAATGACGCCAAAAAACCTTATAACACTTGTGTAAATTGCTGAAGACCCAAAATCAGCGCGCTGCCGTGTCAGCGGGTGCTGTGTGTGCCACCAACACGCTGTCGGTGGACGACGGGTTTTGAGGAGTCTGCGCACAGCAAAAAGCCGCTGACCTCGTATTGAGATCAACGGCTTGCTGATTTGGTTGCGGGGGCAGGATTTGAACCTGCGGCCTTCAGGTTATGAGCCTGACGAGCTACCGGGCTGCTCCACCCCGCGGGCGATGGGTTAGGTGAGTGAGG
>JAIXPD010000034.1 GCA_027486405.1 Azospirillum sp. | reverse complement strand
CCCTGGTGCCAGAGCCAGGGCAATCGCTTGAGCGAGCGGTCATCGTCACGCAAGCAAGAACAGACACGGATTTCACGGACAAAAGGATGGATTGCACGGATTTTTGACTCCAATGGCCTCGCGCATCCCGTCAGGAGGGGGGCCGCACAATCGCAAACAGAGTGGCTCTGAGACGGGTTCCGCGAAATCCGTGAAAAAATCCGTGGAATTCGTGTCCATTCTTGTTCTGGTCGGGTGCCCAATGCTTCAAGCGATTGCCCTGGTGCCAGAGCGCAGAGCGGCGGCCGGTCCCGTTGCGCAGGTAAGGATACATTTTCGTAAAATCCAAAATAATTTCGAGCGTGAGCGCGCAGGAGCAGCCCGCCGCCCCGCGTATCTACAGGCACCAGGGCGCCTTTCGGTCACACACCGCCGGACGCCGCATCCGAATTCCGGGGGACTTGGGCCATGCTTTCCTCACTCAGCGGTTCCGGTGGCTACAGCGGCGTCAACGCGTCCTCGACTCTTCAGAAACTCTATTCGAAGGCCGACGCCAACAGCGATTCGTCCCTGACCAAGGACGAGTTGATCAGCGCGTTGAGCGAGACGAAAACCGCCTCGAAGGTTGGCAGCAGCAAACTGTCCTCGGCGGTGGATGGCCTCATCAGCAATTTGGATTCGGACTCCAACGGCTCGTTGAGCGCGACGGAGTTCAGTTCCTTCGCCAGCCAGTTCGATTACGGCAGCGGCAGCACCCTGTTGCGGGCGCAGGAGGCCAGCGGCCAACAGTCCTTCCAGGCGAACTCATTCTTCCAGAATGGCAGCGAAACCGATTCGCAGGGGGTGGGGAGCAGCGCGCTGCAATCGGCGGGCGGCAACCGTCCGCCGCCGCCTCCCGGTCCGCCGCCCGCCAACGACCAGAGCGGGACCAGCGCGGCGAATCAGGCCAAAAGCCTCTACTCCAGCCTGGACAGCGACAGCAGCGGCGGGGTCAGCCAGGATGAGCTGAGTTCGGCTTTGTCCTCCGCCCTGTCGTCCAAGGGAACGAGCACGACCGACAGCGGTTCGCTCGCCTCCAACCTGTTCAGCAGCCTGGACGCCGACAGTGACGGATCCGTGTCGGAAGACGAATTGACCAGCGCGCTGCAATCGGCGGAGAGCAACCGTCCGCCGCCACCTCCCGGCCCGCCGCCCGCCAACGACACCGGGTCGGCCAGCGATCCGACGGCGTCCGACACCTCGTCCACCAGCAGCACCAGCGGCACGGCCAGCGGCACGTCGTCGGCCAGCGCGTCATCCTCCACCAGCTATGACCCGCTGGACACCAATCAGGACGGCTACGTGTCCGCCGAGGAACGCTTTGCCGGGGCGATGGCCTCCAGCACCGCCAGCCAGCAAAGCGGCGTGACCTCCAGCCGTCTCAGCAGCGACACGCTGCGTTTCCTGATGAGCAGCATGAACGAGGTCGCGGCGTAACGCGTCCCGATGCCCCCGATCCGGCACGGATCACGGGGAGAGCGTCACGGGGAGAGCGTCACGGGGGGGAAACGGAAAAGGGCGGACGGTGGGCTTCACCGTTCGCCCTTTTTCCATGATGGCCTGGTTCCAGGACGGTCCAATGCCCGATGGTCCGGCTTGGCCGATTGGAACCGCATCCCTCCGGGCAGGACGTCAACCGACCGGAGTGTGTGCGTTGCCGTCACACCGCGCGGCTGTGGCGTCCGGCCCCGCTGGCCAGATGGGTGTCGAAGCGGGCGGCGACGATCCGCATCAGCGGACGGGCCGAGTCCGGGACATGGACGCGGCGTCCGTCGATGGCGGCGACGCCATCGGCCACCAGATCGGCCAGATCGGCCAATTCGGCGTCGAACAGGCCGACGTCGTGGCCATGGGCCTGGGCGATGGCCCCGACATCGACCGACAGGTCGCACATCAACCGCATGATCAGGTCGCGGCGCATGCGGTCGTCGTCGGTCAGGGCGATGCCCTTGGCGGTCGGCAGCCGCCCGGCCTCCACCGCGCTGGCGTACTGGTCGAACGGAACGGCGTTCTGGACATAGCCCTGCGGCAGCGCCCCGATGGACGACGCGCCAAAACCCAGCAGCGCGTCGGCGTCGTCGGTGGTGTAGCCCTGGAAGTTGCGACCCAGGCGGCCTTCCTGCTGCTGTACGGCCAATTCGTCGCCGGGGCGGGCGAAATGGTCCAGTCCGATGGCGCTGTACCCGGCGGCCCCCAGCGTGTCGGCGATGGCGGCGAACTGCTCCCACCGGCCCAGCGTGTCGGCCAGCACCGATTCGTCGATCTTCTTCTGGTGGGTCTTCATCCACGGCACATGGGCGTAACCGAAGACCGACAGGCGGTCGGGGGCCATGTCCAGCGCGATTTCGGCGGAACGGGCGACGCTGTCCACCGACTGGTGCGGCAGGCCGTACATCAAATCCAGGTTGACGCTGGTGATGCCCGCGTCGCGCAGCCAGCCCAGCGCCCGTTCGGTGGTTTCGCGCGGCTGCACCCGGTTGATCGCCGCCTGCACCGTCGGGTCGAAATCCTGCACGCCGAGCGAGGCGCGGTTGATCCCGGCCCGGCCCAGCGCCGCCGCCATGTCCGCCGTCAGGGTGCGCGGGTCGATCTCGATGGCGAGTTCGGCGTCGGCGGCGACATCAAAGCGCGCGCGCAGCAGGTCGAACAGCGGCCCGACATCCTCCGGGGCCATCATGGTCGGTGTCCCACCGCCGAAATGAATGTGGCGCACGCCGAGACGGCCGGGAATGCGGTCGGCCACCATGGCGATTTCGCGGCGCAGATGGCCCAGATACTCGGCGATCGGGGTGTAGCGCGCGACGATCTTGGTGTGGCAGCCGCAATACCAGCACATCTGGTGGCAAAAGGGGATGTGCAGATAGAGCGAACCGGAGCGGCGCGTGTCCAGCGCCTCCAGCCAGCCGCCATAGACATCGGCGTCCACGGCGGGGGTGAAGTGCGGTGCCGTCGGGTAGCTGGTGTAACGCGGCACCCGCAGCCCGTCGTATTTGGCGAGCAGCGCCGGATCCACCGACGCGGCGGCGGAACGGGGGGCGGAACGGGCAACGGCGGCGGGGGTGGGGGCGAGTGCGTTCATGGGCGACAGAGTGCCGCAGGCGGGGCCATTTCCGCCTTGATCCACGTCAAGCTTTGGCGGGCGGTCGCGGACCCCGCTCACGGGTCCTCGCGGACCCCGCTCACGGGTCCGGTGGGCGTCGGCCCAACCGTTCCTCAAGATGGGCGTGCAGCAGGTTGAGGTTCATTTTGTTGGCCTTGAACAGCACGTCGAAGACGGTGCCAACCACCGGGATCGAGCCAAACAGCCAATCCGCCCCCACATTCGCCACCATGCGCAGGATCAGCGGCCGGGGCAGGCCGAAGCGCACCGCCTCCCGCAGGATCCAGACGGAGACGACGGCGGTCACGGTGTCGCCCACCACCGGGGCGACGCTGGCGATGCCATCCAGCCCCACCGGCACGCGCAGGATGGGAATCCGCCACCGCGTGTCCATCAAACGGGCGACCCGCCGCAGCCGCTCCAGCCGTTCGAAATCCTCGTGGGTCAGGCCGTCCGCGCCATAGGGCGCGGTGCCCGGCGACAGGGTGAAGGCGCGGCGGCGGTCGCGGGTGGTGTTCATCCGGGACGCTCCCAAAAACGCATGGGTCGGAAAGGCGCAGGGCGATCCCACAGAAATGGTGATCCGGCGGCCTGACATCCAGCGGCCCGCCTTCAATCGTCCGGCGCTCAATCCTCAGCCGCGCGCGGTCGCGGTCCGTCCCGCCAGCCGCAGCACCAGATAGCCAACCACCGCTGACAGGATCGAGCCGGTCAGCACCCCCAACCGCACCGACACCGCGTAGGACGGATCGGGAAAGGCCAGCGTGCCGATGAACAGGCTCATGGTGAAGCCGATGCCGGTCAGCAGAGCCACGCCGTAAATTTGTGTCCAGGACGCCCCGGCGGGCGGGCGGGCCAGCCCGGCGCGCACCGCCAGCCACACCGCCAGATACACCCCGACCTGCTTGCCCAAAAACAGGCCCAGCGCGATGCCCAGCGGGACCGGGGCCAGCAGGCTGGCGGGGGTGATGCCGTCCAGCGGCACGCCCGCGTTGGCCAGCGCGAAAATCGGCATGATGGCAAAGGCGACCCAGGGGTGCAGCGCGTGCTCCAGCCGCAGCAGCGGTGCCGTGTCCGCCGATGTTCCCGAGGTTGATTTTGCCGGGGCTGATTTCCCGGTCGCCCCCGCCCCGCGCAGCGGAATGGCGAAGGCCAGAACCACCCCGGCGAGCGTGGCGTGGATGCCCGATTTCAGCACGCACACCCACAGCACCAGCCCGACCAGCAGATAGGGCGTCAGCGACCGCAAGCCCCGGCGGTTCATCCCCCACAGCGTCAGCCCGGCGACCACGGCCAAGCCGAAGGCCAGCGGGACGAAGCCGTGGTTGTAGAACAGGGCGATGATGATGATCGCGCCCAGATCGTCCATGATCGCCAGCGCCAGCAGGAAGATGCGCAGGCTGGCGGGAACCCGCGACCCCAGCAACGCCAGCACGCCGACGGCAAAGGCGATGTCGGTGGCCGCCGGAATGGCCCAGCCCTGCAAGGCCCCCGGCTCGACCCGCGCGAAGGCGCAATAGACAAGGGCCGGGGCGGCCATGCCGCCCAGCGCGGCGATGCCGGGCAGCATCGCCTTGGACCGGCTCGACAATTCGCCCTGCAACACCTCGCGTTTGATCTCCAGCCCGACCAGCAGGAAGAAGATCGCCATCAGCCCGTCGTTGATCCACAGGATCAATGGCTTGTCCAACCCGACCCCACCCGCCGTGACGGTGACGGGCATGGCCAGCGCGGCGTCGTACAGCGGTGCTGCGGCGGAGTTGGCGAGGATCAACGCCAGCGCCGCTGCCATCATCAGAACCACGCCGCTGGCGCTTTCGGTTTTTAGGAAGGTGCCAACGCGCGACAGGCTCATCGTTCGAATCTCGGGGAAATGGGACGGGCAGACGGGAACGGGGCGCGGTCATCGCGCCGCACCGCGCGCATGATGACGGCATTTCGCGGCATTTCAAAGGCGGATGGCCAGAGCAGGACCGGGCAATCGCTTGAACGAGTGATCATCGTCATGCAAGCAAGAATGGACGCGGATTTCACGGACAAAAGAATGGATTTCACGGATGTTCGATCCCAATCGCTTCCCTCATCCTGTCATGAGGTTTGCCGTAAGCTCGCAAACAGGATGCCCCTGAGATGCGTTCCGCGAAATCTATGAAAAAATCCGTGAAATCCGCGTCCATTTTTGTTCCGGCCGGGCGCACGATGCGTCAAGCGATTGTCCTGGGCGGCGCAGGACCGGGGAAGCGCGCGGGTCGGATGAAAACGGAATGTCACAAAAAACATGCTATTGGGTACGGGGTCGGAAAATCCGATCCACCCCCCTTCACGGGACGCGCGGCCATCCCCATGTGCTGACGCATCCCTGGACCTGATGGTTGTTGCAATCATGACCGAAAACACCCGACCTACCACCGTTTCCCCTGCCACCGTTTCCCCGACTCCTGTTGCGCGCGCCTCCAGCGTTTCGGCGTCGAACACCCGCCGTGTCACCGCTGTGGCGGTGGCCTTGATGATGGCGCTGTCGGCGGGAACCGCCGATGCCCGCGCCTCCAAGAACTCCTCCTCCGGCAGCCGGGGCGAGCGGACCCACAGCGAGCCGGCGGCGACCACCACCGCGCCGACCACCGCCAAGCCGATGGAGCGCACCACCGCTCCGGCCACCCAGCCCGCCGCCCAACCGGGCATGGCGACTCCGGCGGCGGCACAGTCCGGCGGCTTCTTCAAGGGCGGCGGCTTCATGTCCGGCCTGATGGGCGGCCTGATCGGCGCGGGCATCGGGGCCATGCTGTTCGGCGGCGGCTTCTTCGAAGGGCTGGGCAGCTTCGCGGGCATTCTGGGCTTCATCCTGCAGGTTCTGCTGGTCGTTTTCCTGGTCCGTCTGGCGGTGCGCTTCTTCCGCAACCGCTCGGCGCAAAGCCCGACTCCGGCCTACGCCGGTGGTCCGCTGAACCGCGACGCCGGGTTCAACCCGCAGAACGGTGGCGCTCCCACCGCTGGCGGTTCGCTGGGCGGCCTGGGTGGCTTGGCCGGTGGTGCCGGTGCTGCGGCTGGTTTGGGCGGTGGTTCGGCCGCTGGCCGCGCCGCGCCGCGCCAGCCCGATGAAATCGGCGTCCAGCCCGCCGACTATGAGGCGTTCGAACGCCTGCTGGTCGAGGTGCAGACCGCCTATGGCCGCGAGGACATCGATGGCCTGAAGCAGCGGACCACGCCGGAAATGCTGTCCTATCTGAGCGGCGATCTGGCCGAGAACAAGGCGCGCGGCGTCGTCAACGCGGTGTCGGACGTCACCCTGTTGCAGGGCGATCTGTCGGAAGCCTGGCGCGAGGGCAACGTTGAGTACGCCAGCGTCGCCATGCGCTTCTCGCTGATCGACGTCACCAAGGACCGCGCCACCGGTCGTGTGGTGGAGGGCGACGCCAGCCGCCCGACCGAGGCGACCGAGTTGTGGACCTTCGTCCGTCCCATCGGCGGGGCGTGGCACCTGTCGGCGATCCAGCAGACCCGCTGATCGGCCATCCCAGGGCCGGGATAAGACGTGAGTGGATGCGAAAACGCCCCGGCCAATGGCCGGGGCGTTTGTCGTTGTGGGGTGGGGCGTTGTGGGATGGAGTGATGCGGTGTTCGGCGCGGTAAGGGGTGCCGCCCACGCGCTCCGGTACGGGCGCGCCCAGTGGCGGGCACGTTCAGTAACGGGTGGCCCAATCCGGCGTGGGAGCGGGCGCGGCCTCGTCCTCCGGCTCGATCATCCAGCGGGCATCATCCGTGGACAGGGGCGCGTGCAGGGGCAGTTGCCGGGCAAACTCCGCCGAATCCGCCTTGCGGCGTTGTTTCAGCAAACGGTCGGCCAGATGTGCGGGCAGCATGGCGGATCTCCTTCTGAGCGCCGGGGGCATTCCGGGATCGACCCTGTGGTCGGGACCGTCCTTCCCCGTCCTGGTTGCCTGAAACACTACATCGCAAGTTCCAGGCCAGCCGTGACGAGCGTCACACAAGTCCATCACACACAGGCAATCCTCTACAAACGGTTTATGACCAGCGGGGGATGGTCGCGAACCGCCTTGGGCGGGTTGTGGCGTTTTCGCCGCACCGGCCACGAGATGTGGTTCCCTTCCACGCCGATCCAACCCATAGTCGGCTCAGACCAGATCCGCGTTTTCGTTTGCTTTGCTGAAGGACACCGTTCACCCCATGCGCAGCGCCGCCGCCCCCGCTCCCGAGATTTGCCCGACCTGCCTAAAACTTCAGCATTTGTGCGTCTGCGAGGCGGTCAACCCGATCCCGACTCGCATTTTCCTTCTCGTTTTGCAGCACCCGCAGGAAAAACGCGAAAATCTGGGCACGGCGCAGATCGCCCATCTGCAATTCCCCAATTCGGCGCTGAAGATCGGCCTGAGCTGGCCCAACCTGAAACGCATTCTGGGGCGCGAGGTGGATTACAAGCGCTGGGGCGTGCTCTATCTCGGCCCGGCCAAGGCCGGGGCCGCCCCGCTGCCCAGCGAGGTGGTGGTGGTGGACAAGGCGGGCGCGCCGCAGAAGGACAGCGACTCGGTGCTGGCCGGGCTGGAGGGCGTCATCGTTCTGGATGGCACCTGGAGCCAGGCGAAAACCCTGTGGTGGCGCAACGCGTGGCTGCTGAAATGCCGCCGCATCGTGCTGAACCCGTCCTTCACCTCCATGTATGGCCAGGCGCGCAAGGAGCCGCGCCGCGACAGCGTGTCGACGCTGGAGGCCGCCGCCTTCCTGCTGTCGCGGCTGGAGCGGGACGACGGGATTCTGGACCGCGCCCTGGCCCCCTTCGCCCTGCTGCTGAAGAAGGTGCGCGCGCCGCGCCCACGCCCGCCGCGCCCCGGTGATGCGCCCGCCAGCGCCGCGCCGGTGGACGAATCGGATGGCAGCGAAGAGGCATGAGCGTGACGCGGCGGTGATGTGTTCGTGAACGAACGGTTGCCCGGTTGACGCTGTGGGGTCGGGCGCGTCCAATGGTCCTCCCCGCGCGTCCACCGGTGACGGTTGGGGCGTGCCGGTGGTTCCGTCGGCGTGCGAACGTCCATTTGCGAAAAGGGAGCATCATGGCCCGCGATTTCGTTCCGTTCGGTTTGACCGTCTGCGGCCTGGAGGAGTTGGCCGGGTTCGGCAACGCCGGGGTCAGTCATGTGCTGTCGATCCTCGACCCCGACCACCCGGAGCCGCCCGCCTTCGCCGATTACGGCGATCACCAGCGGATCGAGTTCCGCTTTCACGACATCATCGACCCCACACCGGGCGAAACCGCGCCGGAGAAACACGATGTGGACCGCATCCTGTCCTTTGGCCGCGACCTGATGGCCAGACCGGAGCGTTGCCGCCATCTGCTGGTCCATTGCCACGCCGGGATTTCCCGTTCCACGGCGGCGCTGACGATGCTGCTGGTGCAGGCCCGGCCCGACCGTCCGGCGGCGGACGCGATGGACGCGGTGGCGGCGATTCGCGGCAAGGCGTGGCCGAATCTGCGGATGATCGAGTTCGCCGACGCCGCGTTGGGCCGCAACGGCGACCTGATCGCGGCGGTGCGCGCCCGTCACCGCAAGGTGGGGCTGGAACGGCCCGAACTGGTCCAGTTCATGATCGACAACGGCCGCATCCGCGAGGTCGAAGACCTGATCGACTGAAAGCGGATCGAGTGTAACCGGATGGGTGGCGGTGGACGGTGGACGGTGGACGGGGTGCGCCTCAGCGTTCCGTCACCGCCAGCCGCAGCCCCAGCCCGATCAACAGCGCCCCCAGCGTCCGGTCCAGCCACAGGGCCAGCCGCTGGCTGTGGCGCAGGCGGGCGGTCAGGCGATCGCCCAGCAGCACCAGCGGCGGTTCGACCAGCGCGGCCACGGCGATGACCAACACGCCGTGCAGCAGGATCTGCGCCCACACCGGCCCGGCCCCCTCGACCACGAATTGCGGCAGGAAGGCCAGAAAGAAGATGGCGACCTTCGGATTCAGCAGGTCGATCAACACGCCCTGGCGATAGACCGCCCACAGGGCCGGGCGTTCCGGCGACGCGGCCGCATGGGCGGGGGGAAAGGTTCCGCCGCGCGAGCGCAGGGCCTGCACGCCGATCCACAGCAGATAGGCCACCCCAACCCACTTGACGACGGAAAAGGCCAGCGCCGACGCGGCGACGATGGCCGACAGCCCCAGCGCGGCGAGCAGGACATGGCCGAAGGCCCCTGTCCAGATGCCGACCATAGCGGCGGTCCCCGCCCGCGCCCCGCCCTTGACCGTGTGGCCAAGGATGAAGGCCATGTCCGGGCCAGGGGACAGATTCAGGAGAACCGCCGCCGTCAGGAAGGCGGTCCAGTGGGTGGCGTCGTAGACGAACATCCGGGCTTCCCCGCCAAACTCAGTCGATCATGGAACGGGAACCACGCCAACCGCCGTTTCGCCGACGCTGGTTGCGGCTCCCGCAGCGGTGCCGACCGCCGATCCGGTGGCGCTGGCCGCCGCACCGACCGTCGAGGTCACGACGGAACCGGTGGTGCTGACCACCGAGCCGACGACGCGGGCGGTGTCGCCCACCACGCCGCACCCGGCCAACAGGCTGACGGACAGCAGGCCGACGGCCAAAAGCGTGGCAGGGGCGGTGGCAAGACGGCGCGCGAAACGGGGCATGGGCAACGACTCCGCAGGACAGAAAGGGCGCTGGAGATTGACAGGCCGTGCGCCCCGGCTGTCAAGAATCAGATGCCGCTCGGTGGCTGCGGTGGCGGGGCGATGGCTTTTGCTTCCGCCGTCAGCCACGCGCAAAAGCGGTCGGTCTTGCGGCTGCGCCGCCGCCACACCGCGACGTAGGCGTAGCCGCTGGGGTGGAAGCCGCAGGGGGCCAGCAAGCGTCCGCTGCGCACATCGTCGGCGACCAGATGCCACGGGCTGACGCAGGCCCCCAACCCGGCGAGCGCGGCTTCCAGGGTGTAGTAATAATGCTCGAACTCGATGATCGACCGGTCGGACGCGGGGGCTGGCTGGTTGGCCAGCGCCGACCACATGGCCCAGGCGTTGCGGCGGGTTTTGGTGTGCAGCCGGGGCAGGGATGACAGGTCCAGCGCCGAGCCGGGTGGCGATGCAGCCAACTGGAATTGGGGCAACAGGGAGGGGGCGACGACCAGCCCCAGCCATTCGTCGAACAGCGGTTGCGTCATCGCCGCCGGGGCGGTGTCCGGGGTCTCGTTGACCGTGATGAGAACGTCGAAGCGGTCGTTGGCTTGGGTCTGGTCGGTGGCGCGCAGGCGCACGTCGATGTCGGGGTTGGCCGTGTTGAAGCGGTGCAGCCGGGGAATCAGCCACCGCATCAAAAAGGTGCTGAGGCAGGACACATCCAGGGTGGTGCCGTCGGAGTCGACGCAGGCGCGGACGGCGGCCTCCATCCGGTCGAACGCGTCGGTCAAACCGGGCAGCAAGGCCCGACCGGCGTCGGTCAGCGCGGGACGGGCCTTGGAACCGCCGAACAGGGGCACGCCCAGCGTGTCTTCAAGCTGGCGGATCTGGCGGCTGACCGCGCCGTGGGTGACGGCCAACTCGTCGGCGGCGGCGCTCATCCGCCCCAGCCGGGCGGCGGCCTCGAACGCGCGCAGAGCGTTCAGGGAGGGAAGACGGCGTTTCATACCGTGAGGTTATCTCACAAAAGCGGTGCGGTGAAATCGCTTATGCCGACCTCGGATTCTTCCTAAACAGCGGGAGACACGCGGCGTCAATCGTGTGCTTCGTTCCTGTTTTTCCATGAGGATGCCATGCCGTTTGTTCGCACCAACGTTCACAAAGACACGTCCAGGGAAAGCCGCAAGGCCATCGTCGATGGCGTGCACCAGGCGTTGATCGACGCCATCGGCATGCCGGCGGATGAGCTGTTCAATCGGGTGTCCGCCTATGATCCGGAGGATTTCTTCTACAGCCGGACGTTCAACGGGATCGCCCGCTCCGACCGGCTGGTGGTGGTGGAAATCACCCTGCGGCGGGGGCGCAGCGACGCGATGAAGCGGGACATCTACGCGCGGATCGCCGCCAATCTTGAGGCGTCGATCAGCCTGTCGCCGCGTGACCTGTTCATTTTTCTGCACGAAAACGATTATTCGGATTGGTCGGTCGGCAACGGCGTGTGCGCCATGGCGCTGGTGCAGCAGCGCGGGCAGGATTCGTAACAACGGGCAGGATTGGTCACAAAGGGGTGCGTCGGCGGGCGTGGAACACGGTTGTGCGTGTCCAGCGCCCGCCGATGACCGATCAGAATTCCTTCCAATCGTCGTCGTCGCTGACGCTGTGCTTCAGCACGGTGGATGGGCTGGGCGCGGCCGTGGGTGTGGTCGCCGCGACCGGACGCAGGGCCGGACGGGCGGTGGGCTTGCTGGCGGTGGCGCGCGTGGCGACCGGTGCCGTCTTGCCGGTGGCGCTGCGGGCCGGAGCCGGGCGCAGCGGAGCCGGACGGGTGGCGGCCACCGTGCGGGTCAACGCGGCGGGGGCGGCGGCGTTGGGGCGGGCCACCGCGTCGGCCCCGTCCAATTGGAAGAAGCCGATCAGGCCCTTCAGGTCGCCGGCCTGTCCGCTCATCGCCTGGGCGGCGGCGGTGGTTTCCTCCACCAGCGCGGCGTTCTTCTGGGTCATCTCGTCCATGCTGGCGACGGCGGCGTTGATCTCGTCCAGCGCGGTCGCCTGCTCCGCCGAGGCCGAGGCCATTTCGGAAATCAGCGTCGCCACCTGATGGACGCCCGACACGATGCCGCCCAGGGCGTCGCCCGCCTTCTTCACCAGATCGACGCCGTCCTTCACCTGGGCGTCGCTGTCCATGATCAGGCCCTTGATCTCCTTCGACGCCTGGGCGGAGCGCTGGGCCAGTTGCCGGACCTCCTGCGCCACCACGGCGAAGCCGCGCCCGGCATCGCCCGCGCGCGCGGCCTCCACCGCCGCGTTCAGCGCCAGCAGATTGGTTTGGAACGCGATCTCGTCGATCACCCCGATGATGTCGGTGATCTTGCGGCTCGATTCCTCGATCCGCTTCATCGCCTCGATCGCCGACCCGGCGACGCCGCCGCCCGATTCGGCGGCGGTGCGGGCCTCGGCGGCCATCACGTTGGCGCGCTGGGCATTTTCGGCGTTGGAGCGCACGGTCGCCCCCAGCTCTTCCATGCTGGCGGCGGTTTCCTCCAGGCTGCTGGCCTGCTGTTCGGTGCGTTCGGCCAGATCGGAGGAGCCGAGCGACACCTCGGCGGCGGCGGACGCGATGGTGTTGGCCGACGCGGTGATCTCGCCGACGATCTCCGCCAGCTTGATCGAGGTGGCGTTGACGTCCGACTTCACCCGCTGGAAGGCCCCATGGTAATCGCGGGTGACGCGGCGGTTCAGGTCGCCCTGGGCCAGCGCGCTCAACACCTCGCCCAGATCGGCGATGACGCTTTGCACGGTGTCGGTCAGGCGGTTGATTCCCTCCGACATGGTTTTGTAGAAGCCATCCTTGCCCGCCAGATCAATGCGGCGCTCCAGATCGCCTTTCGACACCGCGTCGATCAGGGTGGCGATTTCCAGGCCGATGGCCTGTTCGCGGGCGCGTTGCGCCTCGGCGGCCTGACGTTCGGCTTCCAAACGGACGCGCTCGGCCTCGTCCATCCGCTGTTTCTCGATGGCGTTGTCCTTGAAGACCTGAACCGCCCTGGCCATCCGGCCGATCTCGTCGCGGTTTTCCTGCGCCGGGATGGTGACGGACAGGTCGCCCGCCGCCAGATCGGTCATCGCCCCGGTCATCGACACCACCGGACGAACGATGGAGCGCGCGGTCAGGAAGGCAACCAGCAGACCGACGACAAACGCCACCAGGGCAACGGCGGTGACGAAGGTGGAGGTCTGCGCCATCGTCGCTTCCATG
Source organism: Azospirillum sp. (assembly GCA_027486405.1). GTDB lineage: Bacteria > Pseudomonadota > Alphaproteobacteria > Azospirillales > Azospirillaceae > Azospirillum. The sequence continues at coordinate 21,560 of JAIXPD010000034.1, read as the reverse complement.
TCGCTCTGCACGGCCTGACGCGCATCGTTCTGCGAAGCGAGCGTCTTGGTGGCCAGTGCGGCGAATTCTTCGGCCTCGGCGGGCATGGTGGTGAAGGCCAGCGTCTGGGTGTCGTTCACCACCGACACGAGGCGGGCGAACACGTCCAGATAGCGGGTGGTCTGCTGCACCGCCTCTTCCGCCAGCTTGCGCCGGGTCGGGTTGGATTGGCGGTCCACCAGCGTGCTCAGGGTTGTGCGCAGGGTGTCGTTGCGGCCGCGCGCCTCGTCGATGTATTTCTGGCTCGGTTCGGTCAGGAAGCGTTGGGCGCTGATCCGCGCCACCATCAATTTTTCCACCGCCAAGCCGGACGCCGAGGCGGAGTCCAGATCGCCGTCGGCGGTGGCGGTGGCGATCATCTGGCTGATGGCCTCGCGCGCCTTGGTGCCGCTCGGGTTCAACTCCTTGTCAACCAGATTGTCGCGCCGCTCCCGCACCTCGACCAGCTTGGCGAAATTGGCGGCGTAACCGTCCAGAATTTGGAGCATCCGTTCCATGTTGGCGCGACGTCCGGGATCCAGCGCGGCGTCACGATTGGTGCGCATGACGGCGGCCACATTTTTCAACTGATTGCGGATTGGTTCGATCAGGGCGCTGTTGCCGTTGAAGGAATAGGTCACGACGGTGCGGCGCAGGTTGGACAAATCGCCATCCACTTCGCTCAACCGAAGCGAGTTGTTGGAGATGGTCGAATAGCGCCCGAATCGCGCGTCGATGTCGGTCATGGCGCGGACACCGAAGACCGCGACCGCTCCCAACAGGGCAAGGATCAGAAGGAAGCCGACGTAAATGCGGGTTCCCACCGTGAAGCGTCCGGCGAATGAGGCGTTTTGCATGATCGGTCTGGCCTTGATCTGCGGGTCGGGATCGGCGGTGCGTGGCGCGTGGCGAGGCTGCGACGAACCTAGGGTAAAGAGGTTTCCGGATCCTTGCCAAGGGTTGTTCCATGACAATCGGGCAAAACCATGGGGTTGGGTGATGCAAGGGCGACGGCGGCGCAAAAGCGACGCGTGGGCTTTGACGGCGGCACCGGGGCGACTAGGTTACGTCCCGCGCCCGTTCCCCTGTCCTTACGCGATTGATCCCCTCCCATGCGCCGCAGCCTGCCGCCGTCGTCCGACCACACCCCGTTTGCCGCCCGCACCCCTGATTCGCCTGGCGTGATCCGGTCGCTGTTCCCCTACATCTGGCCAACGGATTCGCTGGAAACCCGGCTGCGGGTGGTGGCGGCGATGGTGCTGCTGATCGGGGCGAAGGTCGCCAACGTCTTCATCCCCATTTTCTACAAGCACGCCATCGACGCGCTGACGCCGGGGGCGGCGGTGGGTGGGGCCAACGCGGTGCTGACCGTGCCGCTGGGGGTGATCCTGGCCTATGGCCTGGCGCGCGTCGCCTCGCTGGTGTTCGCCGAATTGCGCGACGCCGTGTTCGCCACGGTGGCGCAACGGACGATCCGGCGGGTCGCCCTGTCGGTCTTCCGCCATCTGCACGCGCTGTCCCTGCGCTTTCACCTGGAACGCCAGACCGGCGGCCTGACCCGCTCGCTGGAGCGCGGCACGCGGGCCATCGAATCCCTGTTGCGCTACACCCTGTTTTCCATCGCGCCGACGCTGGTGGAAATCGCGCTGGTCTGCGGCGTGCTGTGGACCCTGTTCAGCGGCTGGTTCGCGCTGGCCACCTTCGTCACGGTGGCGGGCTACATCCTCTACACCTTCTTCGTGTCGGAATGGCGCATCCAGTTCCGCCGGGTGATGAACGACACCGACAGCAAGGCCAACACCAAGGCCATCGACAGCCTGCTGAATTTCGAGACGGTCAAGTATTTCGGCAACGAGGACCACGAGGCGCGCCGCTACGACAGCGCCCTGCAATCCTATGAAAAGGCGGCGGTGCGCAGCCAACAGAGCCTGTCCCTGCTGAACATCGGCCAGTCGGCGATCATCTCCATCGGTCTGGCGCTGGTGATGGGCATGGCGGCCAACGGCATCGTGCAGGGGACCATGTCGCTGGGCGATTTCGTGCTGGTGAACACCTATCTGTTGCAGCTTTACCAACCGCTGAACTTTTTCGGCGTCGTCTATCGCGAGATCAAGCAGTCGCTGACCGACATCGAATCGATGGTCACGCTGCTGGGCGTGGACCGCGAGGTGGACGACGCGCCGGGCGCGCGCGCCCTGGCGGTGGACGGGGCCGAACTGCGGTTCGAGGGGGTCGAGTTCGGCTATGACCCGCGCCGCCCGATCCTGAAGGGCGTCAGCTTCACCGTTCCGGCGGGCAAGACGGTGGCCATCGTCGGCCCGTCGGGCGCGGGGAAATCCACCATCAGCCGCCTGCTGTTCCGCTTTTACGACACCAACGCCGGGCGGGTGCTGATCGACGGGCAGGACATCCGGGGCGTGACGCAAACCTCCCTGCGGGCGGCCATCGGCATCGTCCCGCAGGACACCGTCCTGTTCAACGACACCGTGTTCTACAACATCGCCTATGGCCGCGTCGGGGCCAGCCCGGCGGAGGTCGAGCAGGCCGCCCGCCTCGCCCACATCCATGATTTTGTGATGAGCCTGCCCGACGGCTATCAGACCATGGTCGGGGAGCGCGGCTTGAAGCTGTCGGGCGGGGAAAAGCAGCGGGTGGCCATCGCCCGCACCATCCTGAAGAATCCGGCGATCCTGCTGTTCGACGAAGCGACCAGCGCGCTCGACACCCACACCGAACGGGAAATCCAAGCCAACCTGCGCGAGGTCAGCCGGGGCCGCACCACGCTGGTCATCGCCCACCGCCTGTCCACCGTGATCGACGCCGACGAGATTTTGGTGTTGGAGGCCGGGCGGATCATCGAACGCGGGTGTCACCTGGAGTTGCTGGCGGCGGGCGGGGCCTACGCCGCGCTGTGGACCCGGCAGCAGGAAGCGACCCAAAGCGGGGCGTTGCCGGGCGGGGCGTTGGCGGTCGATGCGGTGCCGGAAGCGTTGGCGGGGTGAACGGGGATTTTTTGACACAGATGAACACAGATGAACAACGATTTAGAAAGATGAGAGATATAAAAATAAAGAAATTTCATCGTGTGTGTTCTGGAGTATTTTGATAAATATTGGCTTTTTAGAAAGACGATTCTGATCGGTTTCAGGGATCATCGGAACATCAAAGCACGCATTCACGTTCATCTGTGTCCATCTGTGTTCATCGGTGTCAAAACAAAACCCCACCCCAGCGTTCCACCTCATCCAAGGGCGACGCCTCGGCGCAACGCCCTTCTGCGACCCAGTCCCCGGTGCCGACTCCGCGCCAAGGGCTTTATCCGCAGCGCGGGCGCGGGTAGGGTGCCGGGACCGATGACCACCGCAGCGGCTGCCGACCCGACCATGCCCGATCCCATCGACACCAACCCGCAGGCGCTGGCCGAGGCCGTGCGCGCCGGGGACCGCCGGGCGCTGGCCCGCGCCATCACGCTGATCGAATCGACCCGTGCGGATCACCGCGCCAGCGCCGACGCGCTGCTCGCCGCCCTGTTGCCGCACACCGGCCAGTCGGTGCGGCTGGGGATTTCCGGCGTTCCGGGGGTGGGGAAATCCACCTTCATCGAAGCGTTCGGCCTGCACGTCATCGGGCTGGGCCACAAGGTCGCGGTGCTGGCGGTCGATCCGTCCTCGCAACGCACCGGCGGGTCGATCCTGGGCGACAAGACCCGCATGGTCGATCTGTCGCGGGAGGCCAACGCCTTCATCCGCCCCTCGCCCGCCGGGGCGACGCTGGGCGGGGTGGCCCGCCGCACGCGCGAGGCGATGCTGATCTGCGAGGCGGCGGGCTTCGACGTCATCCTGGTGGAGACGGTCGGCGTCGGCCAATCGGAAACCGCCGTCGCCGACATGGTGGATCTGTTCATGCTGCTGCTGCTGCCCGCTGGCGGCGACGAGTTGCAGGGCATCAAGAAGGGCATCGTCGAACTGGCCGATCTGGTCGTGGTCAACAAGGCCGATGGCGATCTGGCCGCCACCGCCCGCCACACGGTCGCCGATTACCGCCACGCGCTGATGCTGCTGCGCCACGGCGATTGGCGGGTTCCGGTGCTGAGCTGTTCGGCGGTGCACAAGATCGGTGTTGACGAGGTGTGGGCCACCATCGGCGCGCACCGGGAGTTGACCGAGGCGAACGGCCAGCGCGACCGCCGCCGGGCCGAACAGGCGCGCGCCTGGCTGTGGAGCGAGATCCGCGAAACCCTGATCGACCGCTTCCGCGCCCATCCGGCGGTGCGGGCCGATCTGGCGCGACTCGAAGACGCGGTGACACAGGGCGAACTCATCCCGACCACGGCGGCGCGGGCGCTGCTGGGGCAGTTCCTGGGCGACGGCCCGCCGGTGTAAGCGCGCTGGAGTGACGGGTGTGACAGGCGGGAAGGCGCGGTTTTGCTAATGTTGCAATGCAACATTTTCATTGCGCCGCAGCGCGGGCGGGGGTAGGGTTCCACAAGCGGGAAAGGGGCGTCCGCGTGGACGCTTGGGCGAACGGTTGCCCGCAGTCTCCTGGGATTAGCCGGAGCGGCCTTTCCGTTTCCGCCACGCTGATTCGTCCATGGGAGACAACGCACCATGACCGCCGCCCCCTTTTACGGCCTGTTCGCGCAGGCTGGCACGCTCGCCAAATCCAACGCCGAAACCACCGCCGCGAAATCGGCCCGCGTCGCCGCGCTGATGCAGGACGGCTACCGCCGTTGGTACGACGGCGTGACCGGTTCGCTGTCCGACGCCGGGCGTCTGGCCGGTGGCCTGGGCAAGGCCCGCACCCCCGCCGATCTGGCCGCGCTGCACCGCGAATGGCTGACCGCCACCCAGGCCCGCGTCACCGAAGGGGTGCAGGGGCTGTTGGACGTTTCGGCCAAGCTCGCCGCCGAAGTGGCTGTGTTGCCGACCTCTGTTCTGCCGGTGGGGGGCGTGGCCGTGACGGTCAAGCCGGTCGGCCCCATCGTGCTGCGGGCCGAAACCATCGAGGACGCGCCGGAGCCGGTTGCGGCCGTGGTGGTCGACGCGGTGGCGGTCGAGGTTGCCCCGGTGGAGGTTGCCCCCGCTGTGGTGGAGGCGGTTGCGCCCGCGCCGGAAGCGGTTCCGGTGGACGCCCCGGCCGAACTCCCGGTGGTTGAGGCTGTTGTGGTTGAGGCCGTCGCGGTCGAAGCGGCTGCGGTCGAGACCCCGGTGGTCGAATCGGTGGCTGAATCGGTGGTTGAGCCGGTCGTCGTCGCGGCGGCTCCCGAAGCCGCTCCGGTCGAAGAGGCCCCGGTGGTGGACACCGCCCCGGCTCCGGCTCCGGCTCCGGTCGCGACCAAGGCCCCGGTGCGCAACGCCGCCGTGCGCCGCACGGGTGGCCGTGGCAAGACCGGCCTGTCGCGTTGAACACAGTCCATCGCGCCGCCGTCTCTTGGCTTTGTTGAGGGACGGGGCGCGGTTCGACTCTGGGGGGATCGCGGATTCTCGGCTTTGTTCTCGCGGATCTGTCCTTGACGACCCCTCTTTTGTTCGACTATATAGCGGCCTCCTTCGGGCGGTTCTCCGCCCGTCACCGGGTTTCATTTGTTCAAGTAAAGGATAAGTCCGATGGCACGTCGGTGCTCCGTGACTGGCAAAGGCACGCAGTTTGGCAACAACGTCAGCCACGCCAACAACAAGAATCGCCGCCGCTTCCAGCCGAACCTCCAGGACACCTCGCTGCTGAGCGACGCGCTGGGTTCGATGGTGCGTCTGCGCCTCTCGGTCCACGCGATCCGTTCGATCGAGCACAAGGGCGGCCTCGACGCCTTCCTGCTCGACGCCAAGGACGCGCTGCTGAGCGACGACGCCCGCCGCGTCAAGCGCCGCATCGCCAAGGCCCAGGAAAAGGCCCAGGTCGCCGCCTGATTGGCTGCGCGCACCGGTCGGGGCGATTGCGCCCCGCCGACACAGGTTTTGTGCGCTTACAGGACGAATCCGACTCCCGGTTGAGAGCGGCGCGCGATTTCCCGAACGGAAATCGCGCGTTTCGTCGTGTCAGAACCGCGCGGGTTTCTCACTCCGCCAGCAGCTCGTCCGGGTCTTCGGCGTCCACCACGCGCCGGGCGATTTCATAGCCGAATCCGGCCCGCCCCAGCGCCGCCATGTCCTTGTCACGATGCGCCGCCCGCGCCTCGGGCGCGCGGTACACGCCGAGTCGCCGCCGTTTGGCCAAGGCCAGCGCCGCCCGCACATCCAAATTCCCGCCGACATCCTCGCGCAGCTCGTCGAGCGTCCGGTCGGTCCGGTCGCGGTCAATGCCCTTGGCCGCCAGCTTCTGCGCGATCATGCGGGTGGACGCGCCGCGCCGCAGCAGGCTTTCCGTCCGCATCCGGGCGTAGGTGTCGTCGTTCAGCAGATTGGCGCGGACGTAGCGTTCGATCAGCGCGTCCACCCAGCGGGCACCCTCCGCCGGATCGTCGCCGTGCGCCTGGGCGGAGCGCTGGACCCGCCGCATCAGCACCGCGCGCAGATTGGCGGTGGAACTGGCGAATCGCTCCAGATAGCGCAGGGCGGCGTGTTCCAGATGCTGGGGCGTCACCCGCTTCACCGGTTTGGGCGCGCGCGGGCCAGAGTGCGGATCGGAACGCGCGTCGGAACGCTGATCGGGGCGGAAGCCGGTCGGCGGGCGGGGCGGGGTGTCGCGGGTCATGGCTGTCCTTGCGGTGGTGGCGGTTGCCCGCCGGGGCGGCGGCACGTAAAGTCCCGCGTTCATTTGTGGATCGTGGAACGATGACCCATCCTCTCCCCCCCATGCCGCGCGCCGTCGGTTCCGTCAACTGGATCGGTCTGTGGACCCTGTACGCCCGCGAGGTGCGGCGCTTCATCAAGGTGCACCAGCAAACCGTCTGGGCGCCGGTGGTGACGACGCTGCTCTATTACGCCGTTTTCGCCCTGTCGCTGGGTGCTGCGGTGCGGATGGTCGGCGAGACGCCTTATCTGGAATTCCTCGCCCCCGGCCTGATGATGATGGCGATGGTGCAGAACGCCTTTGCCAACACCTCATCCTCGGTGGTGATCGCCAAGGTGCAGGGCAACATCGTGGACATCCTGATGCCGCCGCTGTCGCCGATGGAGCTGGTCAGCGGCTTTGTGCTGGGCGGCGTCACCCGTGGCCTGATCGTCGGGCTGGTGACGGGGCTGACGATCTGGGGCTTCGTGCCGCTGCACATGCCGCACCCGGGCTTTGTGCTGTATCACGCGCTGATGGCGTCGATGCTGCTGTCGCTGTTGGGGTTGATCGGCGGCGTCTGGTCGGAGAAATTCGACAACATCGCCGCCGTGACCAACTTCGTCGTGACGCCGCTGTCCTTCCTGTCCGGCACCTTCTATTCGGTGGATTCGCTGCCGGGGGTCTTCTGGTACGTCGCCCACGCCGACCCGTTTTTCTACATGATCGACGGCTTCCGCTACGGCTTCATCGGCCGGGCCGACGGCTCGCTGTGGTTGGGGGTTCTGGTGATGGCCGGGGTCAACGCCGGTCTGTGGTGGCTGGCCTGGAGGATGTTCAAGACAGGTTACAAATTGAAGGCGTGAGGGGGCGGTATTCCTGCCCTGCCCGCGTGGTTTTTCTGCGTCTATCCGTTGACAGAACCTATCGCACCTCGGATATTTGCCGCGTTCCCGGCGGGTACAATGCTTGCCGGGTTTTCTGTTTTGGGAGGCCAAAGCCGTGATCCCCGTCGTTATGCCCACATACGCCCGCGCCGATGTTGTGTTCGAGCGCGGGGAAGGTCCGTATCTTTACGCGACCGACGGGCGACGATTCCTGGATTTCGCCGCCGGGGTGGCGGTGACGGCGTTCGGCCATGCCCATCCTTACCTGATCAAGGCCCTGACCGATCAGGCGCACAAGGTGTGGCACACCTCGAACCTGTTCCGGGTCGCCGGTCAGGAAAGCCTGGCCAAGCGGCTGACGGAGCTGACCTTCGCCGACACCGTGTTCTTCACGAACTCGGGCGCTGAGGCGTGGGAATGCGGGGCCAAGGTGGTGCGCAAGTACCATTACGAAAACGGCAACCCGCAAAAGACCCGCATCATCACCTTCGAGCAGGCCTTCCACGGCCGCACGCTGGGGTCGATTTCCGCTGCCAAGCAAGACAAGCTGGTGAAGGGATTCGGCCCGCTGCTCGACGGATTCGATCAGGTCGCCTTTGGCAATCTGAACGAGCTGCGCAACGCCATCACCCCGGAAACCGGCGGCATCTGCGTCGAGCCGATCCAGGGCGAGGGTGGCATCCGCGCCGGTTCGGTCGAATTCCTGCGCGGCCTGCGCGCGGTCTGTGACGAATTCGGCCTGCTGCTGTTCTTCGATGAAATCCAAAGCGGCATGGGCCGCACCGGCAAGCTGTTCGCCCATGAATGGGCCGGGATCACCCCGGACGTCATGGCGGTGGCCAAGGGCATCGGCGGTGGATTCCCGCTGGGGGCCTGCCTGGCGACCGAACGCGCGGCCTCCGGCATGACCGCCGGGACCCATGGTTCGACCTATGGCGGGAATCCGTTGGCGACCGCCGTGGGCAACGCCGTGCTCGATCTGGTCACGGCCCCCGGATTCCTGGACGGCGTCCAGCGCATCGCCGGGACGCTCCAGGGCCGTTTGGAGGCGTTGATCGCCAAGCATCCGGGATTCTTCCTGGAGCTGCGCGGCCAGGGCCTGCTGCTGGGCCTGCGCGTCGCCCCGCCGGTGGGCGACGTGGTGGCGAAGCTGCGCGCCAACGGCCTGCTGGCGGTTCCGGCGGGCGACAACGTCGTGCGTTTGCTGCCGCCGCTCATCATCGAAGACCAACAGGTGGAAGAGGCCGTTGCCATCCTCGACCAGACCGCAGGGGAGTGGACGGCATGAGTTCGGTTCGGCATTTTCTCGACGTTCATCACCTGGACACCGCCACGCTGCGCCACATCCTTGATCAGGCCATCGCGATCAAGGCCGACAAGGCCGCCCATCGCACCCTGTTCCAGGACAAGACGCTGGCGCTCATCTTCGAAAAGCCCTCGACCCGCACCCGCGTGTCGTTCGAGGTCGGGATGCGCCAATTGGGCGGCAACGTGCTGGTGCTGAAGCCCGACGACATGCAGCTGGGCCGGGGCGAAACCATCGGCGACACCGCGCGGGTGCTCTCGCGCTACGTCGACGCGGTGATGGTGCGCACGACCGGGGAGGAGCGGGTGCATGAGCTGGCCAAACACGCCAGCATCCCGATCATCAACGGCCTGACCGACCAGACCCACCCCTGCCAGATCATGGCCGATCTGCTGACCTTCGAAGAGCATCGCGGCCCGATCACCGGGCGGTCGGTGGCGTGGCTGGGGGATTGCAACAACGTTGCGATCAGCTGGGCGCACGCCGCCGTGCGATTCGATTTCGAACTGCGTCTGGCCTGCCCGCCGCAATACGCCCCGTCACTGGAGCTGTTGGATTGGGCCAAGGCGGAGGGCAAGGGCCGTCTGGTCGTCACCGAATCGCCGGAAGAGGCGGTGCGCGGGACCGAGTGCGTCATCACCGACGCCTGGGCGTCGATGCACAACACCGACGTCGATGAACGCGCGGCGATCCTCACCCCCTATCAGGTCAACGAAGCGCTGATGGCCCACGCGCACACCGACGCGCTGTTCATGCACTGCCTGCCCGCCCATCGCGGGGAGGAGGTGACGGACGGCGTGATCGATGGCCGCCATTCGGTGGTGTGGGACGAGGCGGAAAACCGTCTGCACGCGCAAAAGGCGATCCTCGCCTGGTGCATGGGCGCGGTCTGATCCGGTTGGTTGCGACGCGATTCCCCCGCCGCTGTGGGGCGGTGGGGGGAAAGCGCTGAAAAAGGGCTGCGCCGGGTGCGCGTCAGCCCCGCCGCCCTTGATTTGGCGGCGCGCGGCTCCGATCTTGCCGCAGACGCCCTTTTCCCGGTTTTGCTCAAGGAATGCCTTCATGGACGATCCTTCCGTCCGTCCGCTCGCCGACGATTTTGTTCTGCCCTTTCAAATCGAGGCGTCGCGCCTGCGCGGCCGCATGGTCAAGCTTGGCCCGGCCATCGATGAAATTCTGACGCGCCACGATTACCCGGACAGCGTCGCCCGCATCCTGGCGGAAACGGCGACCCTGGCCGTGCTGCTGTCCAGCATGCTGAAGTATGAGGGCATCTTCACCCTTCAGACGAAGGGGGAGGGGGCGATCAAGATGCTGGTGGCCGACGTCACCTCGGTCGGCGACGTCCGCGCCTACGCCCAATACGACGCCGAAGAGCTGGCGAAGGCCGAACGTGACGTGGACATCGCCCCGGCGGCGGCGTTGCTGGGCAAGGGCTACATCGCCTTCACCGTCGATCAGGGGCCGGACACCGACCGTTACCAGGGCATCGTCGAGCTGTATGGCAAGACGCTGACCGACTGCGTCCAGCATTATTTCCGCCAGTCGGAGCAGGTGCAGACCGGCCTGTCGGTGATCGCCGACCGCGCGGTGAACCCGGATGGAACCCCCGGCGTCTGGCGCACCGGCGGCGTCATGATCCAGCGCTTGCCGCAGGAACCGGGTGTGGACGCGTCGGACAAGGAAGAGGATTGGATCCGCGCCCTGGCGCTGATGTCCAGCGTCACCGGCAACGAGCTGTTGGACGTCGATCTGGCCGCCTCGACCCTGCTTTACCGCCTGTTCCACGAGGATGGCGTTCGCGTGTACGACGCGCATGGTCTGCGCTTCGGCTGCCGCTGCTCGCGCGAGCGGGTGGAAACCATGCTGGTGAGCCTGCCGCGCGCCGAGGTGCAGGAACTGAAGATCGACGATGGCCGGGTGGAAGTGACCTGCCAGTTCTGTTCGACCGATTACCACTTCACCGACGCCGATCTCGACCGCGTGTACGGCGCGTAAGGATCGCGCCGACCGGTGACGGGGCCGCAAGGCGTGCCCCCCCTGCGCACAGATGGTGCAGCAAGGGCCTGCGAGGCATCGAACGCCTTGCAGGCCCTTGGTTTTTTCTACAGGATCTCTGCCGAAAATTCCTTGGGCAGCCGCAAGGGGAGGCTCAGGGCCGCAGCCTGTCCAAGATCTGTTGGCTGTGGTTTGCGCCTCCAAAGAAAACAGCGAGGATCCTGACCTCGACCAGCGGTTCGTCGATTTCAAAGTAGAAGACGACGTTCCGGCTGGTGACGGTGCGCAGGCCGGGCCGAATGTCCGGATGCTCGGTGCCGCGATGCGGATGGGATTCGAACGTCCGCATGTAATTGAGGGCTGTGACGATGCGTGTGGCCGCTCGCTCCGTTGCGGTCTCCGCATCATCCCCAAGAGCTTGGTAGACGTGGGCGAGGTGCTCTTCGATGAGGTCCAGGTCGCGGGTGACGTCCGCCGCGCGGCGTACCCTATAGCGCGGCACGCGTTTGCCTCTTGCGCTCCAGCATCGCGCGGGTGTCAGCCTCGCCCTCATCGAGATCGACAAAGGTGCCAGTGCGGCGCTCGTCGATCAGCGTCCGCAACGCCGCAACCTCCGCATCGCGCTTCTCGTTGTCACGCCGGAGCATATCGAGGCCGCGCTGAAAGACCGCGCTGAGGCTCGGATACTGCCCGGTTTCGACAAGAACACGCGCGTAAGCGTCCTGTTCGTCGGTCAACGAGATCGAAGTCTTGACGGTCATGGTTCGCCCCTTTGGCAACCAAATACCACTCAGTAGCACCAGCTTCAAGATGGGTGCGTTGCGCCGGGGCGTCTGACGCGCGCGGGCCCAAAACGCAAAAAAGACCGCAGCGTTTCCGCTCGGTCTTCCTGCGACATCCACCGAAACAATCGTTTCGCTGGGAAATGGAGCGGGCGAAGGGATTCGAACCCTCGACCCCAACCTTGGCAAGGTTGTGCTCTACCCCTGAGCTACGCCCGCGCTCCGCACCCGCTGTTTGAGCAGAAGCGCCGTTTTCTTGGCGTTTCTGTGACTGTCGTCAATCTGAAACGCGTTTGTCATCGGCGTCCGGTCCAACCGGCGGCGTGCGGCGGACTATAAGGATTTTGCGATTGGGCGCAAGCGTCTTTTTCGTTTTTCCGCCGACTGGACGATTTTCCGCCGGGCGGCTACAAGGGGCCATGGACACCGCCACGATCCCCGCCGCAACGGAGGCTCCGGCTTCGGACCTTCCCTTGCCAACCTCTCCGGACGACCTGCTGGCGCGGCTGGCCGCGCTGGGCATCGCCACCACCACCCACAGCCACCCGCCGCTCCGCACGGTGGAGGACAGCAAGGCCCTGCGCGGCGCGCTGCCCGGCGGCCATTGCAAGAACCTGTTCCTGAAGGACAAGAAGGATCAGTTGTGGCTGGTCGTGGCGCTGGAGGACGCGCGCATCGACCTGAAACGGCTGGACAAGGCCATCGGCTCGGCCCGGCTCTCCTTCGCCTCGGCCGAACGGCTGTGGGAGTGTCTGGGCATCCGCCCCGGTTCGGTGTCGCCGCTGGCGATCGTCAACGACACGCAGGGGCGCGTGAAGGTGGTGTTGCAAGACGCGATGATGGACCACGAGCTGCTGAACTATCACCCGCTGATCAACGACCGCACCACGGCGATCCACCGCGACGACCTGTTGCGCTTTTTGCGCGCCTGCGATCACGAACCGGCCATCGTCGCCTTTGGCGGACCGGAAGACGCGGCCTGACGCCGATGCGCGCGGGCGGTTGAGCCGCTGACGCGCGAGAGTTCTTGCCTGACGGGCCGCGCGCGCTCATCTATGTCTCAGTTCGTCCAGACGACACCAACAGGAATCGACCTGCCATGTTCTCCATTCCGCCCGCCAACGCCCCCAAGCCCGCCGCTGGCGCTCCCGCCGGGGCCGCCGACGTTGTGAAGGACAGCACCGACCGCGACTTCATGGTCGATGTGATCGAGGCCTCGCGCAACGTTCCGGTCATCGTCGATTTCTGGGCACCCTGGTGTGGCCCCTGCAAGCAGCTTGGCCCGGTCATCGAAAAGCTGGTGCGCGCCGCCAAGGGCGCGGTGCGGCTGGTGAAGATCGACACCGACCAGCACCCGATGATCGCCTCGCAATTGCGGGTGCAGTCCATTCCGGCCGTCTACGCCTTTTTCCAGGGCCGTCCGGTCGATGGCTTCATGGGGGCCAAGCCCGAGTCGGAGCTGAAGACCTTCATCGACAAGCTGGTGAAGCTGGCCAAGGCGTCCGGTGCCGCCGCCGGTGATCCGCTGGAGGAGGCGCTGGCCCAGGCCAAGGAGATGCTGGACGCGGGCGACCTGCAAGGGGCCGTCGATCTCTATGGCGAGATCCTGCAGGCCGAGCCGGAAAACGCGGCGGCCTACGCCGGGACCATCCGTTGCCTGATCGCCGCCGGGGATCTGGAAAACGCCAAGGCGATGCTGGCCCAGGCCCCCGCCGCGCTGGCCAAGGACAAGGAGCTGGCCAACGTCCGCGCCTCGCTGGAGGTGGCGGAGCAGGCGGCCAACGCCGGACCGATCCCGGAACTGATGGAGCGCGTCGCCCACAACGCCGACGATCACGAGTCCCGCTTCGATCTGGCCATGGCGCTGTTCGCGGCGGGCAAGCGCGAGGCGGCGGTGGAAGAGTTGCTGACCATCGTTCGCCGTGACCGCGCGTGGAACGACGACGCGGCGCGCAAGCAACTGGTCAAGTTCTTCGAAGCCTTTGGCCCGACCGATCCGCTGACCGTGCAGACCCGCCGCAAGCTGTCGACGATTCTGTTCCGCTGACCCACCTGTTCCCGGCGCGAAGGGGTTCTATCTGATTGGTCATGAGCCGGAACCCCTTCGATCCCACCTTCGACCAGTTGCCGCCGACGCTGCCGATCTTCCCCCTGCCCGAGGCGTTGCTTCTGCCGCGCACGCGTTTGCCGCTGAACATCTTCGAACCGCGCTATCTGGCGATGGTCGAGGACGCCCTGCGGGCCGGAGACCGCATGATCGGCATGATCCAGCCGGTGGCCCCTGCCTGCCGGGGGCGTGAACCGGCGGTCTACGACGTCGGCTGCGCCGGGCGCATCACCAGCTTTTCCGAAACCGAGGACGGGCGCTTCCTCATCACCCTGTCGGGGCTGACCCGATTCGGGGTGGAACGCGAGATCGAGGGCGTGCGCGGCTACCGCCGCGTTGTGCCCTGCTGGGACTGTTTCGCCGAGGACATGGAGCCGGAGCGCTGCGGTGAGGTCGAGCGGGGGCGTCTGCTGACCGGGCTGAAAAGCTATTTCCGCCTGCACGGCATCTCGGTCGATTGGCAATCCATCGAAGGGTCGCTGGACGAACGGCTGGTCAATTCCCTTGCGATGGTCTGCCCCTTCAGCGCGGCGGAAAAACAGGGGCTGTTGGAAGCGCCAACCCTGGCCGAACGCGGGAAGCTCTTGATCGGCTTGATCGAGATGGCCATTCTCGACTGCCGCGACGGCGATTGCGCCCCGTGCCATTGAGATTTCCGTTCCCCTTTCCGCGAGACACCCAATGACCACGCCCGACGAGAAGACCAGCGACGCCAAGGCCGGTGCCCGCGTTGATCCCAAGCTGTTGGAAATCCTGGTCTGCCCGCTGACCAAAGGCCCCCTGCGCTTTGACGCGGAGCGCGGCGAACTGGTGAGCGAGCGCGCCGGGCTGGCCTATCCCATCCGCGACGGCATCCCGATCATGCTGATCGACGAGGCGCGCAGCCTTGACAAGGTCGGGGCCAACGCCGGGGCCAACGGATGAGCGCCGACGAGCGTTTCGTCACCCCGTCGTTCGGAACCGTTCATTGGCCGGTGGAAATCCGGCTGAAGCGGGAGGACAAGCGGCTGGAGGTCGATTTTGACGACGGCCGCCGCTTTTCCTACCCGGCGGAGTTCCTGCGCGTCGTCAGCCCGTCGGCGGAGGTGCAGGGCCACGCCCCTAGCCAAAAGCAGACGGTGGCCGGTCGCCGCCATGTCGGCATCCTGGGGGTGGAGGCGGTCGGCAACTACGCCATCCGCATCCTGTTCGACGATTTGCACGACAGCGGCATCTTTTCCTGGACCTATCTCTATGAGATCGGGGCCAACCAAGACCGTCTGTGGGCCGAGTATCTGGCCGAATTGGCGGTCAAGGGCCTGAGCCGGGAACCGGCCCGACGCTGATTTCGCGGACGCGGGGCCGGTTTGCACGGCGCGGGGCCGGTTGGCGCGTGCCGTGCGGCGTTCCACCGCACGCCCAGCGCCCGGAATCTGCCTTGCGCATTTCTCTAAAATTTTATACAAAAGCTTATCGAACGCGATGCGGTGACGGAGGGGCAAGATGGCGACGACAGCGTGGGTGGAAAAGCGTCTGGACGCCCGCCAGCAGGCCGCCCGCGCCCGCGTGATCCGCCGCCAACGCGGCACGAACGCCAAGAAAATGGCCTGGACGCGCGACATCGCCCGTGTGGTTCTGGTGGCGTCGGTCCTGACCCTGGGAATTTTGGCGGTTGAGATCGGGCGCAAGGCCGTGACCGTCCTGAACCACGCCAGCGCTGTCGCCACCGTGTCCATCGGTTGATCGCAGGGTCCTGTCCGCGTTTTCACACCGCCGACGCCCCCGCACACCCTCCTCTCTCCCGTCCGGTTGGGGCGGGTTCCTCCTTTGGCCAGGCTCCGAATCGCGGGCCAGCCGCACACGGGGGAGAGGGCGGTGTGCGGGGGCGTTTCCTGTGTGCGGCGTCAGCCCAGAACGATGACGTAGCGCTTGGTCGTGGTCGTCACCACCGTCCAGGAGCCGACAAAGCCGGGTTCGATGACGAAGCGGTCGCCCGCCGTCAGCGTCCACCGCCGCCCGTCGTCGTGGGCGACCACGCTTTCCCCCTCCAGAATCTCGCAATGCTCCCACTCGTCATACTGGATGCGCCATGCGCCGGGGGTGGAGCGCCAGACACCGGCGAAGCGGGTCCCGTCCGCCGATTCGTAGCCGTTCCAGGTGGTGAAGACGGGCGCGCCGCTGATGAGGCGGTCGGGGGCGGGCGCGCCGGTTTCGGGCGCGGCGTCGCCCAGCACGAACAGCGGTGGGGAAACGTCGGTCATGGCAGGTCCTGACAGGGCAAGAGGGGGAGGGGGCTTCACCAGGAGGCCAACAGCGGCGGCAGATCGTGCACCGAGTCGAGGCGGCGGTAATGGGCGTCGGGCGGGTCGGCCGCCTCATGCGCCCAGGTGATGGCGTAGGGGATGTGGACGGCGTGGCCGCCCAGCGCCAGCACCGGCAGAATGTCCGACCGGATCGAGTTGCCGACCATGACGAAGCGTTCCGCCACGACGCCGTGGCGGTCGAGCACGCGGCGGTAGCTGGCCGGATCCTTTTCGCTGACGATCTCCACCGCGTCGAACCGCCCGGCGAGGCCGGAGCGCGCCACCTTGCTTTCCTGGTCGAACAGGTCGCCCTTGGTGATGAGGATCAGGCGGTAGCGGTGGGACAGCGCGTCGACCACCTCCGCCACGCCGGGCAGCAGTTCCACCGGGTGGTCCAGCATCGCCTTGCCGAAATCGATCAGGCTTTGCAGATCGCGGGCGGGAACCCGGCCGTCGGTGACGGAGATCGCGGTTTCGATCATCGACAGGACGAAACCTTTGATGCCGTAGCCATAGACCGCCAAATTCGCCCGCTCGGCCTCCAACAGGCGGCGGTCGAGGTCGGCGGGATCGGCGGCGTGGGCCAGCAGGGCACGGAACCGCTCCTGCGTCATCGAAAACAGGGATTCATTGTGCCACAGGGTGTCGTCGCCGTCGAAGCCGATGGTGTCAATCATGATGAATCCGTATGATCCGCAAGTAAAACAAAAGATGCCGCAAGATGGGGTGTGTGTCCAGGCAAGTGAGATTGTGGGTGTGGCGAACGATGTGCGCCCAGAATGACAGTTTCGCCACAGTTTGAAAACATTCCCTGCTCAGACCTTCGTTGCCTGCAAAGCGGGCATGTTGATGAGAGGGGTGGCAGGCCGACCAAAAGAGGCGTAATTATCTTTCCACGGACCGAGGGCGTGATCGCCAGACCGGCGGACCCCTCGACCCACCGACACACGAAAAACACACGTCAGGAATCACCATCATGGCCACCCTTCTGCATTCGGCGCAGGCCGATCGCGGCTCGCTGTCTCTCGCCAACCTGTTTGCCACCGGCTTCAATCTGGTCGGTCTGTGGCGCCAGCGCGTCGTCACCCGTCGTGAACTGAGCCGCCTGGACGAGCGCATGCTCCAGGACATCGGTTTCAGCCGCACCGACGCCGACGAAGAAATGTCCAAGCCGTTCTGGCGCGAATGAGCGCGCGTGACGCCGAAAAGGGCCGCCTCCAACCGGAGGGCGGCCCTTTTTTGTGCCTGAATTTTGGGCGGGCCTGAAACGACGGCAACCTCACCCCAAAAGAATGCGCGCAAAAAGAAAGCGCCCCCGAAGGAGCGCTGGGGGTCCGTTGATCCGCCGACCGGGATGGACGGTCGGCGGATCGCAGGACGCTGAAGCGGCGCGGATCGGGGGGCCTTTTCCGCGCGCGGGTCTTCAGATGCAATAATGCTTCAGCGGCTCGAACCCGTTGAAGCAGACCGCCGAATAGGTGGTGGTGTAGGCACCCGTCGCGTGGATGCGCACACGGTCGCCCGCCTTCAGATCCGTCGGCAGCTTGTAATCGGCGCGCTCGTACAGCACGTCGGCGGAATCGCAGGTCGGACCGGCCAGAATCACGGCCTCGCGGTCGCCGCTCTCGTCATCGCCCAACACCTCGATCGGGTATTGGATGGCTTCGTCCATGGTTTCGGCCAAGCCGCTGAACTTGCCGATGTCGAGATAGACCCAGCGCTTGGCGTCGTCCGCCGACTTGCGGGAGACGAGCACGACCTCGCTCTCGATGATGCCGGCGCTGCCGACCATGCCGCGCCCCGGCTCCACGATGGTTTCCGGCAGATGATTGCCGAAATGGGTGCGCAGCGAGTCGAAGATCGCCTGACCATAGGCGGTGCTTTCCGGCACGTCGGTGCGGTAGCGGGTGGGGAAGCCGCCGCCCAGATTGATCATGCCCAGATCGACGCCCAGGATTTCAAGCTCGCGGAACAGTTGGGCCACCTGGAAGATGGCGTTGTCCCACTGCTTCAAATCCTTTTGCTGCGAGCCGACGTGGAACGAGACGCCATAGGGCTGCACGTTCATGTCGCGTGCCCTCAGCAGCAGCGCGCGCGCCATCGGCAGGTCGCAGCCGAACTTGCGCGACAGCGGCCACTCGGCCCCTTCGCCGGAGGTCAGGATGCGGCAGAACACGCGGGAACCGGGGGCCGCGCGCTCGATCTTCTCCAACTCGGCGTCGCTGTCGAAGGCGTAGAGGCGCACGCCCAGGTCGAAGGCGCGGCGGATGTCCGCTTCCTTCTTGATGGTGTTGCCGTAGGAAATGCGGTCGGGCGTGACGCCAGCGGCCAGCGCCATCTGGATTTCCGGGACCGAGGCGCAATCGAAGGCCGAGCCGAGCCGGGCCAGCAACGCCAGAATTTCCGCCGCCGGGTTGGCCTTCACCGCGTAGAAAATGCGGGCGTCGGGCAGGGCGTCGTGCAGATCGTTGTAATTCTGCTCGACCACGTCCAGATCGACGACGAGGCAAGGGGTCTGCGGGCGCTGCTCTTCGAAAAAGCGCGCAATCTTCTGGGTCATCTCAGTCTCCTGGGACGCAAGATGATGGATCGGAAAAGGCGGAGTCGGGGGATCGGAGCGGCCTAACGCTCAGCGGACCAACAGCAAATCTTGCAGGTCAGGCGTTAAAGGCCGCTGATACTGGTTTGCTCCGTACACGATCGAATCGCGTCGGTTTGGGCTAGGACGGGCAAATTTCCCAGAACGGGCAAATTTCGATGACGGGTGGACACGCGCCCACCCACAACAACATGAACCATCGTAACCTCCAAGACGCCGCCTTGTTTAGGGGACGGTCGGGGATCACGCGTTACGTCGTTGCATAACCACATCTCGGGAACAGCCGAGGGGCGGGCCAGCGGCACGTGCGCTTGCGAGTTGCCGTTACATAGATCCATAGGACCGCGATGCAAAGGGAAAAATGCGCAGCGGACCAAAAAAATCACAAGCGATGGCGGGTGGTAAAAAACAGCAACAAATTCAACAATTTGGTCATGATTGGCCGCGAATGCGCCATCCCGCGCTGAACCGTGGGGCGCAAGCGCATCAGCGGGCGTCGCCGCTCTGTTCCGCATCCGGAACGACCAAGAACCGGTGCGCCAGCAGCGCGCCCAGCCCGACCAGCCCGATGCTGCCCATCATCGGCAGGGCGGTTCCGTTGTGCAGATGCCCCACTCCCAACCCGACCAGGGCCGCCACCGCCATCTGCGCGAAGCCCAGCAGGGAGGAGGCCAGACCCGCCATGGTCGGGTATGGCCCGACGGCGTTGGCGGTGGCGTTGGGCAGGGTCAGGCCCGCCCCCAGGATGAACAGAAAGACCGGGGCGACGACGCTGGCGATCTGAAGGATCCCGGCGAGCGCCAGACCGACCCCCAGCGCCCCGCCGCCCAACGACACCAGCGTGCCGATGCGGATCATCCGCGTCCCGCCGACCCGGTGCGACAACCGCCCGGCCAGAAAGGAGCCGATGGTGTAACCGAGGACGACAGTGGCGAAGCTCATCCCGTATTGGCCGGGCGACAGGTGCATCTGGCCGATCAGCAGAAAGGACGAGCCGGAGATGAAGGAGAAAATCCCGCTGTAGGCGCAGGCGACGATCAGGACATAGCCGATGAACCGGCGGCTGCGCAGCAGCAGCGCGTAATTCGCCAGCATGCGGCCGGGGTTCAGCGCCTCGCGGTCGCGCGCGGTGTTGGTTTCGCCCAACAGACACCAAACCGCCGCCAGGATCGCCACGGCGAAGCCGGTCAGCAGGATGAAGTTGGAACGCCAGCCGAACAGCTCGGTCAGCGCCCCGCCCAGCACCGGCCCGATCGCCGGGGCCAGCGTCATCGCCATCGACATGTAGGCCAGCACGGTGGCCGCCCGGTCGCGCCCGAACACGTCGCGCACCACCGCCCGCCCCACCACCGGGCCGCAGCAGGCCCCCAGCGCCTGGAAGAAGCGGGCGGCGATCAGCCCTTCGACGCTGGTGGCGAACGCGCAAACCGCGCTGGCCACCAGATAGACGCTGATGCCGATCAACAGGGTTGGACGCCGCCCGAATCGGTCGGACATCGGGCCGTAGATCAACTGCGACACGGCGAAGCCGACCAGAAACACCGACAGGGTCAACTGCACCATGGCGATGTCGGTGTCGAACACCCGCACCAGCGTGGGCAGCGACGGCAGGTAAAGATCGGTGGACAGCGGGCCAAAGGCGACCAACGCGGTCAACAGGATGCGGATCACCAGGGAATCGGAGCGGGGCATGGTCGGACCGGCGTTTCAGGCTGCGGCGGGGCGCGGCACGGTGGGGCGCGGCACTGTATCCGATGAAACCAGTTGATGCCCACGCGCGAAGGCGCGCATCAGATATTCGCGAAGGCGCGCATCAGATATTCGCGAAGGCGCGCGTCGGTTCCCGTTGGCGGGGTCAGCCGTAGCGCAGCAGGCGCGCGCCGTTGGTTTTCAGCCAGCCGCGCGGGGTGTCGACGTCGGGGTTCAACTCGGCGGTCAGGCGGGCGCACAAGGCCCAGAAGCGCGGCGAGTGGTTCATCTCCTGCAAATGCGCCACCTCGTGGCCGACGACGTAATCCAGCACGGAATCGGGGGCGAGGATCAGCCGCCAGGAAAAGGACAGCCGCCCGGTGGACGAACAGCTTCCCCATCGGCTTTTGGTGTCGCGCAGGGTGATGGCGGCGATCCGCGCGCCGATCAGCGCCGCCTTGACCCGCGCCCGCGCGCCGATCTCCCGCTTGGCCTCGTTCACCAGGAAATCGCGGACGCGGCGGGGTGTGTGGTCGGGCTGGCCGCCGACCAGCAGCGCGCCATCCTCGATCCGGGTCGGCCCGCGCAGATCGGCGACCCAACGGACGCTGTGATCGACCCCACGGATGGGAACAACCGCCCCGTCGGTGAAGGGCAGGGACGGCGGCAGGGCGGCGATGCGCGCCCGCAGCCACCCATCGTGGCGGCCGACGAAGCTGCGGGCGTCGCGTTCCGACACACCGACCGGAATCACCACCTGGATCAGGCCGCGCCCCGGATCGACCTTCAGCGTCATCCGGGTGGCGCGTGCGCTTTCCCGCAACTCCAGCGGGACGGGCAGACCGGCGATCTCCAGCGGACGCGGCGGCTTTGGCTTGGCCGCGCTGGCGCGTTTGGGGCGGCGGGTGGGGGCGGGGCGGCGGGGGACCATGCCGACCTTATAGCCCGCCGGGCCGGTGACGCCAACTCACGCCAACCGGGGCAGGGCAATCGCTTGAAGCATCGTGCACCCGACCGGAACAAGGGTTGCCACGGATTTCACGGATTTTTTCACGGATTTCACGAAACGCGCCCCAGGACCATCCGTTTGCGATCTTGGTGTGCACCTCATGACGGGATGCGGAATGCAATTGGGGCGAAAATCCGTGAAATCCCTCATTTTTGTCCGTGAAATCCGTGTCCAT
>JAIXPD010000063.1 GCA_027486405.1 Azospirillum sp. | reverse complement strand
TAGTCCGAACAGCTCTCAGCCCCGCAGATCGACGCCGTCAGCGCGATCGTGAGAACCTCCAGGAGGTCATGCCGCTTGGCATTCCCCGTGCGAGGGTCTGGTAATGCGGCAAACACTTTGGCGTACCACGACATCGGGGGGCCCCTCCTCTGACCGTCAGAGCCTCCCTACAGAATCCTTTTCAGAGCGACGCGCTACACTCTTTTCTCAAATGCGATTCCCCTGCCCCTTAGGGAAACAGCCCCTTAAGAAAATGGGTTCCCTCAGGCCGCCGATGGGGCATAGCCCCGGACGAACAGATCGACGGCGGCGTCGACGAATCGCTTGATGGTCGCTTCGCTGGGGCGTTCGGTCAGGCACAGCAGCAGTTTCATGTGCAGGTTGGCCTTGATGAGACCGAAAAACTGCTGGGTGGCGAGGTCGATGTCGGGAATCGCCAATTCCCCACGGTTGTTCAACGCCTCCAGATAGGCTGTGACCCGCGCCACCATCAACGCCGGTCCCGCTTCGTAGAAGGCGCGGGCCAGTTCGGGAAAGCGGTGCGCCTCGCCCAGCACCACGCGGTGCACGGCCAGCGCCTTGGGCGACAGCACGAATGTAACGAACGTCATGCCGATCAAGCGCAACCCATCGGCGGCGGGCATCGCCATCGCCCGGTCCCAGACGCCCTCCAGGGTGGAGCTGGCGCATTCGCAGGCCACCATCGCCCGGAACAGCTCATCCTTGCTGCCGAAATGGGCGTACAGCGTCGCCTTGGACACGTTGGCCTTTTTCGAGACCGCGTCCATGCTGACCGCGCCATAGCCGTTTTCGAGAAACAGTCTTCCAGCGGCCTCCAGGATCTGGGCCGGTTTGGATCCCGCTTCGGGCTTTGGAGCCACCAGAATGGTCATGCACGCCTCGTCTGTTGCAATCCGCATCGCCCCTACCGCGTTCCGCATCGGACGACAACCCTCTTCTAAGAACTAAACCGTTCAGTTCGGTCTTGACAAGATGTAGACAACCCCCCATCCTCCGGCAAGACTAAACTAAACGGTTCAGTTTGTGATGCGGCAACAGACCGCAGACGCAAGGCCGAACCGATCCGGGTGCGAAGGATGGATGGCGATGGCTACGGGCGTTCGGAAACTCATTCTGTCGGCGGTCGCGGTCGCGGCGTTGAGCGGTGCCGGGTACGGCGGCTATGGCTGGTGGACCACCGGGCGGTTTATGGAATCGACCGACAACGCCTATGTGCAAAGCGACATCACCATCGTCAGCCCGAAGGTCTCGGCCTATGTCCGCGAGGTGCGGGTCGCCGAAAACCAGTTGGTGCGCGCAGGCGACGTGCTGGCGGTGCTGGACGACCGTGACTTCCGGTCCAAGCTGTTGGAATCCGAAGCGGCGGTGGCCGCGCAAAAGGCAGCGCTCGGCACGCTGGACAGCAAGCTGGATCTGCAACGCGCCATCATCGACCAGGCCGCCGCCACCCTGGCGAGCGCGGAGGCCGAGCAGCGCCGCGCCCAGCAGGATTTTGACCGGAACCGGTCGCTGGCCAGCGACAGTTGGACCAGCCGGCAAAAGCTGGAAACCTCCGACGCGGATCTGCGCAAGGCGGTCGCCCAGGTGGCCAAGGCCCGCGCCGCCCTGGCCGCCGAACACGATCAGGTCGGCGTTCTGCGCGCCACCCGCACCGAAACCGAAGCCCGCTTGGCCCAGGCCGAAGCGGCGCTGGACAGCGCCCGCAGCGACCTGAACAACACGGTCATCCGCGCGGCGGTGGATGGGGTGGTTGGAAACCGGGGCGTGCAGGTCGGCCAATACGCCCGGCCCGGCGTGCAGATGCTGGCCCTGGTCCCGCTGCCGGACGTTTACATCGTCGCCAATTTCAAGGAAACCCAGCTCGCCCACATGCGGCCCGGGCAAAGCGTGGCGGTGTCGGTCGATGCCTTCCCCGGTCAAAAGCTGGACGGCACGGTGGAAAGCTTCGCCCCGGCGTCGGGATCGAAATTCTCGCTGCTGCCGCCGGAAAACGCGACCGGCAATTTCACCAAGATCGTTCAGCGGGTCCCGGTGCGGATCGCCCTGCCGCGCGACAACGCCCTGTCGGGCCTGCTGCGTCCCGGCCTGTCGGTGGTGGCGGAGGTGGACACCCGCAGCGGCGACCACAGCGCCCACGCCCTGAACGGCGGCGTCTTTGGCGCGCTGGTCAGCAAGCAGGCGGTTGCCGCCAAGTAACCCCGGTTCCAGAACGCCCCCCAAGGAACGCCCCCAAGGGACCTCCCGCCATGACCGCTTCGCCCCACTCCGCCGGGCCGCGCGCCCTGACCGCGCGCGACCGCATCGGCTTTTTCGCCATGGTGGTCGGCATGTTCATGGCAATCCTCGACATTCAGATCGTGTCCAGCTCCCTGTCGGAGATTCAGGCGGGGTTGGCGGCGTCGTCCGATGAAATCTCCTGGGTGCAGACCTCCTATCTGATCGCCGAGGTGGTGATGATCCCGCTGTCCGGGATCCTCTCGCGCATCCTGTCCACCCGCGTTCTGTTCACCATCGCCGCCGCCGGTTTCACGCTGACCAGCGTAGCTTGCGCCTTTTCCAGCGGCATCGGCTCGATGATCGTGTGGCGGGCGTTGCAGGGCTTCATCGGTGGCGCGATGATCCCCACCGTCTTCGCCACCAGCTTCGCCATTTTCCCGCCGGAAAAGCGGGCGGGGGTGTCGGTGATGATCGGCCTGGTCGCGACGATGGCCCCCACCATCGGCCCGACGCTGGGCGGATGGCTGACGCAAAGCCTGTCCTGGCATTGGCTGTTCCTGGCCAACGTGCTGCCGGGCCTCATCGTCACCACCCTGGTGTGGGTCCTGGTCGATGTCGACCGCCCCAATCCGGAACTGCGCAAGGGCTTCGACTTCCTGGGCCTTGCCCTGATGGCGGCCTTTCTCGGCAGCCTGGAATATGTGGTGGAGGAGGGGCCGCGCAACGATTGGTTCGAGGATGAGGCGGTGGCGATCCTGGCCGTGGTCGCGACGGTCGGCGGCGTCGGCTTCTTCTGGCGGGTGTTGAGCTACCGCAACCCGATTGTCGAGTTGCGGGCCTTCGCCGACCGGAATTTCGCCATCGGTTCGCTCTACAGCTTCATCATCGGGGTGGGGCTGTACGGATCGGTCTATCTCCAGCCGCTGTTTCTGGCGCGGGTGCGCGGTTACAACAGCCTGCAAATCGGCACGATCATGTTCGTGACCGGCGTGTTCCAATTCCTGTCCGCCCCCATCGCCGGGGCGCTGTCGAAAAAGCTCGACCTGCGGGTGATGCTGGGCATCGGTCTGGTTCTGTTCGGGACCGGCGTCTGGTTGAACAGCCATCTGACCAACCAGAGCAGCTTTTGGGAGTTGTTTGTGCCGCAGGCGGTGCGCGGCCTGTCGCTGATGCTGTGCTTCATCCCGATCAACAGCATCGCGTTGGGGACCCTGTCGCCGGACAAGCTGAAGAACGCCTCGGGCCTGTACAACCTGATGCGCAATTTGGGCGGGGCCATCGGGCTGGCGGCGATCAACACGGTGCTGACCGACCGGCTGGCGCTGCACACCAACCGCCTGGGCGACAACCTCAATCTGGCGCGGGCCGAGGTTCAGCAGACTCTGGACGGGCTGGCCGCCAGCTTTGACGGTCTGGTGGCCGACGCCAACGCCGCCGCCATGGCCAAGCTGGTCGGGATGATGCAGCGGGAGGCGCTGGTCCTCACCTTCAACGATTGCCTGCTGCTGATGTCCGGGGTGTTTTTCGGGGCGCTGCTGTTCATGCCGCTGGTCCGCCGCCCGGGCGCGCCGGTCGCCGCCGATCATTGAGCGTCAGACAAAGGTCGCAAGCGGGTGAGAGCAGGGCAATCGCTTGAAGGTTTATAAACCTATAAAAAGAATTTGCCGTCATCCCCGCGAAGGCGGGGATCCAGGCTTTCCCGTCAGAACCACTCTGCGAACTCTGGATCCCCGCCTTCGCGGGGATGACGAATGTCCTAATAGAGGAATTTCAAGCCTTCACC
>JAIXPD010000050.1 GCA_027486405.1 Azospirillum sp. | reverse complement strand
GCGAAGGCGGGGATCCAGGCTTTCCCGTCAGAGCCACTCTGCGAACTCTGGTTCCCCGCCTTCGCGGGGATGACGAATGTCCTAATAGAGGAATTTTAAGCCTTCACCCGATTGCCCTGGGGTCTGCCGCGCGGGCGCTTTCGGCGCGCGCGGGTTGGGTGTATAAATAAAGCAATCCATACACACGGAGGGTGCCATGCGCACCAACATCGACATTGACGACAGCTTGATCGCCGAGGCGATGGCCGCCACCGGACTGGTCACGAAAAAGGCCGTCGTTGAAGAAGCCTTGCGTCGCCTGATTCGATTCAAGCAGGAAGAACGCACCTTGAGCCTCTTCGGCACCGTCGATTGGCAAGGGGATCTGGCGGAAAGCCGTTTGGGGCGCGGGGACGCGGCGTGATCGTCGTCGACACCAGCGTCTGGGTGGATTTTTTCCGCCGTCGTGACACGTTGCAGACCGCAAAATTACGGACTCTGATCGGGCGTGGCCTGATTCTGGTGGGCGATGTCGTGCTGTTGGAGGTGCTGCAAGGCGTGCGCGACGAGGCGGAGGCTGCGCGCGTCGAGCAGATCCTGCGCGTTCATGCCGTCGAGGCGATGCTGACGCCCGCGCTGGCCCCTCTGGTGGCGGCCAACTATCGTGCTTTGCGAGCCAAGGGGATTACGGTTCGCAAGACCATCGACATGATGATCGGCACATTCTGCATCACCGGCGGGCATGTCCTGCTGCACGCGGATCGGGATTTTGAGCCGATGCGGGAGCATCTGGGCTTGCGTGTTTTTTAGGGTGTCGTTCCAACCACCGCCAAAGGACCACGCCGCCGTTTGAGGGCGGCGGCTTTAAAGCGGGGAGGGGGGAGCGTCCTCGCTCCCCCCGTCATCCTTACCCGCGCAGAACCGGAATCGCGGCGTCGAGCGCCGTGGTCAGGCGGTCGAACAGTTCGTTCAGGTCGGCCTCGCCGATCACCAGCGGCGGGCAGAGCGCGATGGAATCGCCCATGGCGCGGACGATCAGGCCGTTTTCCTGGGTCAGGCCGTTGACCACCGCCCCGGCGCGGCCCACCGGGTCGAACGGGGTCTTGCTGGTCTTGTCGGCCACCAACTCCAACGCGCCGATCAGGCCGACGCCACGGGCCTCGCCGACCAGCGGGTGGTCGGCCAGCGCGCGCAGGCGGCGTTGGAACAGCGGGGCGACGTCGCGGACGTGGTTGAGAACGCCGCGTTCCTCGTAGATCGCCAGGGTTTCCAGCGCCACCGCCGCCGCCACCGGGTGGGCGGAGTAGGTGTAGCCATGGCCGAAGGTGCCGATCTTTTTGCTCTCGTCCACGCAGGCGCGATAGATCGCGTCCGACACCATCACCGCCGAAATCGGCAGATAGCCCGAGGACAATTGCTTGGCGCAGGTCAGGATGTCGGGCTGCATGCCCATCGTCTGGCTGCCCCAGAAATTGCCGGTGCGGCCAAAGCCGCAGATCACCTCGTCGGCGACCAGAAGCACGTCGTATTTCTTCAGGACCGCCTGGATCTTCTCGTAATAGGTGGCGGGCGGAACCACGACGCCGCCAGCCCCCATGACCGGCTCGCAGAACATGGCGGCGACCGTCTCCGGCCCTTCGGCCAGGATCTGCGCCTCAAGCTGTTCGGCCAGACGGGTGGCGAACGCCTCCTCGCTCTCGCCCGGCTGGGCGTTGCGGTAATGGTGCGGGCAATCGGCGTGGGAGATGCGGGCGATCGGCAGATCGAAATCGCGGTGGTTGTTCGGCAGGCCGGTCAGGCTGGCGGTGGCCACCGTCACCCCGTGATAGCCGCGCACGCGCGCCAGGATCTTCTTCTTCTCCGGGCGGCCAAGGGCGTTGTTGTAGTACCAGATCAGCTTGACGGCGGTGTCGTTGGCTTCCGATCCCGAATTGGCGAAGAAGACCTTGGACATCGGCACCGGGGCCAGTTCGATCAGCTTTTCCGCCAGATCGATGCCGGGTTCGTGCGATTTGTGGCCGAAGATGTGGTAGCTGGACAGGGTGCGCATCTGCTTGGCCGCCGCCTGGACCAGCCGCTCTTCGCCCCAGCCCAGCGACACGCACCACAGGCTCGCCATGCCTTCGATGTAGGCCTTGCCGCTGTCGTCGAACACGCGCACGCCCTCGCCGCGTTCGATGATGAGCGGGCCTTGCGTCTCGTGGGCGTGCAGGTTGGTGTAGGGGTGGAGGATGAAAGCCTTGTCCCGGCTCGCCGCCGAATTGCCGATCGCGCTCATGCTGTCCTTCCTGCTCCGTGCGGGGTGAACACCCGTTGCGACGCCCTGATGGGGCGCTGGGTGTTCGATTTGTTAAACGTTGATGCCGATCATACCCACAGTTCGCGACGCCGACAAACCCGCGTCACGGTCAGGCGTGCCATGCATTGGCGTGGGATGCTGAGGGGGTGGGGCGGGCGGGTGTGCCCATGAAACCGCCTTTTTTGGGTGAAGGGAACACCAAGCCCCCGGGAAGCGGCCTTCGGGTTCATGCCCATCGCTTATGGGGGTATGCTGAAATCTTATCAACCGCCGTGGCGATGATGCTCGGCAATCGCCGGAAGCATCGTGCGACCGGCGGGAACAAGGGTTGCCACGGATTTCACGGATTTCACGGATTTTTTCACGGATCTCGCGGAACGTGTTTCGGAACCATCCGTTTGCGATCTTGGCGCAAATCTCATGACGGGAAGCGGAACGCAATTGGGAACGAAAATCCGTGCAATCCCTCATTTGTCCGTGAAATCCGTGTCCATTCTTGCTTGCGTGACGAGGATCGCTTGTTCAAGCGATTGCCCTGGGCGATGACGGATCGGAGCGCGGCAGGAGTCAGAGCGAGGCCAAGCCGGTCATCAGCAGCGCGACCAGCCCGGCCAGCAGCAGCCCGCCGACGGCGAACAGGGCCAGGGCGCGGCCGATGTCGGCGGCGGTGGCGCGGGCGCGGCCGTCGCCGATCCACGCCTCGGTGATGACGACGCCCCCGTCGCGGTGGGGGCCGCCCAGCGACAGGCCGAGCGCCCCGGCCATCGCCCCGATCGGCCAACCCATGTTGAGCGAGGGGTGTTTGCGGGCGTCGCGCGCCATCGTCCGCACCGCCCCGCGCAGGCTGGCGGCCCCGATGAAGGGCGCGCCCAGCGCCAGCAGCAGCGCTGCAAGGCGGGCGGGCAGGGCGTTCAACGCGTCGTCCAGCGTCGCGGCGGTCAGGCCGAAGCGTTCGTGGCGCACGCCGGGGCTGCCCAGCGCGGCGTCGGCCCCGTCCACCGCCGTCCACACCAGCAGGCCGGGCAGCCCCAACAGGGCGTAGGCGAAGACGGGGGCGACCAGCTTGCGGGCAAAGGCGCGGGCGGTGGCCTCCACGGCGGCGCGGGCGACGCCATGCTCGTCCAACCCATAGGCGTGGCGGCGGGTCAAGGGTTGGATCGCGGCCTGCCCGGCCACGGCCCCGCCGCTGTCCAGCGCCCGGCGCACCGCGCGGATGCGCGTCCAGGCCGCCCGCCCGCGCAGGCCACACAGAACGGCCAGCAACTCCAGCAGCCAGCCGCGCCCATGGTCGCCGATCCAGCCGATCGCCGCCCCGGTCGCCCCGGCGATCAGCACCAGCGCGCCCACCACCAGCGCGCCGCGCAGCAAACGGTCGGTCGGGCTGCGCTCCGTCCGGTTCAGGCGGGCGTCGGCGGCGTTGCAGAAGCGTTTGGCGAGCTGGGCCGGATCGGGCAGGATCCGATCCAGCCAATCGCCAAAGGTGGCGTCGATCACCAACGCCAGAAGCAGGATCAACAGCGGTCCCGGACCGCCAAGGGGAAGACCGCTCATCACCATGCCGCCCGTGTTTCCGTTGGGAACCGCCGCAGCGGTCAGCGCGCGCCCGCCTGGCGCAACAGAGTGGTTACGCGGGTGTTGCGGCCGTCCTGCGCCCAATTCAGCGCCGTCCGCCCGGTGAAGTCGGCGCGGTCCACCTTGGCCCCGCCCTTCAGCAGGCGATCCACCAGATCGGCCCGGCCCGTGCGGGCGGCGGCCATCAGCGGCGTCACCCCTTCGCGGTTGTCCTGATCGATCTTGGCCCCCTTCTTCAACAGGATGTCCACGATCTCGGCGTTGCCGGCCTCCACCGCCAGCAGCAGCGGGGTGTTGCCCGCCTTGTCGGCGCGGTTGGCGCTGGCCCCGCCGTCGAGCAGCAGCGACACCATGGTCGGGTTGGATTGGGTGATGGCGGACATCAGCACCGTCTTGCCGTGAACGTCGGCCTGGTTGGCGTTCTCGCCCTTCAGCAACTGGGATTTCAGACCGGCGATGTCCCCCTTGGACACCGCCCCGGACAGGCCGCTGTCCTGGAACAGGCTGATCTGGGCGTGCGCCGGGGCGCTCATTCCCAGGGCGACGACGCTGGCGACGACGCTGGCGAGCAACAGCCGCTTCATGGTGGGCGTCCTTTTCCTCTGCTGTCCGGCACGGGGGTGGGCCGGGGTCACGACGACGGGGCGATCCGGCCATCGGCGGGTGAACCGTCTGGCCTTGATCCGGGGGTGGGGCGATACTAACGAAAAGACCGGGTCCTTTGCCAGTTTGGCCTTGCCCTTTGCCGCAACCCGCCGCCGTTTGGACGACCATGCTCCGCAACCCGCTTGTTCGCCACATCGCGCTGTTCCTGCTGGTCAAGCTGCTGCTGATCGGTCTGGGATTGTGGTGGTTCTTCGGCAACCCGCCGCCGCCGCGCGGCCTGCCCCCGGCCGCCCCGGCCGCCGGGGGCCTTGTTTTGACGGGCTGACGGCTGGCTGTTGACGCACGTCATGGCCGGGTGTACGCGCCGCGTGCCATGTTCGGCCTTGCCCGACGCCGGTCCCGAAAACGGGACGGTCCCGCCCACCGGAGAACGCCCCTTGGACGCCCTGTCGCTGCTTCATGATGGCCTCAACCAGTGCGCCCTGGTCATTGACCGGGACGGCGGGCTGTTTCTGGCCCTGCTGACGGCGGGGCTGGTTGGCGGGGTCAGCCATTGCACCGGCATGTGCGGCCCCTTCGTGCTGGCCCAGGTGTCGGCCCGGCTGGAGCAGGTCCCCGCCGCGCGCATGTCGGAGTTCAGCCGCCTGACCGGGGCGGCGGTCCTGCCCTATCATTTCGGACGCGCAACAACCTATGCGGTGATCGGCGCGGTGGCGGCGACGGTGGCCGGCCATGTCGGGGCGCTGCCGGGGTTGCGCTGGCTGTCGGTGGCCTTGCTGTGCTTCGCATCCTTGTTCTTTTTCGGATACGCAACGAAAAGCGCGCTGGTGTTTCTGCCGCGTTTGGGCGGTGGCGGGCGCTGGTGGAGCGACCGCGTGTCCGGGCTGGCCCGGCCGCTGTTCGGCAACCCGGTGGGCTGGCGCGGTTATGGGCTGGGGTTGGCCCTGGGCTTCATCCCCTGCGGGCTGCTGTATGGCGCGGTGGCGGTGGCGGCGGCCAGCGGCGGCGCGCTGAGTGGCGCTCTGGGTATGATTTGTTTTGCTATCGGAACAGTTCCGGGGCTGTTGGCCGTCGGCTTGGCCGGGCATCTCGCCGGGCGGACGTGGCGGACCATGGCCGCCCGCGTCGCCCCGGCGATCATGCTGGTCAACGCGGGCGTTCTGGGTTGGATGGCGTGGAAGCTGGTGGCCTGACGCCGCCCCTGCGCGCCGCCGTCCTCCGCGACCGTTACGATTCCGGTGTGTTGCTGTTCAGGGCCTGGCCCAGCGGGATCGCCCCGCTGCCCGGCTTCAGCGGTTGCTGTTGGCTGTCGTGCGGCGACCAGCCCGCCAGATACAGCACGTCGAAGGTCACGGGGATGCGCCCGTCCGGCTCGGCGTGCTGCTCGGCGTAGCGGCGGGCGGCGTCGAACAGCATGGCGCGGGTCGCCGGAACCTTGCGGCGGGCCAACACGGCGTTGGTTTCGGCCATGCCGCGCAGCTCGCGCATCAGGGCGAAGGCATCGGAATAGGTGACGGTCAGCGTGTCGCTGTCCACCACCGGCAGGGCGAATCCGGCGCGCTGCAACAGGCCACCGGCGTCGCGAATCTCGGCAAAGGGCGACACGCGCGGCGATACCCCGCCCGCGATCTCCAATTCCGCCTCATACAGGCATTGCCGCAGCTCGATCAGCGTGTTGCCGCCCAGCATGGCCCCGCAGAAAAAGCCGTCGGGCTTCAGGCATTGGCGGATTTGCAGCAACGCGCCCGGCAGATCATTGACCCAGTGCAGGCTGAGGTTGCTGACCACCAGATCGAAGCTGTGCGGGGCGAAGGGCAAAAACTCCTCGTCCGCCGCCAGCCCCCGAGCCGCGCGGGCGAAGCCGGGGGCCAGATCGCAGGCGATCAGCCGTTCGATGCCCTTGCGCCCGGCCAGCGCGCGGCCCATCGCCCCGTCGTGGCATCCGACATCCAGCGCCAGCGGGAAGGGGCGGAGCACATCCTCCAGCCGGTCGGCGAGTCGCTCGGCGATCTCGTCGAACAGGAAGGAGTGGTTGGCGAAGCTGGGGACGGCGCGTTCGCGGTGGCGGCGGACAAGCGCGCGGTCGAACACGGTCATGCGGTCGGTGGTCGTCATGCCCGGCACTATAGCGCAGCCGCGTGCGCCCTCAAGCGTCGGCAGGGCGGGGCGGATGTGCTAGGGTCGCATTGGATCGTTTGGGTGTGGGGATCGCATGGGCATCGAGGAAGCCATCGGCGTGACGTATGAGGCGTTGATCGTCATCATCAAGATCACCTTTCCCACCCTGGCGATCACCACCGCGCTGGCGGCGCTGCTGACGATTTTCCAGTCGGTCACGAACATCAACGAATCCTCGATCCAGCAGGATCTGAAGATCTTCGCCACGCTGGCCATCCTGTTCGTCACCGGCCCGGCCATCTTCATCGCGCTGCGCGATTACACGCTTGTGATCTTTGAACGAATCGCCCTGCTGCAATAGGCGGGAGGTCTGGGGATGACCGACGAGCGTCCGTTTGCCGTCCGCAGGATTTCCCGCGTCACCACGGCCGCCGCGTCGGCGCTGCTCGACGCGCTGTTGCCGCCGCGCTGCCTGTCCTGCGGTGTCGCGGTGGACCGGCAGGGCGGCTTGTGCGCGGCCTGCTGGGGCGGGTTGACCTTCATCGCGCCGCCCTTCTGCGCGGTCTGCGGCCTGCCGTTCGAGTATGAGGCGCAAGGCGATGTGATCTGCGGGGCCTGTCTGGCCGCGCCGCCGCCCTTTTCCCGCGCCCGCGCCGTGCTGGCCTATGACGATGGCAGCCGCCCGCTGGTGTTGAGCTTCAAGCACGGCGACCGCATCCACGCCGCCGGGGCCTACGCCGCGTGGCTGGCCCGCGCCGGGCGGGAGCTGCTGGCCGACGCCGATCTGTTGGTCCCGGTCCCGTTGCACCGCTTGCGCCTGTTCCGCCGCCGCTACAACCAGGCGGCCTTGCTGGCCCAATCCTTGGGCAAGCAGGCCGGGGTGGCGGTGGTCCCGGATGCGCTGCTCCGCCACCGCGCCACCCCGACCCAGGGTGGTTTGGGCCGCCAGGAGCGGCAGCGCAACGTCAAGGGCGCGTTCCGTCTGCGCGCCGGGGTGTCGGTGGCGGGCAAGCGGGTGGTGGTGATCGACGATGTGCTGACCACCGGGGCGACGGTGGCCGAATGCGCCCGCGTGCTGACCCAGGCCGGTGCCGCGCGGGTGGAGGCGCTGACCCTGGCGCGCGTGGTCCCGGATTGAAGGGGCGGCGGCGGCATGGCAGCCCGACGGGTGCCGCCGCTGGCGTCGGTCCGGCGGTTCTTTTACAATCCTTCCAACTTGTGTCCCGTCCGGTTCAACGCCCAAATCCGCTGGATGGTCCGTTGCAACCGTTTGCCCAGGAGCCGTGCATGGCCGAGGTTGTCATCTACACCACCCCCTTTTGCCCCTATTGCTCGCGCGCCAAGCGGCTGTTGCAGAGCAAGGGCGTGACCTATCAGGAAATCGACCTGTACGAGCAGCCGAACCGCCGCGACGAGATGGTGAACCGCGCCGGGGGCCGCACCACCGTGCCGCAGATCTTCATCGATGGCCAAGCCTATGGCGGCAGCGACGACATCCATGAACTGGACCGTCAGGGCAGGCTCGACGGCCTGCTGGGGGTGGCGGCGTGAGCGCGGTGGTGAAGGCGGCCTGCGTCCAGGTCAGTGCGGGAACCGAACTGCAACCGAACCTGGACGCGGCGGGCGATCTGGTCCGCCGGGCGCGCGACGCCGGGGCGGAGTTCATCACCCTGCCGGAGAATGTCGGCTGGATCGTTCAGGGCCGGGCCAAGACGATGGCGCGGGTGAAGACCGAGGCCGAACACCCCGGCATCCCCTTCTTTGCCGATCTGGCGCGGGAAACCGGGGCGTGGATTCTGGCCGGTACGTTGGGCGTGTTGCAGGACGACCAGCGGGTCGCCAACCGCAGCTATCTGTTCAACCCGCAGGGCGAGGCCGTCAGCCATTACGACAAGATCCACATGTTCGACGTGGATCTGAAGGATGGCGAGAGCTACCGCGAATCGGCGACCTTCCGGCCGGGGGAACGCGCGGTCGTCGCCGCCACGCCCTGGGGCGGGGTGGGCATGACGATTTGCTACGACGTGCGCTTTCCTTACCTGCATCGGGCGTTGGCGAAGGCGGGGGCGTCGATCATCACCGCCCCGGCGGCCTTCACGGTGCCGACCGGGCGGGCGCACTGGCACACGCTGTTGCGGGCGCGCGCCATCGAAACCGGTTGCTTCGTCGTCGCCCCGGCCCAGACCGGCACGCACGACGAGGGGCGGCAGACCTACGGCCATTCCCTGATCATCGCGCCGTGGGGCGAGGTGCTGGCCGACGCGGGCGAGGCGGTGGGCGTCATCACCGCCGATCTCGACATGGCGCGGGTGGAGGAGGCCCGCCGCATGGTTCCGGCCCTGAACCACGACCGTGAGTTCGTGGTGGTGCGGGACGATTTCTGATCCTGCGGATTCTGATTTGGTGGTTTGCCGATGCGGGCCGGGCCGGTTGGGAGAATGTCCCGACGGATCCGGTCTGCGGATGGGGCGTGCGGACCGGCAATGACGTCCGAAAAGAGGCCCAAAAAGGTTCGAGGCCCCAAGGGTGTGCCCTTGGAGCCTCGTGCATGGTGGTCCCGACTGGGATTGAACCAGTGACCCCTACGATGTCAACGTAAGTGGATCAGTTGCAACCCACTGAAAAAACGTCCATTTTCTGCGTGTCGTGAGAACGAAAAGTCACCAAATCGCCCGGATTTCGGGACAGTTTTCGGGACAGTTTGCTTCTCCCGGCAAGTTTCTGTTCGCTGGACGTTCTGAATTGGCGCACAAACCTTCTGCCCTGACGCTGCCAAAAAAAAGTGCATGGGAGCGGGCCAATAACGCCCAGCGACCTAAGATACAAGGAGTTTCGACTCCGCGATCCGTGCCAAAATATTTCCATGGTGATTGAGGAACGATGGAAACAGGGCGATGTCGAGCAAGGTTGCGGAAAGTCGATCAAACATGGGCGTGCAAACCAAACCGGTTGCAAGGCCGCCGTCCGCACTGCCCGCTTTGTTCTCGGAAGAAGAAGCCGCCGCGTATCTCCGGCTCAATTCCTCAACCCTTGCCCGCATGCGAAGATGCGGGGAAATTTCGTATGTCGCTCGTGGACGAGGCCGACGAGGGGCAATGTATCGTGAGTCCGATCTTCTCGAATACTTGGAAACGATGGTAGTGCCATGCGGAAAAGAACTGAACAAAAGCGCGCCATCCGTGAATACGGTAAGTGGTCAATCGTCCTCCGTGGCAACCGCTACTACCGGGTTCGCTACAATCCCGATACTGGATCCGAAGATCGCTTTAGCCTCCGCACAAGCGATTTGTCGGAGGCGGAGGCCCGCCTTGCCGACTTCGTAGCCAAGGAGTTTCTACCCTCGTCGGCGGCACCTACCGAAATCCCTTTGGCATGGGTGCTGCACGAGTATTACAACAATCATGCGGCGGAATTAGCCTCTTATGAACAAGCGCGGATCGAGATCCATTACTGGCTGGAGCATTTCGGCGAAGCCGTGGTCAGCGGTCTGACTCCGGTTGCGGTCGATGGCTTCATCGCGGCACTGCGGAAAAGCGGCAAATCGGAAGGGTACATCAGCCGCATCCTCTCAACCGGGCGGGCGGCGGTGCGGCGGTCGTATCGGCTCGGCCATATCTCATCGGCACCGTTCATTCGCGACGTGGAAACCAAAGAAGACCGGCGGAACAAAGACCCAAAAGGTCGCCCGCTCTCGGCCCAGGAAATGGCGAAACTGCTGGATGCTGTCGAATCCGAACATCTTTGGCGTTTCATGCTGCTGATGATCTGTACTATGGCTCGGCCCGACGCGGTGCTTGACCTGACGGCTGGGCAAGTTGATTGGGAAATGGGAACCATCAATCTGCTGCCCAAGGGAAAGAAGCAGACCAACAAGCGTCGTCCCATCGTTCCCATCGCCGACACGCTACGGCCATGGTTGCGGCAGTGGGGTGACGGCTTGTTCGTCACTTATGACGGCGCGCCGGTTAACGACATCAAGAACGCTTGGCGGCGCGTTCGCGCCAAGGTCTGGCCCGCTGATTTTTCGTCACACCTGGAACCCGCCTCACGAGCGGAACGCCGCGCACGGTCATTGACCTGTGGCCCGGAAGGCGAGCAAGTGAACCCCTACTCAATCCGGCACACCATGGGACGTTACTTGCGCCGCAACAAAGTTCCTGGCGATGAAATCTCATTGATGTTTGGTCATCTGCCGGTAGATGAAAACGATGTGACAGGCATCTACAGCCCGCACGATCCTGATTACTGCGCTGCAGCCGTTGCAACGATTGATAGATATTGTGCAGAAGTGCAGAATTATATGAATGTTCGGCGGCTGGTTATTGATGGCGCATCAGAAATGAGTGCGTCTTTGTCCCGGAATGCCGCTTAGACAAGAAGGTGTCAAATTTACCACTGCCGTAACCAACTACAGGGCGGCCCTAT
The DNA here is from genome assembly GCA_027486405.1 of Azospirillum sp. Classification (GTDB taxonomy): domain Bacteria; phylum Pseudomonadota; class Alphaproteobacteria; order Azospirillales; family Azospirillaceae; genus Azospirillum. The sequence goes on along the minus strand of JAIXPD010000050.1, from coordinate 32,009 downwards.
GCTTGACAAATTGGGCCGCACAAATCGCATGCCCTTGATACATCCCTCCACAGTCAAGCGGAGGGATGCGAAACCGGCAAGGCGTTGGGAAATTTCTGCCTAAGCAGTCAGTTGACCTCAATCTCGTAACGACAAAACGGAACGGCTCCAGACACCGAGCGCAACGTAATCGATACCATACCTGTGTCCGTCTTCACCGTCGCAGTTGGATTGCTGACCAACGTAAGAGTAACATTCTTTTGCTCGCCCTGCGTCATCATGAAGTCGGTATTAAACTCCGTGATGTTTGGTTCGAATTGGATGGTCGCGTGGTCTGCCCCATAAGGCGCTGCGAGTTTTACAATAATTTCTGCATCTTCAGCGAAGTGAATGCTCTCTCCCAGGTCAGGCGGGGCTTTCGGATCGTTAGATGGAGATCCAAATGATAGGGTGAAAATGCTCATGATCAACATCCTGAACGTTGAATGGAAGGCTTCACAACCTGGAAGGTAAGATCTGTCGATGCGATTTTCAAGGGTGGGCTAAAAGCGTTAGCGTGGCTATGTTTCCCCTTGTGATCGTCATGCGTAACTGCAACGCGCTATGAGGCGTTGTCCAGTTCGCCCGGTTGGGAACCAGAACCGATCCGCTCGCACCAGTCGCGGTAAGCAGGCACCCGGCCAAGGGCCAGGACCAGCGTCATTGCCCGCACGGGTTGATCCACCTGCCGCCCGCCCTCCAATGGAACGCGCTGGGCGCGGTCGGACAGGAGACGCGCCACCGCTTGGTTGGCGGCGGCGCTGGCCGCATCTTCCGCCCATTCGTCCACCTCGTCAGGTGGAGACGGTGGCGCGCCATGGAATGTGCTGACGTCCGGGTGAGTCGTCACCGCCCATTTCTCGCCGGTCGCCGTCGAGTACCGAACGGCCTCCAACGGAGGGTTCTGCTCGCCCGTCTGCAAGCCCTGTCGCACCGCGTCGCCGTCCAACTCCGCCACGCCGGTGGTGGCGCGGTAGCCGGCACCCAACCGGGTGATACGGGGTTCGCGGACAGTGGCGAGCCGCGCATCGGGTGCCGCTGCCAATGACGCTTCGGCATGCTGCCGCGCGGCAGCACGGCGGTTGGCGATGTGTTCACGAAGTGCAGCAGGTGCCCGCAACGGGCGCGCTTCGGCGGCGGTGATTTTGGCGAGACGCTTGGCCGCCGCCTCCACCTTACGCCATGCGTCGGCATGCTGGATGAGCATTTCCAGCGCTTCCGCGTCCCGGCGGGTCAAAATCAACCCGCGCAACTGGTGCAACAGAGAACCTTCCGGCGCTTCCTTGGCGGTGGCGATTTCCTGCCATACCCCGAGAATACCGCGTGGCAAGCCGAACAACCCGAACGACCGCGCCTCATGCGCCCGCGCAAAGCGGGTTTCGTTGGTGATCTTCGTCGGCTTATCCGGGTCGATGGAAGCGTTCTTGGTCACGTATTTCATGATGTAGTTGGTGATGGAAGCCATGGCTTCATCGCCGTCTTTTTCCCGGAGAATACGGACGTTGACCCGGTAGTCGGCGAACGCGCCTTCCTCGTCTGCATCGCCGCGACGCGGGCCGATGGTCCAGTCGTCGGGGCGGGTTTGGCGGGTCCTCTTATCAACCGTCTGCATCACCCGGATGTCGCGGTTTCGGCGGCGTTCCTCCACCGTTCCGCACGGGTGCGTTTCCAGCGTCGGCCAACCCCCGCCGGTCAGGTAACGGCACAGCACGTCAACGTCTTCGCGGTGCAGCCACAGCAAGACGTGTTTGTGCAACACTCCGCCCCTGGTGCCCTCATGGGTCCAGATTCCCATCACGTCGCGACCCCGCCGTTTCAAATAGGCGCGCAACGGGGTCAAACATTTGTCGTGCCACGTCTTGCTCATGTCTTGGCGACGGCGAAGGAAGTTCCACTTGTGCGGGTCAAACGTGGAAATGCGGGTTGCCTCAAACTTCGCGTTCGGTGTTGCCTCACCTTCGGGAATCAGCGTGATGAAAACCGGCACCATTTCCTGGTCGGCTTTCCGGCGTTCGTCCATAGCATGCAGCAGCCCACGCAAGGTCGCAAAACGGCGGCGAACAGCGGCTGCGTGAAGGTGCTGCAACGCCACCGCCGCACCGCTGTCATTGACCGCGTAAGCGCTGCTCAGAAACTCGGTCGCCGCCTGTTCGGCTTGCGCCACCCAATGCGACGTGGCGGGAGCCAGATAGGGCGACCGGCGCGGGTCGATCAGGCGCAGAACGTCGCCGATATGAATGGTCAGGCGCTTGGCCCATTTGCGCAACCGCCGCCGGTAAAACCCCACGTCAGTCGCCAAACGTTCTTCCGGCGTTTCACCGACCACGGGCATCTCCAGCGCATGCCACACGGCGCGGGCTGCATCCTCCGCCAGCAAAGCCACGGCCTTCGGATCGTGGCGCACCCGCATGACCTGCAACAGCATCAGGCAGGCTTGTTCCGCCTCAACCTCGCCTTCCGCCTCATCCAACACGATCCGCACCATCGGGGTCAGCAGGTCGTGAACAGTTTCGCGCGCCGCCCGCTCCCAATCGGCAGCAGTCCCCCGCGCATGACCGATGCGGCGCAGGAACGCCGCCACCTCAGCGGGTTGCAACGCCATGACCGTCAGCACGGTCAGCCGTTCGGCGGGCGGCAACAGTGCCAATTCATCTTCGCTGACCGTCACCGACACGGCGAATTGCAATCGGCCAGCCTCATCGGCTTGAACCGCAAGGCCCGCGTCGATGCGGGCCAACAGTGCGGGTAGCGTCGGTGGGGCGATGTGGCGGGAGGATTGGGAAAACGGAGCGACCGCATCGCGGTCAAAGCGGGTCGCATCATCAAGCGGCATTTTCGCCCTTTCCGGGGCGATGCGTAGAGAGGCCGAATGCGATGGTGAATATCGGCGCGCAGCCTTTCAATAACGTTGCCGGTGAGGCGACGTTATCGTATAATCACCACGTTTGAAGGTCGGCTCTCCAATCATCGCCCACTGCAAATGGTTGATTGGAGCCGCAAGATGTCGAGCCGAGCACAGCGAATTTTGTGCTCGGCTTCTCTTTTTTGCGGCGACAACTATGGTAGCCGCTTTTGAAATTCAGCGATGCTTGACAATATCGGCAAAATCCTCCAACTCGAAAAAATGTGACGATGGGTTCACGGTCGGAACGCTGGCGGTGCCGTTGAGAGCGGTTCTTCGGTCTGTTCCGCCGCCACCCGCCGCGACCGAAACGCGGCAAGCGAAGCGCCCGACACCAGGGGCGCGGGCGGCTGCATCGGCCTTGGCGGGGCCACCAATCGCCGTTTTTCGCTGGCCACCGCCTCGGAAAGTTCAGGGTTGGCGACCACAAGACCGGCGCGGGTGGCCACCTGGGCGGCTCGCGTTTTGAACCTTTCGTCGCCCTGCAATTCGATGCTGTCCCAGCCCTTGGCCTTCGCCAGTGCGACCATCGCCACGATTGCCTCGTCGCTCGGTTCCGCTCGTCCTTGCCCCCGGCCCTGCCAAGCGCCCGCCACCGTCAGGCGCTCGCCAAGATCGGCGATGCTGGAACCATCGTTCAGGGAGACGCGCGGCCCCGCATCAGCCGCCAAATCAACGCGGCGAACCATGGCGGCAAGCGCGGGCCAGTCGTCCAATGGGCCATATCGTCCGGTCAGCAGGCGATGCTTGTATTGCTCGGCGCGGCGGCGGCGCTGTTCGTCCGACAACCGGTCGGCACCTTCATGGCAACCTGTTTGCTGAAACAGGGTGCGTCGGTGCTCCTCGTTTCGGAACGCGGTGTCGGCGATGTCGGCGCGACGGTGTTCCGTTCTTGCCCGATGCGTTGCGCCGCGTTCGGTTTTTCGCCCCCGCCGTTCCATGTTGACCACGGTGGGGCCGAGGTGTTTGGTCGGTGGTCGTTCCACGCCCTGCGCCGCGTAGGAACGGTGATCCTGCCGCAAGTTGATCCCGGCATCAGCATAGGCGGCATTCACGGCGGCGGCCCACCAGGCGCGAACCGTCTCAATCGCCGCTGGGCCGTCGAATAGTTTCGACACTCGCTTGCCCGGCCCGTCCGGTGTTGCCGGAAGATGCGACACCAAAATATGGGTGTGCCAATTTCGCGCGTCATCGCCGGGAAGGTCGGCACCCGCCGCACCGTCAGCCGGGCGGCGGTGCGGGTGCGGCGCGTGGATGGCGAAATCGACGACAACCCCCTCGGCTGCCAATGAGTGGGCGAATGCACGCACCAATGCGGCGCGCTGCTGGTCGGTCAACAGCGCTGGAAGCGCTATCTCCATCTCCGTCGCCACCCGACCGTTGGCGCGGGTTTTGGCTTCCAGCGTGTTCCAAAGGTTCGCGCGGTTTTCCGCCCAACCGCAGCCCGGCGGCACAACAATTCCCGACAACACGACTCCCCGCTTCCGGGTGTAGTCGTGCGTCAGCCCGGTGCGCGCATCTACCAACATGACACCCGCCCGATACGCCGCCGCTGCTACGGCGCTGCGTCCGGCACTGCGGCTCACTGGTTTGATTGCGCAATGATATTGCGTGTCGAGCGTCGTCATGGTCGTCCTCCCGTTGTTTGGTTCCCTCGGAGAGCGCGCGGGTTTGCTCTGCAAACCCATAAGTGCGCCCTTCCGGGTTTTCTTCAGGTTCAACTGGTTGGGAAGCGAAGATTATTTCCCGCCGGTCGGCCCCACCTCTTCCATCGCGATTATGCGACCTCAGGTAGTCGATATCTGTGGAAGCGACGGAATGATGGAAGGGGAAGGGATGACGATTTCGGGAAACGACATGGCGAACTGGTTGGACGGTTTGTCGGATGACGAATTGTCCGTCCGCCGACGAATTGCGGAACAACGCCGCGCCCGAGCGGAACAGGCGCTTGCCCGACTGAACGCCGATGCCCGCAAGACTGACACCCGGCGAAAGATCGTTGTCGGTGGCGCGGTCATGTTGGCGGCCCGTAGAGATGACCGGTTTCGTGGACTGTTGTTCGATACGCTCAACGCGGTGGTCGTCACACCGCGCGACCGCGCCATTCTTGGCCTGCCGCCGCTTCCCAGCGCCCCCAAGGAGGAAAGCCATCATGTATGACTGGCTGGAGCGCTGGCGCGATTATGAGGACCGGCGGCGGTTGGTCGCCGCCACCGTCGCCGCAGAAGATGGCCGATTCGAAGATGTGGAACTCGCCATCGCCTGTTGTGACCGGGAAATTCGCGAGTGTGAACAACGGCAGCCACCGGAGACATTCGGATCGTCACGTCTCACACGACTTCGCGCCCGCCGCTGCTATTTGGTCGCTCTGCGGGACTACCGACCGTTTCCACCATGATCTTGTTGGCTCACGTCCGCCGTCCCCGTCATCCACGGGCAAGGGCGATGCGCCGCGCGCCTCAAAACGCTGGCGGCGTGATCGCACAGGCCACAGGTCACAGGCCGTTTGCCGGTGGATCACGCGGGGCGGCTCGGCAACGTTGCTTTCGGGCGCGGAGAGCGTTGACGATACCCGTCGCCGCTCGTCTCGCGGAGGCCCGCCAGCCGACGCGAAAACCGGAACCCCTGGGGGTGGAGGTTTTTCCATTTGGGTGGGGGAAGAAAATCACCAGCGCCGACGACGAAAGGCGCCAGCGACGCACACGTCAACGAATGAAGTTTTTCGGGACAGTTTCGGGACAGTCCAGTTTCGGGACACTGTTCCCCAGACATGGCGAAGGCCAGCAAGTCGTTGAACTTGCTGGCCTTCGTGAATGGTGGTCCCGACAGGGATTGAACCTGTGACCCCTACGATGTCAACGTAGTGCTCTCCCGCTGAGCTACGAGACCATGGTGGCGCGAGTGACGGGACTTGAACCCGCGGCCTCCGGCGTGACAGGCCGGCGCTCTAACCAACTGAGCTACACCCGCGCAATGGGAGACGATCTGTCTCCGAACTTTCAAAGCCACCCGACGGAGCGGTTGACCTTGTGGATGGTGGGCACGACTGGGATTGAACCAGTGACCCCTACGATGTCAACGTAGTGCTCTCCCGCTGAGCTACGCGCCCATCCGATACGCTGTGGCGGTGCGTGGCGGTTGCCAGCGCCCCGTTCGGCGTGGGCGGGTTTCTACCCGCATCCGCTGGGCGTGGCAAGACTTTTGTTGGCCGTTTTGGCCGCCCGCATCTTTTTTTCCCCGGAGGGGTGGCGGCGGTGGGGCGGGATCGTGACAGGGCGCGCCACCTCCATTACATCAGAACCCATTATGAACGCAGAGAACGCCACCGCCGCCGGGCCGGTCCCGGCCTATGAGATCCTGGCTCCGGAGCGCCAGAGTCACCCGCTCGTGCTGGCCTCGCCCCACAGCGGCAACCAGTACCCCGACGATTTCCTCGCCGCCGCCCGGCTCGACGCCCGCGCGCTGCGCAAGTCGGAGGATTGCTTCGTCGACGAGATTTTCGCCTTTGCCCCGGCGCTGGGGGTCCCGCTGCTGCGCGCCCTGTTCCCGCGCGCCTATCTGGACGCCAACCGCGAGGCCTATGAACTCGACGCCGACATGTTCATCGACCCGCTGCCCGCCTACGTCAACACGCGCTCCCCGCGCGTGGCCGCCGGGCTGGGGACCATCGCGCGGGTGGTGGCGAACGGCGAGGACATCTACAAGCGCCGCCTGCGTTTTGCCGAGGCCCAGGCCCGGATCAACGCCTGCCACGCCCCCTACCACGACGCGCTGCGCCGTCTGGTGGACGACACCCGCGCGGCCTTCGGCCACGCCCTGCTGATCGATTGCCATTCGATGCCGTCGCCGATCGCCGTGTCGGGGACCACGCCGGGGGGCGAGCGGGCGGCCGAGCGGGGGCGCAACCGGCCCGACATCGTGCTGGGCGATTGTTACGGCAACGCCTGCGCCCCGGCGGTGATCGACGCCGCCGACGCCTTCCTGACCGGGCTGGGCTATCGGGTGAACCGCAACAACCCCTACGCCGGGGGCTACACCACCCGTCATTACGGGCGTCCGCGCCAGGGCGTCCACGCCCTGCAAATCGAAATCGCCCGCGATCTCTATATGGACGAAACCGCCCTGACCCGTCTGCCCTTCCTGGACGTGCTGGCCCGCCACATGGGCGAACTGGTCCAGACGCTGGGGGCCTTGCCCGGCGACCGGCTGGAGCCGCGCTGAGGCGGCGGCACGCCGGGCTTGCGGGGGCGGGGGAACGATCCTATTTTTGGTGGGGCGCTGGGAAGGGTTGCCGCCCTTCCCAGCACTCCCCAGCCCTGTTAGCTCAGGAGATCAAGCAACCGCTTGATGATCCCGAGAATCAGGGCCAGGAGTTCGAGGATTTGCTTGAGCAGGTTCATATCTTCCTCTGATGAGGCCAACCGAAGGGAGGACAGCCCTCGCTTCTGTGACCCTAACAGTCGGCATTGCGAAAAATGTGGGCTGCGATAGGGGGTAATTTTCTTCATTTTGCTGCGTCGCAGCGTGGAAATCCCGTCGCCAAGCGGGAAGGGCCGTGCCAGATTTATCGACCGACCGCCGCGCGCCTGTCGCGGGCACGCCCCCTGATCGCAACCGCACACCGGATCCATGACGAACCACGCCGCAGCCCCGATCCTGGTCGCCGACATCGGCGGCACCAACGCCCGTTTCGGCCTGATCGACGGGCGCGACATCCGCGAGGTGCGGATTTTGCGCTGTGCGGATCATCCATCGCTGGAGGACGCCGCCCGCGCCTATCTGGCGGCGGTGGGGTTGGCGGAGGTCGGCGCGCCGGGCCGCCCGCGCCGGGGGGCCTTTGCGGTGGCCGGGCCGGTCACGTCGGACCATGTGGCGATGACCAATCTGGTCTGGGAATTCTCCATCAGCCGGGTGCGCGACGGGCTGGGGTTGGACGGTCTGGCCGTCATCAATGATTTCACCGCCGTGGCGCTGTCGGTCCCGCGTCTGGCCCGCACCGACCGCCGCGTCGTCGGCGGGGGAGAGGTCAAGCCGGGGGGCGTCGTCGCCGTTCTCGGGCCGGGCAGCGGGCTGGGCGTGTCGGGGCTGGTCGCGGGCGCGGACGGGCGTTGGTCGGCGCTGGCCGGGGAGGGCGGTCACGTCACCATGGCCGCAACCGACCCGCGCGAGGCCGCCGTTCTGGAGCTGTTGCGCGGGCGTTTTGGCCATGCGTCGGCGGAACGCGTGCTGTCGGGTCCGGGGCTGGTCAATCTGCACAGCGGGCTGTCCGAACTGGATGGCGCGGACGCGACGGCGTTGACCCCGGCGGCGATCACCGAGTCGGCGCTTGCGGGCGGCGATGCGCTCTGCGCGGAAGCGGTGGCGATGTTCTGCGGCATGCTCGGCACGGTGGCGGGCAATCTGGCGCTGACGCTCGGCGCGCGCGGCGGCGTTTACATCGCTGGCGGCATCGTGCCCCGGTTGGGGGCGCTGTTCGAACGCTCCAGCTTCCGCGACCGCTTCCTCGACAAGGGGCGGATGCGGGCGTTTCTCGATCCGATTCCGACCTTTGTCATCACGCACGAGCTGCCCGCCTTCCTTGGGCTGGCCGAGGCGGCGGACGCGGTCTGATCCTGATCGCCCACCGGATGGACGCCGTTTTGACCGTCCGTTCGCGGCAGACACCCTACGCATGGGGGATGGGGGGTGACGGCGGTTGGTGCGCCGCCGCGCTTGTATCCCCACGCCTGGAACGCTAGAAGGTCGCTCCAGCGGGTTGCCGGTCAAAGGTCTTGACCACGCGGCGGCGATGACCACGCGGGACCGGCTCCGAGTGACCATTGGGCGAGCGAGGATGTTTGCTATGGGCCAGGGCGAGAGCAAGTGGGTCTACAGCTTCGGCGGCGGTGCCACCGAAGGGCGGGCCGAGATGAAGAACCTGCTGGGCGGCAAGGGCGCCAATCTGGCCGAAATGGCCAATCTGGGCCTGCCGGTTCCCCCCGGCTTCACCATCACGACCGAACTGTGCACCTATTTTTACGCCAACGGCCGGGCTTACCCGCCGGAGCTGAAAACCCAGGTCGCCGCCGCCGTTGCCCGTCTGGAAACGGCGATGGGGGCCAATTTCGGCGAACCCGCGAACCCGCTGCTGGTTTCCGTCCGGTCGGGCGCGCGGGCGTCGATGCCGGGCATGATGGACACGGTCCTCAACCTCGGCCTCAACGACGAGACGGCGCGCGGTCTGGCCCTGCGCTCGGGCGACGCGCGTTTCGCCTATGACAGCTACCGCCGCTTCATCCAGATGTACTCCAACGTCGTGCTCGACGTGGATCATCACCATTTCGAGGACATCCTCGACAGCCACAAGCGCGACAAGAATTACAGCCTCGACACCGATCTGAGCGCGGCCGACTGGCAGGCCGTGATCGAGGATTACAAGAAGGCGGTCGAACGCGAACTCGGCACCCCCTTCCCGCAGGACGTCCAGGAACAGCTGTGGGGCGCGGTGGGCGCGGTGTTCGGCTCGTGGATGAACGCGCGGGCCATCACCTACCGCCGCCTGCACGACATTCCCGCCGATTGGGGCACCGCCGTCAACGTGCAGTGCATGGTGTTCGGCAACATGGGCGAGGATTGCGCCACCGGCGTGGCCTTCACCCGCAACCCGTCCACCGGTGAAAACGCCTTCTACGGCGAATATCTGGTCAACGCCCAGGGCGAGGACGTGGTGGCCGGCATCCGCACGCCCCAGCATCTGACCATCGCGGGCAAGATCGCCAACAAGTCCGACCTCCCCGCGATGGAAGAGGTGATGCCGGACGTGTTCAACCAGCTCAACGAGGTGCGCCTCAAGCTGGAACTGCATTACCGCGACATGCAGGACATCGAATTCACGGTGCAGCAGAACAAGCTGTTCATGCTGCAAACCCGCAACGGCAAGCGCACCGCCCCGGCGGCGCTGAAGATCGCCGTCGATCTCGCCAACGAGGGTGTGATCGACCGGAACGAGGCGGTCAAGCGCATCGACCCGGCCTCGCTCGACCAGCTTCTGCACCCCACGTTGGACCCCAAGGCCGACCGCAAGGTGATCGCCAAGGGCCTGCCCGCCTCGCCGGGTGCGGCGTCGGGCAAGGTGGTGTTCAACGCCGACGAGGCCGAGCAGATGGCCGGTGTCGGCGATTCGGTCATCCTCTGCCGCATCGAAACCTCGCCGGAAGACATCCACGGCATGCACGCGGCGCGCGGCATCCTGACCAGCCGGGGCGGCATGACCAGCCACGCGGCGGTGGTGGCGCGCGGCATGGGCCGGGCCTGCGTGTCGGGGGCCGGTGAACTGCGCATCGATTACAAGACCAAGCAGATGTCGGTGCGCGGCGTCACCATCAAGGAAGGCGACATCGTCACCATCGATGGTTCGACCGGCGAAGTCATGCTGGGCGAGGTTCCGACCATCCAGCCGGAATTGTCGGGCGATTTCGCCACCCTGATGGGCTGGGCCGACGGCATCCGCCGCATGAAGATCCGCACCAACGCCGAAACCCCGCTGGACGCCCGCACGGCGCGCAAGTTCGGGGCCGAAGGCATCGGCCTGTGCCGCACGGAGCACATGTTCTTCGACCCGGCCCGCATCCTGGCCGTGCGCGAAATGATCCTGGCGGAAAGCGAAGAGGGCCGCCGCACCGCGCTGGCCAAGCTGGAGCCGTTCCAGAAGCAGGATTTCGTCGATCTCTTCACCATCATGGCCGGGCTGCCGGTGACGATCCGCCTGCTGGATCCGCCGCTGCACGAGTTCCTGCCCAACACCGACGCCGACATGGCGGAGGTCGCCAAGGCCACCGGGACCGACCCGCTGCGGGTGCGCCACCGCGTGACGCAACTGCACGAAGCCAACCCGATGTTGGGGCATCGCGGCTGCCGTCTGGGCATTTCCTATCCGGAAATCTACGAGATGCAGGCCCGCGCCATCTTCGCCGCCGCCGCCGAGGTCTCCAAGACCAGCGGAACCACGGTGACGCCGGAGGTGATGATCCCGCTGGTCGGCACCAAGAAGGAGCTGGACATCCTGAAGGCGGTGGTCGACCGCGTCGCCAAGGAGGTGATGGCCACCACCGGGCAGAGCTTCGAGTATCTGGTCGGGACCATGATCGAGCTGCCGCGCGCGGCCTTGCGCGCGGCGGACATCGCCCAGTCGGCGGAGTTCTTCTCCTTCGGCACCAACGACCTGACGCAGACCACCTTCGGCCTGTCGCGCGACGACGTCGGCAATTTCCTGCCGGAATACCAGCGCCAGGGCATTTTCGAGCATGACCCGTTCCAGACGCTCGACACCACCGGCGTGGGCGAACTGATCGCCATCGCCGCCGAGCGTGGCCGGGCCACCCGCCCGGGCATCAAGCTGGGCATCTGCGGCGAGCATGGCGGCGATCCGGCCTCGATCACCTTCTGCGAGTCGGTGGGGCTGGATTACGTCTCCTGCTCGCCCTACCGCGTGCCGATTGCCCGTCTGGCGGCGGCGCAGGCGGCGTTGAACAGCGACACCGTCAAGCGCGACTGATCGCGGATCGACGGCTGACACACGCGCGGGGCTGGAAGGGCGACCTTCCGGCCCCGTTGCCGTTTTCCCCACTGCGTCCAACCCGAATGGGAGTCCACCCACTGTTTCCGGTCTGAAATTTGCCCATTCTGTCCGGTATGGACAAACGCGCGTGGGTGCGCAGGGCAAGGGGTGGATGATGGCCGACGTGTTGGATGATCCGGCCCGCATGGCGGTTTTGATCGACGGGTTGCAGCGGCTGTTGAACGAAAGCGCCGGATCCACCGGGGCCGCTTCCGCGCAGGCCGCCACGGTGGCGGTGCTGTCGGTGCAGCAGGGCGGACGGAACTGGAGCGTCGGGTTGGCTCGGCACGGGCTGGTCTCCCTGCGCCCCTCGCCGGACGCGCGCGGTTTGGTCTACAGCCTGACCAAGAGCCTGATCGCGGCGGCGGTGCTGCGGCTGGCCGCGCGTGGGCTGGTCGATCTGGATGGTCCGGCGGCGCGGTGGCTGCCGGAACTGGCCGACCCGAAACGGGCCGACCGCGCCGAGGATGTGACGGTGGCGAACCTGTTGGAACACCGCGCCGGGCTGCCCGATTATGGCGGGCGGGCGGATTACCATCAGGCGGTTGCGGCGGGCGAAGCGCCCTGGAGCGAGGCGGAGTTCTTGGCCCGCTGTGGCCTGTCCGGACCGCCGGTCGGCAGCTTTGCCTATTCCAACATCGGCTATTTGCTGGTCAGCCGCCTGCTGGTGCGGGCCAGCGGCCTGCCCTTTGCCCTGGCGCTGCGGGAGGAGGTGTTCGCGCCGCTGGGCCTGACCTCCGCCAGCGTGCCGGTGGAGCGGGGGGATTTGGCCGGGTTGCTGTTCGGGACCAGCCCGCTGTTTGGTGGGGCGGCGGTGGCCGACCGCTATCATCCCGGCTGGGTCGCCCATGGGGTGGCGGCGATGACGGCGCGCGACGCCGCCCGTTTTGTCCATGGCCTGTCGGATTCCGCCTATCTCCCCGCCGCGCTGGCGCAGCGGATGTGCCACGGCGCGCCGGTCAACGCCCCGATGGGCGGGCGGCCCTGGGTCGAGCCGGGCTATGGCCTGGGGCTGATGGTGGAGCGGGACGCGGGGCGTGGCGCGGCGTCCGGCGGGGCATCCAGTGGAGCTTGGGGCCACACCGGCGGCGGTCCGGGTCTGACCGTGGCGGCTTATCATTGTCCGGGCGGCGGCGCGTGCGAATCGGGGCCGCTGTCGGTCGCCGTCTTCACCGACTGCGAGGATCCCGCACTGGCCGAATGGATGGTTGTGGAGGCCGCGCAAAGCCTGGCTTGACCGCGCGTGGTGTTTTTTCCTCCCCTTGTGTCGTGGTCTGGCCGCACCATGTGCAGGTCATAGGGGACAGTCCTGCCCTATAGGGTATAAGATTGCCCCAACGGACGCCGCAGAGCGCCCGCACAAGACACGTCAATGGGGAGAACACGCATGGGCGACACGGCAAACCCTGCAACCGCTTTTCCGTGGCTGGCCTCCTACCCGGCGGGGGTGGATTGGGCGATGCCGATCCCGGCGCTGCCGCTGACCCGCCTGATCGACGACGCCGTGGCCCGCCACGCCGATCGCAACTGCCTGAACTTCCTGGGAAAAATCTACAGCTACCGCAAGGTGGGCGAGCTGGTGGACAAGGCCGCGCGCGGCTTCCAGGCGGCGGGCGTGACCAAGGGCACGCGGGTCGGCCTGTTCCTGCCCAACACGCCCTATTCGGTCATCTGCTTCTTTGGGATTCTGAAGGCCGGGGGCGTGGTGGTGAATTTCAACCCGCTCTACGCCGACCGTGAATTGGTGCACCAGATCACCGACAGCGGCGTCAGCCTGATGGTGACGCTGGATCTGAAGCTGCTGCACGACAAGATGGCGCGGATGCTGACGCAAACGCCGCTGAAGCGTCTGGTCATCTGCAAGATGGCGGAGATCCTGCCCTTTCCGAAAAACTGGCTGTTCCCCATCGCCAAGCGGGCGGAGATCGCGGCGATCCCCAAGGACGACCAGCATCTGCCCTTTGCCACGCTGATCGACAACGACGGACGCCCGGCCCCTGTTGCGGTGGACGCGGTGGAGGATGTCGCGGTGTTGCAATACACCGGCGGGACCACCGGCGTGCCCAAGGGGGCGATGCTGACCCACGCCAACCTGTACGCCAACGTCGTCCAATGCGCGGTGTGGTATCAGGCCCGCGTGTGCCGCCCCGGCGACACCGGCGGGCCGGACAAGCTGCTGGGCGTGCTGCCGCTGTTCCACGTCTTCGCCATGACCACGGTGATGAATTTCGGCCTGCACACCGGGGCGGAAATCGTTCTGCTGCCGCGTTTCGAGTTGGACCAGGTGATGGAGACGCTGGCCAAGGAACGGATCACCCTGTTCCCCGCCGTGCCGACCATCTACACCGCGATCAACCATCACAAGCGGCTGTCCGAATTCGATCTGTCCTCCATCCGCTTTTGCATGTCCGGCGGCGCGCCGCTGCCGCTGGAGGTGAAGGAGGCGTTCGAGCGGACGACGGGCTGCACGCTGGTGGAGGGCTATGGCCTGTCGGAATCCTCGCCGGTCGCCACCGTCAACCCGGCTGTGCTGCACTCGACCAAGAAGGGATCCATCGGCCTGCCGCTGCCCGGCACGGTGATCGAGATCGTCAGCCTGGACGAACCGCGCCGCGTTCTGCCGCCCGGTGAAAAGGGCGAGGTCTGCATCCGTGGCCCGCAGGTGATGAAGGGCTATTGGAACAAGCCCAAGGAAACGGCGGAGACGCTGGTTGACGGGCGGCTCCACACCGGCGACGTCGGCGTGATGGACGCGGACGGCTTCACCACCATCGTGGACCGCATCAAGGACATGATCCTGTGCAGCGGCTTCAACGTCTATCCCCGCAACGTGGAGGAGGCGATCTATCTGCACCCCGCCGTCGCCGAATGCGTGGTGGCCGGGGTGCCGGACGAGTATCGCGGCCAGACGGTGAAGGCCTATGTCCGCATCGACGATGGCCACAGCCTGACCGCCGACGAACTGATCGCCTTCCTTCAGGACAAGCTGTCGCCCATCGAAATGCCCAAGCTGATTGAATTCCGCAGCGAATTGCCGAAAACCATGATCGGCAAACTCTCGCGCAAGGCCCTGCTGGACGAGGAGGAGCGCAAGCGCGCCCAGGGGTGATTGCGCGGGGCGGAGAAGCACGGGGGTAAGGGCATGATGGACGAGACGGTGGACGAGACGGTGGGCGAGACGGCGCGCACGGCGGTGTTGGCCCGCATCGGTGGGCGGGTTCAGGGCGTGTGGTATCGCGGCTGGACGGTGGAAACCGCCCGCAGCCTCGGCCTGTCGGGCTGGGTGCGCAACCGCGCCGATGGCACGGTGGAGGCGCTGTTCGCCGGTCCGGCGGCGGCGGTGGACCGCATGCTGGCGGCCTGCCAGGACGGCCCGCCCGCCGCGCGCGTCAGCGGCATCACCCAGTCGGCGGCCGACGATCCGGGGGATGGTGTGTTCGAACAGCGCCCGACCCTGTGACGGCGCGCGCGGCACGTCGCATTAGGACTCCGCTAACCGTGTCGGCCGCAGCATGATGGCGGGGCAACGCACCGGGTGGGTGTGGGCTGTGACGCGCCCGGCTGGCGCATGGGGTGGGAGGCGGTCGTGATCGGGTCGGACATCGGCACTTTGAAATCCATGCTCTCCAACGCCTTCACCAAGGCGGCGGAGGCGAAGGACAAGGCGACCGGAAAGCCCGGCGAGGCCGACGCCCGCAAGGCGTCCGCCGCCCCGCCGAAGGACACCGCCGATCCGGCGTTTCTCCTCAGCGCCGGTTTGGAGGATCTGACCAAGCCGTTGCGTGGTCTGGCCGATGGGGCCGGTGCCGCCGCGCAGGCCGGGGTGGCCCAGGCCGATGGCGCGCTCAGCCAGTTGGACGGGTTGAAGGCGTACAACGACGCCTTCGCCGACCAGCTCGATCAGGTGATGAGCGCGATGGGCGAGGATTTGGGCCGGATGCTCAAGGCCTTTGGCCTGGATGACGACAAGATCGACGAGGCGGTGAAGGGCTTCACCGGAAAATTCAACGAGCAGGACCGCAAGGCCGCCTTTGCCGACATGAACAGCGGGGCCGGGCAGCCCGTCGCCGTCGCCAACGCCGAGAGCCACGAGCGCACCGGCGTGGCGGTGGAGGCCACCAACATTGATCTGGTGCTGGAGCAGGGCGGCAAAACCCTGTCGATCAGCTTTGATCGCACCACGCTGGCGATGGCGCGCACCACCGACAGCGCCTTTGCCGTGACCGACGGCAAGACGGCGATCTCCGGTGCGGAGCGCTCCGCCACGGCGCTGAACGCCCAGTCGGAGGGGCTGACGATCAAGGCCGACGGTTTCAGCAAGGACGAGTTGGACAAGATCATGGGCGCGCTGCAAAAGAGCATGACCAGTGCGCCCGACGGCTTGACGGGCAGCGCCACCCTGACGCCGCAGAACGCGCCCAAGGATGGCGAACCGCTGCGCCTGACGCTGGATTTGAAAGGCGTGCTGTCCGCCGCCTTTGGCGAGCAGGGGGCCAAGGCGGCGGCGTCGATGGGCAAAGAGATACAGAAGCAGGGGTTCGATGTGCGGATCTGAGCGGGGGAGCCGCCCGGCGATCCGGGCGCGGCGCGGTGGGTTGGCCATGGTGGCCGTGACCGGGGCGCTTTTGGCTGTGGCGCTGCCAGTGGTCACACCCGTCCCGGCGCTGGCGAGCGCGATGGAGCGCACAGAACCGGGGCATCTGCCACCGATCCCGCCCAGCAGTGATCTGCCCAGCGCCCCACCGCTGGTGCAGTTTCCAAAGCCGCCGCAATGGGTGACGATCCGGTCGAACCAGGAATGGCGCAAGGTCGGCAAGTTTGAAAAGGAGCTGAGCAAGGAGTGCGCCGCCCGCCGGTTCCGCGAATTGTCGCCGCTGCGTTTCCGCGCCTATTTCAAAGGCGAGGTGGTCGGGGTGGCCTTCGGTCATGGGCTGAACCTGTACGACCCGCAGAAAAAGGCCGACCGCAAGCTGATCTACCTGTTCCGCGACGGCGATTCGACCGCTTGCACCATCCAGACCATCACCAACGAGGATGTGCGGGTGATGAACGAAGGGCAGGACCCGAAGACCGGCGGCAGCTATCAGCCGGTGCCGTCGGGGGGCGCGGCCAAAAAGCCGAACTGACCCCCGCCGCGCACCGTTTCCATCACCGCGCTTTGTCGGTCAGGCCGCGCCCTCCTCCTCGCCGCGCATCAGCCCGCCGAACACGGTCGGCCAGGCGGCGATCAGGGCCGAATCCACGTCGTCCATCGTCACCGGATGCCCCAGCGCGACCAGCGAGGTGACGCCGTGCTCGTTGATGCCGCACGGCACGATGCCGGTGAAGTGGCTGAGGTCCGGCTCCACATTCAGCGCGATGCCGTGAAAGCTGACCCAGCGCCGCACCCGCACGCCGATGGCGGCGATCTTGTCCTCTTGCCCGCGCAGGCCGCCATAGGGGGCCTTGTCCACCCAGATGCCGACGCGGCCCTCGCGCCGTTCGCCCTTGATGGTGAAGGAGGCCAGGGTCTGGATGATCCATTCCTCCAGATCGCGGACATAGGCGCGGATGTCGGCCCCGCGCGCCTTCAGGTCGAGCATGACATAGGCCACGCGCTGGCCCGGCCCATGATAGGTGAACTGGCCGCCGCGCCCGCTGCGGTAGACCGGAAAGCGGGTGGCGTCCAACAGATCCTCGTCCCGCGCGCTGGTTCCGGCGGTGTAGAGCGGCGGGTGTTCCAGCAGCCAGACCAGTTCCGGCGCGGTTCCGGCGCGGATGGCCTCCACCCGCTCCTCCATGGCGGCCATCGCCTCCGGGTAGGGGACCGGCTCGTCGGAGATGCGCCATTCGATGGGGGGGCGCTGGGTTGGGGCGGGGGCGGGCGGGCTGGCGGCGGCGCTGGCGGGCGGGGTGGTCATCGGGAAAAAACGGCCTTTTGACAATTTTCTGCGTGGAAGGTGATTGTAACGCTTGATCGCGCTTCGGGAAGCTGATATCTACCCGCTCCACCCGATGAGGCGCGCAAGCGTACCTCGGGTCTACCAGCCTCGTGCGGTCGTGGCGGAATTGGTAGACGCGCAGCGTTGAGGTCGCTGTGGGGCAACCCGTGGAAGTTCGAGTCTTCTCGACCGCACCACTCACTCCCAAGCGGAGCGTGTGACAGGCAGCAAGGCAGGCGAGGCGGAGCGACGCAACAGCGTCACATCCGCCGCCCGCCGCCCAAACCTCCCCATCCATGATAGGTCGATTTGAAACGCTTCGCCGGTCCGGGCGTGAAGCGTTTTTGGCGTTTGGCCCGTTTGGCGTTGGCCCGTTTTGCGTTGGCCCGTGACCTTGGGCCGGTTTGATGGTGAGGGAATCGGTTCGCTGGGCTGTGGCCGTTGCGATCAGAACAGTTCGATGGAGTTGTCCTCCACCGCGCCGAACACCGCCTCGCGGACGCCATGGCTGTCGAGGATTTCGACGATCATGTCATCGGGACAATCGTCGTGGATCGCTTGGGCCAGTTCGAACAGCTGGGTTTTCTGGGTCGACTGGGTCGATGAGCGGCGCGTGTGATCGGAACCGCAAGGCGAGATGGTCACTTTCATGGCCGAACCTCGTGTTGTCGTGGTCTCCTTCTTTTGTAGGATGGGATGGTTGCGTCCGGATTTCACGGAAAGAAAATAATTCGTCAGTTTGTGACACGTTTGCGCGGCTCATCAACAAAACAACGGTTTGTGTGTTGTGTTGGTTCGCGGAACATCCACAATGAAAATCAGGATGATTGAAAGATCATCTTTTGATCGTCTTCGTTTGATGGAAATTCTCTTTTTCGTCCGTGCGGCAAGGCCGCTTATTCGCACAGCAGAGTCCTGAGCGCAGCCCGGACCACCGCGCGCCGCGCCAGCGTGTCGCACCTCTGTCACGAACCGCGATGATCCGTGGAACGTGGTGTCAGCGAAACTCGATGTAGGGATCCAGGGCGGCGCGGCGCAGCGCCTTGACGATGTGGGCGGGGGCACCGCTGGCGATGATGCGACCGCCCGCCTCCCGGCAGCGGTTGGACAGGATGAACAGCATCCCGATGGCGGCCGAATCGATGAAGGTGACAAAGCGCAGATCGAGCGGGACCACCGGGTTGGCGGTGAAATCCCATTCGGCCAGCATGGCGTTGAAACGGGGCGCGTCGTCGTAGGTGCAACGCCCCGACAGCAAAACACCGTCCTGACCATCGACGGTGGTAAAGGCGTACTCCATGCGGTGTGTGTCCTGGCGCTGAAGGGGAACCGTGATGACGCAGGGGACCATGACCGCGTGGGCGGCGCAAGGCCAACCATGCGGTTGGCCCCGCTCCCATCATTCCGCCGCCTGATCCAGGCTTTTCAACCGGCTGACATACTCGTTGATTTCGGCCATGCGGCGGGCGTGCTGGTTCAGCGCGTCCAGGCGGCTTTCGATTTCGCTCTGGGCGGTCGTCACCTCGACCACCACCGCGTGGATGCTGTCCAGCAGGGTGGCGGCGTCGTGCGCGGCGGCATCCATCCGATCGCCGGTTTCGTTCAGCTTGCCGCCCACCTGACCAACCGACGTCATCACCTGACCAATCGCCCCCCGCGTGGTTCCCAGCGTTTGCTTGGTGTCGTTGGCCAGCTTGCGCACCTCGCTCGCCACCACGGCGAAGCCGCGCCCGGCGTCGCCCGCGCGGGCGGCCTCGATGGTGGCGTTCAGCGCCAGCAGGTTGGTTTGACCGGCGATGGTGTCGATCACGCCCAGCACGCCTTCGATGCCTTTGACCACCTGGCTGAGATGGGTGAATTCCCGCAGCAGCGCCTCCTTGCGTTCGGCGTGGCCATCGAAGGAGGCGGCGTGCAGATCGAGGCTGTTTTGGATCGCGGCCATCGACGCGCCGATCCGGCTGGCGTAGCGGGCGGTGTCCTGCACGCCGCTGTGCAGGCTGACCAGAGCCTCCAGATAGCCGCGCATCCGTTCAATGATGCTGCTGCGGATGCGGTTGAGCAGATGCAGGCGGTTGTAACGGGCGGTGATGAAGGAGCTGTGGAAACGGGCGTAATGGATGGGGAAGCGATCGACGACATCGTCGGTGAACGTGGTCCCCTCCGGTGTTTCGAAGAACAGCAGGGCCGACAGGGTTTGATTGACGTTGATCCCGAACAGCTCGCCGAAGGTGGAGAAACCGGCGGCGGTGATGCCATCGAAGGCGTTCACCCGCGCCAGTGAATCGCCGTTGTTCAGGCGGCGCAGAATGCAGTCGTTCAGGATCACCCCCACCGGCCGGGGTTTGCCGCGCAGATAGGCGGCGAGATCCTGGGCGGTCTGCTGGGCGAAGTCGGTGGCCTCCACCAACAACAGCGAATCCCCGGCGTTCACGTCGCAATAAAAGGTCGCCTCCCCCGTCTCCAGATTGAATCCGGCGACGGAGCGGACATACAGCTCATCCTCCATCTGGATGGCGAAGGTGCTCTTGCCCAGGCGGCTGGACAGCTCCTCCGGTCGGCAATGCAGGGCGGCGGCGAGCGCGTCGGTGAAGCGCATCACCTCGAAGCTGTCGGGATCGATGACCCGGCGCACGACGCGGCGGATCGGGTCGGCGTCCACGATGGTGAAGCGGGTCGCGGTCGGGCGGAAATTCTGGCTTTTGAACACGCCATAGCGCAGCCCCGGGGCCACCTTCAGAAACAGGATCACCGCCGCGTTTTCCAGAACCCGTTCGCCGTCGAACAGGCGGGTGTGCTGGAAATCCAGCGTTCCCCCGGCCGACCCGCCGATGAACAGGCAGGGGAAACGCCCGCTGCGGTACACCGCCTCCATCAGCGAACTTTCGCTGGACGACAGGCCGTCCAGGACGGTCAGGGCCACGGTGTCGCGGCTGTCGATGGGGAAGGGCGCGCGGATGCGCTCCAACTCGCCCTGGATCGCCTCCACCCGCTGGGTCTGGGTCAGGCGCAGGGGGCCGCCGCTGCGGATGTCCTCGCAATGCAGCGGAACCGTGTGGACGCTCAAGCCGCTGAACAGGCGGGGGCTGAAGGCTTGCAACACCACCCGGTCCCAGCGGTCCCCGGTGGGGCAATAGAGCGGTTGGCCGGGGGCCGCGCACAGCTCCCCGGCGGTGGAGACCAACAGCAGCGTGCAATCGGGCGGCAGCGCCGCCTTGGTGGCGCGGGCCACCGCCGGGAAATCGACGTGCGGGGACACGAAGCCGACCACCAACGCCGGTCCCCCCGCCGCAAAGGTCAAAGGGGCCAGCGCGTCGCGGCTGATCGCCGCCGCCGACAGGCTGAGGGTGCGGATCGGCGGTTCGGCGGCCGACGGGGGGTGGGCCTGTGTCGCGCCGGGCGTGTTGGCCGGGTGGGGACTGGCGGGCGATGGCGACGCCCGATGAGACGTGGCGACGGTGCCGGTGGCGCTTGCGGGGGTGCGGAAAAGAGTCAGCATGGGAAGGCTCACGTCCAAGGGCGGTCGCGACGGGGCGCGCGAAGATCGTTGGCGATGGTACGAATTCGCCGTTCGTTTGTTATCCGGGTATTCCCGAGGTCCTGTGACTCTTTGGTATCAGAACCGGGCGCGGCCTTGGCTTTGGCGGGGCGGCTGAGACAATCGGCCGCGCGCCGTGATCGGCCTGTCGGCCCGCAGTCGACCCGCGTGGGAACCCGTGACTTTTTTCTTGCAATGCGTGCGGCGGATCGGAACTATCGCCCCATTGGCTTGGGGTGCCGCGCGATCCTGTGCGCGGCTGAGATCAGACCCATCGAACCTGTCTGGGTAATGCCAGCGAAGGGAGCCGTTGCATGGTTCATGCGCGTGGGATCCGTTTGCCGTCCGTCGCCATTCTGGGGGCGGGCTGCGTTGGTTTGTCGATCGCATGGCGGTTGGCCGCTGCGGGCTGTTCGGTCGATGTCTTCGATCCGGGGGAGGCCGGGCGCGGCGCCACCCACGCCGCCGGGGGGATGCTGGCCGCCTGTGTGGAAAGCGAACCGGGCGAGGAAAGCCTGTTGCCGCTGACCCGCGCCTCGCAAGCGCTGTGGCCCGCCTTCGCCGCCGAACTGGAGGCCGCGACCGGCCTGTCGGTCGATCTCCGCACCGAAGGGACCATGGTCATCGCGCTGACCGCCGACGACGCGGCCAAGGTCCGCTTCCTCCACCGCTTCCAAACCGATTTGGGCCTGCCGGTGACGTGGTTGAGCGGGGCGGAGGTGCGCCGCCGCGAACCCTGCCTGCAACCCGGCGTCGTCGGCGCGCTCTATTGCGCCGAGGATCACCAGGTGGACAACCGCAAGCTTGCCGCCGCCCTGCTGCGCGCGGTGCGGGCGGCTGGCGGGCGGGTGCACGAACGCTGCCCGACTCCGGCCTTGATGCTCGACGATGGGCGGGCGACCGGGGTGCGGGTCGGCGACGTGCGGGTGTCGGCCGACCGGGTGGTGCTGGCCGCCGGGGCGTGGTCGGGCACGGTCGCCGGGCTGCCATCGTCGGCCAGACCGCCGGTGCGGCCGATCAAGGGGCAGATGCTGTGCCTGCGCATGGATCCGGCGGCCCCGCTGCTGCGTCACGTCGTGTGGACGCCCGGCACCTATCTGATCCCGCGCCTGGACGGGCGGCTGTTGATCGGCGCGACGACGGAGGAGCGCGGCTTTGACGACCGATTGACGGCGGGGGGGCAACTGGCCTTGCTCGATGGCGCGTGGCGGGCGCTGCCCGGCGTGGCCGAACTGCCGATCGAGGAAAGCTGGGTCGGGTTCCGCCCCGGCAGCCGCGACGACGCCCCCCTGTTGGGCGAAACGGCGATTCCCGGGCTGATCCACGCCACCGGCCACCACCGCAACGGCATCCTGCTGACCCCCGTCACCGCCGACCGCGTGGCGCGGTTGGTGCTGACCGGGGAAACCGATCCGCTGATCCGCCCCTTCGCCCCCGACCGTTTCTCAACGAACTGTGTCACCACCGCCGGAGCCGCCGCATGAGCGCCACCATCTCCCTGGCCACCATCCGCCTGAACGGACAGGACACGCCCTTGACCAGCGCCAGCCTGACCGGGCTGCTCGCCGGGATGGGGCTGGACGAGGCGGCGCGCGGCGTCGCCGTCGCCCTGAACGGGGCGGTCGTGCCGCGCCGCCGCTGGCCCGACACCGCGCTCGCCCCCGGCGACGTTCTGGACATTGTCCGCCCGATCCAGGGCGGTTGAGGGTTTTCATCATGACCACCGATCTGACCATTCCCGCCGCTCCGCCCGCCCTTGCGACACCGCTGCCCGCGCGGATCGACGACGCGCTGACCATTGGCGGTCGTTCCTTCGGCTCGCGCCTGTTTCTCGGCACGGCGGGCTATCCCAACCAACGGGTGATGCTGGACGCGCTGGCGGCCAGCGGGACCGAACTGGCCACCGTCGCCATCCGCCGCATCAGCCTGGACGGCTATTCGGAAAGTCTGGTCGATGTGCTGGCGCGGGCGGCGGGCGGGCGGATCAACCTGCTGCCCAACACGGCGGGTTGCCTGACCGCGCGCGAGGCGGTGCTGACCGCGCAGTTGTCGCGCGAGGCGCTGGACACGCCCTGGATCAAGCTGGAGGTCATCGGCGACCGCGATCTGCTCTACCCCGATGTGGAGGAGCTGTTGCGGGCGACGGAGGAGCTGGTCAACGATGGCTTCGTCGTGCTGCCCTATTGCAACGACGATCCCGTCACCTGCCGCAAGCTGGCCGATCTGGGCGCGGCGGCGGTGATGCCGCTGGGGGCCTACATCGGGTCGGGCCAGGGCATACGCAACCCGCACGCCATCGAAACCATCTGCGCCCGCAGCCCGGTGCCGGTGGTGCTCGACGCCGGGATCGGCACAGCGTCGGACGCGGCGCTGGCGCTGGAGCTGGGCTGCGCGGCGGTGCTGCTGAACACGGCGGTGTCAAAGGCGCGCGATCCCGTGCGGATGGCGGCGGCGATGCGCGACGCGGTGGCGGCGGGCCGTTCGGCCCGGTTGGCGGGGCGGATGCCGGTGCGCGACTTCGCCGAACCGTCCAGCCCGCAACTGGGCCTGATCGGCGGCTGACGCGCGGCGGGCGCGGGCGATGTCACCAACAGGGCAATGGCTTGAATCCTCGTGCGCCCGACCAAAACCCGACCAAAGCAAGGATTGCCACGGATTTCACGGATTTCACGGATTTTCGCACGAATTTCACGGAACGCGTCACAGAGCCATCCTGTATGCGAGTCTGTTTGTGATCTCGGCGCAAACCTCGTGACGGGATGTGTGAGGCGATTGGGATTGAAAATCCGTGCAATCCATCCTTTTGTCCGTGAAATCCGTGTCCATTCTTGCTTGCCTGACGAGGATCGCTCGATCAAGCGATTGCCTGGATGTCACCAAGCGTGGCTTGATCGCGGCGGCGGCTTGCCGCAGGCTGGGGGCCGTTTTGTCCCCCGCTGGAGAGCGAGCCGTGAGCAGCCGTTTCGAACCGCGCGATCCCGATTGGAAGGCGCGCTGTCTTGCGTCCTTTGACACGCAGGCGATCTGCAAGACCCTGGGCATCGAGCTGACGGCGATCGAGCCGGGCCTTTGCGAAATGCGGCTGCCCTTCCGCGCCGACCTGACCCAGCAGAACGGCTTTTTCCACGCGGGCATGGTGGCGACCCTGGCCGACAACGCCGGGGGCTACGCCGCCGCCTCGTTGATGCCGCCGGGGGCCGATGTGCTGGCGGTGGAGTTCAAGATCAATCTGATGTCCCCGGCCAAGGGCGATGTGATGATCGCGCGCGGCCGCGTGGTGAAGGCGGGGCGCACCCTGGTCATCACGCAGGTCGAGGTGTCGATGCTCGACGGCGGCGTGGAAAAGGATTGCGCGCTGATGCAGCAAACCACCTTCTGCGCGATGTCCAAGTGAATGGCCGCGTGAATGGCCGCCGGAATCCCCCTTCCACCCCCGTCGCAGGACACCGCCGCATGACCTTCCTGTCCGTTTCGTCCGCCTTCGCTGTGGCTTTGACCGGTTTGGCGCTGGCGTTGTCGTCCCCGGCGCAGGCGAAGGAGCCGCCGGTCTGCTCCGCGCTGTCCTTTCGCACCATCGCAGCGGGCGGGCCGGACGGGGTGCAGGACGCCGGGATGTACAAGTCCCACCTCGCCCGGCTGGAGCTGAAGGCCGAGGTCAAGGGCGGGGTGGGGACGAATTATTTCCTGGTCGCCAACGGCAAGCGGGTGGATGGCCCGGCGA
The DNA here is from genome assembly GCA_027486405.1 of Azospirillum sp. Taxonomy (GTDB): domain Bacteria; phylum Pseudomonadota; class Alphaproteobacteria; order Azospirillales; family Azospirillaceae; genus Azospirillum. The sequence continues at coordinate 7,316 of JAIXPD010000050.1, read as the reverse complement.
CCCCGCCCACGCTGGCGCAATCCTGCCTGACCGCCAAGAACGTCAAGACGCCCTTTGCCAAGCAGCCCGCCGGGGTGTGCACCGGCGACCGTTTCCGCGTGGTGATCGACCGGTCGAGCGGAAAGCCGGTCGCCGCGCTGTTCGGCCTGCAGAACGACGCCTGGGCCTATTGCAGCGCGACGACGCTGTAACCGTTCCGACCGTCGAACCGTTCAGAGCTTCAGGGACCGAACCCGCTCGCGCAGGGTGGCGCGGGCGGCGTCGGCCTCGGCCCGGGCGGTGGTGAGGTCGCGCGACAGGGCGTCGAGCCGGTTTTCCGCCTCGCCCATCTTGGTCAGGGTGCGTTTGTGCAGATCGCTGCCGTTGGGCAGGGCGGCGAGGTTGGCGCGCAGCCGCTCCTGTTCCGTCACCCGGTCCTGCTGCTCCCGTTCGATGTCGGCGATGCGGCGCTCCTTGTCGGCGACGGCGGCGCGCAGGGCGGCGAGCGCCTTCAACCCGTCGCGCAGGGCGGCGGGCAGCTCTTGCGCGCTGGCCTGCGCGGTCAACTGGTCGGCGGACAGATCGCCCAGCACGATCCGTTCCTGACGCGGGCGTTCGGTGCTGACCGCCAGCGTCACCGTCTGCCCGGCGGGCACGGCGAGCGTGAGGCGGTGGGCGGTGGCGGTGGTTTCCACCGGCTCCCCGCCAGTTCCATTCTTTGACTCCCCGTCTTTTGGCTCCACCAGCGTCCAGCCGGGGCGGCGCGGGTGTTCGATCACCAGCTTGCGGTCGCCATCGCGCGCCCCGGCGACGGTGTAGACGGAGGTTTGCCGGTCGCTGACGGTCAGCAGCATCACCCCGTCGGCGGCGGTGGCGCGGGTCAGGTGGCGGCTGGGCTGGTCGGCGCGGTCGATGGTGACGGCGGAATCGACGGCAAAGGACAGCAGGCGGCTTTCCCCCACCGGCAGGGTGGCCATGCGGGCGTCACCGACATGGGTCGGGGCGTTGTTCACCGTCTCGTAAAAGGTCAGCAGGCCGGGCGGCAGCGCGGTTTGCGAATTGTTGCGCAGCCGCAGGGCGGCCAACGGGTGGCGGGGCTGGGTGTTGGGCTGATACAGCGCGATGCGCTCCACCGGCAGGGCGCGGTCGGCGATCGGCATCATCAGCGTGCCGCCGTTGGCCAACGTGACCGGTTGCGGGTAGCGGAACAGCACCTGCGTGCTGGTGTCGGCGGCGGTGGCCTCGGCGCTCGTCACGCTGGCGGACGCGAGCGGCGGTGGGGCGGCGGCGAAGGGCGCGGCCTTTGCCAGCGGGGACGCCATTGGGGCCGCCATCGCGGCGGGGGGCATCGCGGCGGGGGGCGGTGCCGCCATGGCGACCGGGGCCGGGCGGGCGGATTCGGCCACCGACAGGCCACGCCCGCGATCCAGGGCGACGGCCCCCTCGTCGCTGGTCGGCAGCACGCGGCCCAGAACCTCCACCGGCACCTCGGGCCGCTCCACGGAATAGGGGGTGTAGAGCGCCTGACGCAGCGTGACCGGGTTGCCGGAGACGACGCTCAGGCTCACGCCGCGCCAATCCTCCCCGCTCAGATTTTCCAGAATTGCCCAGCCCTGCAACCCGCCTTGCGCTTGGCCCCCGCGCTCTTGCGGCGTGGTGGCGGCACCGGATGCGGAGCCGACGGCGGGCAGGCTCAGGCGGTAGGTGGCCTTCCACAGCGGGGTGGCGGCGACAAAGGCGACGCGCACGGTGCGTTCGCCCGCTGCGCCGTTGGCCAGGCTGCGCACGGTCAACCGCCGCCGCTCGCGCCGGGCGTTGTCGGCGATGGCGGCCAGGGCGGCGTTCACCTGCGCCTGCACGCGCGGGTCGGTGAAGCGCAGCGCGTCGGTGTCCTCCAGAATGAGTTGGCGCACCCCGCTGGCGGTCATCAGGCTGAGGCGGTGGCGGGTGATGGTTCCGCCCCCGCCGTTGTTGGCACCGGCGCTGCTTGCTTGCGCGGTTTCCTCCGTCACCGACAGCACGCGCCCGGTCAGCGCGCGCGCGCCGTCGGTCTCCACCTCCGCCCCCTTCAGCGCGGTGAGCAGCGCTGCGGGGGAGGTGAGATCGTCGCGCGAGAAGGGCAGTTCGCGAAAGGCGGTGTCGAGCGGTTCCGCGCCTGGCAGGTCGATGGTCCCGACGCCGCCCCGGTCGTCGTACACCACCACGCTTTTCAGCACATCATCCACCTGATCGCGCCGCACCTCCAGCGTCAGGGCGGCGTCGCCGGTCACGCGGGCCTCGTATTCAAAGGACCCGACGCCGCCGGTGGACAGTTGCACCCGCTTCAACACCAGCGCGTCCGGTGTCTGGGCCAGCGCGGGGGAGAGGGTGAGCAGCGCGGCGGTGGAGACGAGCAGGGCGGGGCGAAGCATCGGGCGGCCTTTCCAAATCACAACGAACGATTCCCAGGCTAGGCCCCAATTGGGGCGGGATTGCGGGCGGCCCCGATGGGCGGGCGGGCGCGGCTGTGCCATCATCCATGCTGCGCTGCGGTTCCGCCCGGCCGTGATGCCTGGCCGTGATGCCCGGTTGTGACCCGGCCCGGCGGGGAGGGTGTTCGGGACGCACGCCCTTGGATGCCCACCCCCGTCTCTCCATCTCTGTGTCTCTGTCTGTAAGGAAGCCGCCATGACGTCGCTTGCCGCCATCGCCCGCGCCGCCCCGCCGCTGGAACGCCGCTTCATCGGCACCGCGTCGCCGTTGGAACGGGCCGCCGGTTTGTCCCGCGCGCTGGTTCAGGATGGGTGGGTGTTCGTGTCGGGGACGACCGGCCATGACCACGCCGCCGGGACCATCGCCGAGGATGTGGCCCAGCAAACCCATCAGGCGCTCCACACCATCGCGGCGGTGCTGGCCGAGGCCGGGGCCGGTCTGGCCGATGTGGTCCAATTGCGCGTTCACCTGCGCGACCCGGCGGACGCCCCGCGCGTGACGCCGGTGCTCAACGCCTATTTCGCCGACGTCCGTCCGGCGGGCAGCATCGTGGCGTCGATCCTGATCGACCCAGTGGCGAAAATCGAGATCGAAGCGACCGCCCGCCTGCCCTGACGTCGGTTCTGTCAGTCACGCCCAACCGATCATCACAGGCCGATCATCAAGAGCCGATTTATCAAGAGCCGATTATCAAGGGCCGATCACGCCGGATCGGCCAACCACCGCGCCATCATCGCGCTCCACAGCGGGTTCGGCGGATCGCGGCGGGTGAGTTGCGCGCGCGGAACCATCGTGCCGTCGGTTCCGCCGCCGTCGGTCCGGTGCATGGTCTGTGCGGTGGGATGGGATTGACCGGAGTCGAACGCGTGGCGGGTCACGGTCAGCGCGCTCCTGCGGCCGCACCACCAACCGCACGCGCGGAGTCGAGATGGCGGCGCGCTTCCCCCAACAGCATCCGATGCCGCGCTATTGCTTCGCGCGCCGGACCGTGCTGGCCATAGAGCCGCACCTCGTTCAACAGGCGGTCGGCCTGATCGAGCAGGGCGAGCCGTTCCAGGCAATGGTCAATGGTCGACACGGGTCCACACCTTATGAGACGAGGTTGGGGTGAAACGGGGTTGGGGCGAGACGGGGTGGGCAAACGCGGACCGGTCCGTCGGAACACCCCGCGTCATCGGAGCGTTGATGACTTGACCGATCAACATCCTTTCAATAGGTGTGGATTTAAACCGACGCGTGTGTCTTGGTGATGTCAGCGTCGTGGTGGTTTGATGTCCTTCGCGGGTATTGTTGTTTCAAGCCAATCACCGAACGTTGCGCGATTCGTCGGGTGTTACGGACCTGTAACGGATTGCGCGGCGCTTGCGCGTGGGATAAGAAGAATGTGGGAGGTAACGGGCATGCACATTCTCGCGGTCGATGACGACGAACCGATCAGGGAGCTGTTGGCGTCCTATCTGACGGCGGAAGGATACCGCGTCACCACGGCGGCCGACACGGCGGCGGCCAAGCTGGCGTTGGACGGCGACCCCATCGACCTTGTGGTGTGCGATCTGCGCCTTCCCGACGGCGACGGGCTGGGGCTGGTCCGCCAAATCCGCAGCGACACCCAGATTCCGGTCATCATCCTGTCGTCGAAGGACCAGGACGTCGACCGCATCGTCGGGTTGGAGCTGGGGGCCGACGATTACCTGACCAAACCCTTCAACCCGCGTGAATTGTTGGCCCGCATCAAGGCGGTTCTGCGCCGGGTGTCCGGCGAAGGCCGCCCGCCGCGCGGGGCCGACGAACTGCGCGCCGTGGTTCAGTTCGCCAGTTGGGAACTGGACCTGACCGCCCAGCGGTTGCGCGGCCAGGAAGGCCGGGATGTCGAGCTGACCAAGGCGGAATTCGGCCTGTTGGCCGCCTTCGTCAAGCGGCCGCAACGGGTGCTGACCCGCGACCAGCTCCTCGACCTGACCCGCGCCGACGGGGCCGAGGTGTTCGACCGCTCCATCGACGTGCTGATTCTGCGCCTGCGCCGCAAGATCGAAGCGAATCCGAAGGAACCCCGCATCATCAAGACCGAGCGCGGGGCCGGTTACGTGTTCGACGCCAAGGTCCGGGCGATCTGATCCCAGGAGGATGATCCCAGGGAGGATCCGTTCCGAGAGGGACGGATCCTCGGTGCGGATCCTTCATCCTCCGCGCGGATCCTTCATCCCCCGCGCCGAACCCTGTTGATTCCCGCGCACTGGACGCGCCCGGCCTCCCGTATTAGCCTTTCCGCAAGGACGCACCGTCGTCCGTGCAATGCGGGAGGAAACGCGCGTGGCCGATCCCATCGACTTCTATTTTGATTTCGGCTCCCCCTACGGCTATTTCGCCAGCTTGCGGATCGACGCGCTGGCCCGCGCGCATGGCCGCGCCGTAACCTGGCACCCGATCCTGTTGGGGGCGGTCTTCAAGGTCACGGGCATGAAGCCCAACCTGGAGCAGCCCTTGCGCGGGGAGTATCTGAGCCACGATGTCGGGCGGGTGGCCCGGTTGGTCGGCGTGCCCTTCACCCTGCCGGACTCCGCGCCGGTCAACGGGGTGGCGGCGTCCCGCGCCTTTTATTGGCTGGCCGACAACCAACCGGAGCAGGCCAAGGCTCTGGCCCACGCCCTCTACCACGCCCATTTCGCCGAAGGCCGCGACATCGGCCCGGCCGACACGGTGGCGGAGATCGCCGAACAAGCGCTGGGCGGGGCGGTGGGCGACCGCGCCGCCGTCCTGGCCGCCTTGGGCAACCCGACGGTCAAGGACCGCTTGCGCGCCGAAACCGAACAGGCGGTGGCGCGCGGCGTCTTCGGCTCGCCCTTTGTCCTGGTCGGCAACGAACCCTTTTGGGGGTGGGACCGGCTCGACATGGTGGACCGCTGGTTGTCCAGCGGCGGCTGGTGAGGCCGGGTGGGGGGAAATCCGGGCCGCGCGGGCGGAAAAGCTTGATGATTGGGCAAGCGGACCGGCTATAAATCAGGTCCATGCTGTTCGTTGGCCCCGCTTGCGGATGGTCCCCGAACGCCCTTTTGTTTTGGTCGGGGCTTGCCGTCGCCTATGGATCCCATCGTTTCGGACCGCCGCCCGCGTTCTTCCGCCTCCCACTCCACGGCGGCCGCGCACGCGGGCCGGTGGAGCGGGCGGCCATCCTGGTTGGGCGGGGCGCTGCTGACGGCGCTGCTGCTGGGGTTGATCGCGCTGTCGATCCGGTCGGTGTCGGGCGATTTGACCTTCGTTCTGCTGGGATCGGTCGGTCTGGTGGTTGGGGCCTTCCACTATCTGTTTCCCGGCAGCCAGTTTTTCACCTTGGCGCTGACCAACTTCATCGGCGTCTACGCCTGCATCTTCGTCTTTTTTCTGGAAAGCAATTTCCACAACATCCCGGCCCTGACCCAGGCGGTGGCGTTTGTGCTGCCGCTGGCCGCGTTTTTGGGCGGGGCCTGGTGGCGGGCGGACGACATTCGCCGCATCGTGATGTCGCGGCGTTTGCGCGACGGCGGGCATTTCGACCGCATCTTCCTGTGGATGGCCCCGCTCTGGGGCATCGGCGCGCTGACCTTCCTGGTCCCCGGTCATGGCGTGTCGCCGGAGTTGCTCAACGCGATCTTTCTGGTGGCGATGTCGGCGATCGCCGGGATTGTCGCCCTGGTCGCCCGCGACATCGCCATCTTTCTGCTCGACGCCGGTCTGCTGTTCGAAGGCTTCTTCCAGCAGGCGGCGCGGCTGGTGTTGCCCGCCTTCGCCTTCCTGACCTTCTACTCGCTCTGCATCATCATGTTCGGCGCGGTCTACACCATCATGGACCGCTTCATGGCCGAACCCAATTTCGTGATCGAGGGCGTGCGGCGCGACCTGACCTTTGCCGAAGGTCTGTATTTCTCCATCGTGACCTTCGCCACGGTGGGCTATGGCGACATCCACCCGGTGTCTGGGGCGGTGCGTCTGGTCTGCGGGGTGGAGATCGTCATGGGGGTGCTGCTGCTGCTGTTCGGCTTCAGCGCCATCATCGGCCACGCCAAGCCGGAACGGCACGACCGCAACGACCCGCTGTAACGGCGCTGTAACGGGATTCCCATGCCTTTGCACATCATCAAGCTGTCCGTTGGCGTCCGCGATCTGGATCATCTGGCGGAGGTGCAGGACCGGCGCGCCGTCACCGTTGATGGCCAGACGCGGATTCCCGTCCACACCCGCAGCCTGCCGAAACGGGCCGACGAGATTTTGGCGGGCGGGTCGCTCTATTGGGTCATCAAGGGCAGCGTCGCCGCGCGTCAGCGGGTGTTGGCCATCGACAGCGGCGTCGATGGGGAAGGGCAGGGCTTTTGCCTGTTCCAGCTCGACGCCCTGCGGGTGCCGACCGTTCCCACCCCCCATCGCCCCTTCCAGGGCTGGCGCTACCTCAACCAGGACGCCGCACCGCCCGATCTGGCCGGGGCGGCCCCTGGGGAAGAGGCGCTGCCCCCGCATCTGGTGGCGGAACTGCGCGCTTTGGGGCTTCTATAATCCGCAGGACAAAGCGCTTTTCGCTAAACCCTTGGATTCACAAAAACTGCGAAAAAAATGCACGGATACGCAAAAAAGGAGTTGCGCGGTTTGGTGTGGTGCCACTATAACCCGCTCCACCGACGGGGCGGCGCTTCACGAAGCGACGCGGCGGCGGCAGAAAAGGAAGCGGAAACAAGCGGTTAAGTCGGCGAGGCCGGGTTGATCGAGCGGTTGGAAGGTTCCTTCTTCGACCAAGAATTTCGGCCTTCTTCGGCCCGTTCCCGAGACAAAGGGAAGACGGGGAAGAGGTCGATGCGGCGCTTCAAGCGTTGCGGGATGTTGAACAAGTGCATACCGTG
>JAIXPD010000025.1 GCA_027486405.1 Azospirillum sp. | reverse complement strand
ATGGCGGGATACAGAATGCAATTGGGGCGAAAATCCGTGCAATCCCTCATTTTTGTCCGTGCAATCCGTGTCCATTCTTGCCTGCGTGACGATGATCGTTTGAAGGTTTATAAACCTATACGGAGAATTTTCCGTCATCCCCGCGAAGGCGGGGATCCAGGCTTTTCCGTCAGAACCACTCTGCGAACTCTGGATCCCCGCCTTCGCGGGGATGACGAATGTCCTAATAAAGGAATTTCAAGCCTTCACCCGATTGCCCTGCATGCGCACCACACCGCTTGACCCGCCGCCCGGTCGGCCCCATATGGGCGCTCTGCCCGGCGGGGACGACCCCGCGCATCAAACGGGTTCACCAAAACGCGCGGGGACGGCCCTGCCTTCCATCATCGACGGAGGCGCCGTCATGGCGTGGGTCGTGTTGTTTTTCGCCGGTCTGTTCGAAGTCGCCTGGGCCATCGGCCTGAAATACACCGACGGCTTTTCCAAACTCTGGCCCAGCGTGGGAACGGTGGTGGCGATGACCGCCAGCGTCGTGCTGTTGGGCTGGGCGTTGAAAAGCCTGCCGCTCGGCACCGCCTACGCCGTGTGGACGGGGATCGGCACGGTCGGCACGGCCGCACTGGGGATGCTTCTGTTCGGCGAACCGGCGGGCGCGGCGCGGCTGCTCTGCATTGCCGCAATCGTCGGCGGCATCATCGGCCTGAAGATGCTGCACGCGTAAGTGAAGCATGGAAACGGGGGCGGGCCGTGCCTCGCCCCCTGTTGCCCGGTTACGGCGCTTCCACCACCTCGAAATCATGGGTGATGGTTGCCGTCTGCCCCAGCATGATGGAGGCGGAGCAGTATTTTTCCGCCGACAGCGCGATCGCCCGTTCGACCTTGGCCGGGTCCAGCCCGCGCCCGGTGACGGTGAAATGCATGTGGATCTTGGTGAAGACCTTCGGGTCGGTTTCGGCCCGTTCGGCCTCGACCGTGGCGACGCAATCGGTGATCGCCTGACGGCCCTTTTCCAGGATCATCACCACGTCAAAGCAACTGCACCCGCCCATGCCGATCAGCAGCATTTCCATCGGGCGGATGCCCAGGTTGCGGCCTCCGGCCTCCGGCGCGCCATCCATGACCACGGCGTGGCCGCTGCCGGATTCGCCGACGAACATCTTGCCGTCCACCCAGGTGACGCGCGCTTTCATAATGCCTTCTCTCCGCACGGGGTCTGTGTCGCCCCGAAGCTAGGCGGTGCGGCTTGCCCACGCAAGGTCACGGGTGGCGGCGAACGCGCAATCCAGGCGCGCTTTCCGCTTGCGGCACCGCAACGGGCGACGATAATGCCGGATGGGTGTGTGTTGTGCGCCCACCCCCCGTTCCGCCCCCCCTTCAGCACCGGAGGTGCATGATGCACCGCGTTCCGCCCGTCGTCCGTTCCGCTCTCCTTCTCCCGCTCGCCCTCGCCGGGTTGTTGAGCGCGGGAAGCGCCAGCGCTCAGGAAACCCAGAGTTTCACCGAGCAGGCGGTCATCTCCTGCCTCAGCGGGGCGACGGTCAGCGGGTTGACCAGCGGCTTGATCCTGATGCCGCTGGTCAACAGCGGGGTCGCCACCTCCATCGCCGTGTCGGCGGTCGCCGCGTCGGCCACGGTCGGCTGCGGGGCGGGCGTCGCCTACACCGCCGCCTACACCGGCTACAGTTGGGCGTGGCACAGCATGAGCGGCGCGCCAAAGGTGGAACCGGTCAACGCCACCAAGGGGATGATCCATGCCGCATGGTGAGCATCATCACGGTGACGGCCATCAGGGCAAGGGCCATCACGGCCATTCGCACGGTGGTCATTCCCATGGCGGGCATCATCATGGCCCGGTGTCCTACGACCGTTCCTTTGCGCTGGGCGCTGCGCTGAACATCGGCTTTGTCGTGGTGGAGGCGGCCTATGGCCTGCTGTCCAACTCCACCGCGCTGCTGGCCGACGCCGGGCACAATCTGGGCGATGTGATGGGGCTGTTGATCGCCTGGGCGGCGGTGTGGATGGGGCGGCGCGCGCCGAACGGGCGCTACACCTATGGGCTGGGCAACGCCTCGATCCTGGCGTCGCTGCTGAACGCGATGATCCTGTTGATCGGGGTTGGGGCGATCACGCTGGAATCCATCACCCGCCTGAGCAACCCGCAGCCGGTGGCCGAAACCACGGTCATGATCGTCGCCGGGATCGGCATCCTCATCAACGGCTTCACCGCCCTGCTGTTCATGGGCGGCCGCCACAGCGACATCAACATCAAGGGGGCCTATCTGCACATGGCCGCCGACGCCGGTGTGTCGCTGGGGGTGGTGCTGTCCGCCGCGCTGATCGGCTTCACCGGCTGGCAGTGGCTCGATCCCGCCACCAGCCTGGTGATCGCCGCCGTCATCACGCTGGGCACCTGGGGCCTGCTGCGCGATTCCACCCGGCTGGCGCTCGCCGCCGTGCCGGACGGGGTGGACCAGCCCGCCGTCGAACGCTATCTGGCCGCCCTGCCCGGCGTGACCGCCGTGCACGACCTGCACATCTGGCCGATCAGCACGACCGAGACGGCGTTGACCGCCCATCTGGTCCGTCCGCAGGGCGACCCGGACGACACGCTGCTCGACAGCGTGGCTAAGACGCTGAAGGAGCGTTTCGGCATCGGCCACGCCACCGTCCAGGTGGAGCGCGAGGGGAGCTTCTGCCGTCTGGCCTCGCCGGACGTTGTGTGAGGGGGGCTTAGAAATCTGTCGATGACCGGCGATGGGCGGGCTATGTAGGGGGATGACCACGACCGCCCCCTCCCCCGCCGCCGCTCCCGCCCAATCGCTGGAGCTGTTCCTCGTGACCGCGCCCGGTCTGGAACCCGCCCTGTTGGCGGAGGCCCAGGAGAAGGGCTTTGCCGACGCGGTCGCCATCAAGGGCGGCGTCACCGTCAGCGGCGGTTGGCCGGAGGTGTGGCGCGCCAATCTGGAACTGCGCGGGGCCACCCGCGTGCTCGCCCGCATCGCGTCCTTCCGCGCCCTGCATCTGGCCCAGCTCGACAAGCGGGCGCGCCGGGTGGTCTGGGGCGACGTGCTGCGCGCCGACGTGCCGGTGCGGGTCGAGGCGTCCTGCAAGGCCTCGCGAATCTACCACGCCGGGGCGACGGCGCAGCGGGTCGAGCGCGCCATCACCGAAACGCTGGGCGCGCCGATCTCCGACGAGGCCGCGATCTGCATCAAGGTGCGGATCGACGATGATCTGTGCACCATCAGCCTCGACACCTCCGGCGAATCCCTGCACAAGCGTGGTCACAAGGACGCGATCCACAAGGCCCCGATGCGGGAAACGCTGGCCGCGCAATTGCTGCGGCTGGCCGGGTATGACGGGCGGGAGCCGGTGGTCGACCCCATGTGCGGGTCGGGAACCTTCGTCATCGAAGCGGCGGAGATCGCCGCCGGTCTGCACCCCGGTCGCACCCGTGCGTTTGCCTTCGAACAACTCGCCAGCTTCGACCCCGCGCGGTGGGAACGGCTGCGCGCCACCAACGCCGCCGTCACGCCGACCCAGCGCTTCTTCGGCAGCGACCGCGACGGCGGGGCCATCGCCATGAGCCGCGCCAACGCCGACAAGGCCGGGGTGGCCGCTTGGGTGCAGTTCGACCAGCACGCCGTCAGCGACCGCACCCGCCCCGCTGGCCCGCCGGGTCTGGTCATCGTCAACCCGCCCTATGGTGCCCGCATCGGCGACGTCAAATCGCTGTTCCCGCTCTATCAGGCGCTGGGCCGCACCCTGCTGGCCCGCTTCGGCGGCTGGCGCGTCGCCATCGTGACCAGCGACGCCGCGCTCGCCCGCGCCACCGGCCTGCCCTTCGCCCCCAACCCGCTGACCTTCACCAACGGCGGCCTGCGCGTGGCGCTCCACACCACAGCGGCCCTGCCGGAGACGGACACGCCCGAGAGCGCCGGCACGGCAACGGAGTGACGTGGACGATCCTCACATCTTGATCGATGCGACGAAGCGGTCGGCGTCGGCCTCCAACTGTTGCAGTTCGCTGGTGAGCTGACCGGCGGAGTACATCATTTCGATGGCGGATTTGCCAGTTTCGGCGGCGGTGATCGCCATGGTGCTGACGCTTTCGGACACCTCGTTCGAGTTGTGGGTGGCACGGTCCACCGCCAAGGCGATTTTCTGGGTGTGTTCCAACTGCTCGCTGACGGCGGCGGACACCTCGCTGGACAGGGTCTGCACCTCCTCCACCGTGCTGCGGATGGCACGGATGGCGTCCACCACGTCGGCCGTCGCCCCTTGGATCGCGCCGATCTGGCCGCCGATGTCCTCCGTGGCCTTGGCCGTCTGGTTGGCCAACAGCTTGACCTCCTGCGCCACGACGGCAAAGCCCTTGCCCGCCTCACCCGCGCGCGCCGCTTCGATGGTGGCGTTGAGCGCCAGCAGGTTGGTTTGACCGGCGATGTCGGTGATGAGGCGGACGATCTCGCCGATGCGCTGGGAGCTGTCGGCCAGCGCCTGCACCGCCGTGTCGCTCTGGCGCGCCCGGTTCACCGCGCGGTCCACCGCCGTCGCCGTGGTGCTGACCCGCCCGCCGATCTCGCCGATGGAGGTGGTGAGGGTTTGCGACACCGTGTTGACGATGCCCACCACTTCGGAGGTCTGTTCGGCCTTTTCCGCCGTGTGCAGCGCCTGATTCTTCATCGTTTCGGCGATGTCGCGCAGCAGATGGGCACCGTTGCGGATCTGCTCGGTCGCGTTGCCGACGGTCCCGAGCACACGGCCAAAAGCCCCGTCGAAATCGTTGGCGACCACGCGCAGCGATTCCTTGCGGTCGGCCTCGGCCCGGCGTTCGGCCTCGCGCGCTTCGATTTCCAGATCGTGGGTGCGTTGCAGATTGTCTTTGAACACCGCCACGGCACGGGCCATCGCGCCGATCTCGTCGCCGCGCTTGGTTCCCGGAACGGCGGCCTGGCGATCGCCCGCCGCCAGCTTCTCCATCGCCGTTTCGATCAACAGCAGCGGGCGGGTGATGCTGCGGGCGACAAACAGGCTGGTGATGACAAAGCCGACCAGCAGGACCGACCCGGCCATCAGCGCGTTGGCGATGACGCTTTCCCGCACCGCGTTCTGCTTGTCCACCGCCCCGGTCATGCCGGAGTTGGCGTTGACCAGCAGCGCGTCAAAGCGGGGAACCAACGCCTGGAAAGTCTCGTTGAAGCTGGCGACCTGGGCGCGGAACGCCTTGCTGCCATCGACGAATTTGCCGAGATCGCTGCGGTAGGCGCGCGCCAGCTTTTCCATCTTGGCCTGAGTCGACTCGTCCAGGCCGGAATCGGCCAGAAAGAAGGTGAATTCGTTGAAGACCTTGCGCTGGCCCGCCAGCATGGCCTCGTCCTGATAGATGATGAAGTCCTTCTCCATCTTGCGCATGGACTCCATGCGGCCGGTCAGCTTGTCGGCGTTGGGCCACTGCTTCAACTCGTCCTCGATCTGCTTGGCCGAGGCGCGCAGCTTGCCGCGCACGCCGCTTTCGTCGGTCAGCCCCAGCTCCTTGGCCTTGTCCACCACGGCGGCGAATTGCGCCTTCAGACCGGTCAGGCCCTGCACCACCGGATCCAGATCCTCCGCCGCCGCACCGACCTTGTCCTTGATCTCGACCAGCATGGTTTGGGCTTCGGTGGCGGTGCTGTCGAAGGCGCGGGCGGCGGCCTCGTCGCGGTCGGTGACGAAACGCTGTCCCTGATATTGCAGGCGGGCGACTCGGCGTTCGATCTCCGAAGCGTGTTCGTAAACCTCACGGTAGCGGTTCATCTCCGCCGTCGCCTCGAACACCTGACCAGCCCCGACGAAAACGGTTCCCCCCAACAAACCCAGCGTGACCAGCGACGCGACGACCAACAACGCGATCCGCGTGCCGATGGGAAGGTTGGACAGCATGGGCAAGATTCCTTTGGACCGATCCGAACGCCCGACCGATCAATTGTTATCGGCGGAACGGCCCACATCTACGCCCCGCAGACGACGTCCTTGTTAAGCTTTGATGTCGTTTTTGTGTCATCGACTCCCGGCATTGCCGCAATCACCGCCCTGCGCCTATGGTCCGCACCGGCGTTGCGCGGAACGGAGAGAGCCGGTGTTGTCCTTTGCGCTGTCGAAGCTGCTGTGGGGATTGATGAATCCCGGCAATTTGATGGTCATCCTGCTGCTGGCCGGGCTGATCATGCGGCGGCGCGACCGCTGGCGGCGGTTGGGCGACCGTTTGATCGCCGGGGCCGCCGTGGCGTTGGCGCTGGTGATGCTGACCCCGCTGGCCGCCCTGGTCGCCCTGCCGCTGGAAAGCCGCTTTCCCCGTGCGGAGGTGCCGGAGCGGGTGGACGGCATCATCATGCTGGGCGGTGCGGTCAACCCGACCATCACCGCCGACCGGGGCGACCCGTCGCTGAACGACGCGGCCGAACGGGTGCTGGCCTTCGCCGAACTGGTCCGCCGCCACCCGCAGGCGCGCGCGGTGTCCACCGGCGGTTCCGGCGTGCTGCTGCGCCAGGGCATGAAGGAGGATCAGACCGTGCGCGCCGTGCTGGCCCAGGCGGGCATACCCGACGGCCGGGTGCTGTACGAAACCGAATCCCGCAACACCTGGGAAAACGCCCTGTTCGGGCAAGCCATCGCCGCGCCCAAGCCGGGTGAGCGCTGGATTCTGGTGACGTCGGCCCTGCACATGCCGCGTTCCGTCGGCATCTTCACCCAACTGGGGTGGCCGGTGATCCCCCACCCCGTCGATTACCGCACCCGGAGCGACGCCAGCCCGCCCGTTCCGGCGGAGTTGGACCGGCCGCTGGCCTTGCTGGACGACGCCGTGCGGGAATGGATCGGCCTGATCTCCTATCATCTGATGGGACGGACCGACCGCCTGTTCCCGGGACCGTGACAGGGCGGGACGACGCCCGCCAAGGATCCCAACCGCTTGGAAAAAAAGCGTCACCAACCGCTTGACCGCGCCGCGCCGGGGCGCTATACCACCGCTCCACACCACGGCGCACCGCAACAGCGGCCCGCGCCGGTGCCTGTTGGGATGGCGCGGTGGCAGAGTGGTGATGCAGCGGACTGCAAATCCGTGTACGTGGGTTCGATTCCCGCCCGTGCCTCCATCCCGACAGAGCGGCAAGCGATCAAGCCTCACCAATCGGTGGGGCTTTTTTGTTGCCTTGACCATGTGGTCCGAACTGCCCCGCGCAAGATGGTGCGCGCGTCCACCGCCCCGTCCGTTCACCCGCCGTCGGTCAGGCCATCAGTTCAGCAGGCCCAGGACCGTTTGGGTCATCTCGTCGCCGGTGCTGATGATCTTGGACGAGGCCGAATAGGCGCGCTGGGTGGTGATGAGGGTGGTGAACTGGTCCTCGATCGACACGTTCGATCCTTCGACCGACCCGACTTGCAGCGATTCCCCGCTGTTTTGGCCGGTGCCGAAATCGCGGAAGGTCATGGCACCCGATTCCGTCGTCACTTGGTACGCGGTCCCGGATTCCGCCTCCAGATCGGTGGGGTTGGCCACGGTCACGTCCGGGATGCGGAAAAAGTCACGGGTCTTGCCCCCGGCGAAGGTGCCGCGCACATAGCCGTCGGCGGTCAGGTCAACGCTTTCCAAACTGCCGGAAGCGATGCCGTCGTTCGACGTGGCGGCGTTGGTCATCGTCGTGCCGTCGGCGCTGGTGTCGCCGACCGCCACCGTCAGGGTGTCGCCGGTCGAACCATAGGCCCCCAGCGACAGCGTCATCGCCGGAAGGTCGCCCACCGCGTCCATGCCCACCGTCACCGCCGCCCCCGTCGTCCCGCCGGTCAAGGTGCCGTCGGCGGCAAAGGTCACGCTGCCCAGCGATTGCCACCCCGACGGGTCGCTGAGGCTGCTGCTGCCCGCCGCCGTGCCGTCGCCGTTGGTGGCCCCCGCGCGGTACACGGTCCACACGCTGGTCCCGTCGGTATTGCTGGCCGTCTTCATGAACCGCAGATCGACGCTGCCCGCCGCCCCGGTGCTGTCCACCACCGGGACCTTGACGCCGACCGTGGTGTCCTCGCCGGGGGATTCGGACACGGCCAGCCCGCCGGGCAACGACCCGCTGACCGACAGGGTCGAGGTGGCGGCGTAATAGCTCTGGGCCGTGTCCAGCGACACGAGTTGCAGATCCGCCGCGCTGCGGTTGGCCGTGGTCGCAATCGGGTTGGCCGGATCGACGGCGAAGCCCATCAGGGCGCGGCCCGATCCGTTGACCAGATGACCGAAACGGTCCTGCTGGAAATCCCCCGCGCGGGTCAGCTCCGGCGTGGCGCTGTCCGACGTGCCGACGCTGCTGACGGTCCCGGTGGCGGAATCCACGGCGGTGACGGCGAAGAAGCCCTGGCCGACGATGGCGGCGTTGGTGGTCAGGCCGGTCTCGGTCAGGCTGCCGCTGGTGTCGGCCAGCAAACGCGCCTCTGCCCGCACACCCGCCCCGGAATAGGACGCCCCCTGGGCCACCAGGGCGCTGAACTGGGTGTCGGACGCCTTGTAGCCGGTGGTGGAGGCGTTGGCGATGTTGTTCGAGATGGTGTTGAGCGCCGCCGACTGCGCGGTCATCCCGGTGACACCCTTGTTCATGATCGTGGTCAACGACATCGCCCGTCACTCCTTCTCACGCGCGGCCCGGCTGGCCCCAACGGCCCGGCGGCCGGATGGATGGCTGCCTGCGTGATACGGATCGCGGCACCCGCCCCCTGCGCGCGGCCCGGCACCCGGCCCAGCGCCGCAAAAAAAAGCAGGCGGTGCGATTTTTTTGGTAATTAGGGCTTGGCAGAGCGCCGATGTTTCGTTATACACCCGCCCACGCCAACAACGGCGCACGCCACACGGCGCTGCACCGATCCCGGTTAGCTCAGTTGGTAGAGCAGCGGACTGTTAATCCGCTTGTCGCTGGTTCGAGTCCAGCACCGGGAGCCAGACAGAAGGGCCGAACGCTTCGCGCGTTCGGCCCTTTTTCTTTGGTTTGTGTCGCCTGTTGTGTCGGACGTTTTCCGTTGTCTTTGCCGCAACAGATGCGGCTGAAATGTCACATTGACCAACAGAGCGCGGAAGCAGGCCAAAAGACTCTGCCGCTTTCCCAGGCAAAGGACTACGCTGAAGGCATCCGAACCGCCGCGTCACTCGGGTGGTCGCCTCGGATGGCCGTTCCGGTTGTGTTTGCCGGTTCCCCCATCCCCCGCCCCTGCACCCCAGGCGTTGGCTGAAGGCTTCTCCGTCGATGGAGGACCATCATGCTGTTGCCGCTTCACCTGCACCACCAGGCCGACACCAGCCTGCCCCACGATCACGACGAACCGCTGCACGGTCGTGACTGCGTCGCCCCTTTGCTGTTGTCCATCGTCGCCGCGCTGCTGGCCTTGGCGGCGCTGGGGGCGGATTGGCGCGGCACCTGGCTGGACCGGGACGCGTCGCTGCCGCCCAGCACGCGCAGCCTGGTCATCACGCCGATGCCGCGTTGAGTGGTTTGACGCGTCGCCGCTCAGCGGACCAGATCAGCGGACCAGATCATCGTAGATGGTCGCGTCCGGATCGATGTCCGCTGCCTGCGACACCACGCGTTTCCACTCGCCGCACCAATCGCTCGACAGGGTGATGGGGAAATCGCCTTCCGGGCTGCGCGGCGTCACCACCGGCGGATAACGGCGGCAGGTCCCCTTCGGCCCACGCTGGCGCAGGCCCTGCCCCTCCCAGAACCGGCAGGTGTAACAGGTGTCGAGACGCTTCATCGCGGATCAGCCCTTTGTCAGCGGCGGCCTTCACGGCCCGACGGCCATGCCGGACGCCGGGAACTGGCGTAATACGCCCACGCGCCCGCGTCCAGCCCCCAATCCCCGCGCGTCCAATATTGACTGGGGCAACAATGACAGGAGCAAGAATGAGGGGGCAAACGCCTTGATGCCACCGCCCGGCGCGCAATGTGATTGAGAGCGCCCGTGCATCATCCGTCGGGCGCGACGGACGGGAGGGCGGGATCATGCGGATCAAGGTCGCAACCCCATTCCAGCGGCGGTTCCCCGCAAGGGCGGTCGCCGCAAGTCTGTTTGTGGCCCTGGCGATGGCGCTGGCGAGCCTCTGGGGCCTGCCGACGGCGCGGGCCGAGACCGCGAAGCCGGACGGGCTGGACGCTGAACGGCTGGTGCAGGCCGTGGTCGGCGTGTCCGCCGTCATCCCGCCGGATTCCCAAAGCGCCCGCACTCTGGGGACCAGCCGCGAAGGGACCGGCATCGTCATCGACGGGGCGGGCCTGATCCTGACCATCGGTTACACGGTGATGGAAGCCTCCAGCATCGAGGTGACGGTCGCCAGCGGCAAACGCTTCCCGGCGTCGCTCGTCGCCTATGATCCGGTCAGCGGCTTTGGCCTGCTGCGCGGGGAGATGGGGTTTGACGCGCCATGGCTGCGGCTGGGCGGCAGCGCCGGATTGTCGGAAGGCGACACGCTGCTGGTGCTGACCGGCGGGCGCAGCCGGGGAGCGGTGGCGGTGCAACTGGTCAGCAAACGCGAGTTCGCCGGTTATTGGGAGTATCTGTTGGACGAGGCGCTGTTCACCTTTCCGCCGATCCGCGCCTTCAACGGGGCGGCCCTGGTCAACCGCGACGGCGCGCTGGTCGGGGTCGGGTCCCTGCTGGTGGCGCAGGCGGTGGAAGGGCGCGGCTTGCCCGGCAACATGTTCGTGCCGGTGTCGGCGCTGCAACCGATCCTGGCCGATCTGCTGGCCTATGGCCAACGGCAGGACCCGCCCCGCCCCTGGCTGGGCGTGACCCTGCGCGAGGAGAACGGGCGGTTGCTGGTGGAAAAGGTGTCGCCGCGCGGCCCGGCGGAGGGGGCGGGCTTGCGGCCCGGCGACTGGATCGTCGGCGTGGCGGGCAAGCGGTTTGATGGGTTGGCCGATTTTTACCGCAAGCTGTGGAGCGTCGGCCCCGCTGGCGTGGTGGTTCCGTTGGAGATCATGCGCGGCGCGCGGCTGGAGCCGCTGGCCGTTCCGTCGGCCGACCGCATCCGCTTCCTGCGCCTGAACCCGACGCTGTGACCGCAGCTCCGGTTGGACAGAGGGGGGGGCAGGGTGGAGGAGGGACAGGGTGGCGGTTGGCCCGGCGCTGCGCTAGACAGGGGGGCTTCCCCTCCCACGCAGACGCGGCCCCGCCCCAATGACGAACCACCCCGACATTGAGATCCTGAACAAGAAGACCGTCTACAAGGGCTTCCTTCAGGTCGATTCCTATGATCTGCGCCACAAGAAGTTCGATGGCACCTGGACCGAGGTTCTGCCCCCGCGCGAGGTGTGCGACCGAGGCCCGGCGGTGGGCGTGCTGCTCTATGACCCCGACCGCGACGCCCTGGTGATGATCGAACAGTTCCGCGTCGCCTCCGCCATGGCGGGCGGCCCGGCCTGGATGACGGAGATCGTCGCGGGCATGGTCAACCCCGGCGAAACGCTGGAGGAGGTCGCCCGCCGCGAAACGCTGGAGGAGGCCGGGTGCAGCCTTCAGGCGCTGGAGCTGATCGGGGACTACTTCGTCAGCCCCGGGGCTTTCACCGAACAGGTCTTCGTCTATTGCGGCCGGGTGGACAGCCGCAACGTGCCGACCAGTGGCGGGCTGGCGGAGGAGCATGAGGACATCCGCATCATGATCGTCCCGACCGACCAGGCGATTGCCCTGATGGATCAGAACCGCTTGCGCAACTCGCTGGCCATCATCGCCATCGCCTGGTTGGCCCGCCACCGCGACGCCCTGCGGCGGCGCTGGCTGGGCGAGGATGCATGTACAACAGAATAAATTCGTTCAATGCAGGGTTTCACAGCGCAGTCTTGAATCCAGAAGCCTGAACCCCGATAGTCAATCAACCATCTTTCATTCGGTCAGGAGAGCACGCCGTGGACATTCGCAACGGCTTCATCGGCGCCATCGGCAACACCCCGCTGATCCGCCTGGACGGCCCGTCGAAGGCCACCGGCTGCGAGATTCTCGGCAAGGCGGAGTTCCTCAACCCCGGCGGGTCGGTGAAGGACCGCGCCGCGCTGGCCATCGTGCAGGATGCGGTGGCGCGCGGGGCGCTGCGCCCCGGCGGGACCATCGTGGAAGGCACGGCGGGCAACACCGGCATCGGGCTGGCGCTGGTCGGCAACGCGCTGGGCTATCGCACCGTCATCGTCATGCCGGACACCCAGAGCCAGGAGAAAAAGGACATGCTGCGCCTGGTGGGCGCGGATCTCCGTCTGGTTCCGGCAGTCCCCTATTCCAACCCGGACAATTACGTCCGCTACTCCGGCCGTCTGGCGGAGGAGTTGGCGAAGACGGAGCCGAACGGCGTGGTGTGGGCCAACCAGTTCGACAACACCGCCAACCGTGAAGGCCACCGCCTGACCACCGGCCCGGAAATCTGGGAGCAGACCGGCGGCCGGATCGACGCCTTCACCTGCGCCGTCGGCAGCGGCGGCACGCTGGCCGGCATCGGGCTGGCGCTGAAGGCGCACAACCCGGCGGTGCGCATCACGCTGGCCGACCCGATGGGCGCGTCGCTCTATCATTATTACACCCATGGCGAGTTGAAGGCCGAAGGCAGCTCGATCACCGAAGGCATCGGCCAGGGGCGGATCACCGCCAATCTGGAAGGCGCGCCAATCGACGACGCCATCCAGATCACCGATGAAGAGGCCCTGCCGATCGTCTTCGACCTGATCAAGACGCAGGGGCTGGTGTTGGGCGGATCCTCGGGCATCAACATCGCCGCCGCCATGCGGGTGGCGCGCGATCTCGGCCCCGGCCACACCATCGTGACGATTTTGTGCGACGGCGGGCAGCGTTACCAATCGAAGCTCTTCAATCCGGCCTTTCTCCGTGAGAAGAATCTCCCCGTGCCGGATTGGCTCGACTGATTCTGTTCGCGAGGATTCATGGACGCGTTGTTTCGCGAGGACGCCTACGCCCAACGCTGCGCCGCCACCGTGGTTTCGGGGGACGAGCGCGGCGTCCGGCTGGACCGCACGGTGTTTTACCCGACCGGCGGCGGGCAGCCCGGCGACACCGGAGTGCTCCGGCTGGACGGGGCTGAGGTGCGCGTCGTGGACACGGTCAAGGGCGACAACGGCCCCGACGACGTGATCCACATTCTGGCTCCCGACACCCAGCCCCCCGCCGTGGGCGCGGCGGTGGAAGCGGTCATCGACTGGGAGCGGCGGCACCGCCACATGCGGATGCACACCGCCCTGCATTTGCTGTGCGCCGTGGTGCCGGGGTCCGTCACCGGCGGGCAGATCGGCGCGGACAAGAGCCGCCTGGATTTCAACGTTCCCGCCGAAAGCCTGGACAAGGACGCCATCGCCGCCGCCGTCAACGCGCGCATCGCCGCCGACACACCGGTGAGCACGCGATGGATCACCGATGAGGAGATGGCCGCCGCGCCGGAGCTGGTGCGCACCATGTCGGTGAAGCCGCCGACCGGATCGGGCCGGGTGCGGTTGCTGAACGTCGAGGGCGTCGATCTCCAGCCCTGCGGCGGAACCCACGTCGCCCGCACGGGTGAAATCGGTGGGATCGAGGTGGTGAAGATCGAAAACAAGGGCAAGCAGAACCGGCGCGTCGTGATCGCGCTGACCGCCTGACCGGCCCCAACACACCCCGCCCCAACACATCAAAAGGAAACGCCCCCATGACCGATTCGGTCGAAGCCCTGCCCGGTCCCGTTGTGTCCACCGACTGGCTGGCCCGCAATCTGGGCCGCCCCGGCCTGCGCGTGCTCGATTGCTCATGGTATTTCCCCGCGCAGAACCGCGACACCCACGCCGAGTTCACCGCCAGCCGGATCCCCGGCGCGCAATTCTGCGACGTGGACGATGTGTCGGCTCCCGACACCCACCCCCTGCCCCACATGGTTCCCGACGCCGACCGCTTCGCCGCCAAAATCGGCGCGCTGGGCATTGGCGACGGCGACACCATCGTGACCTATGACACGGCGGGGATCGCCACCGCCGCCGCGCGGGTGTGGTGGATGGTGCGCCTGTTCGGCAGCGAGCGCGTGGCGGTGCTGGATGGCGGCCTGCCGAAATGGCTGGCCGAGGGGCACCCGACCGAGTCCGGCCCAGCCACCGTGCCGGAGGCCAGCCGCTTCACCGCCACCCTGCGCCCGGACCTGTTGCGCCGGGTCGAGGAGATCCAGGCCAACATCGACAGCGCCGCCGAACAGGTGGCCGACGCCCGCGCCCAACCCCGCTTCGAAGGGGCCGCCGCCGAACCCTGGCCGGGCCGCCGCAGCGGGCGGATTCCCGGCAGCGTCAACCTGCCCCACACCGACCTGATCGACGCCGACGCCAAGACCCTGCTGCCGCCCGAGGTGATCGTGGAGCGGGCCAAGGCCGCCGGGCTGGACCTCGACCGGCCCATCGTCGCCTCTTGCGGCAGCGGGATCACCGCCTGCGTCATCGCCCTGGCGCTGGCGACGGCGGGCAAGACCGACGTGGCAATCTATGATGGCTCCTGGGCCGAATGGGGTCTGCGCGCCGATCTGCCGCTGGCGACCGGCCCCCGCAACGGATAACAGGCACGGATAACGGGCAGCGGGAACGGGGCAGCGGGAACGGGCAGCGGTGTTTGATGCGTGAGACCAACCATCCGGTTATGGCCTTCTGCGGGCGGTTGGGGTATGCCAGATCGCCCGCAACGATGATGAAAAAATGGCTGACCACACCTTCTCGCTGACGCGCCCCGCCCTGCCGATCAACGACACCCCCGGTCGTCTGTCGGTCATCGTCACCTATCTGGAGATGACGGCCCCGCCCGCCCACGCCCCGTTGGAACGACCCAAGGGCGATCTGGCCCTGGTGCGCGCCAACCCGCCAAGCTGGTCGTTTTACCGCTATCTCTACGACACGGTCGGCGAACCCTGGCTGTGGCACGAACGCCGCCGCATGCCGCGCAAGGAGCTGGAACGCAGCCTGAACGACCCGCGCGTCGAAGTCTGGGTTCTGTACGTCAACGGGACCCCGGCGGGCTACGCCGAGATCGACCGGCGCGAGGCGGCGACCGATCTGGCCTATTTCGGCATGCTGCCCGACTTCATCGGCCTCAAGCTTGGCCCCTGGCTGCTCGACACCGCGATCCGGTTGGCCTGGGACGGCGGGGCGAAAAAGCTGGTGGTCAACACCTGCAGCTTCGACCACCCGCGCGCCCTGCCGCTCTATCAACGCATGGGCTTCGTGCCGGTGCGCCACGTCGTGCGCGAGATCCACGACCCGCGCGTGAACGGCCCACTGCCGCGCAGCGCGGGGCCGCATGTGCCGATTGTGGAGTGACGGGGCTGGGTGGTTGGATTTTTTGACACCGATGGACACAGATGGACACAGATGAATTTTTGATGCGTGCTTTCTGGAGAAAATAACACCAAAACTATAAACAAACAGAATATTCCTTTTCTTTTTTCTGCGGCCTGATTTTATGTCATTTATTCTTCAAAATCGCCCTTCCGCATTTCTTATCTTTCTAAATCTGTGTTCATCTGTGTTCATCTGTGTCAAAAAATTCGCCCCTCACCCCAACACCTCCGCCAACGCTGCGATCAGGGCCTTGTTTTCCTCCTCCCGGCCCACGGTGATGCGCAGGCAGTCGAGCAGGCCATAGTCGGCCACCGGCTTCACCAGCAGACCGCGACGGGCAAGGTGATCGACGATGGCCTGAACGCCCAGCGACGGATCGGGCGGCACGCGGGCGAGCACGAAGTTGCAGACACTGGGGTAGACGCGCAGACCCACCCGCTCCAACTCGTGCGACAACCAGGGCAGCCATTGGGCGTTGTGGGCGTAGGTGGCCTCTTCATGCTCCGCGTCGGCCAGCGCGGCTGTGGCGGCGGCCTGGGCTGGGCTTGACACGTTGAAGGCCCCACGAATCGCGTTCACCGCCTCCACCACCGCCGCCGGGCCATAGCCCCAACCGACCCGCAGGCCCGCCAAGCCGTGCATTTTGGAAAAGGTGCGGATCATCAACACGTTGTCGGAGTTTTCGACAATCTCGGTGCCATCGCTGTAGGTCGGGCGGCGGCAATATTCGGCATACGCGGAATCGAGCACCAACAGCGTGTGTGGTGGCAGACCGGCGCGCAGACGCTGGACCTGATTGGCCGGAATGAAGGTGCCGGTCGGGTTGTTGGGGTTGGCGAGGAAGCAAATCTTTGTGCGGTCGGTGGCCCGGTCGATCATCGCCTGGACATCCACCACCAAGTCACGCTCCGCCGCGATGGTCGCTGTCGCCCCCGCCGCGCGGATCGCCTTCAAGAAACCGCGATAGCCGTGCTCGTGGCACAGCACCTCATCCCCCGGCCCGGCAAAAGCCTGGGTGACAAGGTGAATTAACTCATCAGACCCGTTGGCGCAAACGATGTGATCGACGTCGATGGAATGGCGGCGCGCGATGGCGTGGCGCAGCGCGTCCTGGCTCCAATCCGGGTAGCGGTGGACCGCCCCCGCTGCCTCACGATAGGCGGCCAAGGCCAGATGGCTTGGACCCAGCGGGTTTTGCGTCAGGGAGAGATCGATCCAGCGCCGACCGTCCTGCGGTGGGCGCTGCGACCGATAGGGTTTGATCTGGCCGACACCAGGGCGCGGGCTGAGCAAATCCATAACATCATCTCCGTTGTGCGTTGCAGCGAACAGCGCGTCACGGACAATGATTGAACCTCATTCCGGTGTGCAACGCCATTGGATATTGCGTCGCACACCGGATAAGTTGCAAAAAATTGCAGCCGATCAGTGATTCAGGATCTGGCTCAGGAACAGGCGGGTCCGCTCCGACTTCGGGTTGGTGAAGAAGGAATCGGGGGTGTCCTGCTCCACGATCTCGCCGCGATCCATGAAGATGACCCGGTCGGCCACCGACTTGGCGAAGCCCATTTCGTGGGTCACGCACAGCATGGTCATGCCGTCTTCGGCCAGACCGATCATGACGTCCAACACCTCCTTGACCATTTCCGGGTCAAGGGCGGAGGTCGGCTCATCGAACAGCATGACCTTGGGACTCATGCACAGCGAACGGGCGATGGCCACGCGCTGCTGCTGACCGCCGGAAAGCTGGCCGGGGTATTTGTGGGCCTGTTCGGCGATGCGCACGCGCTTGAGATAGCGCATGGCCATTTCCTCGGCCTCGGCCTTCGGCTTCTTGCGCACCCAGATCGGCGCGAGCGTGCAGTTTTCCAGCACGGTCAGATGCGGAAACAGGTTGAAGTGCTGGAACACCATGCCGACTTCGCGGCGCACCAGCTCGATGTTCTTCAAATTGTTGGTCAGCTCGATGCCGTCCACCACGATGGTGCCGCGCTGGTGTTCTTCCAGCCGGTTGAGGCAGCGGATCATCGTCGATTTGCCCGACCCGGACGGGCCGCAAACGACGATGCGCTCACCCTTCTGCACACTGAGATTGACGTTTTTCAGAACGTGGAACTCGCCGTACCACTTGTTGACGTCCGTGCAGCGGATGATTTCTTCGCCGCTCGGGATGTGACGGGCCTGTTGGGCGGCCTGGGACATGATGAGAGTGCTCCCTTAGCGACGATGACTGCGGTTGAGATCGCGTTCCAGCTTCTGGCTGTATTTCGACATGCTGAAGCAGAAGATCCAATAGATCACGCCGATGAACAGATAAGCCTCGCGGTAGAAACCGCGCCACAACGGATCGGACAAGGCCGCCTTGGCGGTGCCGAGCAGGTCGTAGAGGCCGATGATGATGACCAGCGACGTGTCTTTGAAGAAGCTGATGAAGGTGTTCACCAGCGGCGGAATGGCAATGGCCAGCGCCTGCGGCAGGATGATCTTGATCATCTTCTGCCAATAGGACAGGCCCAGGCCGTCGGCGGCCTCATACTGCCCCTTGGGGATCGCCTGCAAGCCACCGCGAATCGCCTCGGCCATATAGGCGGCGGCGAACATGATGAAGGCGATCTGGGCGCGCAGCAGCTTGTCGATGGACACGCCGTTCGGCAGGAACAGCGGCAGCATGACCGACGCCATGAACAGCAAGCTGATGAGCGGCACGCCGCGAATCAGCTCGATGTAGGTGACGCACAGCACCTTGACGGCGGGCATGTTGGACCGGCGGCCCAGCGCCAGCAGAATGGCGGCGGGAAAGGCCACGGCCAGACCGATCACCGACAGGATGATGGTCAGCGGCAGACCGCCCCACAGGGTGTTTTCCACCGGGGTCAGCCCCAGCACCCCACCCCACATCAGGCAACCGACCGTCACCAGACCGGCGGCCCAGACCAGGCCGAACCACGGCTTCCAGAAGCGGCGGTCGCAGCTGGCCAGCAGCAGGGCGATGAAGATGGCGATGGTCGCCAGCGGACGCCACTGCTCATTCCACGGGAACTGGCCGAACAGGATGAAGCGCAGCTTCTCGCCAATGAAGCCCCAGCAGGCCCCGCTGGTGTCCTGGCGACAGGCCGGAGAGGTCGAGTCAAAGCCATGGGCCTTGACCAGCAGCCAATCCAGGAAGGGTGGAATCGCCGACCCCAGCAGGGCCAGCACCAGCACCGTCAGGATGGCGTTGTACCAGGAGTTGAACAGGTTGTTCCGCAGCCACGCGATAGGGCCGACGGTGTTGGCCGGCGGACGTTCGTCCGGCAGGCCGACGTGTTGCACGTTGTCGGTCATGGCCGTTACCGCTCCACCAGCGCGATGCGCTTGTTGTACCAGTTCATGAACAGCGAAATGCTGAGGCTGATCGACAGGTAGGTCCCCATGATCATCGTCACGCCTTCAATCGCCTGACCGGTCTGGTTCAGGGTGGTGTTGGCGATCGACACCAGATCGGGGTAGCCGATGGCCAGCGCCAGCGAGCTGTTCTTCGTCAGGTTCAGATATTGGCTGGTCAGCGGCGGCACGATCACCCGCAGCGCCTGCGGCAGGATGACCAGACGCAGCGTCGGCCCGCTGGGCAGACCCAGGGCGCGCGCCGCTTCGGTCTGGCCCCAATTCACGGCGATGATGCCGCTGCGCACCACCTCGGCGATGAAAGCGGAGGTGTAGACGGTCAAACCGGTCAGAATCGCGAAGAATTCCGGCGAAATCACCATGCCGCCCGCGAAGTTGAAGCCCTTCAGCACCGGCATGTCGAGCGCCACCGGCGCGCCACCGGCGATGTAAGCCACCAGCGGCAGGCCCAGGATCAGGCCCAACGCGGTCCACCCCACCGGGAAAATCTGCCCGGTCTTCGCCTGCCGGGCCTTGGCCCAAAAGCGGATGGCGATGGTCAGAACGACCGCGACCAGCGCGGCGATCCCCATCATCTTCCACACCGGATCGGCCGACGGGGCCGGAACGATCAGGCCGCGCTGCGACAGGAAGACGCCCGGCAACGGATTCAGCGCCGACCGCACCGGCGGCAGCCCATCCGACACCAACGCGTACCAGAAGAAGAGTTGCAGCAACGGCGGGATGTTGCGGACAATCTCGACATAGGCCGAGGCCAAGCGCGCGATCAGCCAGTTGCTGGACAGGCGCGCGACACCGACCAGGGTGCCGATGATGGTCGCCAGAATGATGCCGATGATCGACACCTTCAGCGTGTTGAGAACACCGACCAGGAAGGCCCGGCCATAGGTGTCCTTCGGCGAGTAATCGATCAGATGCTCGCCAATGCCGAAGGCCGCTTCACGCTCCAGGAAACTGTATCCGGTGGCGATCGACCGCCGCGCGAGATTGTCGAGCGTGTTGGAAATCAAAAACCAGCCAACCAGAACGACCGCGCCGACCACCAGAATCTGGTAGACGACGGCGCGAACCGTCGGGTCGCTGAGGGAAAACGATGAGCCACCGGGGACCGAAGCCCCCCGTGCGGTCCGGGTCTCTGTCGCCACGGATACTCTCCCCCAACCATCGCGCCCCGTCTGGTGTCCTCGCGCAACCGGACGTTTTTCCGGTCTTTTTCCCACACCGACGGATGCGATCATGTCTCCCACTGCGGCCTTGTGTGCGCGAACGCTTCGATGGCGTCCTTCGCGACCGCTCTCCTTACGGTCGGGCCGTTGCACCGGTTTCCGGTGCGATGCGGCCCCCGACAAACAAGCTTACCGGAACGGCGCGGTGTATTGCAGGCCGCCCTTGGTCCACAGCGCGTTCAGACCGCGCTCCAGCTTCAGCGGGGTGGCCGGGCCGACGTTGCGGTCGAAGATCTCGCCGTAATTGCCGACCTTCTTGATGATGTTGTAGGCGTACTTCTCGTCCACACCCAGCGCCTTGCCCATGCCCGGCGTGGTGCCGAGGAAGCGCAGAATGTCCGGGTTCTTCGAATTGACGAACTCGTCCACATTCTTGGAGGTGATGCCGAACTCTTCGGCCTGGATCGTGACGTTGATCGACCACTTCACGATGTCGAACCACTGGTCATCGCCATGGCGCACCGCCGGGGCCAACGGCTCCTTGGAGATGACTTCCGGCAGAATCACATGGTCTTCCGCACCCGACGCAACGCTGCCACGGGTGGCGGCCAGATCGGACACGTCGGCGGTGCGCACGTCACAACGACCGGCGAAGTAGGCGGCGTTGACCTCGGCTTCCGACTCGATAACAACCGGCTTGTATTCCATGTTGTTGGAACGGAAATAATCCGCCAGGTTCAGTTCGGTGGTGGTCCCGGACTGGACGCAGACGGTGGCCCCGTTCAGTTCCTTGGCGCTCTTCACACCCAGCTTCTTGTTCACCATGAAGCCCTGGCCGTCGTAATAGGTGACGGGCGCAAAGTTCAGGCCGACCGAGGTGTCACGGGTCAGCGTGACGGTGGTGTTGCGCGACAGAACATCGACTTCGCCCGACTGGATGGCGGGGAAGCGCTGCTGGGCCGACAGCGGGGTGAACTTGATCTTCGTCGGATCGTTGAAGATCGCGACCGCGACCGCACGGCAGAAATCAACGTCCAGCCCGGTCCAGTTGCCCGCGCTGTCCGGGTTGCCGAAACCCGGCAGACCGGCGTTGACACCGCACTGCACGAAGCCGCGCGACTTGACAGTGTCGAGCAGGCCCGCGTGAGCGCCAGCGCCAGCGGTAACGACCACAGCCGCAGCGGCCGCAGCCAAGATTCCCGATTTCATGTGTTACTCCACCCTGTTTTTGAGTTTTGGCGCACTGAACAGTCTGATGCCTGCGCTTGCCCCCTGACGGAGTGTGAATTTGCAGGGGAGCCATGCGCATATCTCAAGAGTGCATCAACTGGAACCCCGTTGTCGAATCCTTCCGAACGCCCATCCTCTGCAATTTTTCACAACGAAGACATGTCGGACAGTGACTTAGCCGATCACTGTCCGATGTCATTCACCGCGTTGGCCGACGGCCGATGGTCGGCGTTCAGACCTATGCTATGGGTCTGCACGCGACCCGCGCAGACCGCTCGGCTCCCCCTGTCCGGGCACCCGGGCGTTCTGCGCGACCGCGCGTTCCGAGAACGGCTTACCGGAACGGCGCGGAGTATTGCAGGCCGCCCTTGGTCCACAGCCCGTTCAGACCGCGCTCCAGCTTCAGCGGGGTGCGGGGACCGACGTTGCGGTCGAAGATCTCGCCGTAATTGCCGACCTTCTTGATGATGTTGTAGGCGTACTTCTCATCCAACCCCAGGGCCTTGCCCATGCCCGGCGTGGTGCCGAGGAAACGCAGAATGTCCGGGTTCTTCGAATTGACGAACTCGTCCACATTCTTGGAGGTGATGCCGAACTCTTCGGCCTGGATGGTGACGTTGATGGTCCACTTCACAATGTCGAACCA
Source organism: Azospirillum sp. (assembly GCA_027486405.1). Classification (GTDB taxonomy): domain Bacteria; phylum Pseudomonadota; class Alphaproteobacteria; order Azospirillales; family Azospirillaceae; genus Azospirillum. The sequence goes on along the minus strand of JAIXPD010000025.1, from coordinate 61,484 downwards.
CTGGTCGTCACCATGGCGCACCGCCGGGGCCAGCGGCTCCTTGGAGATGACTTCCGGCAGAATCACATGGTCGTCGGGAACCGGAGCCACACCGGCGCGCGTTCCGGCCAGACCGGAGACGTCGGTGGTCAGCACGTCGCAACGACCGGCGAAGTAAGCGGCGTTGACCTCGTCGTTCGATTCGATGACGACGGGCTTGTAATCCATGCTGTTGGCGCGGAAATAGTCCGCGAGGTTCAGTTCGGTGGTGGTCCCGGACTGAACGCAGACGGTGGCCCCGTTCAGTTCCTTGGCGCTCTTCACACCCAGCTTCTTGTTCACCATGAAGCCCTGGCCGTCGTAATAGGTGACGGGCGCAAAGTTCAGACCGACCGAGGTGTCGCGGGTCAGCGTCACGGTGGTGTTGCGCGACAGCAGATCGACTTCACCCGATTGGATGGCGGGGAAGCGCTGCTGGGCCGACAGCGGGGTGAACTTCACCTTGTTGAGATCGTTGAAGACCGCAACGGCGACCGCGCGGCAATAATCCACGTCCAGCCCGGTCCAATTGCCCGCGCTGTCCGGGCTGCCGAAGCCCGGCAGACCGGCGTTGACGCCGCATTGCAGGAAGCCACGCGACTTCACAGTGTCCAGCGTGCCCGCGTTGGCACCGGCGGTGGCAACAAGCGCCACGGTCGCAGCGGCGGCAGCCAGGATTCCCGATTTCATAATCTGTAACTCCACCCTGTTCTTGTGTGATCCACGTTGGAGCGGACGGATGACGAACATCGCTGCGGCGCTCGGATAGGGAATCCCCCGCCAAACGCGCGGCAGACATGCGTTGAAATCAAGAGTGCATCAACTTGATCCGGCTTGTCGAATCCTCTCTTCACCGCTGGTGATACCAGAAGAAGCCAACGGCGCCAGACCCTTCCCGCAGAATCGGCTATGGCCGTTCCCAGCGCGGAATGCGAGTATGTTCGACCGAACACGAACATCAGCCAACGAAGCGGACAGTCGATGAAGGACGTTGCCAAGGACACCATTCTGGTCCACGCCGGACGCGATCCCCGGAACAACCACGGCATCGTGAATCCGCCGGTCTATCATTGCTCGACCGTGCTGTTTCCGACGCTGGACGCGCTGGAGGACAGCGACCGCCGCCCGTTCGAGGTCATCAATTACGGCCGCGTCGGCACCCCCACCACCTTCGCCTTTGAAAAGGCGGTGGCGGAACTGGAAGGCGGCTTCGGCGCGGTGAACACCGGATCGGGCCTCTCGGCCATCTCCATCGCCCTGTCCGCCTTCACCAAGGCGGGCGACCATGTGCTGATCACCGACAGCGCCTATGGCCCGACGCGGCGCTTCGCCAACGAAACGCTGAAGGGTTTTGGGGTCGAGGTCGAGTTCTTCGATCCGAACATCGGTGCTGGCATCGCCGCCCTGCTGCGCCCCAACACCCGCGTCGTCTTCCTCGAATCGCCCGGCTCGCTGACCTTCGAGATTCAGGATGTTCCGGCCATCGCGGCGGCGGCCAAAACGGTCGGCGCGGTGGTGATGATCGACAACACCTGGGCGACACCGCTGTTCTTCCGCCCCTTCGACCACGGCGTCGATCTGTCGATCCACGCGGCGACGAAATACATGGTCGGCCACGCCGACGCCATGCTGGGGGCCATCGTCTGCCGCGATGAAGCGCTGTGGGCGACGGTGAAGAAGACCGCCACCCGCTTCGGCGTCTGCGCCGGGCCGGACGATCTGTTCCTGGGGCTGCGCGGCCTGCGCAGCATGGCCGTGCGCCTGAAACAGCACCAGGAGAGCGCGCTGATCCTGGCCGATTGGCTGGCCGCCCGCCCCGAAATCACCCGCGTGCTGCACCCCGCCCGCCCGGATTTCCCCGGCCACGCCCTGTGGAAACGCGACTTCACCGGGTCCAGCGGGCTGTTTTCCGCCCAGCTGACCCCGGTTCCGCGCACGGCACTCGCCGCGTTTTTCGACGGGCTGGAGCTGTTTGGCATCGGTTATTCCTGGGGCGGGTTCGAAAGCCTGATCCTGCCCGCCCGCCCCGCCGGGGTGCGCACTGCCACCCGTTGGGACGAGCCGGGTCATCTGTTGCGATTCCACGCCGGGCTTGAGCATCCCGACGATCTGATCCGCGACCTCGACAGCGCGTTCCGTCGGCTGAACGCCGCCCTGTGAACGGACGCCAAGCGACCTGAAGACGACGAAAGGGTTCGTGACATGACCGACGCCACCGCCTTTGCGGACGCGCTCGACGCCGTTCGGTTCAACGCCGACGGTCTGGTTCCCGCCATCGCCCAGGCCGAAGGCAGCGGCGAAATCCTGATGATGGCCTGGATGAACCGGGACTCGATCCTGGAAACCCTGTCCACCGGCCGGGTCTGCTACTGGTCACGCTCGCGCGGCGGGCTGTGGCGCAAGGGCGAAACCTCCGGCCAGACGCAGCGGCTGAAGGAGTTCCGGGTTGATTGCGACGGCGACACGCTGCTGTTGATCGTTGAACAGGATGGGGTTGCTTGCCACACCGGGCGGCGGAGCTGCTTCTACCGGGCCTGGCGCGACGGCAAGCTGGAGATCATCCAGGAGGTCGAAACCGATCCAAGCGTGCTGTACGGTCAATCGGGCGGCCATCACGGCCACAGCCACGGCTGACGCCCAGTGGGACTCCGCGTGGGACTCCGCGTGGGACGCCCCGTGGGTTGAGCGCTGTCCGGTCGGAATGCCGCAGCCCGCGCGCGCGGATTCCGACGGCGGGTTGATCCACATCAACGGATTTCAGCGGCAACGGGTGTAGAGAGTGTGGTGTCTCAAACCCTCCCTGTATAGGACTGCGCCGGGCATTCACAGAAATGCCCGGCCAATTTTTTATGGGCTGAGCGCTTTACGCGAGATGGCGGATAAAATGCTCGCCATTTGATACAGATCAACGTCGGTGGACTGGCAAACCACTAAGGTCCGTTTGTCTCTAAACCTCCCTGTATTCACTGAGCCGGACGTCCCTCGCGATGGTCCGGCTTTTTCTTTTTGCATCAACGGTCTTGATCGGTCGGGAATTTTTCCGGAAGGCTGGAGAGCCACCGGGCGACGATCCGCATCTCGTCCTCGCTGAATCCCGCGCTGAGACGGGCGTTGATGTCGGCCAGCCCGTTCTTGGCCTCCACCAGCGCCCGGTGCCCCGCCGGTGTCAGAAACAACCGCCAGGCGCGGCCGTCCCGCCGGTCGGGTCGCCGTTCGATCAGACCGGCCTCCACCATGCGATCCGCCAACCCGCTCATCGCCGAAGGGGCCGCGTCCAACGCCTGCCCCACCTCGCCGATCAACGCCCCGTCCTGCCGGGCCAGATGGAACAGCACCCCCGATTGCGCGGCGGTGACACCGCTGTCGGCGGTGCGGGCCTGAATCCAACGCTGCAAACGGCGGTGCCCGACGTTGAGCAGATAGACCAGCCGCCGGTCGACCGCGCCGGTCACGCCGCCACCGCACGGGCTTCCAGCCAGTCAAGCAGGGTTGGCCACAGCGTCGCCTCGTGCGGACGGCGGAAGAAACCGAAATGACCGATGGGGCCGCTGCCCACCGCTTTGGCCGACAGGTGTTGACGCTCGATGCGGGCGGCGGTGAAGTGGCTGGCCAGCAGATCGATCCCCGGCGGGGTGGCCCATGGGTCATCGTCAAAGCCCAGGATCAGCAGCGGGGTGGTCACGCGGGCAAAGCGTTGCGCGGCGTCCACCGCCGGATCGTCGAAGAAATAGCGTGGCAGGCTGGTCCAACGGCTCCACTGGCGGGCGACCCCGGCGGGCAAATCCTCGCCAATGCCGATCCGGCGGCTGGGCACATAGCCCAACACCGCCGAGGTCAGCGGGCAGACCAGCTTCAGCAAGGCGGTGGCGCGCCAGCGTTCGACGGCGGGGGTGATGAAGCGCAGGCACCCGGCGTGCGAGGCGACCAGCGCGGCGGCGGTCAAGTGTCGGCTGCTCGCGCACAGGCCAATGGCGTGGCCGCCAAAGCTGTGCCCCAACGCCAGCAACGGCGCGTCCGGCCAGCGCCGTCGCGCCCAATCCGTGACGCTGTTCACATCCAAATCGGCCCAGTCCAGCATCGTCGCCGAAAAGCCGCGCAGGCGCGGCGGGCGCGACCGCCCGATCCCCCGATAATCATAGGTGACGACGGCAAAGCCACGCGCCGCCAGCGCGTCGGCGATCGGGGCGTAAAGCCGTTCCGGCACCGCCGTCGCCGGGTGAAGCAGCACAACCCCCAACGCCCGCCGCGCCGGTTCCCGCAGGGTCACGCCCAGGGAATGCCCGTCCAACGATGGCAGACTCAGTTCGGAAACCACCATGGTTCAGCCTCTTACCGCCAAGTGCTTCGCATCCGAAATACTTGGCGGAAGCGGATGGCGGTGTCCACACAATAACGCTTGAGGAATTTTCATGACCTATTGGTTATGCGGTCGCCGACCACCGGGCTCAGGCACGTGACCCGGTTGCGCCCCTGCTGTTTGGCCAAATACATCCCCTGATCGGCCAGACGCTGGATGGCGGTATGCTGCGGTGATCGGGGCTGTTCCACGCCACGCCGATGCTGGCGGTTGACGGTCAGGGGCACGCCTCCGGCGTTCAACGCCAAGGCTTGGATGGCGGCGCGCCTCTGGAATCCCTGGTAGGCCTGGCCGGATTTGAACCGACGACAACACCGTTATGAGCGGCGCGTTCTAACCACTGAACTACAGGCCCATCCAGGGAGCGGCACTTTGCGACAAAGCCGGGGCGTTTTGCAACCCTTCGTTCGCACGGTCGAACCACGGCCCCAAACGGAAACGGGGGCCGCAAGGCCCCCGCTCCCAACTCGGCAAAACCGCGCCCGTCCGGTCAGGTGTCCAGGAAGCTGCGCAGCTTGCGCGACCGCGACGGGTGCTTCAGCTTGCGGAGCGCCTTGGCTTCGATCTGGCGGATGCGTTCGCGGGTGACGTTGAACTGCTGGCCGACCTCTTCCAGCGTGTGATCGGTGTTCATGCCGATGCCAAAGCGCATGCGCAGCACACGCTCCTCACGCGGGGTGAGCGAGGCGAGCACGCGGGTGGTCGTCTCGCGCAGGTTCGCCTGGATGGCGGCGTCGAGCGGCAGGACCGCGTTCTTGTCCTCGATGAAATCGCCGAGATGCGAATCCTCCTCGTCGCCGATCGGCGTTTCGAGGGAAATCGGCTCCTTGGCGATCTTCAGGACCTTGCGGACCTTTTCCAGCGGCATCATCAGCCGTTCCGCCAGCTCTTCCGGGGTCGGCTCGCGGCCGATCTCGTGCAGCATCTGGCGGCTGGTGCGCACCAGCTTGTTGATCGTCTCGATCATGTGGACCGGGATGCGGATGGTCCGGGCCTGATCGGCGATGGAACGGGTGATGGCCGGACGAATCCACCAGGTGGCGTGGGTGGAGAATTTGTAGCCGCGCCGATACTCGAACTTGTCCACCGCCTTCATCAAGCCGATGTTGCCCTCCTGGATCAAATCCAGGAATTGCAGGCCACGGTTCGTGTATTTCTTGGCGATGGAGATGACGAGACGCAGGTTCGCCTCGACCATTTCCTTCTTGGCGCGGCTGGCTTCCTTCTCGCCCTTCTGCACCGTGGAGACGATGCGGCGGAATTCGCTGATCGGCAGACGGCCTTCTTCGGCCACGCCGGAAATGCCTTCACGCACCTTGCGGATGTCGGCGTCGTACTTCTCGGCGAACTTGCCCCAGGTCTTGGGGTTCAGGCCACGGATGCGGTCCAGCCAACCCGGATCCAGCTCGTGCCCGAAATACTGGTTCAGGAAGTCCTCACGCTTCACACGGCAATCGGTGGCCATGCGCAGCAAGCGGCCTTCGAAACCGGTCAGCTTGCGGTTCAGAATGTAAAGCTGTTCGACCAACTGTTCGATGCGCTGGTTGTTCAGGCGCACCGTGTTCATCAGCTCGACCATTTCGAGCTTCAGCTTTTCATACTTCTTGTCGGTCTGCTTGGTCACGTCCTCGCCACGCTGCATCGCGGCGATGCGGGATTCGTGAATCTTGTGCAGCTTGTCGTAGGTTGCCTTGATGCTTTCGAAGGTCTCGATGACCTGCGGCTTCAGCGCGGCTTCCATGGCCGACAGGGACAGGCTGTTTTCGCCCTCTTCCCCTTCCTCGCCCTCTTCGCCCTCGCCTTCGGGGCGCGGCGGCGGCGGTTCGTCGCCCTCTTCCCCGGCGGGAGCGGCGACGGCACCCTCGACCGCTTCGGCCAGCGCCTCCGGCATCTCCTCACCATCGGGACCGCCGCCATAGGTGGCGTCGAGATCGATGATGTCGCGCAGCAGCATTTTGCCTTCCATGAGGGCGTCGTGCCACTCAAGGATCGCGCGGATGGTCAGCGGCGATTCGCAAATCGCGCCGATCATCATCTCGCGCCCGGCTTCGATGCGCTTGGCGATGGCGATTTCGCCCTCGCGGGACAGCAGCTCCACCGACCCCATTTCGCGCAGATACATGCGCACGGGATCATCGGTGCGGCCGATGTCATCGTCGTCGAGGTTGCCCGACGACCGGCCTTCGCCGTCGTTGGTCGCTTCGGCGCTGCCTTCCGAATCCTGCTCTTCCGATTCGACGATGTTGATGCCCATTTCGGACAGCATCGCCATCGTGTCTTCGATCTGCTCGGAGGACGACGAGTCCTGCGGCAGAGCTGCGTTCAGCTCGTCATAGGTGACATACCCGCGCTCTTTCCCGCGCGCGATCATCTTCTTGACGGCAAGACCCATGCCATCCATCAGAGGACCGTCGCCGGATTCCTCCCGCGTTTCGGAAACTTCCACGCTGTTCGCAGCTTTCGTGGCCATGCGATCGGTGCCCCCGCATTACCCCAGTGAAAAAAATACGAAGAGGACGCCCGGTCGCGGTTGCCCGCACCGTCCGCCCCCACCCACACGCTCTGTACCCGCCTTGCGGCCCAACCGACGACGACCGCCTGCGCGGTCAGAGATCGTCCGAATCATCGCCATCCGTCATTCCCATCGCGGACTTGATGACCTCCTGTTGAAGCGCCACGACCCGCGCGAGGTTGGCCTCGCTGTTGTCACGGGTCAGAGCCGCCTTGGCCTCCCTGAGATCGTCGAGCATCCGCCGGTGAAGCAGATGCTGCCACGTCGGCCACCAGCCCTTCCGCGCCTCGTCGGTCGAGGCGTCCGGGCGGGCGAAGGCGGCGTGAACGTAGGTCGATTCACTCAGCAACGCGCTGACCAGCTCCTCCTGACCAGCGGAAGACAAGTGGCGACAAAGGGCAGCCGCGTCAAGTCCCGAGTCGCGGTTGCGGTCGTCCGACAGGCATTCCTGCACCGCCCAGCGCAATTTTTCCATCTCAGGGTCGCCCAACGGCAACAGACCCAGCGATTCCCCGACCTCGCCGAACAGTTCCGGGTGATTGATGAGGGTGGCAAGCAGAATCCGTTCGCGCACCGCCCCCAGCCGGGCCACGCTGGCCCGCCCCTGCCCGATCGGCTTGGCGGTCAAGCGCCCCGGCGTGCCCGGCACATGGCGGCGCGGCGGTTCGCCCGGACGGCGGCCCGGAACCCAGGGACCGCGCCCGCCCCGGTCGCGCGCGGGTGGAGCAAAGGCCTCGTCCACCCGGCGGCGCATTTCGGTGCGGTAAAAGCCCTGAACGTCGCGGTCGGCGATGGTGGCCACGCGCGCCTCCAGCGCCGCCTTGACCGCCGCCTTGGCTTCCGGCGTGTCGGTGGGACGCCCCTCCGTCTCCATCCGCCACAGCGCGTCGGAGAGCGGAATCGCCTGCTCCAACAGCCCGGTCATCGCCTTTGGCCCATGGGCGCGGATCAGGCTGTCGGGGTCCTCACCCTCCGGCATGAAGACGACGCGGGCCGATTGGCCGGGGGCCAGATGGGGCAGAATGCGCTCCACCGCCCGCCACGCCGCGCGCCGCCCGGCGTTGTCGCCGTCAAAACAGAGGTGGGGGATCTTTTCCGACGCCGGGATCAGCTTCCACAGCTCCTGCACCTGGGTTTCGGTCAAGGCTGTGCCCAGCGGGGCCACCGCGCCCTCGAACCCGGCGCGCACCAGGGCGATGACGTCCATATAGCCTTCGGCGACGATCACCGGCTTGCCATCCGCCGCCGCCTGCCGGGCGCGCGACAGGCCATAGAGCAGCGTTCCCTTGTGGAACAGCGGCGTGTCGGGCGTGTTGACGTATTTCGGCCCGTCGCCCTCCAGAATGCGCCCGCCAAAGGCGACGACCTGCCCGCGCCGGTCGGTGACGGGGAACATCACGCGGTTGCGGAAGAAGCTGTAGGCGGTGCGGCCATCGTCGGGCCGCTTCAGCAGCCCCGCCGTGACCATGTCCTCCTCGTCGAACTTCAGCCGCAGCAGATGCTGGCGCAACGCGCCGGAATCGCCGGGGGCGAAGCCCAGCCGGAAGCGCGCCAGCGCCTCGCCATCCAACCCACGCCGCCGCAGATACTCCAACCCGGCCCGCCCGGCCCCGCTCTGCAATTGCTGTTCGAACCAGCGCGCCGCCTGCTCGACCAGATCATGCAGGGTCTTGCGGCGTTCGTAATGGTGCCGGTCCTCCTCCGTCGGGCGCGGAACCGGCAACCCGGCCTCACCCGCCAGATGCTCCACCGCCTCGGGAAAGGCGAGGTTGTCGTGGCGCATGACAAAGCCGATGACGTCGCCGTGCGCCCCGCAACCAAAGCAGTTTCCGGTGAGGATGTTGTCTTCCAACGCAAAGGCGTGTTCACCCGGCACGCTGGCGCAAAAGACCTCTTCCTCCCGCTCCGTCTCCTCAACCGACTCCACCACCCAACGCAGCCGTCCAAAGGATTTGTCGGCGGCTTCGAACCGCTGGCGCGCGGTTTCGCCCAAAAACAGGGCCGGGTGCAGCGTGGACGGCACAAAATGGACGCGGAAAATGTCCCGCATCTCCGCCGCCAAACCTTGGCGCGTCGCCATCGTGATGCCATAGGTGCCGATGCCCAGTCGCAAGGCGGCGGTGCGCACCCATTCCAGATGCGCCCGGTTGGCGCTGTGCAGCATCACCGTTCCATCTTTGGCCACATGACCATCGGCAGCGATGTATCCAGCCAAGAATCCCAACAGATAGGAGTCATCGCTGTCCAGAGATGGAACAGCCTTCATGTGGCCGAAGGATTTTCCGCCATAAATCCGCAGATAGGGTTTTCCAGTCTCCGTCAGGCGGGGCTGCGGCGATTGGTTGGGAAACCATTCCGCCAGCACGCGGTCCTTGTCGCCATGCAGGTGAACGTGACCGTAACCGCCCTTATCGACCGATCCGTCGCCAAACACCACGCCGTGGGCAACACCATCGGGATCCAGGGTCCAATCCTGACGCGCTTCGGGAAGAACCGCCTCAAGTCGATGCCCCGGCCGCAACGCGGTGGTCAGCACATCGCCTTGCGCCCCACGCACAAACCAGCGATGCCCGGCGGTGGCGTGAAGAATTTTCGTCTGGCCGTTGCGCGTCAGCGTGATGCGGTGAAGTTTTTGGACGCCATAGGACTGGAACTCCGCCGGAACCCAGACACCGCCGCGTGTCAGCACCGTTTGCGTCGTTCCGGCCAAATCGGCAATCGCCCGTTCCCCGTCGCGCAGCAGCACACGGGTTTCCGCCGCCAGACAATGGAAGAACCCCTTCTGGTCGTTGACGTAGAAGGAGGGGGATTTTTCATTGTGGAAGGGGCACGGGGCCTTGAACTCCCGACCGGCGCGAATCAGGCGCAGCCGTTTGGACACCACGTCCGACAGGGCCAGCCGGTTGCGAAGCTCTTCCAGGAATTGGGGGGGGAAGGCCATGGGTCACATCACCGGATCATGCGGGGGCAGCGTAACGCGGATCGCCGCGCGCCGCATCAGCGGCGGCGGCGACCCGGTGCGCGGAACCTCCCGGCAACGGGCGGTCTCACATCACGCCGACAGACGTTGCTTGACCAGCGGCCCGGCCTTGGCGAAATCCATCTCGCCCGCGTGCCGGGTCTTCAACTCCGCCATCACCTTGCCCATGTCCTTGATCGAGGTGGCCCCCAACTCCGCCACGATGGCGGCGATGGCGGCGTTGACCTCCTCCTCCGACAATTGCTTGGGCAGGAAGCGTTCGATGACGGCGATCTCCTCCCGCTCCTGCTGGGCGAGTTCGGGGCGGCCGCCCTGATCGTACATCGTCGCCGATTCGTTGCGCTGCTTGATGAGGGTTTGCAGCATCGACATGACCTCGCCATCGTCGATGCCGTCGGTGACGCCGCGCGTGCGGGCGGCGATGTCCCGGTCCTTCAGGCCCGCCAGGACCATGCGGAGGGTGGAGACGGCGCGCGCGTCCTTGGCGCGCATGGACTCCTTCAAGGCATCGTTCAACCGGGTGCGCAGCATGTTCCTGTTCCTCATCGTCTGGCCGACGGCACCTGGGGCCATCAGCGGCGGGCCATCGGCGGCGGGCGACTATCGGCAATCGCCCATCAAAGGTCACGCCTTATATAGTGCGGCGGCCGCCCATGCGCGACTCCCGCCTGCCGATTGGCTGGGTCGGGCGACTGGCCAGGTTCACAGATTTGCGGGGGAAAGCACAACCGCAACGCCGCCCTGCAAAGCTATTGCTGGAAATCGGTCGGCCATTCGTCCTATACGATGTCCGGCTTGCCCTGACCCGCCCACTCGATCCCATCACCGCCCGACTGTTTGGCGGGGATGGGGTGCGAGCGGGTCTGCGCGCGCGCCCGGTGGGACGCCAGACCGTCGCCGTTCCGCCCGCCCCATCTGGTCGATCCGTTTTGGTCGATCCGTCGACGGTCGCGGTTTTTGGAAGGTCCAACGGAATGACTCTCGCCTCTCCCCCCTCCGACAAGGCCGTTCACACCGGCGTGCTGGTTCTGGCTGACGGCACCGTGTTCCGTGGCCGAGGCATCGGGGCCGTCGGGGATTCGGTGGGCGAGGTGTGCTTCAACACCTCGATGACCGGTTATCAGGAAATCCTGACCGACCCCAGCTACGCCGGGCAGATCATCACCTTCACCTTCCCGCACATCGGCAACACCGGCACCAACGCCGAAGACATCGAGACGGTGACTCCGGCGGCGCGGGGCCTGATCCTGCGCGCCGACATCACCGACCCGTCGAACTGGCGCGCCAACGACCATCTGGACGGCTGGTTGAAGAAAAACAACCTGATCGGCCTGAGCGGCATCGACACCCGCCGCCTGACCCGCCGCATCCGCGACCAGGGCGCGCCCAACGGCGTCGTCGCCCACGCGCCGGACGGGGTGTTCGACCTCGACGCGCTGGTCGCCAAGGCCAAAAACTGGCCCGGCCTGGAGGGCATGGATTTGGCCAAGGACGTGTCCTGCCGCCAGACCTATGGCTGGGACGAGGCGGCCTGGAGCATCTCCGGCGGCTACGCCACCCAGACGGATCCGAAATTCCACGTCGTCGCCATCGATTACGGGGCCAAGCGCAACATCCTGCGCTGCCTCGCCGCCGCTGGCTGCAAGGTGACGGTGGTCCCGGCGACCGCCAGCGCCGACGACGTGCTGCGTCACAAGCCCGACGGCGTGTTCCTGTCGAACGGCCCCGGCGACCCCGCCGCCACCGGCGTCTACGCCGTGCCGACCATCCAGGCGCTGCTGGCCACCGGCCTGCCGATCTTCGGCATTTGCCTGGGCCACCAAATGCTGTCGCTGGCGCTGGGGGCCAAGACCGCCAAGATGCCGCTGGGCCATCGCGGGGCCAACCACCCGGTCAAGGATTTGGCCTCGGGCCGGGTTGAGATCACCAGCCAGAACCACGGCTTCGTCGTTCTACCGGAATCGCTGCCCGCCGACGCCGAAGTCACTCATGTCAGCCTGTTCGACGGCAGCAACGAGGGCATCCGCCTGACCGGCAAGCCGGTCTTCTCGGTGCAGTACCACCCGGAAGCCTCGCCCGGCCCGCAGGACAGCCATTATCTGTTCGACCGCTTCGTCGGCTTCATGGCCGACAAGGCGGCGGCCTGACGCTCCGTCCGTCACACCTCCCGCATGGCGGGGGGTGTGACGGACCGGCGCGCCGTTTTATTCGGTCGGCGCGGGCGCGTCCGTGACGAGTGTGCGGATCGCGGCGAAGACCCGCTCCCACTCCTGTTCGCCGATGTCGTGCAGGCCCAGGCCGCGCAACAGGAACGCGCCCTCGGCGGCCAGCATCGCGATGAGCGCCCGGTCCCTGGCGCTGGCATTGGTGCCGGAATCCGCGTTGGAACCGGCGTCAACGCCGTCAAAGATCTCCCGATACCCCTGTTTGATCGCGCGCTGATAGTCGGGCGCGCGGACCAGCGACGCCAGCAGCGCGGAGGATCGGGCACCGCTGGCAACGTCTTCGGCCCGCGTGGCCTCGACATGCGCCAGAACGCGGGCCGACGGCTCGCCCGAATGGGCCGCCATGTAGCGTTTCACGCTGTCGTCGTAGCTCGTCATGACCCGATCGACCATCGCCTCGATCAGCGCGTCTTTCGTGGTGTAGCAATATTGCACGCCGCCTTTGCTGACGCCCGCCTCCGTGGCGACGGCGTCCAGGGTGAGGGCCAGCGCCCCGTCCCGCGCCACAACCCGTTCGGCGGCGTCCAGAACGCTGTCGCGATCAATCGACTGACGTCTTCCCACTCGGATCCCCTCTTTTCAATCCGTCCGGACGGATTTATATATAGCCCCTGTGTTGGGGCCTGTGAACGCCCCACAAGGAGTGTATCGTGCATCTGCAGTCAAACCGATGGCTGGTTCTCGCCACCGTCATTCTCGCCTTCATTCCAATCGTCATCGACATGACGATTCTGCACATCGCCGTCCCCTCGCTGACCGCCGGGCTTGGCGCGTCCGGGACCGAAGTGCTCTGGATCATCGACATCTATTCGCTGATGATGGCCGGGCTTCTGGTGCCGATGGGCACGTTGGCCGACCGCGTCGGCCATCGCCCGATGATGCTGATCGGGTTGTCCATCTTCACCATCGCCTCGGTGATGGCCGCCTTCTCGCCCACGCCTTTGGTTCTCATCGCCGCCCGCGCCCTGATGGCGGTTGGCGGGTCGATGATCATGCCCTCGATTCTGGCGCTGATCCGCCAGAGCTTCGAGGATGAACGGGAGCGCGCCTTGGGCCTTGGCGTCTGGAGCGCCGTCGCGTCGGTTGGCGCGGCTTTGGGGCCAGTCGCCGGGGGTGCCCTGCTGGAACATTTCTGGTGGGGGTCGGTTTTCCTCATCAACCTGCCGGTCATGCTGGTGGTCCTGCCGACCGCCTGGTTCGTCCTGCCCCGTCAGCCGTCCAAACCGCTGGGACCTTGGAACATCCGACAGGCGTTGATCCTCATCGTCGGCTTGATCGCCACCGCCTACGCCATCAAATCGGGCTTCATGCCGACCGGCGAAGGGGCCTTCGGGACGCTGACGCTGCTTCTCGGCGTTGGCATGCTCGTTTGGTTCGCCCGGATTCAACGGGTGTCGGCCACACCGATGCTGGATCTGTCGCTGTTCGCCGCGCCCGTCTTCAGCGTCGGCCTGCTGATGGCCTTCGTCGCGTCCGGCGCGATGGCGGGCTTTGAGCTGGTCCTGGCGCAGGAGCTTCAATATGTCTTCGGCAAGACGCCGCTGGAAGCGGGGCTGTTCATGCTGCCGCTGGCCGCCGCATCCGCCGCTGTCAGCCCCTTGTCCGGGATGCTCACCGAACGTTTCGGCCTGCGCGCGGTCGCGACGGCCAGCATGGGCGCGGCGGCGGCGTCCTTCTTCCTGCTTGGGCGCGTGAGCGTCGACGCCTCCCCCCTCGTCGCCGCCGCGTTGCTTGGCCTGCTTGGGACGGCGTTGGGCTGCGGCCTGCTGGCCTCGTCCGTCGCCATCATGAGCAGCGCGCCCACCGACAAGGCGGGGGCCGCCGGTTCCCTTGAGGCGACCGGCTATGAACTTGGCGCTGGGCTTGGGATCACCTTTTTCGGGGTGTTGCTGGGGGCCGCGTATCACGCCCACTTTACGGGCGCGATGGGTGTCCTTGGCTCCGTTCCAGCGACAGCGGCGAATTCAATCAACGACGCGATGACCGCCGCTCAGGCGATTGGCGGCGCGGAGGGGGAGGCCATCGTCGCGACGGCGACGCGCGCCTTTTCCAGCGCCCACCAAACGGTCCTCGGCGCGGCCGCCCTGCTCCTCGGCCTCCTGACGATCCTGGTGTTTTGGGCGCTGCGCCACGCCCGCCAGAACAACCGGAGTGAGTCCGCAGAGGGGGATCGTTGACGCCTGACTTGGTCCCGCATCAGCCCTGCCGCCGTGTCGGCGGCTTGGGCAGATAATCGCGGACCTCGCCGCCGCAGGATTTGGACACCCGCTCATACTCCTCGGCGGTGTCGACCTGGGCCTGACGCTGGTCACGCTCCCGCCCGAATTCCTGCATGATCGCGCGCATGGTCCCGTCAAGGCGGTGGCGGAAGGCTTGCATCGCCTGGTTTTCGCCGCGCACGCGCACCGGCTCGATCTGGGCCAACGCCTCGTCCAGGCGACGGCGGATTTGCGGGGCGGCCTCGCGCAACAGCGCCTCGTCCACCGCGATGTGCTTCATCTCGTGCTCCAGCACCTCGCGGAAGATGCAGCTTGCGATCGGCAATTCGCGGGCCACCAGAACCACGCGCTGCTGAAAACCAAAGGACACCGTCAGGGTCTTCAGCGAGGCGCAAAAGCTGCCGTCGCTCATCGGCTGGAACTGGGCGCTGATTTGCGATTGTTCGCCGTAACGGGCCTGGGTCAGCCCCAGCACATGGCCGCGCGCCGATCCCGCCGGCCCCGGCGCACGCCCCGGCTGACGGGCGAGCTGGGCGATGGACAGGCCGTCGTTGCGCTCGATGGGGGCAAGCGCGACCTCAAACGACAGGGTGGCCCGCGCCATTGGCGGGCAGCTTTGCGCCACGGCGCTGGTTGGCAAGATAAACCAACCCAGCAGCGCAGCGCAGACACCGGAACGGAACAGCCCGGAAAAGGAAAATCCGGAAGGGCAAAGCCGATGAGCGGTCATGCGAGCCATATCGCCCCGCCACCGCCCATCGGCAAGCCCCACTGTCTCTTAACGCTTGCTCGGGAACAGGAAACGCGCCTTCAGCGTGCCTTCGATCGCGCGCAGGTCGTTGTAAACCTCCAACTCGTCCACCTCGCCGTCCACATCGACGACGACATAGCCAAGCTCGGGATCGGTTTGCAGGAACTGGGCGGCGATGTTCAGGTCACGGCCCGAAAACACCTCGTTCACCTTGCGCAGCATGCCCGGGCGGTTTTCGTGGACGTGCAGGAAGCGGGTGCAACCGGCCTGGATCGGCAGGGCGGCTTGCGGGAAGTTGACCGCGCCGACGGTGGACCCGTTGTCGGAGTATTCGATCAGCTTCTGCGCCACCTCGGTGCCGATGTTGGCCTGCGCCTCCACCGTCGAACCGCCGATGTGCGGGGTGAGGATGGCGGTCTTGATGCCGCGCAGGGCGCTTTCGAACACCTCGTTGTCGGCCCCCGGCTCCTTCGGGAACACGTCGATGGCGGCCCCGATGATGTGGTCGCGCGTCATCGCGGCGGCCAGCGCCTCGATGTCCACCACCTGACCGCGCGCGGCGTTGATGAGGTGGCTGCGCGGCTTCATCGCCGCCAGTTCCGCCGCACCGATCATGTTGCGGGTCTGCGGGGTGTCGGGAACGTGCAGGGTGACGACGTCGGACACCGACAACAGCTCTTCCAGCGAATCGCAGGGGCGGGCGTTGCCCAGCGCCAGTTTGCGCACGACGTCGTAGTAACGGACCTGCATGCCCATGGCTTCGGCCAGGATCGACACCTGGGTGCCGATGTGGCCATAGCCGATGATGCCCAGCGTCTTGCCACGGATCTCGTAGGAATCCTTGGCCGACTTCATCCAGCCGCCGCCATGGACCAGCGCCGACTTTTCGAAGATGCCGCGCATCAGCATGATGATCTCGCCGATCACCAGTTCCGCCACCGACCGGGTGTTGGAATAGGGGGCGTTGAAGACGGGAATGCCCAGACGGCGGGCCGCCTTCAGATCGACCTGATTGGTGCCGATGCAGAAGCAGCCGACGGCCATCAGCTTCGTCGCGGCTTCCAGCACGCGGGCGGTCAGATGGGTGCGCGACCGGATGCCGAGAATGTGGACGGAGCCGATGCGCTCCAGCAATTCCGCTTCGTCCAACGCGCGCGGCAGGCGCTCGACGGAGGCGTAACCGCCCCGCGCCAGTTCCTCGATGGCGTTGTCGTGAACACCTTCCAACAGGAGGATGTTGATCTTGTCCTTGGAGAGCGAGAGCTTGGTCACGGTCGGCATCCGTCTTGGTCAATGGCCCGTCCGCCCCAAACGGGGTTGAAACGGCGGGCCTCGGCAAAGCGAGTGCGCACCGTACCGCCAACAGCGGGGCTTGTCACCCAACCGATGCTGCGCTGCCATAGTGCGTGGCGCATGTCGGCGTGGCGGAAAACGCGCGGAACGCCACCGTATGGACCGGGTCGATCAACCGGCGGCGGGACGGGAGTCGCGCCAGGGCAATCGCTTGACCAGGCGATCCTCACGACGCAAGCAAGAATGGACACGGATTTCACGGAAAAAATGAGGGATTGCACGGATTTTCGCCCCCAACCCCATCCTGCATCCGGTCATGAGGTTTGTCGCCGGATCGCAAACAGGATGGCTCTGAGACGGGTTCCGCGAAATCCGTGGGAAAATCCGCGAAATCCGTGGTGAATCTTGTTCCGGTCGCACGCACGATGCTTCAAGCGGCTTCAAGCGATTGCCCTGGGAGCCGCGCGCGGTCTTGCCGGGCGGGCGCTGGGGACTTATGGTCCCGGCATGATACACGAGCTTTCCGAACTTGCGGCCCGGCTGGGCCGTGGCCAACGCCTGCTGGGGCTGGATGTTGGCAGCAAAACCGTTGGTCTGGCGGTGGCCGACCCCGGTCTGGTCGTCGCCTCCCCCATCGGGGTGCTGATGCGCACCAAATTCACCCAGGACGCGCGCGAGCTGGCGCGGACCATTCGCGATTACAGCGTCGGCGGTCTGGTCATCGGCCTGCCGCTGAACATGGACGGCACCGAAGGCCCGCGCGCCGAATCCGTGCGCGCCTTCGCCAAGAACCTGTTGGAGCGCGCCGACCTGCTGGGTTGGGACGCGCAGATCGCCTTTTGGGACGAACGTCTGTCCACCTCGGCGGTTGAACGCTTCATGATCGGCGAGGCCGACATGACCCGCAAACGGCGCGACGAGGTGGTGGACAAGATGGCCGCCGCCTACATCCTGCAAGGCGCGCTCGACATGCTGGCCAACCAGCGCCGTCAGGCTGAACAGGACGACGCCGAGGACACCGACAACGACGACGAGGACCGTTTCGGCGAGGACCGTTTCAACCGGGATCGCTGAGGCCGGGATCGCTGAGGCCAAAACCAAAGAGGCCGGTCACTCCGCCGGGTTGGCCGCGCGGCGGACCGGCTGGGCCGATCCCGCCGCAAGACGGGTCAGGCCGAGAATGGCCACGACGGTGGCGAGATAGGCGAGAAGCTGGGCTTCGGTCGGGCGGTCGGTGTAGCCGATCAGGACGTGCAGCGCCTGCCCGATCACGCTCTTGTCGCGCAGCAGGCCGGAGCTGTCCCACAGGATGTCCCCGCCGCGTTCCAAAACCCCGGCCTGGGCCAGAAAGGACACGGCGGTGGCGGCCATGCCCGCCGCCAGCAGGGTCAACAGCCACGTCGTCACCCGGAACAGGTGGCGCGTGGGGATGCGCAGCAAACCCGCGTACATCAGGGCCGACATCAGCGCGCCCAACGCCACGCCGCCCAGCCCACCGGCCAGGACGGTGCCGACACCGCCCTCCTCCGACGCCAGGATGCCGGTAAGGAACAGAACGACCTCCGCCCCCTCGCGCAGCACCGCCACGCCGATCACCACCGCCAGCGCGGCGAGCGACCGCTCACCGCTCGACACCGCGCGGCCCATGGCCGCCATATCGCGGGCGATCTCCCGCCCATGCTGGGCCATCCAGGCGTTGTGCCACGCCAACATGGCCACGGCGACCAGCAGCACACCGGCGTTGAACAGCTCCTGCCCGGTGTCGGCGAACAGGCCGCTGATGGCGTCGGCGAACCAGGCCACAACGCAGGATCCGAGGATCCCGGCGGCGATGCCCATCGTCACCCAGCGCCCGCGCCCGGCCACGCCCTCCGTCGCCGCCAGAACGATGCCGACGATCAGACCGGCCTCCAGCACCTCGCGGAAGACAATGATGAGACTGGCAAGCATGGGATTCTCCCGCTGCGGGAATCAGAACGCGGAACAGAGGCCGAAGGGACGCGCGGACACGTCACGCGGCGATGACGGTCACTCGGCGATGACGGTCACTCGGCGATGACGGTCCCTTTGGCCGTGGCCTCGTGGAATTCCCCGAAGAACGGGTATTTGCCGGGCTTCAACGGCCCGATGGCGACCTTGATCTGTTTGCGGCCGCCGACGATCTTTTCGACCTTCAGTTCGGCGCTTTCAAACTCTTCGGAGGTGGCGTCCTGGTTGTCCACCAGCAGCGTCACCCGCTTGTTGGCGGGGACCTTCACCTCGACCGGATCGAATCTGTGATCCTTGATGATAATGGTGATCGGCGCGTCGTCGGCCCACACGGGGGTGACGAACGCGGGAGCAACCGGCAGCAGCAGCGCCGCGCTCAGGGTCAGACGAGCGATCCGGTGACGCATGGTGGGAAACGACCTCAGGGCAGGAAACAGATGTGCACCTGACAATCATTCTCACCCATCCCCGACCCGGTCAACCGAAAGCGCTGTGCGATCCGCGCGCATCACCTGCGACCGAACAGCACAGCGGCGGAAAAGGCTCAGGCGGACGGGGTGGTGGTCGCGGGGAAGCGGTCCAGGGAGTCATCGGGGATGCGGTAATAATCCCCCTGATCGGCGACGAAGATGTGCCGCAGGGTGATCAGGCCGGTCGGCGCGTCCAGGCAGCCCGCCGCAACGTCGAGCCGCCCACCGCTGTCGCCCATCCAGAACAGGGACGAGCCGCACACACCGCAAAAGCCGCGTTGGGCGTGGTCGGAGGAGCGGAACCAGCGCAGGCTGTCGTCCGAGTCGAACACCACCGCCGGGCGCGGTAGGCTGACATAGGCCCCGACATGGCCATGGAAGCGGCGGCACTGCCCGCAATGGCAGTTCGCCACCCCCAGGGGCCGTTCGGTCAGATGGAACCGGACGCCGCCGCACAGGCAGCGCCCGGTCAATTCTGGGGCTGGGTTCGGTGCGTCGCTCAACGCTCTCACCCCCGCCAGAACGGCTTGGTGACTTCCTGTTCGGCGTCGGCGCGCGACAGGCCGATGTCGGCCAACAGGTGATCGGGCATCTGGGTCAGCGTGCGACGCTGACGGCGGCGGTCGGCCCAGGTCGCCAAACCATCGAACAGCGCGGTGACGACCCCGCCAAGGCCACCACCGACACGCGTCGCGCTGGAACCGGACAGGGTGATGGGGGATTGGGTGCTCTGGCTCATGATCTCGCTCCGTCACGGATGGGTGGTGGTTGCTTCGGCGGTGGTTGGGGGCCGTTGCTGCGCTCACCCTCGCTCGTGGAACCAACCTTGAACCACCCGGTCCTTGCGGGCAAACGACGCTTTCTCATAGACTGAATTAGGAAAGCTAATCCGAATCGCCGCCCGTCCTCCCCCTCCTGTTGGTTCGCCATGCCCCGCCGCCTGCCCCCGCTGAACGCGGTGCGCGCCTTCGACGCCGCCGCCCGCCATCTGTCCTTCACCAAGGCGGCCGAGGAACTGCACGTCACCCAGGCCGCCGTCAGCCACCAGATCAAGGCGCTGGAGGAATGGCTCGGATTACCCCTGTTTCGTCGAATGAACCGGGCGCTGGCCCTGACGGAGGCCGGGCAAAGCTACGTCCCCTCGGTGCGGGAGGCGCTGGACACCCTGGCGCAAGCCACCGAAAAGCTGATCCGCAACGACAGCACCGGGCCGTTGACCATCTCCGCCATGCCCAGCTTCGCGTCGAAATGGCTGGTCCCGCGCCTGATGCGCTTTCAAAAGCGTCATCCCGATCTGGATGTGCGAGTGCAGAGCACGACGCAGATCGTCGATTTCACCCGGCAGGACGTCGATCTGGCGATCCGCTTCGGCAACGGTCATTGGCCGGATTTGCAGGTGGAACGGCTGCTGACGGAGGACATCTTTCCCGTCGGCCACCCGTCGCTGCTGAGGAACGGGCCGCCGCTGACCTGCCCAGAGGATCTGCGCCACCACACGCTGCTGCACGACGATTACAACATCTCCTGGGCGGTCTGGTTCCGGGCGGCGGGGATCGACGGGGCGGATGTGGAGCGCGGTTTGCGGTTCGACGATTCGTCCTTCACCCTTCAGGCGGCGATGAGCGGCCACGGCATCGCGCTGGCGCGCGGCGTGCTGGTCGCCGACGACATCGCCGCCGGGCGGCTGGTGCGTCTGTTCGACGTCCACATGCCCGGCAGCCTGGCCTATTACGTCGCCGCCCCACCCCATTATTTCAGCCGTCCCAAGGTCAAAGCCTTCCGCGACTGGCTGTTCGAAGAAGCCGAGCGCACCCCTTGACCGTGGGGCTGTGTGGGTGGCTGTCGGGGCGCTTGCGGGCGTCCCGCCCCGCTCCTATAGTCCGCGCCCATGAGCGCGAACCCCACCACCGACGCGATCTTCCCGCACCGCCACCTTCTCGGCATCGAGGGGTTGCGGTCCGCCGAGATCACCCAGATCCTCGACCTCGCCAACGGTTACGTCGAGCAGAACCGCCAGCCCGTGAAGAAGTCGTCCCTTCTCGACGGGCGGACGCTGGTGAACCTGTTCTTCGAGAACTCCACCCGCACGCGCACCAGCTTCGAGCTGGCGGGCAAGCGGCTGGGGGCCGACGTCATCAACATGTCGTCGGACGGCAGCTCGGTGAAGAAGGGCGAAACGCTGATCGACACGGCGATGACGCTCAACGCCATGCATCTGGACGCGCTGGTGGTTCGCCACGCCGACTCCGGCGCGGTGAAGCTGCTGGCCGACAAGGTCAACTGCGCGGTCATCAACGCCGGGGACGGCCATCACGAACACCCGACCCAGGCCCTGTTGGACGCGCTGGCGATCCGCCGCCGTCTGGGCCGCCTG
The DNA here is from genome assembly GCA_027486405.1 of Azospirillum sp. Lineage (GTDB taxonomy): Bacteria > Pseudomonadota > Alphaproteobacteria > Azospirillales > Azospirillaceae > Azospirillum. The sequence goes on along the minus strand of JAIXPD010000025.1, from coordinate 40,296 downwards.
GAAGGGCTGATTGTGGCGATCTGCGGCGACATCCTGCACAGCCGCGTCGCGCGCTCCAACATCCATCTTTTGAACGCCATGGGCGCGCGGGTGCGCTGCGTCGCCCCGCCCACCCTGCTGCCCGCCCAGATCGACCGGCTGGGGGTGGAGGTCCATCATTCGATGAAGACCGGGCTGAAGGACGCCGACGTCGTCATGATGCTGCGGCTTCAGACCGAACGGATGAGCGGCCAGTTCATCCCGTCCACGCGGGAATACTTCTACTTCTACGGCCTGGATTACGAAAAGCTGGAGGTCGCCAAGCCCGACGCGGTCATCATGCACCCCGGCCCGATGAATCGCGGGGTGGAGATCGACTCGGAGGTGGCCGACGATCTCAAGCGCTCCATGATCCTCGATCAGGTCGAGCTGGGGGTCGCCGTCCGCATGGCCGTGCTTGACCTGCTCACCCGTGACCGCCGCAACACCGACCGCCAGAAAGCTGACCAATGAGCCGCGTCGCCTATCTGAACGCCCGCGTGATCGACCCGGCCAGCGGGTTCGACCAGCGCGCCGATCTGCTGACAGACGGCGGCAAGATCGTTGATTTCGGCACCGACCTGTTTGCGGGCGGCGTACCCGCCGACGCGGAAGCGATCAACCTCTCCGGCCTGTGCCTGGCCCCCGGTCTGGTGGACATGCGCGTTCTGATCGGCGAGCCGGGCGACGAGGAAAAGGACACGATCAAGAGCGCGTCCCGCGCCGCCGCCGCCGGTGGCATCACCGCCATGGCCCTGCTGCCCAACACCGACCCGGTGCTGGACGAGGTCGCCGGGCTGGAGTTCGTCGCCCGCCGCGCCCGCGAGGCGAAGATGGTCAAGGTCTTCGCCTATGGCTCCGCCACGCGCGGAACCGAGGGCAACGAGATCACCGAAATGGGCCTGCTGGCCCAGGCCGGGGCGGTCGCCTTCACCGACGGGACCAAGGCCATCGGCAGCGCCAAGACGATGCGCCGGGCGCTCAGCTACGCCAAGACCTTCGACAAGCTGATCGTTCAGCATCCCGAAGAGCCGAGCCTGGGCGGCGGCATGATGAATTCGGGCGAGATCGCCACCCGCCTGGGGTTGGTCGGCATCCCGCGCGAGGCCGAGATCATCATGATCGAACGCGATCTGCGTCTGGTGGAACTGACCGGCGGGCGGCTGCATTTTGCCCACGTCACCACCGGAGAGTCGGTTGACCTGATCCGCCGGGCCAAGGCGCGCGGCCTGCGCGTGACCTGCGACACCGCCCCGCATTACTTCGCGTTGACCGAGGTGGATGTTGGCGATTACCGCACGTTTGCGAAGGTGTCGCCGCCGCTGCGCGGGGAAATGGACCGCCGCGCCATCGTCGCCGGTTTGGCCGACGGGACCATCGACGCCATCGCGTCCGACCATGTGCCGCAGGACCAGGACCAGAAGCGCCTGCCCTTCGCGCAGGCCGCCTGCGGCATCAGCGGCCTGGAAACCCTGTTCCCGCTGATGCTGGAGCTGGTGCACAAGGGGGCGATGAGCCTGTCGCAGGCGCTGGCCTGCGTCACCGTGAAGCCCGCCGACATTCTGGGCCTGCCGCTGGGCCGCATCGCCAAGGGGGCCGCCGCCGATCTGGTGGTGTTCGACCTCGATCAGCCGTGGCAGATCGACATCAGCCGCTTCAAGTCGAAGTCGAAGAACTCGCCCTTTGACAAGCGTCCGGTCCAGGGCCGTCCGTTGCGCACCATCGTCGATGGCCGCACCGTCTGGGCGGAGGGTTGATCGCCGTGCTGACCGCCATAGCCGCCGCCCTGCTGGGCTATCTGCTGGGGTCCATCCCCTTCGGTCTGGTGCTGACCCGGATCGCCGGTCTGGGCGACATCCGCCAGATCGGATCCGGCAACATCGGGGCCACCAACGTCCTGCGCACCGGCAACAAGCCGTTGGCGCTGGCCACCCTGCTGCTGGACAGCGGCAAGGGGGCCGTCGCCGCCCTGGTGGCGCTGGATCTGGCCGGACGGTTCGCCGGGCCGGACACAGCGCTGCTCGCGGCGGTGCTGGCGGCGGGCGGGGCGATGCTGGGCCACAGCTTCCCGGTCTGGCTGGGCTTCAAGGGCGGCAAGGGCGTCGCCACCGCGCTGGGCGTGCTGCTGGCCGTCTGCTGGCCGGTGGGGCTGCTGGCCTGCCTGAGCTGGCTGGCGATGGCGGCCCTGTTCCGCATCTCGTCGTTGTCGGCCTTGACCGCCATCGCGCTCAGCCCGCTGACCGGCTGGTATTTCGGCGGGCCGCTGGTGGCGGGCCTGTGCCTGTTCATCGCCGTCCTGGTCTTCATCCGCCACGAGACCAACATCCGCCGCCTGCTGAAGGGCGAAGAACCGAAGATCGGGGCCAGCAAGAAAACGGCGGCCTGATCCCCCCGCACACCAACAGAGCAACACAGGACAGACGCGATGATGGTTCCGGCGGTTGAAGCGCTCGCGGCGATGCCCTTTCCGCCCAACGCGGGCCTGAGGCCTGCACCGGAGCCGACCCAGGACCAAGCGCGCGCGCAAATCGCCGCGACACCGGACAGCGCTGACTGGTGGCGTGTGCTCGGGGAATTGCTGGACCGCGCCCGTCACCCCGACGCGCGGAACTGCCTGCACCGGGCGGTTCGTCTCGCCCCGGACCACGCGGCGGCGTGGAGCGCCTTGGCCTTGGCCTTCACCAACGCCAGCCGCCACGCCGAGGCGATCCACGCCAGCCAACGCGCCATTGCGCTGGAACCATCCGGGCCGGAACGGCTCCGAAGCCGCGTTTCCACTCAACTCCGAACCGGCTCCTTTGACGATGCTCTGAAGCTGACGAACTGGCTGGTGCGTTTGGATCCGACAACCTCAACCCACGCTTGGCCACGCGCCCAGATTCGCCTGCATCGTGGTGACTATGCGGATGGCTGGGAGGATTACGAATCCCGTTATGACATGCGGGAGTATGTCTACCGCCTTCACCGGGGAACCCGCTGGTCGGGTCAACCGCTGGACGGCAAGGTCATCATGATCACGGTCGAGCAGGGGTTCGGCGACACGCTGCTGATGGCGCGCTACCTGCCGATGCTCAAGCAACGCGGGGCCAAGCGCGTCGTCGTTGAATGCCAGCCGGAGTTGCGTCGCCTGTTCGCCAACCTGCCCGGGGTGGATTCCTGGATCGAGCGGGACCAGACGCCGCCGCCACTTTACCATTATCACAGCTCGATCATGAGCCTGCCCCGGTGTTTTGAGACCCGGATCGACCGGATTCCGCCACCGCACCCCCTCACCATCCCCGACGAGGCCCGCGCCAAGGCGGCGGCCCTGCTGGGACCCAGGGACGGCCGCCTGCGCGTCGGCTTTGTGTGGAGCGGCAGCCCGACCTTTGCCGACAACGCCATCCGGGCGGCCAGCCTGGACCGCTTCCTGCCGATGCTGGACATTCCCGGCCTGCGCCTTTTCAGCCTGCAAAAAGGCCCGATGGAAGGCGAACTGACCCGCTTGCCCGCAGAAACCCCGATCACGCCGTTGGGGCCGGAGATGAGCGATTTTGCCGACACGGCGGCGGTGATCGAACAGCTTGATCTGGTGGTGATGACCGACAGCTCGGTCGCCCACCTGACCGGCACGCTCGGTGTTCCGGTGTGGGTGCTGTTGCAGCGTGTTCCCTACTGGGTTTTCGGCATGACGGGCGACCGCACCCCCTGGTATCCGTCGATGCGGCTCCATCGCCAGGGTGCGGACGAGGATTGGGGGCCGGTGTTCGACGCCATGCTGCGCGATCTGCGGGCGTTGGCGGCCAACCGCGTTCCGGCTTGACCGACCTCATCCCCGCCAACGTCGCGGCGTGGTTCCGGTCGCGCGGGTGGTCGCCGCACGCCCATCAGGTCGCCATGGTCGCGGCGGCGACGGATGGGGCGAGCGCGCTGCTGATCGCGCCGACCGGCGGCGGCAAGACGCTGGCCGGGTTCCTGCCCTCCCTGATCGAGTTGGCGGAACGCCCGCGCGATGGGCTGCACACGCTGTACATCTCGCCGCTGAAGGCGCTGGCGGTGGATGTTCAACGCAATCTGGAAACGCCCATCGCCGAAATGCGGCTGCCGATCCGGGCGGAAACCCGCACCGGCGACACGCCGGAGGCCAAGCGCCGCCGCCAGCGCGCCCACCCGCCCCACATCCTGATGACCACGCCGGAAAGTCTGGCGCTGCTGCTGTCCTACGCCGACAGCGCCCGGCTGTTCGGCGGACTGCGCTGCGTCATCGTGGACGAACTGCACGCGCTGGCCGGGACCAAGCGCGGCGACCTGCTGGCCCTGGGGTTGGCCCGGTTGACACGGCTCGCCCCGCTGGCGCGGCGGGTCGGGCTGTCGGCGACGGTGGCCGATCCCGATCACCTGCTGGCGTGGCTGTCGCGCAGCGGTCGCGCGGGTGGTGGGGCGGGTGACGGCGATGTCCGGCTGGTCCAGGGTCGCAGCGGAGCCGATCCCGCCATTGACATCCTGGACAGCCGGGCGCGCCTGCCCTGGGCCGGGCACAGCGCTTTGCACGCCATGGCGGAGCTGTACCAGCGCATCCGGCAGCAGCGGACGACGCTGATCTTCGTCAACACCCGCGCGCAGGCCGAAATGGTGTTTCAGGCGCTGTGGAAGGTGAACGACGAGACGCTGCCGATCGCCCTGCACCACGGCTCGCTCGCCGTCGAGCAACGGCGCAAGGTGGAAGCGGCGATGGCCCGGGGGGACTTGCGGGCGGTGGTCGCCACCTCCTCGCTCGACCTTGGCATCGATTGGGCGGCGGTGGATCTGGTGGTGCAGATCGGCGCGCCCAAGGGATCGAGCCGCCTGATCCAGCGCATCGGCCGGGCGAACCACCGGCTGGACGAGCCAAGCCGCGCCCTGCTGATCCCCGCCAACCGCTTCGAGGTGCTGGAATGCCGGGCCGCGCTGGACGCCGTGCGCGCCAACGCGTTGGACGGCGACACGCCCCGCCCCGGCGGGTTCGACGTGCTGGCGCAACACATCCTCGGCATGGCCTGCGCCGCCCCCTTCCGCCCCGATGATCTGTATGAGGAGGTCATCACCGCCGCCCCCTACGCCGATCTCGACCGCGACAGCTTCGACGACGTGTTGGATTTCGTCGCGACCGGCGGCTACGCGCTGGGGGCCTATGAGCGCTTCCAACGGCTGCGGACGCGGGAGGATGGGCGCGTCGCCATCAGCGGCGCGGCGGTGGCCCGGCTCTACCGGATGAACGTCGGGACCATCACGCAGGAACCGCTGTTGCGCGTGCGCCTGAACCGTGGCCCGGTGCTGGGCGAGGTGGAGGAGTATTTCATCCAGGGCCTGACGCCGGGCGACACCTTCCTGTTCGCCGGGCAGGTGCTGAAATTCCTGGGCGTGCGCGAGATGGAGGCGCAGGTGGCCAAGGGTGGAACCGGCGAGCCGAAGATCCCCGCCTATGCCGGGGGCCGGTTGCCGTTGACCACCCATCTGGCCGAGCGGGTGCGGGCGATGCTGGCCGATCCGGCGGCGTGGGATGGCCTGCCCGACGACGTGCGGGACTGGTTGGCGTTGCAGCGCCAGCGCTCCGTCCTGCCCGACCGCGACGGGCTGCTGGTGGAGCTGTTTCCCCGCAACGGCAAGCGTTTCCTTGTTGCCTACGCCTTCGAGGGGCGCAACGCGCATCAGACCCTGGGCATGCTGCTGACCCGGCGGATGGAACGGATGGGCTTGGGTCCGCTGGGCTTCGTCGCCACCGATTATGCGCTGGCGGTGTGGTCGCTGCGCTCCCCCGATCGGCTCGACACGCTGTTCGACCAGGACATGCTGGGCGACGATCTGGAAGCCTGGATGGACGAATCCTCGATGCTGCGGCGAACCTTCCGCAACGTCGCCCTGATCGCCGGGGTGATCGAACGCCGCCATCCCGGACAGGAGAAAAACGGACGGCAAGTCACCGTCTCGTCGGATCTGATCTATGACGTGCTGCGCAAGCATGATCCCAACCATGTGCTGCTGCGGGCCACACGGGCGGACGCGGCGGGCGGCCTGACCGACATCCGCCGCCTGTCCGATTTCCTGGCGCGCGTGCGCGGGCGGATCACCCGGCAGGATCTCGACCGGATTTCGCCACTCGCCGTGCCGGTCATCCTGGAGATCGGGCGGGAGCGGATCGACGGCGAGGCCACCGACGAATTGCTGGCCGCCGCAGCGGCGGAGCTGGTGGCCGAAGCGATGGCGGAATCGTCCTCGCCCCCAAACCGACGGGGGCCAAACCGGCCTGATCACCGGCAGGGGCGCTTGTTGTGAGGGGCTTTCCCACACCCCCGGCAACCGACGACGGCCAAGCGGCGCTGACGCTGGCCGGGGTCCCGTTGCTGGCCGACGCCTCCGGCGCGCTGCTGTGGCGCGACGAAGGGGTGCTGGCGGTCGCCGATCTGCATCTGGAAAAGGGATCGGCCTTCGCCGCGCGCGGGCGGATGCTGCCGCCCTACGACACCCGCGCCACGCTCGACCGGCTGGCGGCGGTGATCGAACGGGAGCGGCCCCGGCGCGTCCTGTGCCTGGGCGACAGCTTCCACGACCGCCGGGCGGGGGAACGCCTGACCGGCGCGGACGCCGACCGCCTGCGGGCGCTGACCGCCGCCACCGATTGGGTGTGGATCACCGGCAACCACGACCCCCACCCGCCCGATGGGCTGGGCGGCCGGATCGTCGCCGACCTCGCGCTCGGCCCGCTGGTCTTCCGGCACGAGGCGCAGCCGGGTGTGGCGGGCGAGATCTCCGGCCATCTGCACCCTGCGGCGGCGTTGGCGCTGGCCGGGCGGCGGGTGCGCGAACGCTGCTTCGTCACCGACGGGGTCAAGCTGATCCTGCCCGCCTTCGGGGCCTTCACCGGCGGGCTGAACGCGCTGCACCCGGCCATCGCCGGGCTGCTCGCCCCCCGGTTCGAGGCGCTGTTGATGGCGCGCGGGCGGCTGCATCGCTTCCCCCGCGACCGTCTGTCGCCGGATCGCGGCCTGTAACCCCCTGGTCGAACGGGGCGATCCGCCTATATCCGATGGCCTGCCCGTCGTTTCGCCGCGAGAGCCACCACCATGTCCGCTTTCAACACGACCAACCCGGTCATCGTCTGGTTCCGCAGCACCGATTTGCGCCTGTCGGACAACCCGGCGCTGCACGCCGCCGCCAGCCAGGGCGTGCCGGTGTTGCCGCTCTTCGTGTTGGAGGAGGTGGCGGGCGACCCGCGCCCGCTGGGCGGGGCGTCGCGCTGGTGGCTGCACGGCAGCCTGGAGCGGTTGGCGGCGGACTGCGCGGCGCTGGGATCGCCGCTGATCCTGCGGCGGGGCGATCCGGCGGCGGTGATCGACGCCCTGCGGCGCGAGAGCGGGGCCGGAGCCGTGCTGTGGAACCGGCGTTACAGCCCGATCCACACCGCCCGCGACGCCGCGATCAAGGACGGGTTGAAGCGCGACGGGGTGGAGGCGCGCAGCTTTTGCGCCCATCTGCTGGCCGAACCCTGGACGGTGCAGAACAAGAGCGGCGGACCGTTCAAGGTCTTCACCCCCTTTTGGCGCAGCCTGTCGGCCAGCCTGACCCCGCCCGCCCCCCTGCCCGCTCCGGACCGCCTGATCCCACCGGCCAACGCCCCGGCCAGCGACCGGCTGGCGGGTTGGGGCCTGCTGCCGACCGCGCCGGACTGGGCCGGGGGCCTGCGCGCGGCCTGGGTCCCGGGCGAAGCGGCGGCGCGGGCGCGGCTGTCGGCCTTCCTCGACGGGCCGGTCGCCACCTACGCCAGCGACCGCGACCGGCCGGACCTGATGGGGACCGCCCGGCTGTCGCCCCATATGGCCTTTGGCGAAATCAGCCCGCGCCAGATCTGGCACGCCACCCGCCACAGCGCCGACGCCCACCCGGAGCGGCAAAAGGGGGCCGAATCCTTCCTGCGGGAAATCGGCTGGCGCGAGTTCAACCACCATCTGCTGCACCACGCCTCCCACATGCTGGACCAGCCGCTGGACGAACGATTCGCCGATTTCCCGTGGCGGTCGGACGCGGATGGGTTGGCGGCGTGGCGGCGCGGCCGCACCGGCTATCCCATCGTCGACGCCGGGATGCGCGAGTTGTGGGAAACCGGGTGGATGCACAACCGGGTGCGGATGATCGCCGCGTCCTTCCTGGTCAAGGATCTGCTGCTGCCCTGGCAGGTGGGGGAGCAATGGTTCTGGGACACGCTGGTGGACGCCGATCCCGCCAACAACGCCGGGGGCTGGCAATGGGTGGCGGGCTGCGGGGCCGACGCCGCCCCCTTCTTCCGCGTCTTCAACCCGGTGCTTCAGGGCGAGAAGTTCGACCCCGAGGGCGATTACGTCCGCCGCTTCGTGCCCGAACTGCGCCACCTGCCATCCCGCTGGATTCACAAGCCGTGGGAGGCCCCGGCGGATGTCCTGCGCCGGGCCGGGCTGCGGTTGGGCGAGACCTATCCCAAACCGATCATCGACCATGGTCTGGCCCGCAACCGCGCGTTGGCGCTGTTTGCCGAACGCAAGGAGCAATCCCTCTGACGGTACGTCATTTCATCGGACCGTTACGTCGCCGCAAAGAAACTGTCATGGAGCCGAACTAGTGTGACGCCAACCCAGAGACACGCCCCGAACACCGGCGGCACCAGGTGAGGCACACACGATGAACGGCGAAGAGACCACCCGCAAGGGCACCAAATACCTGACCTTTGACAGCCAGGAAGACATCGGCATCAACCCGTCGTCCAACCCGACCCTGGGTGATGTGCTGAACGAGCGCGTCGGTCGCCGTGGCTTGATCGGCGGTATGCTGGCGTCCTCCGCCCTGAGCGCGCTGGTCGGGCCGGTCGCGCTGTTCGGCGGCAGCGCCGAGGCTGAAGCCGCGACGCCGAAGGCCGCCGCCGGGTCCGCCCCCAGCTTCCGTTTTGAGGAAATCGCCCACGGCGTGGACGAAACCCACCATGTTGCGCCGGGTTACGACGTGAACGTGCTGATCCGCTGGGGCGATCCGGTGCTGCCGGGCGCGCCCGCCTTCGATCCGATGAAGCAGACCGCCGCCGCCCAGGCGACGCAGTTCGGCTACAACAACGATTTCAACGGCTTCGCGCCGCTGCCGCTCGGTTCCAAGTCCGCCGATCACGGCCTGCTCTGCACCAACCACGAATACACCGACGAAGAGGTGATGTTCCCGGGCCTGAACGGGGAGCAGCAGAAGGTCAATTTCGCCCGCATGACCAAGGATCTGGCCGACATCGAAATCGCCGCCCATGGCGGTTCGGTCGTCGAAATCCGCAAGGTGAAGGGCAAATGGACCTACGACCCCAATTCCAAATACAACCGCCGCATCACCGGTGAAACCGAATGCCGCATCACCGGCCCGGCCGCCGGTCATCCGCTGATGCGCACCGCCGCCGACCCCACCGGAACCGTCGTGCGCGGCATGCTGAACAACTGCGCCGGCGGGATGACCCCGTGGGGCACCTGGCTGTCGGCGGAAGAGAACATCAACGGCTATTTCTGGGGCAAGCTGGCCGACGACCACAAGAACGCCGCCGCGTTCAAGCGCTATGGCATTCCGGGCGGCTGGTACAATTGGGGGGCTTACCACGACCGTTTCGACGTGACCAAGGAAGCCAACGAGGCCAACCGCTTTGGCTGGATCGTCGAGATCGACCCCTACAACCCGTCGTCCCCCCCGCGCAAGCGCACCGCGCTGGGCCGCTTCAAGCATGAAGCGTGCAACGTCGTCATCATGAAGGACCGCACCGTCGTGGCCTACATGGGTGACGACGAGCGCTTCGAGTATGTCTACAAGTTCGTCGCGGCGAAGAAGTACGATCCGGCCAACCGCGCCGCCAACCTCGGCATCCTGGACGAGGGCACGCTGTATGTCGGCAAGTTCGGCGCGGACGGCTCGGTCACGTGGATGCCGCTGGTCCAGGGCCAGAACGGTTTGACCGCCGAAAAGGGCTTCCCCGATCAGGCCACCGTCCTCATCAACGCCCGCATGGCCGCCGACATCCTGGGCGCCACCAAGATGGACCGCCCGGAAGACGTGGAAATCAACCTGAAAAAGGACACCGTTTACGTTGTTCTGACCAACAACAACAAGCGCAAGCCCGAACAGGTGGACGCCGCCAACCCGCGCGCGGTCAATGATTGGGGCCAGATCCTGGAAATCACCCCGAACGACGGCGACCACACCGCGACCAAGGCGACCTGGAAGATGCTGCTGCGCGGCGGCAACCCGAAGGACACCAAGGTCGGCGGCCAATATCACGCCGACACCAGCGCCAACGGCTGGTTCGCCTGCCCCGACAACGTCGCGGTGGACAACCATGGCCGCCTGTGGGTCGGCACCGACCAAGGCGAAAACTGGGCCAAGGCGTCGGGGACGGCCGACGGCATTTGGGCGGTGGAAACCGATGGCGAACTGCGCGGCCTGTCCCGCATGTTCTACCGCAACCCGGTGGGTGCCGAGATCTGCGGCCCCTTCTTCACCCCCGACGACAAGGCCCTGTTCATCTCCGTCCAGCATCCGGCGACCGACGGCGTGGACCAGTACAAGCCCTTCGGCAAGCTCTCCACCTTCGAGGAACCGGCCACCCGCTGGCCCGACTTCAAGCCCGGCATGCCGCCCCGCCCCTCGGTGATCGTCATCACCAAGAAGGACGGCGGCGTTCTGGGGCTGTGATCGCCGCCTGACCGCGACGCGCACGACACGCAAGGGGGCGGCTCCGCACGGAGCCGCCCCCTTTCCGTTCCGCTGCTTTTTCCCGCCCTGGCGATGAAGCGGGGTTTCCATCGCTCGCAGAGATGTTATAAAATAACATCATGAGCATCGACACCGCCCCCCCCACCCCGACGCCTCACGCCCGGCACGACCACGCCCATTGCGTGGCAGACGCGCTCGCCCGCGCCGACGCGCTGTGCGCCCAGCGCGGCGCGCGGCTGACCACGCTGCGCCGCCGGGTGCTGGAACTGGTGTGGTCCAGCCATCGCCCGCGCGGGGCCTACGCCATTCTGGAGGATCTGAGCCAACAGGACGGCAAGTCCACCGCACCGCTGACGGTGTACCGGGCCTTGGAGTTCCTGGTGGAACAGGGGTTGGTCCACCGCATCGAATCGCTCAACGCCTATGTCGGCTGTGCGTCTCCCGGTGCCAGCCATTCCGGGCAATTCCTGGTGTGCGAGGGGTGCGGCGACGCCGCCGAGATCGACGATTCGTCGATCCGCACCGCCATCGAGTCCGCCGCCATCGCGCGCGGTTTCCGTGTTCAGCGTCCCACCGTGGAGGTGCGCGGCGTCTGCAAAGATTGTCAGGAGAAACACCCGTGACCTCCCCCCGCCTGCCCGTTTCGGTGCTGACCGGCTTCCTCGGCAGCGGCAAGACCACGCTGCTGCAAGCGCTGCTGCGTCACCCCGGCATGGCCCGCACCGCCGTCATCATCAACGAGTTCGGCGAAGTCGGGCTGGACCATCTGCTGGTCGCCAAGGCATCGGAAAACATGGTGCTGATGGACAGCGGTTGCCTGTGCTGCACCATCCGGGGCGATCTGGTGGACACGCTGCGCGACCTGTTCCTGAAGCGCGTGCGCGGCGAGGTGCCGGAGTTCGAGCGCGTGGTGGTGGAAACCACCGGGCTGGCCGACCCCGCCCCGATCATCCACACGCTGATGACCGATCCGCTGCTCGCCGCCCGTTTCCGCCTGGATGGCGTGATTTCCACGGTGGACGCGGTGCACGGATCCAGCCAGTTGGACCGCCAGCCCGAAAGCGTGAAGCAGGCCGCCGTGGCCGACCGCATCGTGCTGACCAAGGCCGACGTTGCCGATCCCGCCGCCACCGCCGCGCTGACCGCGCGTTTGGCGACCATCAACCCGGCGGCCCCGGTGATCCCCGCCGCCCATGGGGCGATCGACCCGCAGGTGCTGTTCGACGCCGGCCTGTACAACCCGGAAACCAAAAGCCCCGACGTGGTCCGCTGGCTGCGCGAAGAGGCCTACCGCGACCGGCAGGCCGGGCACGATCATCATCATGACCATGAACATCATGACCATGAACATCATGACCATGACCACCATCACGATCATGACGCCCACCATCATCACGAGCATGGCGAGCATTGCGGGGCGGATTGCGGCCACGATCATGACCACCATCACCACCACGACGCCAACCGGCACGATGACCACATCCGCGCCTTCTGCATGGTGATCGACGCGCGGGTTCCCTGGAACGGCTTTGTCGATTTCATGGAGGCGCTGATCGCCCAGGGTGGCGACAATCTGTTGCGGGTCAAGGGCCTGCTGAACGTGAAGGAAAGCGACCTGCCGGTCGTCGTCCACGGCGTCCAGCACATGTTCCATCCGCCCGTCCGGCTGGAGGAATGGCCCAGCGAGGATCACCGCACCAAGCTGGTCTTCATCACCCGCGATCTCGACCGCCCGGTGATCCAGGCGCTGTTCGACAATCTGGTGTGGGGCACAGCGGACGCAGGGGTGGGCACGGCGACGGCCTGATCCGCCGCCCCGGCATCCGTTCTATTCCTCGTCGCGGAGTTCGTTCCAAATCCGGTCGAACTCCGCGTGACGCTCGGCGAACAGCGCCATCAGGCGCGGGTCGAAATGGCGGGCCGGGTCGATGCGGTCGTCGCCGTTCAGCAGGATCGACACCGCCTTGTCGTGGCTGAAGGATGGTTTGTAGGGGCGTTTGCTGCGCAAGGCGTCGTAGCAGTCGGCGATGGAGACGATGCGCGCGGCCAAGGGGATCTCCTCCCCCTTCAAGCCACGGGGATAGCCGGTTCCGGCCCATTGCTCGTGATGGCACAGCGCGATGTCGGCGGCCATCTTCAGCCGGTCGGACGCCATCAGGATTTCATAGCCATAGACGGGATGGCGCTGCATCTCGGCCAGTTCCCGTTCGTCCAAACGCCCCTGCTTGTGCAGCACCGCCTGATCGACGCTCATCTTGCCGACATCGTGCAGGGCGGCGGAAAAACGGATTTCCTTGCAAAAGGCCCGCGTGCAGCCCGCCCATTGCGCCAGGGCGTGGGAGTATTCGTTGACGCGCAGGATGTGGTTGCCGGTGTCCTCGTCGTGCACCTCGGCGGCCTTGGCCAGCAGATTGACCGACACCATGAAAGCGCGTTCGGTCTCCACCTGCGACTCCGCCACCCGGCGGCGTTCCCGCGTCAGTTCGCGGTTGCGCTCCTTCAGCCGTTCCATCGTCGCCGCGCGCTCCAGCGCCCGGCCGACCAGATGGTTGACCGGGGCGATCATCGTCTCGTGGTCGGGCAGAAAGGTCAGCGGCTCTCCCGCCCCCTCGGGACGGCGGTTGATGAGTTGGACCACCCCCACCGGCTTGTCCTGCATGCCCTTCAGCGCGAAGGCCATGATGGAGCGGGTGCGGTAGCCGGTGCGCTGGTCGAAGCCCGGGTTGAAGCGGTACGGCTCATCCACCGGGATGGAGTAAGCGTCGTCGATCAGCACCGTGTTGCCGGTGGCCGCGACATAGCCGACGATGGAGGTGGTGTTGAGCGGCACGGTGAAGGCCGCCGTTTTCGTCCGAATGACGTCGTTCTGCGCGCAGACCGCCTCCAGATGGCGGCTGCGCCCCTGGCCGCGCAGCATGAAGACGCTGCCCGCCTCCGCCCGCGTCAATTCCCGGCACTTGCGCAGCACGCGGTCGCTGACCGCCTGCAAAGACTGGTTGGGCGATTGTTCAATGAATTCCAGAAACTGACCAACCAGATCCACCACCCACACTCCCCCAACGGCGCGCACCCCCATGCGCGTGTCCCCCAATCACCTTACGCACGCTCTCCGGCGGAGGAAAGGGGATGCGCGCGGCGCCGACCAACGTCATTTGGGCCAACGTCATTTGGGTCAACGTCATTTGGGTCAACCTCATTCGGGGTCAACGTCACCCTATGCGTCAACATCAGCCGGTGAACGGCATCCATCCCCGGCCCCACAACCACAACGCCGCCAGCGCCATCGACAGCAGCGCCATCGGCACCCCGCAACGGGCGTGCTCGGCAAAGCCCAGCCGCACCCCGGACGCCGCCGCACGTTCGGCGACGATGATGTTGGCAAGGCTGCCGGGCAGCAGAAAATTGCCCGCCAGCGTCGTCAGCACCGCCAACCCATACAGCGCCCCTTCCGGCGGCGACGGCCAGGCCGCCAGCAGCAGGATCACCGCCGGAACATTGCCAATGCTGTTGCTGCCCGCCAGCGCCAGCGGCAGCATCACCGACAGCCGGTCGGGCAGCCAGCCCGCCGCCGTCAGATCGCCGATCAAGGCCGCCGGAAGCCCGGTGAGGCCCAGGGCGTGGTTGATGGCGAACAGCGCGGCGAACAGCACCAGCAGATGCCAATCCACCATGCCCAGCATGTCGCGGCTGGCCATGCGGCGGCTGATCATCACCAGCCCTGCCACCAGCAGCACCGCGTGTTCCTGCGGGATCGGCAGGGCAAACAGCACCAGCAACGCCACGGTCGCCGCCACCGCCTTGCCCAATTGCCAACGGTCGAGCGGGACGGCCGGAACCTCCCCATCGCCTTGCGGTTCACCAAAACGCCCGCGCCAGACCAGCCAGACGGTGGCGTAGACAATCACCAGCCCAGCCAGCGCCGGAACCGCACAGACCTCCAGAAAGCGCCAAAAATCAAGGCGGCCGATCTGGCCGATCAGGATGTTTTGCGGGTTGCCGATCATGGTGGCCGCCGACCCGGCGTTCGCCGCCCCGGCCAGACCGATCAGATAGGGGCGCGGATCGAGCCGACGCGCGGTCAACCCGGCGCACAGCATCGGCGTCATGGCAAAGACCACCACATCGTTGGCCAGCACCGCCGACAGACCGCCGCCGACCGCCACCACCACCGCCAGCAGACGAGCCGGAGAGCGCGCCGCCCGCGCCAGGCGCAAGGCGCACCAATCGTAAAAACCGCTACCCGCGTATTGGGCCGACAGGATCATCAGGCCCAGCAAGATGAAGATGGTGGGAAAATCGACCGCTTCGACCGCCTGTTTGGTGTCGAGCGCGCCGACGGTCAGCAGCAGGATCGCGGCGACCAGCGCGATGCCGGTGCGGTCGATGCGCAGACCGGGAAAGCGCCCCAACGCCATGCCCACATAGGTGATGGTGAACAGGCTGAGAATGACGGCGGTCATGGGGGAAAACCAAGCAGCGGGATCGGAAAAGGCGGTCCCCGCCCCTATACCCCATCCCCGGCTGGGCGTCGTCGGTCCAGAACGAACATCAGCCCCGACGGATCGTCACGCCAAAACGCCTGTTCCACCAGAACGCCTGTCATCCCAGAACAACGGTCGTCCCTTCGCGGGCGGCAAAGCAGTTGGGAAACTCGGCCCGCGCCGCCGCTTCGATGCCTTCCATCATGGCGTCGTCGTGGTCTGGGTCGTGATGGAACAGCCCCAGTTGCTTCACATGCGCGGCGCGCGCGATGCGCACCGCCTCCATCCAGGTCGAATGCCCCCAGCCGACGCGCTGCGACCATTCCTCGTCGGTGTAGGTCGAATCATAGAGCAGCAGGTCGGCCCCATCGACGAGGTTCAGGATGCGGCTGTCCAGCCGGTCCGGCACATGCTCGGTGTCGGTGACGTAGGCGACCGAATGGCCCTGGTGCTCGATGCGGAAGCCGGTCGCCCCGTCCGGGTGGTTCAAGGGCGCGGTGTGGATGCGCACGCCCCCGGCCAATTTGAAGCTGTGGCCCGCCGGAATCTCGATGAAACTGATGTCGCCGCCCATGGTGCGCAACGGCACCGGAAACAGCGGCCGCTCCATCTGGCGCGACATCACCGTTTCGATGTTCGGGCTGCCCATCAGATGACCGGACATCACCCGCAGCGAAAACCCCTTGGTGTAGGCCGGGGCGAAAAAGGGAAAGCCGCTGATGTGATCAAGATGGGTGTGGCTGAGCAGAAGCGTGGCCGCCGTCACCCCTTCGGCCAGCAGCTTGCGCCCCAGCGGGCGCAGGCCGGTTCCGGCGTCCAGGATGATGCGCTGTTCGCCCGCCACCACCTCGACGCAGGACGTGTTGCCACCAAAGCCCAGATGCGACGCCATGGGGCATGGGATGGTCCCCCGGACGCCCCAAAAGGTGACAGAAAACCCCATGCGTCCGCCCCTTCACACGCGCCGCCGCGCACCGTCGTCGTCGATGCGCCACACTCTAGCGCAACGCCGCACCATCTTACACCTTGTAGGCCACGCGCAAACCACCCCAGTGCCGCCCGCGCACCATCACCGGTGCGGAAACGTCCTTCATCAGGGCAAATTGCCCCCCGCCCATGTCGCGGCGGTAGGTTTGCAGCAGAAAGGGTTTGGTGTTGCGCCCGGCGGCCAACCCGACTCGGTCGTTGAAGATGCGGCGATTCCGGCAATGGGCCGCGTTCCAAACCGGATCCCGCCCCTGGGGTTGGCTGAATTTCCGGTTGTGGGTGGGGAGATAACCGTTTTCGTCCACCGCCACGCAGAACACGATGCGGTCGTTGCCGACGAGGATTTCCTCCTGGATGCCGGGCAACAGACGGTCGCAAATCTGGGTGAACCGGGTGGTGAACTGCTGCGGGTCGCTTCCCGGTTCCGGACGGTATTGCCGGTCGAACAGATCGGATTCACCGATGTCGCCACGCGCGATGGCGTCTTCGAACGCCACCGAAACCCGCGCCGCCGCCGCCATCACCATCTTGATGAAGGGGGTGTCCACCGTTTCGATGTTCAACTCAGCGGTGATGCCGATCAACCGCTCGCTCATTCCCACCAGGGTGTTCACCCGGTCGCGCGCCTGGGACAGGTTGTCGCTCGACAGCTTCACCCCCGCCGCCAGATCGTTGATCTCATGCTCCAGATCGGCGCAGTCAGTGGCGATGTCGGTGGAGGCCGCTTCGATCTTGTCGGTTTCGCCGTGCAGTTCCCGCATCGCCCGGCCGACCGTTTCGATCACCGTGCCGATGGCGGCGGTCCCCTCGCTGACGGCGCGGGCCTTCACCCCGCTGGCCGCGCTCTCGCTCATCAGCCGTTGGGCCTGCTCGTTGAGGAATTTCACGGTGGCGTCGATCTCCGTCGTCGCCTCGCTGGTTTTGGAGGACAGCGCCTTCACCTCGTTGGCGACCACGGCGAACCCCCGCCCGGCCTCGCCCGCCCGCGCCGCCTCGATCGTGGCGTTGAGCGCCAGCAGGTTGGTCTGCTTGGCGATGGCGAAAATCTCCTTGGCGACCTTGCCCACCCGGTCGAGCGCGCCGCGCAGACCGACGATCTGCTGTTCGATCCCCGTGACCGACGCGACCAGCGCGTGGATGTCGGCCAACGACGCCTGAACACGGTCCTGCGACGTTTCCACCTCCTGCCGGGCCTGTTCGGTGACGGTGCGGGCGATGGCCGAAGCGGCCGAAATCCGCTGCGTGCTGTGCGCCATCTTGGCCCCGGTCACGCGCAGTTCGGAAAAAACGGCGGACTGGCGGTTCACGCGAACGTTCACATCCTCGATGTGTCCGGCGATGTCGGCGATTTCGATGCCCAGATTGCCCGCTTCTTTGGCGATGTCTTCAATCAGATGAGGCCGAATCCCGAATGCACCGTCCATCTTCGCCACCATTCTTGTAGATTTGTTTGCGAACGCGTTCTCCCGCGCACAATTATTGCGCCCTTTGGGTTTTCTCGCAACCGGTGGAACCCCCCAATTGAGGGGTACCCCCCTTATCCATTGGTCGCATACCCTAGCGTCAACATGCGCAAAAAGATTGTAGTGGATCGAGGCGAAACACCAAATCCGGGTTTCCCCGAAGCCGATGAGGCCGCCCGGTGGCCGAGTCGCGACCAGCACGACCCAGCCCACAGGACGGTGCCCGGCACCAAGGGACCAGCACTGGGGGACCAGCGCCGGTTTACGGGTACAGGCGTTCGGTGGCCCAACCGCTTGTTTGCCCCTCGTCCCGGCGGTAGAGCAAGCGGTCGTGCAGGCGGAAGGGACGGTCCTGCCAGAACTCGATGCGCGCGGGCAGCACGCGGAAGCCGGTCCAATGCGGCGGGCGCGGCACCCGGCCAACCGCGTGTTTGGCGGCGAATTGTGCCACGCGCTTTTCCAACTCCCACCGGCCTTCCAGCGGGCGGGATTGCTGCGAGGCCCAGGCCCCGATCCGGCTTTCGCGCGGGCGGCTGTCGAAATAGGCGTCGGCCTCGGCGTCCGTCACCTGCTCCACCGCCCCCTCCACCCGCACCGACCGGCGCAGCGATTTCCAGTGGAAGCACAGGGCGGCGTTGGCGTTGGCCAGAAGCTGTTCGCCCTTGCGGCTTTCGGTGTTGGTGTAGAACACGAACCCGCGCTCATCGATGCCCTTCAACAGCACCATGCGCACCGACGGAATGCCCGAGGCGTCGGCGGTGGCCAGCGCCATGGCGTTGGGGTCGTTCGGTTCGCTCCGCCCGGCTTCGTCCAGCCATTCGCTGAACAGCTCATACGGGTTGCGGTCGTTCACATCGGTCATCGCGATTCGTCCTGTTCCATCCGGGCATGGCGGGGGCTGTGAAAAACAAAGGTCAAACGCTCATGCCAATTCACAGCAAGGATAGGCTCGCTTATACCACTGTCCACCACCGCGCCATCGGATAAGGCGCAGGCGGCACCCAAACCTTTTGAGGCAGAGATGCTCGTGAAGAAACTCGTCCCGACCGTTCTGACCGTGGCCCTTCTGGCGGGCTGCACCACCGGCGGCACGAAGGAGACGGTCGGCACCCTGGGTGGTGCCGTCGCTGGCGGCCTGATCGGTTCCCAGATCGGCGGCGGCTCGGGCAAGCTGGTCGCCACCGGCGTCGGCACCCTGCTGGGTGCCTTCGTCGGCCGCGAGATCGGCGCGTCGCTGGACAAGGCCGACGCCGAATTCGCCAGCGGGGCCGCGCGGCGCGCCTACGCCGGCCCGGTGGGCGACCGCATCGTCTGGAACAACCCGCAATCGGGCAATTCCGGCAGCGTCACCACCACCCGCGACGGCTACAGCAACGCCGGAACCTATTGCCGCGAGTACCAGCAGACGGTCACGGTGGGCGGCCGGACGGAGGTTGCTTACGGAACCGCTTGCAAACAACCCGATGGTGCGTGGAAGATCGTGGCCAACCAGTAACCTTATGATGCCCCGATCCAGGGGGCAGGATTGCTTTGCCCGTGGCCACGCGTGACCCCTACAGCGTTCTCGGCGTCAGCCGTTCGTCCAGCGCCGATGACATCAAAAAGGCGTATCGGAAACTCGCCAAGCTGCATCACCCGGATCTGAAACCGGGCGATGCGGCGAACGAGGAGCGTTTCAAGGAAATCTCGGCAGCCTACACCCTGCTGTCCGATTCGGAGAAACGCGCCAAGTTTGACCGGGGCGAGATCGACGCCTCCGGCCAGGAACGCCACGCCGGGCCGCGCGGCCACGCGGGGCGGGGCCGCGCCTACAGCGGGACCGCCGATGATTCCTTCTTCGGCGGCGGCGGCGGCGACGATTGGTTTTCCGACCTGTTCGGCGGCGGTCGCCGCCGGGGGGCCGCCGGTGCCAGCGCTGGCACCGGGTCCGGCACCGGGCCGAAGGTGCGCGGCAGCGACATCGCCTATTCGGTGACGGTTCCCTTTGTGGAGGCCGCGCAGGGGACCAAGCGCCGCATCAGCCTGTCCAACGGGAAAAGCATCGACGTGTCGGTTCCCCCCGGCACGGAGAACGAGCAAAAGCTGCGGCTGAAGGGCCAGGGGTTGCCCGGCATGGGCGGCATGCCCAACGGCGACGCGATCATCGAGGTCCACGTCGAACCCCATCCCTTCTTCACCCGTCAGGATGGCGACATCCATGTCGAGGTGCCGATCACGCTGAACGAAGCGGTTCTGGGCGCGACGATCACGGTGCCGACCATCAGTGGCAAGGTGGCGGTGAAGGTCCCGCCGGGGGCCAACACCGGATCGGTGCTGCGTCTGCGCGGCAAGGGCGTGGTCAGCCAATCGGCCGGGACCACGGGCGACCAGTATGTGAAGCTCAAGGTCATGCTGCCCGACCCGCCCGACGCTGAACTGGTGCGTTTCATGGAGCAATGGTCCAAGACCCGCAGCTACGACGTTCGCAAAAAGGCGGGGTTGGAGTGACGGCCGTCCAGCGGTCTCCCTCCCCCTCCGCGTGACGGCCACGGCCCGCCCGGCTCTGTCCGGGTGATCCACTCGTCGCCAAACCCGCCAAGCCGTTATTGGCCCAAGCCGTTATTGACCGAGGTCACGCTTTGCCATCGCAAGGGCGGGCAAAGCGTGAATCCCCGGCTCCACCGGGGCGCTGGTCAACAGCGTTTTGATCGGGACGTTCAGCACGGCGGCCTGTTGCCCGTCGGCCAGATCCAGAAGCCGAGCGACCTGGTCCTGCCACCCGCTGTTCAGCCCACCCAGGTCGCGCACCGACCCGCGCATGCCGATTCCCAACGCTTTCATCAGGTCGAGCAGGGTCGAGTCGGCCAGATCGCGCGTCACCACCCAGGAATCCCGCGTGGTGTGTGCGGCCCAATGGGCGTCGCGCAGCTGCTCCAGGATGGCGTCGATCAGCAGGCTGCCAACCGGCACCCGCTCCGCCAACACACGGCGCGGCAGCCCGACCCCGAGTCGGGTCGCGTCCTTCAACGCACCGAGCACCGCCAGGGCCAACGCCAACCGCTGGGCGGGGGACAGCCCCTCCGGCCCGCCGCGCGTGATCTTCCCCGCCCGCCATTCCGGCAGGGAGGCCGCGACCACCGCCCCGAACAGCACGGTCGACCAGGCGATGTACAGCCAAAACAGGAAGATCGGCACGGTGGACAAAGCGCCATAGATGGTCTGATAGGCGGGAAAGGCCCGCATGTACCAGGCGAAGATCGCCTTGGACGCCTCCAACAGCAGCGCCCCGACCATGCCGCCGAACAGCGCGTCGATCCAAAACACCTCGCGGTTGGGGATGATGAGGTAGAGCAGCGAGCAACCGATCACCTGCAACAGCAACGGCAGCAACAGGCCACCGCCCGACAACGGCATCGCCACGCCATCCAGGTGGGTGAACTCCAGCGCCGCCCACAGGCTGCTCGACAGCGACAGGCTGGCACCGACGAACAGCGGCGTCAGCGACACCACCGCCCAAAAGGACAGGATGCGCATCACGTAGGAGCGCGGCTCGCGCACCCGCCAGACGGTGGCGAAGGCCCCCTCGATGGTCCAGATCAGCAGCACCGCCGACACCGCCAGACCGACCACGCCAAAGATCGGCATCTGCCCGGCGTTCGCCATGAAGGTGGACAGGTAATTCAGAATGGCGTCGCCGATCTCCGGGACCAGATTCTTGAAGATCGCCATCTGGATTTCGGTCTGCAACGCGCTGAAAGCGGGGAAGGCCGAGAAGATGGCAAAACCGATCGTCATCAGCGGCACAATGGCCAACAGCGACGTGTAGGTCAGCGACGCGGCGGTTTGAAAACAGTTGTCGTTGTAGAAGCGCAGCATCGAATGGCCGAAGAACCCGACCAGATCGCGCAGCCGCCCGCCAGCCTGTTGCAGACCAAGCGCCCGGCGGCCAAGCGCCAGCCGCCCAAACGTCCCTGGGGAATGCCCCCGTGGATCATCCCCGGCCATGCGGCCCCCCTTCCACCCAACCCTGCGTCCACGAGGCCCCCTGCGACCGCAGGGCAATCGGGTGAAGGCTTAAAATTCCTCTATTAGGACATTCGTCATCCCCGCGAAGGCGGGGATCCAGAGTTCGCAGAATGGCTCTGACGGGAAAGCCTGGATCCCCGCCTTCGCGGGGATGACGGTAAATTCTTCTCATAGGTTTATATACCTTCAAGCGATTGCCCTACCTGCGACCGCGCCGTCGGTTTGACCGGCGAACGCTTTCGTGTAGGATGCGCCCCACTTTTCGCGACAATAGCGCAGTTCACGAGGAACCGATGACCAATCCGATGCCCCTGATGGCTGGCAAGCGTGGCCTGATTATGGGCGTGGCGAACGACCGCTCGATCGCCTGGGGGATTGCGTCCACCCTGGCCCAGCATGGGGCCGAGTTGGCCTTCACCTATCAGGGCGACGCCCTGCTGAAGCGGGTCAAGCCACTGGCCGAGCAGGTTGGCGCGCGCCTGCTGCTGCCGTGCGACGTGACCGACGAGGCCAGCATCGACGCGACCTTCGCCGCCATCGAAGCCGAATGGGGCAAGCTGGATTTCGTGGTTCATGCGATCGCGTTTTCCGACAAGAACGAGTTGGACGGCCTGTATCTCGACACCACGCGGGGCAATTTCCTCCGCACCATGGACATTTCCTGCTACTCCTTCACCGCGATCGCCCAACGCGCCGTGCCGCTGATGGCCGACGGCGGCAGCCTGCTGACCCTGTCCTATTATGGGGCGGAACGCGTGATGCCGCACTACAACGTGATGGGCGTCGCCAAGGCGGCGTTGGAAGCGAGCGTGCGCTACCTGGCTGTCGATCTGGGGAGCAAGGCCATCCGTGTCAACGCCATTTCCGCCGGGCCGATCAAGACTCTGGCGGCCAGCGGCATCGGCGATTTCCGCTACATCCTGAAATGGAACGAGCTGAACGCCCCGCTGAAGCGCAACGTCACCATCCAAGAGGTGGGCGGGGCCGGTCTGTTCCTGCTGTCCGACCTGGGGACCGGCGTGACCGGCGAGGTGATGCATGTGGACAGCGGCTATCACACCGTCGGCATGGTTGCCGTGGATGAGGCCGCCGGGGTGGCGCAGCTTCTGAACTCGCTGGGCGGCACGCCGAAGGCTGAATGACGTTTCGTTTTTGTACGCGCTGATTGCAAAGGGGGATCCGTTGGTGGATCCCCCTTTTCGTTTGTGTCCATGGCGTCTATGCTCTGCCCACTCTTCCTGACGTCGGGTAATTTTGATGCGCGCTCGCAAGGTCAATGATTCGGTCTCCCCGATTCTGGAACAGATTCTGTACGGCGGTTCCAGCGTTTCGATGAATCTGATCGCGATCACGCGCGACATCCCCGAAAACGAGCGCATGTTCAAGGCCCAGGGCCTGAACAACTGCATCCTGTTCAAGTACCCCAGCTTCAACGGCATGGACGACGGCATCGGCGGCCCGATTTCGGGGGACGATGATGTGTCGGAAAACGCCGGTCGGCCGGTGGAAACCGGCATCTACATGCCGCACAACGCCAAATCTCCGGAATCCGGCGGCATCGCCATCTATCTGCGCGGCCACAACAGCGAGCTGTTGCTGGAAGAGCAGTTCGGCATCAAGGATGGCCCGAGCGAAGGCGGGACCATCAGCGACATGCGCATCCTGCAGTTGATTGACGAGGTGCCGTCGCTGGACGCCTTCCTGCTGAAGACCTGCTTCGAATCGCAAAAGGTCACGGTTGATCCCCGCCACTGGCTGATCAGCGCGGAAGAGGATCACCAGCTCCGCCGCCTGATCCGTGCCCGCATCGAACCGATCGTCCGCAAGGCGTTGAGCGGTGGCAATGGCAACGCCCAGAGCATCGAACGCTTCTTGGAAGCGATCTGGAACCCCAATCTGGAGGAAGCCGGGCTGTTCGTGTCGGCCTTCGGCATCGAGCGCAGCGAAGCCGACACGATCTTCAGCGCGTGGAAGGGAACGACCTTCTACGAATACCAGCTCCGCCGGATCGCGCCGCGCGCGCGTCTGATCCTGAACTGGCTGAAATCGAAGGATTGCGTGCCGATCGACATCCGCATGCACAAGCCTTACGAAACCCAATTGCTGATGCACATCGAACGGGTCGGCAAGCTGCTCGACACCACCTTGATGGACATCCGGGGCATTCTGGCCGATTACGAAACCGCCTTCAGCGCCTTCATGGCCGGAAAGCCGGAACCCTTCCGCGAGTATCTGCGCACCATCCGGTCGCGCTATTGGCTGTTGGGCTATTGCGTGTCGGCGCTGACCAGCGTTTCGCATCTGGACGCCCGTTGCATGAAGAACACACCGTCGCGCCGGCTGTATTTCGAAGGCACGCAGAAGCTGCTGCGTCAGTTCGACGTCGCACTGGACCGTCGGCGCGAGCAGAAAGGGTCCTTCTGACCTCCCCTCCCCGGTTTCGACACACGAAAAAGCCGACCCCCGCGAGGAGGTCGGCTTTTTCGTGTGCGGATGCTGCGCGGGAGCCTCGCCTCCCCCATCCACCGAACTCTATGAGTCCGGTGGAGCGAGAGTTGGGGCGATCCGGTCAGGTCCCCTGCGGTTCCGGCCCCACGCCGCCGCTGGGCGGCACGGAGGAGCGGCGACCGGTGGTGGTCGGCTGACGCGGCGGCGCGCTGGTGTAGCTGTCGCGGTCGTCGTCGCGCAGGATCGGTTCGCCGCGCAGCAAACGGTTGATGTCCTCGCCGCTCAGCGTTTCGAACTCCAACAGGGCGTTGGCCAGGGCGTGCAACTGATCGATGTTCTCGCTCAGGATCGAGCGCGCCTTGCTGTAGCTCTCATCGACGATCCGGCGGATTTCCTCGTCCACCATCTGCGCCGTGCGGTCGGACATGTTCTTGTGCTGCGTCACCGAATGGCCGAGGAACACCTCCTGCGTCGGTTCGCCGTACAGGAGCGGGCCGAGCTTGTCGCTCATGCCCCATTCCGTGACCATGCGGCGGGCCATCTCGGTCGCCATCTTGATGTCGCCCGACGCGCCGGTCGTCACCCGGTCCTTGCCGAAAATCAGCTCTTCGGCGATGCGGCCACCCATGGCGACGCACAGGTCGGCCAGAAGCTTCGCTTGCGACAGCGAAATGCGGTCGCCTTCCGGCAGGCGCATCACCATACCCAACGCGCGGCCACGCGGGATGATGGTGGCCTTGTGGACCGGATCGCTGTCCACGCTGTGGACGGCGCAGATGGCGTGACCGGCCTCGTGATAGGCGGTCAGCTTCTTCTCATCCTCCGACATGACCATGGAGCGGCGCTCGGCCCCCATCATGACCTTGTCCTTGGCGTTCTCGAACTCGCTCATGCCGACCACGCGCTTGCCGATGCGGGCCGCCAGCAGCGCCGCTTCGTTCACGAGGTTGGCGAGATCGGCACCGGAGAAGCCCGGCGTGCCGCGCGCGATGACCTTGGCGTCCACGTCGGGCGACAGCGGGACCTTGCGCATGTGGACCTTGAGGATCTTCTCGCGGCCCAGCACGTCGGGGTTGGGCACCACGACCTGACGGTCGAAACGGCCCGGACGCAGCAGCGCCGGATCGAGCACGTCCGGGCGGTTGGTGGCGGCGATCAGGATCACGCCCTCGTTCGCCTCGAACCCGTCCATCTCGACCAGAAGCTGGTTCAGCGTCTGCTCGCGCTCGTCGTTGCCGCCGCCCAGGCCCGCGCCACGGTGACGGCCAACGGCGTCGATTTCGTCGATGAAGATGATGCAGGGGGCGTTCTTCTTGCCCTGTTCGAACATGTCACGGACGCGGGACGCGCCGACACCGACGAACATTTCGACGAAGTCCGAACCCGAGATGGTGAAGAACGGCACGTTGGCTTCACCGGCCACGGCGCGCGCGGTCAGCGTCTTGCCGGTGCCGGGCGGGCCGACCAGCAGGCAGCCCTTGGGAATCTTGCCGCCCAAACGCTGGAACTTCTGCGGGTCCTTCAGGAACTCGACGATTTCCGTCAGTTCCTGCTTGGCCTCGTCGATGCCCGCCACGTCGTCGAAGGTGACGCGGCCGACCTTTTCGGTCAGCAGGCGGGCGCGGGACTTGCCAAAGCCCATGGCCTTGCCGCCGCCGGACTGCATCTGGCGCATGAAGAAGATCCACACGCCGATCAGCAGCAGCATCGGGAACCAGGACAGCAGCACCGAGAACAGCGACGGGACGTTGCTGTCGTCGGGAACCGCGCTGATCCGCACGTTCTTGTTGGTCAGGCGCTCCACCAGCCCGGCTTCGGGCGGGATGAAGGTGCTGAAGGACCGGCCATCGGTGAAATGACCGGACACTTGGTTGCCCTTGATCTGGACATCGGCAACCTGCCCCCGGTCCACTTCGGCGAGAAGCTCGCTGAACGGAACGGTCGTTTGCGGGCTGCGGGTGGAAGAACTCTGGAACAGGTTGAACAGAGCCACCAACAGCAGCCCTATGATGATCCAGAGGGCGAGATTCTTGCCGAAATTGTTCACGTCACACGCCTTTCTGCGAACCCATCGCCGTGCGGTGCGGCGGTGAAGCCGCCCCCCGGTGTGCACGGGCACGTTTCCTGATTAAATAATGCTGCCGCGCGCCGAGACAACCGGAAAAGCTGGCCCCGCCAACGGCAAGGCCGGAGAAAAACGCGCTGCGTCCCCCGGCGGCTCCCCCGCCCGCCGGAATCCCAGGCTGGGAACCGCCAACAGACGGTCGTCCGACCACAGGGCGGGCAGCGTCGGGCGGACCAGCGCCGGGGCCTCGTGGCCGCGCAAGCCGGGTTGATCCGCCACCAGTTGCGCCCATCCCGCCGCCCCCAGCGCCGCCACCGTCACCGGGGTCGCGCGCTCCGCGCTGGGGGTGACGGTGAAGCGGCGATCCCACCAGAGAGTTTCCCCGGCTGCGGCCTCTTGCGATTCGGCCACCGCCGTCGCTTCACGGGCGATCACCACGCCACCCCGACGCGGCGCGATCCGGCAGCCCGCCAAGGTCCGCCCCTTGAAGGCGGCGGCGCTGTCTCCCCCGGCGTCGCACAGCTCCCCATACAGCCGCTCGACCGCCGCGTCGCGCGGTGGATGCTCGTCCCCTCCAACCACGGTCAGGCAGCGGGTCAGGGCGCGCAACCCGATTTCCTCGGGCGCGTCGGCCAACGTCACCGGATCCAGCCGGATCCAGCCTTCGGGGTGAAGGGACGCGGTTCGGGCCAACAGCGCCGCCGTGGCGTGCTCCAAAGCCACGCGGGCACGGGCGGCGCGATGCGCGCTCTCCGCCAACCGGTCGGTGGTCAACCCCTCCCCCGCCAGCAGATCGCCCACGGCGCGCAGGCGGGCGCGGGCGAAGCGCGGGTTGCGGTTGGAGGGATCCTCGACCCACGCTACACCATCCGCGCGGCAGGTGGCAAGCAAGCGATCGTGGGAAAACACAAGACAGGGGCGGATGACCCGAACCGGCCCGGCGGTGCTGCTCGCCGCCATCCCCGCCAGCCCATCGATTCCAGACCCGCGCGACAGGCGCAGCAGCAGGGTTTCCGCCTGGTCGTCGCGGTTGTGCGCCAAGGCCAGATGCAAGGCTCCCGCCGTGACGCAGGCCGCCTCCAACAGACGCCGCCGGGCCGAACGCGCCGCCGCCTGAAGGCCGGAGGACGGCTTGTCCCCCACCCAGCGCAACACCCGGTGGGGCACGCCCAACCGCGCCATCAGCGCGCCAACCGCCGCCGCCTCCACCGCCGATTCGGGACGCAAACCGTGATCGACGGTAACGGCCAACACATCACCGCCGCGCGCCGCCAACCAGCGGCGCAGCAACAGGGTCAGCGCCACGCTGTCGCCACCGCCCGAAAGACCCACCACGATCCGGGGTGCGCGCTCAAACCCACCCACCCGCGCCATCGCGGCGGCGAACTCCGCGTCGGACACCGGTTGCGTGGTGGCGGAGTCGGCCGTCACGTCAACTCGGGCAATTGATGCGCTTGCGCTCCGTGTCGGCGCGCCGCTTCACGCTGGCCGAGGCCTCCGGGAACTTGGTCATCAACTGGTTGAAGGCGGTGCAAGCCTCGCTCTTCTTGTTCAACTGCTGCAAGGTCATGCCCAGCTTGAGCAGGCTGTCGGGGGCCTTGGGGTTCTTCGGGTATTTCGACAGGTTTTCGGCGAAGGCCTGGGCCGCGTCGGTGAATTTGTTGCGAACGAAATAGCTTTCGCCCAGCCAATATTGGGCGTTGGCGGCGTAGGGATGGCTCTTGTTCTTGACGATGAACTCCTGCAACGCCTTTTCCGCCTTGTCGTAATCGGATTGGCGCAACAGTTCGAAGGCGTGTTCGTATTGCTTCTCGGGGCTGGCGTTGGCCGGAAGGGCCGGAGTCGGAGCGGGTTTCTCCGGGCTTTTCTCCGGCGCGCGCTCCGGTTGCTTCTCCGCCGCCTTCGACGGCTTCGGACCCAACGCGCCATCGCCCAGGGCGCTGCCGCTCATCGCCCCGCCACCCTTCGATTCCATCTCCTTCAGACGGAAATCGATGTCGGCGTTCATTTTTTCCAGACGTTCGCGCATCTGGACCAACTGATAGGCGGTTTCCTCGTACCGGCCCGTCACCACCGACACGTCGCGTTCGAGGCGCTGCAACCGCACCTCGAAATCGGCGGCGAGCGAGGAGTCCTGCGCCACCTGCACCGTGCCGTCCAAGGCCGCCATCTGCACCTCCAAGCGCTGGAGGCGGTCGATCTGGGAGGCCGTTTGGGCCACAGCGGAGGTTCCGCACAGCAGACCGCCCATCAGCAGAGCGGCAAAGGAGGAGGCTTTGGTCATGCGCGATCTTCCTGTCCGGGTCGTTCCTGGGTCATTCCCAAATCGTTGATGATCCCGTTGCGACGCTGCCCGACCGGTTCGGACAACGGTGGAACCGTGCCGACCGAAAAAGGCAAAGTGATGACGGCTGTTTAGCAGATCACACCGCCCGGTGCACCCGCCCCGACACGGGTTCCCCCGCGAAACGGCCATGACGCCGCACCCCCAAACAAAAACGCCGCGCCCGGAAACCCGGACGCGGCGTTTTTCGTCAGACTCGCGGGAGTCCGTCGGTCGATCAATCGACGACGGTCACGCCACGACGGTTCTGCGACCAGGCGGCTTCGGTCGAACCGACGACGGCCGGCTTTTCCTTGCCGTAGGACACGACCTTCACGCGGTTGGCCGGGACGCCCTTGGCGGCCAGGTAGTTCTTGACCGAGTTGGCGCGGCGTTCGCCGAGCGCCAGGTTGTACTCGCGGGTGCCGCGCTCGTCGGCGTGGCCTTCGATGGTCACAGTGACCGAACCGTAGGTCTGCATCCACTTGGCCTGACGGTCCAGGGTGGCGCGGGCTTCCGGCGACAGGTCGTAACGGTCGAGACCGAAGAACACACGGTCGCCAACGTTGACGGCCAGATCTTCCTGCGAACCCGGACGGATCGAGGAGGAGTTGGAGGCCGCGCCGGTGTTGGCGTCCTTCGGAGCGGTTTCGCAAGCGGCGAGCAGAGCAACAGCGGCCAGAGCCAGGAACTTCATGCGCATGGTGGAGACCCCTTGAAACGACGTCGATTGTTTGATCGGGCAACAATGCGAAGACCGCTTATTCTTTCGCCAACCCCGACGAAAGGGAGGACGTCCGACCAACGTCTTTAGCCTTGTCTTCGCGCTGCCGCAAAATAGGAGCAGTTGATTAGGGAATCAAGGGCGACCACGCCGGATCGGAGGCGTCCAGCGGCGTGATGACGCGGCGCTCGTTGGCCCCGGTGATGTCGATGGAATAAAGCTTGGCGTTGCGGCCACGCCCGTCACCCGACGGCAAGTCCTTGAAAAACATCAGAACGCGGCCGTTCGGCGCCCAGGTCGGCCCCTCAACGTGATAGCCTTCGCTCAGGATTCGCTCGCCGCTGCCATCGGGACGAACCACGCCCACTGCAAAGCTGCTACCACGCTGACGCGTGAATGCGATCAAATCGCCGCGCGGCGACCACACCGGCGTGCCATAGCGACCCTCGCCAAAGCTCAGGCGCTTCACGCCCGAGCCATCCGCGCCCATGATGTAGAGCTGCTGGCTGCCGCCACGGTCCGACTCGAAGACGATCTTCTGGCCATCGGGCGAATAGCTGGGAGCGGTGTCGATGCCGGGCGAGTCGGTCAACTGGGTCTGGCGGCGGGTGCGCAGATCCAGCGTGTAGATGTCGGTGTTGCCGTTCTGCGCCATGCTCATGATGACGCGGTTGCCATCGGGCGAGAAGCGCGGGGCGAAGGTCATGCCCGGGAAATCACCCAACACCTCCTGGCGGCCGGTGTCGATGTTGAACAGATACACGCGCGGCTTCTTGTTGAAGTACGACATGTAGGTGATTTCCTGGGTCGTCGGCGAGAAGCGCGGCGTCAGGACCAGCGATTGCCCATCGGTCAGGAACTGGTGGTTCTCACCGTCCTGATCCATGATGGCGAGCTGCTTCTTGCGGGCGTTCGACGGCCCGGATTCGGCGACGTAGACGATGCGGGTGTCGAAATAGCCGTCCTCGCCGGTCAGACGCTTGTAAATCGCGTCGGCGACGATGTGGGCGATGCGACGCCATTCCTGCGGCGGGGCGGTGTAGCTCAGGCCCTGCATGTATTGGGCGGACGCGATGTCCCACAGGCGGAAATCCACCTTCATCCGGCCATCGGGGCCGGTGGTGGTGTTGCCCGCCACCAGCGCCTGCGCGCCCAGCGCCTTCCAATCCTGGTAACGCGGATCGCCGGTGCGGAGCTGTTCGGGCGTTTGCAGGAACCCACGCGGGTCGAGCGGACGGAACAGGCCCGACCGTTCCAGATCGGCGGAAATCACCTTGGCGATGTCGGCCCCGGTCTGGGCGTCGCGCCCGCCCGAACCGGCAAAGCTGGTGATGGCGATGGGCAGCGGTTCGACCACGCCCCGCGTGATGTCGATGCGCAACTCGGCGCGCGCCTCCTGCGGAGCGGCAACTCCGAAGGACAAGAGAAGCGCACCGGTCAACCCGGCGAGCTTCAGCAGAAGCCTCGTCTTCGTCGTCATGGTCAGAACATGTCCTTTGGATCGAAATTGAACACGATATAGCGCCATTGATCGTATTTGTCCGGCGTGAACTCGCTGGGCAGAAGCTCCAACGGGCTGGACCGCTTGACCGCGCGCACGGCGGCGTCGGCGGACGCGCGGAAGGCCGCATCGGTCATGTAGCGCGAGCGATACTTCTCGTCGATGTAGGCCTGGATGACCGAACGGTCCCGACCGACCTCGACGTGAATTTCGATCTGCATCGATCCTGCGTCCTTGCGGCCGGAATCGAAGTTCCAGTTCTTGCTGAGCTGCCCACGGATGGCGTCCAGCGCCCGGCCCGACGGCTTGAACGGCTTGTCCGGCCCGTTCACCGCCTTGGCCGCCCCGGAGGGAGCCGCCGAAGCGGTTTGCTGGCTGGGCTTGGCCGCCGCGCTGCTGGCCGAGGCCGCCGGGGCGGGTTTGCCGTCCGCCTTGGCCGAGTCCGACGGCTTCATCTTGCCGACGTTGGACAGCAGATCGGACAGGGGATCCGTCTTGGCCGCCGCCTTTTCCGCCGGTTTGGCGGGGGCGTCGGTCTTTTTCGGATCGCCCTTGGCCGTTTCGGTCGGCTTGGCCGGTTCCGCCGGTTTGGCGGGCGCGGGCTTCGCCGGTTCCGGTTTGGCCGGGGCCGGGTCATGCTTGACCGGGTCGTGCTTGGGCGCGTCCGGTTTGGCCGGAGCAGGCTCATGCTTGGCCGGTTCGGGCTTGGCCGGGGTCGGCTCGTGCTTGGGGGCTTCCGGCTTCGGCGGCTCCGGCTTTTTCGGTTCCGGCTTCGGCGGTTCGGGCGGCCGTGGGGGTTCCGGCGGCTTGGGCGGCTCCGGTTTCGGCGGCTCGGGACGCGGCGGCTCCGGCGGGCGCGGCGGCTCCGGCTTCGGCTCCGGCTTGGGTTCGGGCGGCTTGGGCGTCGGCACCGGCGAGGGTTCCGGCGGCGGCGGTGCCGGGGGTGGAGGCGGCGGAGGGGGGGGCGGTGGCGGAGCCGGGGGAGGCGGCGGCGGGGGCGGAGCCGGCTTGGGCGGCGGCGTCGGTTCACGCGGGGGCGGCGGCACCTGGGCAACCTTCGGCGGCTCCGGCGCACGCTGCGGCAAGGGCGGCGGCGGCGGCGGTTCGTCCTGGTCGTCCGG
Organism: Azospirillum sp.; assembly: GCA_027486405.1. Classification (GTDB taxonomy): domain Bacteria; phylum Pseudomonadota; class Alphaproteobacteria; order Azospirillales; family Azospirillaceae; genus Azospirillum. Next base: position 8,441 of record JAIXPD010000025.1, on the reverse strand, counting down.
CGGCGTCGGTGCGGGCGGTGTCGGCTTGGCGTCCGGCACCGGGGGCCGGGGCGTGGCGGTCGCGGGCTTGGGTTCGCCCTGCTCGACGCGGGCGGCCTCCGTCACCTCGCCCATCTCGACGATCTCGATCGGGATGGACGGGGCGATTTCGAGCTTGCGATCGCTGGGCGGCATGCCAAGCACCATCAGCGCGACCAGCGCGACGTGCAGAACAGCCGAGGCGATCAGAGGCTTGCGCATGGAAAATCCGCCCGTCTCAACGCACCGGGGTCGCGCCGACGCGCGCCGACGGCGCGGCGGGACCGTTCGGCATCTCGGCGACGAGACCGACCTTCTTGAATCCGGCCGCACTCATGGTCCCCATCACCTCCAGCATCTTGCCATAGGCGATGGTCCGATCGCCGCGCACCAGGATGCGGGCTTCGGGGTTGTTGTTGGTCACGGCGATCAGCAGCGGGACCATGTTGGTCAGCTCGACCACGGTTTCCTGCACGAAGATCCGGCCATCGGGCTGCACGGTGACGAACAGCGGATCCTTTTGCTGCTCCAGCGGCGCGGCGTTGGTCTTGGGCAGATCGACCGGCACGCCGACCGTCAGCATCGGGGCGGCGACCATGAAGACGATCAGCAGCACCAGCATGACGTCGATGAAGGGCGTCATGTTGATGTCGGCCATCGCGCGATAGCCCCGGCGCTTGCCGCGCCCGTGGGATTTGCCTGCGAGTTGTGCGGCCATGGTTCAGGCGGCTCCCCGCTCCTCGAGATGGCGGGACAGGATCGCCGCAAACTCGCCCGAGAAGGTTTCCAGACGGTCGGCGTAGCGGCCGAGATCGGTGGAGAATTTGTTGTAGGACAGCACGGCGGGAATGGCGGCGAGCAGGCCCATGGCGGTGGCGAACAGCGCCTCGGCGATGCCCGGCGCCACCACGGCGAGGCTGGTGTTGCCCGACCCGGCGATGGAGGTGAAGGAGTTCATGATGCCCCACACCGTGCCGAACAGGCCGATGAAGGGGGCGGTCGAACCGACCGAAGCCAGGAAGGTCATGTAACGTTCGGCCCGCGCCATCTCGCGCCCGATCGTCACCGCCATGACGCGGTCCACCCGCTGTTGCAGCGAACCTTTCATCGGCCCCGACAGGCCACGGTCGGCGGCCAACCGCCATTCGCGCATCCCGGCGGAGAAGGTCGCCGACATCGGATCGGTGGGGTTCTGGCCGATGCGGTCATAGAGCGTGTCGAGCGAGCCGCCCGACCAGAAGCTTTCCTCGAACGCGTCGGCCTGGGCGTTCAGGCGACGGATGCGCATCAGCTTTTCGATGATGATCGCCCAGCACCAGACCGAGGCGACGACAAGCATCAGCATGACGATCTTGACGACCGCATCGGCCTGCCAGAACAGGCCGAGGATCGTGATCTCGGGGGCCTTGGTGGCGGCAGCGGTGCCAACCATCTGGGCGGTTTGCAGAGCATCCATCGCGGTCAGTCTCGTGATTGCTGGGTGTTGGCCCCATCCGGGCCGGGTTGAACGGTGTCAAGGCTGTCGTGTTGCGTCCGTCGCAGCCGTTCGATCGCCGCGCGCACCGCGCCCGGCAGGCGCACGGCCCGCCCGGCGGCGTTGATCGTTACCAATTGCAACTCCGCCCGGACAAGCAGGCGCTCGTTCCGGCGGATCGATTGTGCAACTGCGAAGGATGCCCCGCCGATATCGGCGATCCGGGTTTCCACTTCAAGCGTATCCTCAAGCCGGGCCGGGGCGGCGAAGTCAATCGTCGTCCGCCGTACCGCAAATGACACACCCGGCGTGTCGGCGTCGCCCGCCGCCATCGCGGTTTGCCGGAATCCCAGCAAACTCAGCATCTCCGACCGCGCCCGCTCGGCGAAGCGCAGGTAGTTGGCGTGATAGACGATGCCGCCCGCGTCGGTGTCCTCGTAATAGACGCGCACGGGAAAACGGTGCGTCCCGTCCGGGGCGAACCAGCCCGACAGCGACGGCGCGGCGGGCACTGCGTCACTCATCAGCGTCCTCCCCGCCCACACGGTCGAGCAGGTCGAGTTGGCGCACCGCCGCGTTGGGCGGCGTCAGGCCGAGGTAGCGGAATCCCTGGTCGGTCAGCATCCGCCCGCGCGGCGTGCGCTGCAAAAAGCCCTGCTGGATCAGATAGGGTTCGACCACCTCCTCCAGCACGTCGCGCTGTTCGCCCAGCGCCGCACCCAACGTGTCCACGCCCACCGGGCCGCCGCCGTAATTCCCGGCGATCAGGCCGAGATAACGGTGATCCATGCTGTCCAGGCCCCGGCGGTCGACCTCCAGCCGGGTCAGGGCGGCGTCGGCCACCCGGCGGTCCACCTCCGGGACTCCGGCGACGGCGGCGATGTCGCGCACCCGGCGCAGCAGACGCCCCGACACGCGCGGCGTTCCGCGCGACCGGTTGGCGATTTCCCGCGCACCCTCCGGCGTGATCGCCATGTTCAGCACCCCGGCGGCGCGGCGCACGATCAGTTCCAATTCCTCCGGCTCGTAGAATTGCAACCGCACCGGAATCCCGAAACGCTCGCGCAAGGGCCGGGTGATGAGGCCGCTGCGCGTCGTGGCACCAACCAGCGTGAAAGGCGGCAGATCGATGCGGATCGACCGCGCCGATGGCCCTTCGCCGATGATGAGATCGAGTTGGAAATCCTCCATGGCGGGATACAACACCTCCTCCACGGCAGGATTAAGGCGGTGAATCTCGTCGATGAACAAAACATCGTGGGGTTGAAGGTTGGTCAGCAGCGCCGCCAGATCGCCCGCCCGCGCGATGACCGGGCCGGAGGTGGCGCGGAACCCCACCCCCAACTCGCGCGCGACGATCTGCGCCAGCGTGGTCTTGCCCAACCCCGGCGGGCCGAACAGCAGCACATGGTCCAGCGCCTCGCCACGCGCGCGGGCGGCCTGGATGAAGATGGACAGGTTCTCGCGCGCCTGCTTCTGGCCGATGAACTCGGCAAGCGTCAGCGGACGGATGGAGGCGTCGGCCCCGTCGCCGCTGGTCGGCCCCGTCCCCACCAGACGATCCGGCCCGCCGGGCTGTGCGCCGCTCATTGGCTGAGTTCCTTCAAGCCCTGGCGAATCAGGTCGGAAACGCTGGCCTCATCGCCCAACGCCCGCCCGGCGGCGACCACCGCGCCAAAGGCTTCCGACCGGCCATAGCCAAGATTGACCAGGGCCGACACCGCGTCGGCCAGCGCCGTGTTGGCCGCCGACGACGCCAGCGCCGGAGCCGCCCCCTTGGCCGCCGTGGCCGGAGCGGTGGCCGCCGCCGGTCCCAGCGACAGATGACCGACCTTGTCCTTCAACTCGTTCAGGATGCGCGCCGCCACCTTCGGCCCGACGCCGTCGGCGCGGATCAGCGCCGTCTTGTCCTGTGCGGCGATGGCGCGGGTCAATTGATCGGGATCGAGCACCCCCAGGATCGACAGCGCCAACCGCGCGCCCACCCCCTGGATGGTGGTCAACAGCTTGAACCAATCCCGTTCGCCCGCGTCGCCAAAGCCGTGCAGGACGATCCGTTCCTCCCGCACAAAGGTTTCCACCACCAGCGAGACCCGCTCCCCCACCGCCATCCGCGACAGCGTGCGGTTGGAACAGGACAGCAGATAGCCAACCCCGTTGACGTCGAGGATGAGCCAGTCGGTTCCGGTGGAATCGACGATTCCGGTGAGTTTGGCGATCATAGAAGCGTTTCCCGACCGGATGGTTGATGGCGGAGCGTCGGCGTTTCGTCCAGACGGGCGCGGATGGTTTCCAGAACGCCGTCGAGATTCGCGATCACGTCGGTGTTCCAAAAGCGTAGGACCCGGAACCCCGCCTGTTCCAGCAGTTTGGTCCGATGTTCGTCGTGGGCGGCGGTTTGCTCGGCGTGCTGCCCGCCATCGAGTTCGACGATCAGACGGTGATCGTGCGAGACGAAATCCGCCACATAGCCAAGGATCGGCTCCTGTCGGCGGAATTTCGTGCCAAGCTGGGCGTTGCGCAGCTTCTGCCAGACCATCTTTTCAACATCGGTCGAGGATTGCCGCAGCGCGCGCGCGCGTTCGGTCAACAGCTCATCAGGCTTGGCCTTGGCCGCCGCAACCGGACCACCCCCCTCTCCCCCCCGGGGAGAGGGTCGGGGTGAGGGGGGGGCGGCGAGAAGCTCGGACCGAAGCCGCGACGCAGCCCCCTCACCCTCCCCGCCTGCGGCGGGTCCCCCCCCTCTCCCCGGGGGGGAGAGGGACGCGGCGGGGCGTCGCCATGTGGACCAACTGGCGCGGTGGTGGGCGTGGCAGATGGCGACGGCAAGGGCGTCGGCGGCGTCGGGGGTGCTGATGGTGCAGCCGGGCAGCAGCAGGCGGATCATCGCCTGCACCTGCGCCTTGTCGGCGCGGCCCTGGCCGACGACCGCCTTTTTCACCATGTTGTTGGCGTATTCGGCCACCGCCAGCCCGGCCAACGCCGGGACCAGCAGGGCCACCGCGCGCGCCTGCCCCAACTTCAGGGTCGAGGCGGCGTTGGCGTTGACAAAGGTTTCCTCCACCGCCGCCTCGTCGGGGCGATGGTCGTCCAGCACCGCCGACAGGGCGTCGTGCAACTGGACCAGACGTTCGGCCAGCGAGCAACCGGCGTCGGAATGGACGGCCCCATCGGCGACGTGGATCAGGCGGTTGCCGACCACATCGATGACGCCCCACCCGGTGTGGCGCAGGCCGGGGTCGATGCCCAGCAGCCGCACCGCCTTGGGCGGTGCCGTTCCGTGTCGTCCGGCCTGCGCAAACACACCACGATCCCCCGCTCGCTCCAACCTTGCCCGTGCAGCCCCCGTCCGATCAGGCGGTGAGCTTCTGCATCAGTTCGTCGGAGATGTCGAAGTTGCCTTCGACCACCTGAACGTCGTCGTTGTCTTCCAGCACGTCGATCAGCTTCAACAGGCTCGCCGCCGCGTCTTCGCCGGGGGCGACGGTGTTCAGCGGGATCCAGGTCAGGCGGGCGCTTTCCGGCGCGCCGAACTTGGCTTCCAGCGCGTCGCGCACCGAGCCGAAATTCTCGACCGTGCTCGTCACCTGATGGCCGTTCTCGTCGGACTCGACGTTGTCGACCCCGGCGTCCAGCGCGGCTTCGAACATGGCGTCGGCGGTCGCGGCGGCGACGGGGTAGAGGATCGCGCCGACCCGGTTAAACATGAAGCTGACCGAGTTGGTCTCGCCCAGGCTGCCGCCATGCTTGGTGAAGGCGGAGCGGACTTCCGAGGCGGTGCGGTTGCGGTTGTCGGTCAGCGCCTCGACGATCAGGGCGGTGCCGCCGGGGCCGTAGCCCTCGTACCGGACCTCTTCATAGTTGGCGTCGTCGCCGCCGCCGGGCGTGCCCTGCTTGATGGCGCGGTCGATGCGGTCGCGCGGCATGTTTTGCGCGCGGCCCGCCAGAATGGCGGCGCGCAGGCGCGGGTTGGCCGCCGGATCGGGCAGGCCGGATTTCGCGGCCACGGTGATTTCGCGGGCGAGCTTGTTGAAAATCTTGGACCGCTTGGCGTCCTGCGCGCCCTTGCGGTGCATGATGTTCTTAAACTGGGAATGACCGGCCATGGGTCGAACGAGCCTCGAACAAAAACGGGTTAATCAGGTGGATCGGCGCAGGACACATGTAACAGGTCTGCCACGCCACCGCACGCTTTCGGCGCGGCAGACGACACCCACCCGATTAGAAAGTCAATATGGCGAGAGTGCGGCAGAGATCACCGCAGCCCGGATTCCGTCACTGCCGCCGTTCCGGCACCGACTGGCTCAGACGGCCGCCGATGCGCACCGGCTCGATCCGCAGGGCCAGCCCGGTGCGGTCGTCGGTCTCGACGTAGCAGCCGCAAACCGTCCCCTCCCCTTCCGCCGGAGACAGGCGTTCGGTCGGCAGCTTGCGCACCATCTTGGCCATGGCGACCTCTTTCTTCATGCCGATGGCGCTGTCGTAATCGCCGCACATGCCGGCATCGGTCTGATAGGCCGTTCCCTTGGGCAGGATGGTGTGGTCGGCGGTCGGCACATGGCTGTGCGTGCCCACCACCAACGAGGCGCGGCCATCGCAGAAATGGCCCATGATCATCTTTTCGCTGGTCGCCTCGCCATGGATGTCGATCAGGATGGCGTCCACCCCGCCCGCCCCCAGCCGGTGCGCCTTCAACACCCGGTCCACGGCGACGAACGGATCGTCCATCGGCTCCATGAACAGGCGCAGCAGGGCGTTGACCACCAGCACCTTGCGCCCGCCGCGCGCCTGCAACAGCACGAAGCCGCGTCCGGGCGTGCCCTCCGGGTAATTCACCGGGCGGACGATGCGGGGCTGCTGGTCGATGGTCCCGACCAAATCCTTCTGGTCCCAGGTGTGGTTGCCCAACGTCACCACGTCGATTCCGGCGGCGAAGAACTCCTCGGCGATCTTCACGGTGACGCCATAGCCCCCGGCGGCGTTTTCGCCGTTGACCACGGTCAGGTCGGGGTCGAGCCGGTCGCGCAGCGTCGGCATGTGCGCGATCACCGCATCCCGGCCCGCACGGCCCACCACATCCCCGAAAAACAAAATCCGCATCTGAAACCCGCCTATCCGCCAAAGCGGAGCGTCTCACGCTCCGTCACAATCCAATCCATCGCTTCGTCGTGCGCGTCGCACGGCACCGCGTCCCGTTCCTGCGCGGCAAAGGCCACGCCCAGCGCCAGCACCGGCCCGCCCGCCCGCAGCGCGGCCAGCGTGCGGTCGTAATAGCCCGCGCCATAGCCCAACCGCCCGCCGCGCCGGTCGAAGGCCAGCAACGGAACCAGCAGCGCGCACGGCCGCAGCATCGGGCGGTCCGCCCCCGGCTCCTGAATGCCGTAGCGCCCGGCCGCCATCGGCGCGTCGGGGTCCCAGTCGCGGAAGGTCAACGCCGTCCCGCGCGGACCCGACACCGGCAACGCCAGCGCGCAACCGGCCTGATGAAGATGGAGCATGGCGGGCCGAACGTCGAGTTCCGATCCCAACGGCCAATAACCGCCGACACAACCGCCCTGAATGATCGCAGGAATTCCCAAGGCCGCCACCCGGTCGCGCACCGCGCGCGCGGCATCGGCGCGCAGCGTCGGATCGGTCAGCGCGTCGCGCACCGCGCGGGCCGCCGCACGGGCGGTGGTCTTGTCCAGCGGAACGGTCCCCAGAGCGTCGCCCCCCATCGGGTGCGAGCCTTCGCCATCACGGCCCTGCGGCTGGCTCATGCGCGTGTCATGATGGTGGGGAAAAAAGGGGTGTGGGAAGAGAGAAAGCGGAAGGGGCCACCCTGGCCGATGATCATGTGCCTATCCTCCATGGCCTGCATGAGCAGGTGGGCACCGTGTACCCAGGCCAAGGGCCTGGACAGGGACAGTTCCCTAATGGATCAAGGTTATCGGCCCTGGGGATGAATGCGACCTGTCGAACCGGGCAGCGACCTTCCACCACCCAATCTAGGCGCGCTCGAGCCGAACAGCAACCTCTTCGATGCGTTTTGTGACACGATCGAGTCCGGCGACCACCTCGGCCTGCTCCACCACCGACACCGGAACCACGCCGCGCCCGGTCAGCAGCTCTTGCAGCTCGTCGGCCATCACCAGGCAGGTCATCAGCAGCATTTGGGCGTCGGAACCGGATTTCCCGCCGCCGGTCAGGTGGCGCAAGCGGCCATCGACATAGGCCGCCAACTCGCGCAAGCGCCCCTCCTGCCCGTCTTCGCAGAGCATGCGGTAGGCGCGTCCGTTGACCTCCAGATCGACCTGGGCCATGGCATCAATTCTCCAACACCTGTTCCAGGCGGCCGATCGCCACCTCCAACCGCTGCGACACCGTGTCCGCAGCGGCCTGCGCGCTGGCCCGTTCGGCCCGCGCCGTATCAAGCGCCTGGGTCAAATCCTGTTCGCGGCGGCTCGCCCGCGCCTCGCGCCCGGTGGCGGCGTGTTCCAAGCGATCCACCGCGCGATTCAGGCGCTCCAACGCGGCTTTCACGGAATCCATGGGCCAAAGCCTTTGATGTCTGAGCCGATATCCGAACGGTCGGCCAGGCGGAAACCGCCAGGACCGGGCCACAGGGGCGGAACCCGCGCGGTTTCCCCATGCGGGAACCTAGAGTTGGGCCGGGGGGTGGGCAACGTCAACACCCAATCCGCGCCCAACCCGCGCCCGATCCGCGAAGGGGGCGGGACCGAACGCCGCGCGGCCTCTGCCATGCCGGACACGCCCCCATTCCCCAGGGGAATCGCATTTGAGAAAAGAGTGTAGCGCGTCGCTCTGAAAAGGATTCTGTAGGGAGGCTCTGACGGTCAGAGGAGGAGCCCCCGATGTCGTGGTACGCTAAAGTGTTTGCCGCATTACCAGACCCTCGCACGGGGAATGCCAAGCGGCATGACCTCCTGGAGGTTCTCACGATCGCGCT
>JAIXPD010000044.1 GCA_027486405.1 Azospirillum sp. | reverse complement strand
TACATCCTCTACTACATCGTCGCCGTGCTGTTCGCCGCACAGCTCTATGACAAGCCGGTGGGGGTGGAAGAGATCCTGGTGATCGTCATCGGCTCGATCCTCATCACCATGGCCGGGGCCGAACTGCCGATGCTGTCGGTGGCCATGATCCCGCTGGGCCTGCCGGTCGAGGCCATGATCGTCATCCTGACCGCCATCGGCCCGTTGGTGAACGGCTCCTTCGTCGCCGTGGATTATCTGGGAAGCATCACGGCCACGCTGCTGGTGTCGGCAACGGAATCCGAATCGCCCCAATCGGCCATCCCCGCGCTGGAACCGACGCAAAGCTGACCCTGCGCGCGCGCCAATCGCGGCGTGCGGGAACCACCGCCGACCGTTTCGTTTGCCCCCCAACCATTCCCCGTGCCGACCCAGCGCGCTTCTGATAGCCTGAAACGGACCGCACCGACGCGCGCGGCACCGACACCGACGCCTCCCCGACCGCAGAACCCGACCGCGAGGACCGCCGATGCCCCACCCTCATGATTCCACCTGCCCTTGCTGCCGCCCCTTTGACGCCGACCAGCGGCGCGGGGCCAGTCGGCGCGGGTTTCTGACGCTGGCCACATTGGGTGCGGGGGCGGCGTTGCTGGCCCCGGCCTGGACGCGACCGGCGGCGGCGGCGGGCAACGCCGAGGCGCTGTTGCTGACCTGCATGGATTACCGGCTGACCTGGGCGACGGCGATGTACATGGACCAACGCGGCCTGCGCAACCGTTACGATCATCTCGTGCTGGCCGGAGCCAGCCTGGGGGTGGTGATGGATCCGCACCCCGATTGGACCAGCGGCTTTTGGGATCATTTCGAGGTGGCGGAAAAGCTGCACCGCATCCGCCGCGTCATCCTGATGGACCACCGCGATTGCGGGGCCTACGCCACCTTCCTGGGCCAGGATTTCGCCAAGGATCCGGCTCTGGAAACCAAAATCCACACCGAGAATCTGCAAAAGCTGGGGCAGCAGGTGCAGGAGAAATACCCCAAACACAGCGTGGAACTGCTGCTGATGGCGCTCGACGGGACGGTCGAAACCGTCCCGTTGGCGGTATGAGGGGGGATTTCCCCCTCACAAAGCTTGCTCTCCCCCTCACCCCGACCCTCTCCCCGGCGGGGAAAGAGGGGGGAGAGGGGATGGGTCAGACCGGCTTGACCAGAACGTGGCGCTTCTTGCCCGCGCTGAGCTTCAGCGCGCCGTCGGCGTTGAGGTCGGCGGCGGCGGCCTTGGCGGTGTCGTCGGTGACGACGGCGTCGTTCAGCTTGATGCCGTTGCCCTTGATCAGGCGGCGGGCCTCGCCCTTCGACGCGGCCAGACCAGCCAACACCAGCAGATCGACCACGGCCACCCCGGCGTCCAGACCCGCACGGGCGATCTCGACGGTGGGCAGACCGTCGGCGGCGGCCCCTTCCTCGAACGCGCGGCGGGCGGTTTCGGCGGCCTCGCGGGCCGCGTCCTCGCCATGAGCCAGCGCGGTGACGGCGTTGGCCAGGATCTTCTTGGCCTCGTTGATCTCGGCACCGGGCAGGCTTTCCAGCCGGGCGACCTCGTCCAGCGGCAATTCGGTGTAGAGGCGCAGGAAGCGGCCGACGTCCGCGTCCTCCGTGTTGCGCCAATATTGCCAGAAATCATAGCTGCTGAGCTTGTCGTCGGTCAGCCACACCGCCCCCGACGCCGTCTTGCCCATCTTGGCGCCCGAGGAGGTGGTGAGCAGCGGCGTGGTCAACCCGAACAGCTCCGCCCCATCGGTGCGACGGCCCAGCTCGACCCCGTTGATGATGTTGCCCCACTGGTCGGATCCGCCCATCTGCAACGAGCAGCCCAGGCGGCGGTTCAGCTCCACAAAGTCATAGGCCTGGAGAATCATGTAGTTGAATTCCAGGAAGGTCAGCGGCTGTTCACGGTCCAGACGCAGCTTGACCGATTCGAAGCTCAACATCCGGTTGATGGTGAAATGCCGGCCGATGTCGCGCAGCAACGGGATGTAGTGCAGCGCATCGAGCCAATCGCCGTTGTTGACCATCACCGCGTCGGTCGGCCCGTCGCCGAAGGTCAGGTAGCGGCCGAAGATGCGCTTGATGCCCGCCATGTTCTTGGCGATCACCTCGTCGGTCAGCAACTGCCGCGCTTCGTCCTTGCCCGAAGGGTCGCCGATGCGGGTGGTCCCGCCGCCCATCAGCACGATGGGCTTGTGCCCGGTCTTTTGCAGCCAGCGCAGCATCATGATCGGCAGCAGGCTGCCGACGTGCAGGCTGTCCGCCGTGCAGTCAAAGCCGATATACGCGACGATCGGCCCCTTCTGCGCCCGCTCGTCCAAGGCGGCGAGGTCGGTGCATTGATGGATGAAGCCACGCTGTTGCAGCGTGCGCAGGAAATCCGAAGAAGGGGTCGTCGTCATGGTGGCCGCAATCCGGCTGTCGTTGGGAACAAATGGTTGCGTCTGTTACCATGGAACGCCCGCCGCCTCAACGCGCGTGGGCGGCTTGGCAGGGCAATCGGGGGAAGGCTTGAAATTCCTCTATTAGGACATTTGTCATCCCCGCGAAGGCGGGGATCCAGAGTTCGCAGAGTGGCTCTGACGGGAAAGCCTGGTTCCCCGCCTTCGCGGGGATGACGGCAAATTCTTCGTATAGGTTTATAAACCTTAAAGCGATTGCCCTGGGCGGCTTGGGCGATGGCCATGCTTTGGGCGGGCATCGAAGCCATCTCCGGCATTTTTTGACACCGATGAACACAAATGGACCGATGAACCGACGCTGTGGCGCGTGGTTTCTTGCCCGCGAAGAGGGCGATGCGCGGGGCGATTCCGCCTCCCGATCCGATGTCCATCTGTGTTTATCTGTGTTCATCGGTGTCAAACCCCCTCCCCCACCCCACAGCATCCCCAACCGGAGCCGCCGCCATGCCCCTTAAGACCGTGATCGGGTTGATGAGCGGAACCTCGATGGATGGCATCGACGCCGCGCTGTTGCGCACCGATGGGATCGCGCGGGTGGAGCCGCTGGCCTTTCTGACCATTCCCTATGACGACGCCTTCCGCGCCGCGCTGCGCGGCTGCCTGGGGGGGATCGGGCCGGTGGAGGCGGTGGAGCGCGCCTTGACCGACGCCCACGCCGACGCGGTGGCGCGGCTGCTGGCGCAAGCCGGGGTGGCGGCCAGCGCCATCGATCTGATCGGCTTTCACGGCCACACCATCCACCACGCCCCCGACCAGCGCCGCACCTGGCAGATCGGCGATGGCGCGCGGTTGGCGGCGGCGACCGGGATCGCGGTGGTCAATGATTTCCGCAGCGCCGACGTGGCCGCCGGGGGGCAAGGCGCGCCGCTGGTCCCGCTGTTCCACCGCGCGCTCGCCGCCGGGCTGCCGCGCCCGCTGGCGGTGCTGAACATCGGCGGGGTCGCGAACGTCACCTGGATTGGAAATGAGAGGATCGGCACCGACGGCGCGGTGATCGCCTGCGACACCGGGCCGGGCAACGCCCTGATCGACGATTGGGTGCTGCGCCACGATGGCGGGCGGTACGACGCAAACGGTGCGCTGGCGGCGGCGGGCGCGGTGAACGCGGACGCGCTGGCGGCGCTGCTGGCCCACCCCTATTTTGCGCAGCCGACGCCCAAATCGCTCGACCGCGATGCCTTCGATCCGGCCCCGGTCGCCGGGTTGTCGCTGGCCGACGGGGCAGCGACGCTGACCGCCTTCACCGCCGAATCGGTCGCCCGCATCGTGCCGCACCTGCCCGCCGTCCCGCTCCGCTGGCTGGTCTGCGGTGGCGGGCGGCGCAACGCCACGCTGATGACGATGCTGGCCGACCGGCTGGGCGTGCCGGTCGCCGCCGTCGAGTCGGTGGGCTGGGACGGCGACGCGCTGGAGGCGCAGGCCTTCGGCTATCTGGCGGTGCGCAGCCGCCTGGGCCTGCCGCTGAGCGAACCGGCGACGACCGGGGTTCCGGTGCCGATGACCGGCGGGCGATTCCATCCGCTCGCGGCGTAAGGGGGCGCTTTACCTGGACAGCCCGTCCCCGGACAGCCCATCAAGCAGGGCGGCGACCGCGCGGGCCTGATCGACGGCGGGGAAATCGGTTGGGCGATCCAGCGCGTCGTTCAGACGGCGATGATACTCGGCGCGGGGAATCTCCTCCGCCCCGAAATGGCCGAGATGGTCGGTGACAAACTGGGTGTCGAGCAGGGTGAAACCCGCCGCCCGCAACCGTGCGACCAGATGGACCAGCGCCACCTTGCTGGCGTCCGTCTCGCGGCTGAACATGCTTTCACCGAAATAGGCGGCCCCGATGGAAACGCCGTACAGCCCGCCGACCAATTGCCCGTCGCGCCAGCACTCCACGCTGTGGGCGTAGCCGGCGTGGAACAGCTCGGTGTAGAGGCGGATGATGTCGGCGTTGATCCAGGTCTTGGGCCGGATCTCCGTCGTCTCCGCGCACATCTCCATCACCCGACGGAAGGCGCTGTCAAAGCGCAGCTCGAACACGCCGCGCCGCACCGTCTTGCGCAGGCTGCGCGGGACGTGGAAGCGGTCGAGCGGCAGGATCCCGCGCTGTTCGGGATCGAACCAATGCAACTCCTGCGACTCCGCGCTTTCGGCCATCGGGAAAATCCCGGCGGCGTAGGCGCGCAGCAGCAGCGGGGCGGAGAGGGTGAACATTCCACCACTATAGCGCCGACGCCGCCGCGCGGCGACAGCCTGTCGCGGGGTGGGGCCAGGGCAATCGCTTGAGGCACCGTGCGTCCCGTCAAAACAAGAATCGACACGGATTTCACGGATTTTTTCACGGATTTCGCGGAACGCGCCCCAGAGCTATCCTGTTTGCGATCTCACGACAAACCTCACGGCGGGGTGCAGGAGGCTATTGGAGCCAAAAATCCGTGCAATCCCTCATTTTTGTCCGTGAAATCCGTGTCCATTCTTGCTTGCGTGCCGATGATCGCTCGTTCAAACGATTGCCCTGGGATGGGAAGCGGTGAAAACGGGTTGACGGGGCCACCAGTTGACGGGGACAGGCCGTTGCCTTCCATGGTATGCAACGCTTGGACGCATCGCTTGGGGAGATCATCGTCATGCGGAAACACGCCGCGCTGTTCCTGTCCGCTCTGGTTGCCAGTCTTTTCGCCGCCAACCCGTCCTGGGCGCAAAAGCGGGCCGAACCGGGAAGCTTTGATTATTACGTGCTGGCGCTGTCCTGGTCGCCGACCCATTGCGCGCGGACCAAGGGCGCGCCCGACCCCGACCAGTGCGGGATCGACCGCAAGTTCGGCTTCGTCGTGCACGGGCTGTGGCCGCAGAACAAGGATGGCGGCTATCCGGCCACCTGCACCCGCGACCGCAGCCTGCCCAAGGCGGTGGTCGACCAGACCATGCCGATCATGCCCAGCGTCGGGCTGATGATGCATCAATGGACCAAGCACGGCACCTGTTCGGGCCTGAACGCCACCGATTATTTCGCCAAGCTGCGCGCCGCCCACGCCAAGATCGCGATCCCCGACGCGCTGAAGGCCCCCGGTGCCACCGTGCCCGCCATGCAGGTGGAGCGGCTGTTCCTGGAGGCCAACCCCGGCCTGACACCGGAAGGGGTGGCGGTCGTCTGCTCCAAACGCGACGTGTCGGAGTTGCGGGTCTGCCTGAACAAGGATCTGGGTTTCATGGCCTGCGGATCGAAGGTGGTGGACCGCTGCCGCGACCCCAGCGCCGTGCTGTCGGCCACCCCGGCCCCGCTGGCGCAACCCCAGGCTCCCGCGACCAAATAAGTCATCCCCCGCCCACGAACGGCGCAGGGCGTCCGCAACATTCCCGTCGCGCCGCCGCCCGCGCCGTTGTAGGAGGAAGGCCGGAACCGCAGACAAGCCGCAAACAGGAGCGTCCCGCCATGGACATCGGCGTGCCATACCGCGATCTCGGGGCCATCGATGTGTCGGGGCTGACCGCGCTGGTGGAGGGGCTGGACGATGCCGCGTGGAACCGCAACACCTTCCGGCAGGAAGCGCTGGCCGCGAAGAATCACGAGGCCAGCCGCGCCATCGTCTATTGGCACGAATGGGACATCCAGGCCAATTCGCTGGGCTTTCCCTACATGGAACAGCTCGTCGCCCGTTGGGCGCGGGCCAAGGGGTTGCCGCTGGCCCCCTACATGCCGGTGGAGGCCATCGTCACCGACATGGGCCGCGTCTACGCCTTTCCCGATTGGTTGGGGGTGCGCGACGTGATGATGCCGGTGATCAAGCAGGTGGTGGACCGGCTGGGCTGCGGGCGGGCGGTGGTGACGCGGCTGGCGCTGGTGTCGCTGTCGCCCAAGGTGAAGATCACCCCGCACATCGATGGCCAGCCGATGGCGACCAAGGCCCACCGCATCCACATCGCGCTGACCGACAGCCCGAAGGTGGTCTACCGCATCGGCAGCCGCGATTTCACCATGAAGCGCGGCCACGCCTATGACTTCAACAACCGGCGCAAGCATGCGGTGGAAAACCGGGGCGACAACGACCGGATCAACCTGTTCCTCGACGTCTACCCCAACCCGGCCTTTTCCATGCACGCGGATGTGATGAGCGCGTGATCGCGCCACCGCTTGCCAGGGCGGCCCACCCGCACGACATCTGTGTCTCCGTCTGATGCACGAAGGAGCACCGCCGATGTTCGCCCAATTCCTGCGCAAACCCGCCACGCTGCCGGGACCGGCGGAGGCGCTGCCCGGTCGGGCCGAGGCGATGGCCGTGCCCGAGCGGCATTTTGTCAACGGCCACCCGATGGCCCCGCCCTACCCCGCCGGGCTGGAGATTCTCGACGTCGGGCTGGGCTGTTTCTGGGGGGCGGAGCGGAAATTCTGGCAGATCCCCGGCGTCTGGCTGACCGCCGTCGGCTATCAGGGCGGCCACACCCCCAACCCGACCTATGACGAGGTCTGTTCGGGCCGCACCGCCCACGCCGAAACCGTGCGAGTCGTCTATGACCCGGCCGAGGTGGCCTTGACCGAGCTGCTGCGCGTGTTCTGGGAATCGCACGACCCCACCCAGGGGATGCGCCAGGGCAACGACACCGGCACGCAATACCGCTCCACCCTCTACACCCACAGCGCCGCGCAGGCCGACGCGGTGATCGCCAGCCGCGACGCCTATCAGGCCCGCCTGAGCGCGGCGGGATTCGGCCCGATCACCACCGAAATCCGCAGCGCCCCGCCCTTTTTCTTCGCCGAAGCCTACCACCAGCAATATCTGGCGAAGAACCCCAACGGCTATTGCGGGTTGGGCGGCACCGGCGTGCGCTGCGCGTCCTGAGGCAGGGCATCGGCCAAGCCCCCGCCCGCGCCGGGGGCGTTGCGCGGCGGGGGGGCTTGCGGGTATGGTTCGGGCGGTCTTTGAAAGCTCCCGTGTCGTCTTGCGCCCGGGGCGCCGCCCGTCAAGCCGCGATCGTCGATGACACTGAAAAAAGCCGAGTTGGCAACGCCCTATCTCAGCGGCCTGCTCGATTTCTGGATCTCCAAATGCGTCGCCGGATCCCTGCCGGTTCCCAGCGCCATCGCACCCGCCGATCTGCGTCCGTGGAAGGATCACATCGTCGTGTTCGAGGTGATCGGCGACGACAGCGGTGACGGCGGCGGCGGGGCCAACAGCGGCCCGGCGGCCTTCGTCTATTCCTATTACGGGCAGGCGCTGGCCACCGCCTTCGGCCATTCGCGGCTGGGGGCGACGCTGGACGATCTGCCCGCCGAACAGCGCGCCATCCTGCAACCGGAATACGACGCCGTGCGGCGCGAACGGGTGCCGCTGGTGCGCGTCCACACCGCCGATTTCGATGGCCGAACCCGCAGTTGGGAACGGCTGGTGCTGCCGCTGTCCAGCGACGGCGTGACCATCGACAAGCTGCTGGTCGCCGCCTATGAGCTGACCGCCGTCCGGCCCGCCCACAGCCCGGCCCCCAGCAGCCTGCCGCCCCTTCCCATCCCCACCGTTCCGAAGCCGGGAGTCTCGGCATGACGCCGCGTATGCCGCACCTCACCGCCCCGCCGACCCAGGCGGGCGTCGTCACCGCTGATGAGTTCAATCTGTGGTGCGCGCTGAACGGCCGCCCCTTCAACCTCGTTCCCAACCCGCGCGGCGAAGGCCGGGTGGTCTGGGATGTCGAGGTGCTGCCGGGCACGCCGCGCGCCGGAACCGTCTATTCCACCAACATGGCGGACGAGGCGCTGGCCGTGGTCGCCGGTTTCGCCTTCATGTCCGGCGTCGATTGGGCCTATGAGGCGCGCGAGCCGGGCGAGGTGCCGCCGACCGCGCCCTCGCCCTACAGCGCCGCCCCCGGCCAGCCGACCGGCGCCGTGCCGCTGCCGCCGACCGGCCCCACAGGGGGCGACGCGCCGCCGGTGGCGACCGGCGGCCAGCCGGACGGGCCGGTGGTCTATCCGGCGGTCTATTCGCTGCCCGCCGTCACCCTGTTGCAGAACCCGCCGCCGCGCCCGCCGCAGCAGCACGACGAAGGGTTGCTGGCCCGCAACGCGCGGATGCTGGAAACCGTCCTGAAGAATTTCCGCGTGCGCGGCGAGATCATGGACGTGCGCCCCGGCCCGGTGGTGACGCTGTACGAATTCGAACCGGCCCCCGGGACCAAATCGGCCACCGTCATCAACTTGACCGACGACATCGCCCGCTCGATGAGCGTCGTCACCGCCCGCATCGCCATCGTGCCGGGCCGCAGCGTGATCGGCGTCGAGCTGCCGAATCCGGTGCGCGAGATGGTGTATCTGCGCGAAAGCTTCGACCACGACGCCTTCCGCAACACCAACGCGCAGTTGGCCATCGGGCTGGGCAAGGACATCAGCGGCGAACCCATCGTCGCCGATCTGGCCAAGATGCCCCATCTGCTGGTCGCCGGAACCACCGGGTCGGGCAAGTCGGTCGCCATCAACACCATGATCCTGTCGCTGCTCTACCGGCTGCCGCCGGAGCGCTGCCGCTTCATCATGGTCGATCCCAAGATGCTGGAACTGTCGGTCTATGACGGCATCCCCCACCTGCTGACCCCGGTCGTCACCGACCCGAAAAAGGCGGTGGTCGCCCTGCGCTGGGCCGTGCGGGAGATGGAAAGCCGGTACGAGTCCATGTCCAAGCTGGGCGTGCGCAACATCGAAGGCTACAACGCCCGCATGGCCGAGATGATCGCGGCGGGCGAAAAGATGCCGCGCCGCCCGACCCCGCCCGGCGAACCCGAAAATGTGCTGGACCTGACGCCGCAGGACCCGACCCCGCTGCCCTACATCGTCGTCATCGTCGACGAGATGGCCGACCTGATGCTGGTCGCGGGCAAGGAGATCGAGGCGGCGATCCAGCGTCTGGCCCAGATGGCGCGCGCGGCGGGCATCCACCTGATCATGGCGACGCAACGCCCGTCGGTGGACGTCATCACCGGGACGATCAAGGCCAATTTCCC
>JAIXPD010000067.1 GCA_027486405.1 Azospirillum sp. | reverse complement strand
TTCAACCGAACGGCCTCTTCAACGGCGATCTCGTCGAAGGGGTTCATGCTCATCTTCACGTTCGCGGTCTCAACGCCGCTGCCATCCGCCTTCACGCGGATCTTCACGTTGTAATCGACGACCCGCTTCACGGGCACCAGCACTTTCATGGTGACGGCCTCCTCAGGCGCAGAGTGGTTGTGAATGTTGGATTCGGGATGGAGAGTCAGGACACGGCGGCAAAGGTCAGGGGCTGCCACGCCGCCACCGCGTCGGGCATCGGCGGCGATGGATCATCGACGCCCAGCGCCGCCAGGACCTGGGCGGGCGTGACCACCGATCCCCGGGCGACGAAGGCCCCCTGCATCACCGCGATGGCGGCCACGCCCTCGGCGGTTTCCAACCGGTGTTCCATGAAGATGTATTTGTCGTCCCAGCACAGCACGCGGCTGACCAGGGTGAAGCGCTGGAACGGCCGCAGGGATCGGCGGAAGCGGACGTTCGCCGCGCCCAAAACCGGCTGCCAGCGGTTCTTCAGGATCGCGTTGCCCAACCCGACCCGGATCATCAGATCGGTCCGCCCCAGATCCATCACGCTGAAATAACGCGCGTTGGTCATGTGCAGGTTGAGATCAAGGTCGGTCGGCCAGACGCGGAAGCGCAAGGCCGATTCCCCCAACAGCGTCAACCGCCGCCCGCGCCACTGGTCGACCAGCGCCGCGATCATCACCCGGATCAGGCGGAAGATCAGATTCATGACCGTCCCCCGCGCGCCGACCGGCGTTGCTGTGTCATCCGTTCCGTCATGGCCCGTTCCTCCCCGGTGTCGGCGATGCCGGGGCGGCGGCGGGCCGTCCGGCTCAGGCGTCCTTGCCGGGGGAGCGATCCGCCAGGCTGGTGGACACCTGCACTTCGATTTCCTTCAACTCGCGCACGGTGGCTTCCAAATCCTCGCGCTGCTGCGCCAGATCCTTCAGCCGCTTCTGCACCCGCTTCAACAGGTTGCGCTGCTGCTCCACCCCGCCATCGACGTTGTAGAGGTCCAGATACTCGCGGATTTCCGCCAGCGAGAAGCCAAGACGCTTGCCGCGAAGAATGAGCTTCAGCCGAGCACGGTCGCGCTTGGTGTAGACCCGGTTGTTGCCAACGCGGTTGGGCGCCAGCAGCCCCTTGACCTCGTAAAACCGCAGAGCGCGCGGCGTGATGCCCAGCTCTTCCGCAAGTTGATTGACCGTGTAGAGCTGTTCCATCCCTGGGATAACCTTTGTTCGCATACGCCATGTCCGAGCGGCGGGACATAGCACAGCAATGACGACATGATAAGGCTTCCCTTTACGTCTTCGTCAACGGTCTGACTTCGGGTCATCCGGCCTTGGCCCGCATGGCTTCGGCAACCAGTTCTTTTTTCGACAATTTGCCGACGGCGGTCTTCGGCAGCTCATCGCGGAATTCGATGGCGGTGGGCATTTCGATGCGGGAAATCTTGTCACGCAGGAAGTCTTTCAGCGCCTCGGCGGTCAGGCTGGCCCCCGGGGCCAACTGCACGAACGCCTTGGGCGTCTGCCCCCGGTATTCGTCGGGCAGGCCGATGACGCAGGCGGCGACCACGTCCGGATGCTGATAGATCGCTTCCTCGATCACGCGCGGGTACACGTTGTAACCGCTGCAAATGATGAGATCCTTCAACCGGTCCAACAGGAAGACATAGCCATCCTCGTCCATCAGGCCGACGTCGCCGGTCAGCAGATAGCCATCGACGATGGTGCGCGCCGTCTCCTCCTCCCGCCCCCAGTAACCGGCCATCACATTGGGACCGGACACGGCGACCTGCCCCTTTTCCCCGACTCCGAGCACCTGGGACGGATCCTCCAAGCCGCGAATCTGAACGGTGATGCCGGGCAGCGGCAGACCGATGGAGCCTTCCTTGTTGGTGCCGACCAGCGGATTGGCGGCGCAGACCGGCGAGGCTTCCGACAGGCCATAGCCTTCGACCAACACGCAACCGGTCGCCTGTTCCCATTGGCGCTTCAACTCCATCGGCAGCGGCGCGCCGCCGGAGATGCAGTAGCGGATGGAGGTCAGCGCGTAGCGCCCGACCTGCGGGTGCGACAGCAACGCCTTGTACATGGTCGGCACGCCGGGGACGAGCGTCGGCTTGCGCTTGGCGATGGTCTTCAGCACCTGTTCGGCCTCGAACCGGGGCAGCATCACCAATTCGGCCCCCGCCGCCAGCCCGAGATTCAGCACCACCGTCATGGCGAAGACGTGGAAGAAGGGCAGCACCGCCAGCATGCGTTCCTGCCCCAGCGCCACGCCGGGGAACCACGCCATCACCTGCTGCGCGTTGGCTTGCAGATTGTGGTGGGTCAGCATCGCCCCCTTGGGCACGCCGGTGGTTCCGCCGGTGTATTGCAGCACGGCGACGTCGCGCAGCGGATCGACCGCAACCGAACGCATCGTGCCGTCGTTGGCCAGCAGCCGGTCAAAATCGATGTGGCGGTCGTCCTGCGGCACGGCGGCGAGTTCGCTGCGCTTGAGCAGACGGAACAGCGCGCTTTTGACGGTGGGCAGAATGGTCGACATCCGGCAGACGACGACCCGCTTCAACCGGGTGCGTTCCAGCATCAGGCCGATGCGCGGGTAGATCTGCTTGAGATCCAGCGTCACCATGATGTCGGTCTGGGAGTCGGCGATCTGGTGTTCCAACTCACGCTCCACATAGAGCGGGTTGTAGTTCACCACCGTGCCGCCCGCCTTCAGGATGCCGAAGAAGGCGATGACGTAGGTCGGGCAATTGGGCAGGCACAGGCCCACCCGCACCCCCGGCCCCACGCCCATGTCCTGGAATCCGCGCGCCGCCCGGTTCACCAGATCGGCGACGTCGGCGTAGCGGTAACGCCGCCCCAGGAAATCCAGGCAGGGGCGGTCGGCGAAACGCCGGGCCGCGTCCTCGAAAAGCTGGTGCAGCGGGGCGGGCGCAAAGCGCTGATCCCACGCGATGTTGTCGGGATAATGCGCCAACCAGGGCCGCTGTTCGGCAGAGGCGGCGTCGCCGGTCAACCGGCCGGATTGCGCAAGCGTGTCGGACATTCGGTTTCGCTCCCCTTCGCGGTTGACGCGCGTGTCGTTGGCTCCTGTCGTCGCCCGGTCGCCGTCGATTGGAACGGTGCGCCGGGCCGGTCGGAACCTATTCGTTATTCCATTGACGTATACGTAACTCAGCCTTACTGTCAAGGGCCGTTGCACAAACAATCTTTGGAGACTGCAGTCATGGTCGAGGACATCCTGAGCGAGATGCGCGCCCGGTCCGCCGCGCTGCGTGGCCTGAACGCCTCGGTCCGCTTCGTTCTGGGCAAGGATGGGGAGATCATTCACCTCGACGCCCGCGCCAACCCGGTCGCCATCACCCAAGGCGATCAGGACGCCGATTGCACGATCCGCATTTCGCCGGACAATCTGGCCAAGCTCATCAACGGAAAGCTGAACCCGATGCTGGCCTTCACCATGGGCAAGCTGAAGGTCGAAGGCTCCATGGGCATCGCCATGAAGCTCGCCCAACTGCTGGACGAGTGAAGCGGACCACCATCCGTCACAAGGGGCCATTCCGAAACCGACCGCCAGAGTCGCACGGCCCCGCTGTTCCATGTGTCTTAGGGAGGAAACGCCATGACGCACCCGCTCCGCACCACGCTCGCGGCCACGCTTCTGCTGCTGCCGCTGGCTGGACTGACCACCATCGCCCTCTCCACCGCCGCGTCAGCCGCCGGGCCGCGCACCCTGACCTACAGCATCCTGATGGGCGACGATCCCATCGGCAGCGAAGAGGTGCGGGTGGAACCGCAGGGCGACCGCCGCAAGGTGACGATCACCGCCAGCACGCGGGTGAAGATCCTCTTCATCAACTTCCGCTACGACCACAAGCGGGAGGAGCTGTGGAAAGGGACCAATCTGGAATCGATAAAGGCGACGACCGACGACGACGGCACGCCCCACACGCTGGAACTGACGGCCAAGCCCGGCGGCTACACGCTGGTTGCCGACGGCAAACCGACCGACCTGCCCGCCACCGCCCTGCCGCTCACCCTGTGGACGGCGGAGGTGCTGAAACGCAGCCCGCTGTTCTCCGTGATCGACGGCGCGCGTTACACCACCACCGTCAAGGCGCTGGGATCTGAAACCATCGAGGCCGAGGGCCGCAAGGTCGAGGCGCAGCACCACCGCATCGACGGCGATGTCGAGCGCGATCTGTGGTACGCCGCCGACGGCACGCTGCTGAAAACCCGTTTCAAGCGCAGCGGCTATGATATCACCTATGTCCTGAAGTGAGCCTTCGCCTGAGGACAGCATGCCGATCTTTGTGTTCCCCGACGATCCGATCTGGAACGAGGAGGCCGACGCCGTCGAATTCGCGGTCGAGGTCGGGGAGTATCACGGCCGGGTGTTCGTCACCCGCCGGGTGTTGCAGAGCGTCGTGGGCCACCGCCCGCAGCCGGATGAGGCGGTTCAACAGGTCTGCATGAACCGCCACGCCTTCGACCGCGCGGTCGAACTGCGCATCCTGGACCGCGCGCTCGATCCCGACGCCAACATTCACCTGACCGGCCGGGATCTGGCGCGGGTCACGCGCTGACGACCGCGTTGCTTGCGACGGTGGTGGAGGCGTCGGGCGCGCTGCGTTTGTAGGCGCTGGTCGCGTCCGACACCATCTGCGCGATGGATTGATGCGCCGGGGTGGTGGTTTCTTGCGGCAGAATCTTCATCTCAACCCCGTTCGGGCCGATGATCAGCACCGCGCAGGGGATGACACCGCCGCCCCCGCCGCCGCCCAGCGATTCCCCCAACAGGCTGCCGCCACCGGTGCCGATGCCAAAGCTGGTGATGAGCAGCGGCACGATGGTGTAATCGCCAACCGTCAACGGCTGTCCCATCGCGCCCTTGGACAGAATTTTTTCGAATTCCGTCGAGGTCGCCCGCATCAGGTCAATCGCCGGGTCGCTTTTCAGCAAAAACGGATTCATCGCCCCCTCCACGCTGCACCGCAAAATCCAGCATGGAGCGCAGGCACCGCAGAATCAATCGTGAAGCGCCGTCGGGCGTCGGTCCGTCAGCCCAAACGCGCGTAACCACCCCGGAAATACAGCAACGGCGCACCATCCTCGCGCGACGACAACGCGCGGACGCGGCCCAGAACGATGACATGGTCGCCGCCATCCAACAGATGCTCGCGGTCGCAGTCCAGCGTGGCGAGGCATCCGGCCAGCGCGGGCACACCGCTGTCGGTCGGGACCAGCGCCACACCGGCCCAACGGTCGTCCAAATCCCGGCGCGAGAAGCGCGCGGAGAGATCCTCCTGCTCGGCGGACAGGACGTTCACGACAAAGGATTTGGCCGTCGAGAACGCGGCCAGCGTCCCGGCGCTGCGCGCCAGACAGAATTGGACCAGCGGCGGATCGAGCGACACCGAGGAGAAGGAGTTGACCGTCACCCCAACCGGCGCGCCATCCGGGGCCACGGTCGTGACAACGGCGATTCCGGTGGCAAAGCAACCCAGCGCGCTGCGGAAGGCGCGGGCATCAAAGGACGGGGAGGAGGTCATGGCGGCCTGTGCGTGACGGCGGAATGGTGGAACCCTGGCAATACCCTAGCCCCGCAGTGGGCGCAAGGGCTTCGCGGCGCAGGGCAATCGCTTGAACGAACGCTCATCGTCACGCAAACAAGAATGGACGCGGATTTCACGGACAAAAGGAAGGATTGCACGGATTGTCGACTCCAATTGCCTCCTGCACCCCGCCATGAGGTTTGTCGCAAGATCGCAAGCAGGGCAGATCTGGGGCGCGTTCCGCGAAATCCGTGAGAAAATCCGTGAAATCCGTGGCAACCCTTGTTCCGGTCGATTGCACGATGCTTCAAGCGATTGCCCTGCTTCGCGGCGCGCTTCGGGTTGACCACGAAAACAGCGTTAAAGAGATTTTAAGGAAGCTGCGGCAGCCTCCGCACACACAGCGCGGGGCAACGCGCTGACGCGGTGCCGGACCGTCCGCATTGCGTCGTCTTGGCATGGGCAGCATGAGCGGAAACTCAGCCGAGGGCGAACGGCCAATCATCATCAAAAAGAAGAAGGGCGGGCACGGCGGCCATCACGGCGGCGCGTGGAAGGTGGCCTATGCCGACTTCGTGACCGCGATGATGGCCTTCTTCCTGCTGCTGTGGCTGTTGAACGTCACCACCTCGGACCAGCGCAAGGGCATCGCCGATTATTTCTCCCCGGCGTCGGTCAGCCGCGAGCAGTCTGGGTCGGGCGGCATGTTGGGCGGCAAGACCATCACGGTGCCGGGCGCGCAGATTTCGCCCTCCTCCCCGATGTCCGCCGATGTGCCGGTGTCCGGACCGCCCGGCTATTCATCGCAGGAAACCGAGGATTCGAACGACCCGACAGAGGCGAACGCCGGTCCGGGAACCGGAACCGGCCCCGGTCGCCCCAACGCCGACACCGGCGGAAAGGAGAACACCGCCAAGGACGGTTCCGGTGGCCCCACCGACCAGCGCAGCAACGAAGCGCGGGCCGAGTATCAACGCCGGATGGAGGAGATGGCCAAGCAATTGGGCGTCCCCGGCCAAAAACCCGGCGAACGCCTGTCCGACTTCGCCGAACGGGTGAAGGAGGCCGGTGAAAAGCTTCAGGACGCCCAAAAGGAAGCCCGCCAGTTCCAGCAAGCCGCCACCGAAATCCGACAGGCGATCCAATCGGTGCCGGAACTGGAACCGCTGGCGCAAAATCTGATGATCGACCAGACCCCGGAGGGGTTGCGCATCCAGATCGTCGATCAGGACCGGGTGTCGATGTTCCCCGGCGGATCCGGCCAGATGTACCCGCAGACCCGCCAACTGGTGCAGCAGGTGGCCAAGGCCCTGTCCAAACTGCCAAACAAACTGTCGATCAGTGGCCACACCGACGGGACCCCCTTCCCCGCCGGGGCCGGGCGGGACAATTGGGATCTGTCGACCGAGCGGGCCAACGCGACCCGCCGCGCCCTGATCGCCGGTGGCATCGACGACAAGCGCATCCAGGACGTCGTCGGCAAGGCCGACCGCGATCCCCTGGTTCCCGACCAACCGGGCAGCCCGCGCAACCGCCGGGTCAGCATGATTTTGCTGCGGGAAACCGTACCCGCCCCTGCCCCCGCCCCCGCCCCGGGTGCCGCGCCAGCCACCAAAGCCGCACCAGCACCGGCACCAAAGGGCTGAATTCTTCCGATCGGCCAATCAAAAATCGCACATCTGCACTGCGTCACGCTCCGAATCCGCGCGTTTGCCCCTGTTCAAAGCGCGCGACGATGCGTCATACTTCTCAAACATCATGCGGCCGCCGGAACGATGCCGTCCGGTTGGCAGGGATTGGTTCGAGACAAGCGCGGGGGAGTCTGTGAGCGTACCCGAGGGCAAACCATCCGACCTTTTGTCATCCTATAATCCTGGCCTGTATTTCGACGAATTGTTCGGAAGCATGGACTTGCCGGCCGAACACACGGCGCTGATACGGCAGAGATTGTCGGGTCTTGATTTCGATGAACTGCGCCGCCGTGCGCAGGATGTGGAAAGGGAGCTTTACAACCTCGGCATCACTTTCATCGTTTATTCCGAAAAAGACGCGGTTGACCGGATTCTTCCGTTCGACATCATCCCTCGGGTGATTTCCGCCAAGGAATGGACGCATCTGGAAGCGGGCGTGACCCAGCGGGTGGCCGCGCTGAATTTGTTTCTGCACGACATCTACCACGATCAGAAGATCCTGAAGGATGGAATCATCCCGCGCGAACTGGTGGAGGGGAACAGCAACTTCCGCCCCCAGATGATCGGGCTGGACGTTCCGTTCAACACCTACATTCACATCATGGGCACCGATCTGGTGCGCGACCGCCACGGGACCTTCCGCGTGCTGGAGGACAACGGCCGCGTTCCGTCCGGCGTGTCCTATGTGGTGGAAAACCGCCACATGATGCAGCGGGTGTTCCCCGATCTGGTGCAGGACATCGGCATCCGTCCGGTGGACAATTACGGCCACAAGCTGCTCGACGCGATGATGGAGATCGCACCCGCCGGGGTCGATGACCCGCAGGTGGTGTTGCTGTCGCCCGGCACCTACAATTCGGCCTATTTCGAGCACATCTTCCTCGCCCGCGAAATGGGTGTGCCGCTGGTCGAAGGCCGGGATCTGGTGGTGGAGAACGACCGCGTCTTCATGAAGACGACCAACGGCCTCGCCCCCGTCCATTCGATTTACCGCCGGTTGGACGACGCCTTCCTCGACCCGCGCGCCTTCAACCCGGACAGCCTGCTGGGCGTTCCCGGCATTCTCGACGCCTACCGCAAGGGCAACGTCGCGTTGGCCAACGCCATCGGCACCGGGGTGGCCGACGACAAGGCGGTCTATTGCTACGTTCCCCGGATGATCAAATATTACCTGGATCAGGATCCGATCATCCCGAACGTGGACACCCGCATCTGCCGCGAGGCCGACGCCCTGCAATACACGCTGGACCATCTGGCCGAGCTGGTGGTCAAGCCGGTGGGCGAAGCGGGCGGCTATGGCATCACCATCGGCCCGCGCGCCAGCAAGGCCGAGTTGGAGGATTGCCGGGCCAAGCTGTTGGCCGACCCGTCCAACTACATCAGCCAGCCCGTCGTCGATCTGTCGGTGTGCCCGACGGTGACGCCCGACGGCATCGAACCGCGCCACGTCGATCTGCGGCCCTTCGCCATCACCGCCCGCAACACCTGGGTTCTGCCCGGTGGCCTGTCGCGCGTGGCGCTGAAGAAAGGCACGCTGATCGTCAATTCGTCCCAGGGCGGTGGCTCGAAGGACACGTGGGTTCTGGAAGGTGGTGCGTCATGAACCTGCTGGCCCGTTACGCCGAAAGCATTTTCTGGATGGCCCGTTACATGGAGCGGGCGGAAAATCTCGCCCGCATCCTGGACGTGCACGAAACCTTTTCCCGTGACACGCGGGGTGCCACCAACTGGTTTTCCATCGTTCAGTTGAACGCCGACGAAAAGGACTTCTTCAGCCGCCACGACCGCCCGACGGCCGAAGCGGTCATTCATTACTACATGTTCGATTCGCAGAATTCGAACTCGCTGCTGTCGATGTTGCGCATGGCGCGGGAAAACGCCCGCGCCCTGCGTCCCTGGATTTCGACGGAGATGTGGACGCAGATCAACGTGTTCCACAACAAGCTGTTGGAGATGTCGACCAGCGACGTCCCCATGCAGAATCTGTCGAAGGTCTGCACCTGGATCAAGGAAGAGTGCCAGACCCACACCGGCATCACCGAGGGGACCTTCTACCGCGACCAGGGTTGGTATTTTTACCAGATGGGCAAATACATCGAACGGGCGGACCAGACAACCCGCCTGCTCGACATCAAGTATCACACCCTGTTGCCGTCCCCGGTGGAGGTCGGTTCGACGCTGGACGTCAGCCAATGGACGACGGTTCTGCGCTCGACCGCCGGGTATCACGCCTTCCGTCGGGTCTACCCGCGCGGCATGTCGCCGACCACGGTGGCCGGTTTCATGCTGTTCAACGAAGGCTTCCCGCGTTCGGTGGTGATGTGCGTCCGGCAGATCGACGGCGTGCTGACCCGGCTGCGGTCCCGCTACGAGCTGCGCGGCGGGGCGCAGGCGATGGAACGGGTGGACGAGTTGCTGTCCGCCCTGCTCTCCCGCCCGATCGAGGCGGTGTTGCGCCAGGGCCTGCATGAGTATCTGGACTGGATCCAGCTTCAGCTCATCACCCTGACCACCGAAATCGCACAAGCCTATTTCGGGATGGACGCGCCTGTGGCTGTTCAGGCCCAGTCGCAGTAAGCTGGTGGGCGGGGGCTTGCGCCCCCGACCCTGTCCCTTCCGGATCAACGCCCCGCATGTCGGTCATCCTCGCGCCGCAACGGCCCTTGCAGCAATTTTTCCGGTCGGGGCCGATGCCCTGCCCTTACCTGCCGGGCCGCGTGGAGCGCAAGCTGTTCACCCGATTGGTCGGGGCCTACGCGACGGAGGTCAATTCCGACCTGTCGCGCGCCGGATTCCGCCGCAGCCACGACATCGTCTATCGGCCGGTCTGCCCGAATTGCCAGGCCTGCACCCCGGTGCGTGTGCCGGTGGACCGGTTTGAACCCAGCCGGTCGCAACGCCGCGTCACCGCGCTCAACCGTGATTTGCGGATGACCGAACGCCCGGCCTACGCGACCACCGAACAGTTCCGGCTGTTCAGCCAGTATCAGAACTCCCGCCACGGCGAATCCGACATGGCGCGCATGACCATGGGCGATTTTGTCGCCATGGTGGACGAGGGGCGGGCCGACACCGGCCTGTTGGAGGCGCGCGACGCCGACAACCGGCTGGTCGGCTGCATGCTGATCGACCGGCTGAACGACGGCTATTCGGCGGTGTACAGCTTTTACGACGCCACCCAGGACCGCCGCAGCCTGGGAACCCACATGATCCTTGGCCTGATCGAACGGGCGCGCCAAACCGGCCTGCCCTATGTCTATCTCGGCTATTACATCGCCGACAGCCGGAAGATGGCCTACAAGGCCCGCTTTCACCCGTTGGAAGCGCTGGGGGCGACCGGCTGGTGCCCGTTGCCCGGCACCAGCCCGTAAAGCGTCCTTACCTTCGTTTGCGTGGCCCGGCCCTTACGCGGCCTTGATCCGCTCCAGGAAGAGTTCCACGTCGCCGCGCAGGGTTTCGGCCTGACGCGACAACTCCCCGGCGGCTCCCAGCACCTGCGCGGCGGCGCTGCCCGCCTCGCTGGCGGCCTGCGTCACCTGCCCGACGCTGCCCGACACCTCCTGCGCGCTTCCGGCGGCCTGCTGGACGTTGCGGGAAATCTCGCTGGTGGCGGCGCCCTGCTCTTCGATGGCGGCGGCGATGCCGGTGGTGATGTCGTTGATGGTCCCGATGGTCCCGCCGATGCCGGAAATCGCCAGCACCACCCCCTGCGTGGTCTGCTGGATGGCGCTGATCTGCGCGGCGATCTCCTCCGTCGCCTTGGCGGTTTGCCCGGCCAACCCCTTGACCTCGCTCGCCACCACGGCAAAGCCCTTGCCCGCTTCGCCCGCGCGCGCCGCCTCGATGGTGGCGTTCAGGGCCAACAGGTTGGTTTGGCTGGCGATGTCGGTGATGAGGTTGACCACGTCGCCGATGCGCTGGGCGGCGTTGGCCAGGCTCTGCACCGCGTCGCTGGTGCGCGCCGCCTCGTCCACCGCCTGTCCGGCGATGTCGGCCGACCGCGTCACCTGCCCGCCGATCTCGTGGATGGAGGCGGTCATCTGCTCCGCCGCGCTGGCCACCGTCTGCACGTTGGTGCTGGTCTGGTCGATGGCGCTGGCGACGACCACCGCCTGCGCGTTGGTCTGCTGGGCCATCGCCGACATGCTGTGCGCGGTGGCGTTCAATTCCGACGCGGCCGACGACACGGTGCGCAGGGCGGCCATGGCCGACGCCTCGAACTCCGTCACCAGACGGTCGATGGTTTCAACCCGGCGCTGACGCGCGGCCTGATCGGCGGCCTGAATCCCCGCCAAGCGGTCGGCTTCGATCAAGCCATCGCGAAACACCTGGACCGCGCGCGCCATCGCGCCGATTTCGTCCCCACGCTCGCTTCCCGTGACCAGCGCGTTCAGATCGCGGTTGACCAGACGGCCCATGACGCCGGTCATGCTTTGCAGCGGGCGCACCACGCTGGCGATGATGACCCAGGCGGCGGCCGTCCCGATGGCCACAGCCACGCCGATCATCAGGCCGATCCACAGTTTGCTTGTGGCGTACACCGCCTCGCCGTGGTTGGCCGCTGCAATCCCTTCGCGAACGTTGAACGCGATCAACTCCTCCAGGATGGCGCGCGCCTTGCGGATTTCCTGGCGTGATTCCCCCAGATACACATCCATCGCCATCGCCTTGTCCCCACGGCGGGACATCGGCAACAGCTTGTCCACGCTCATCGCCATATACGCGGCTATGGCGTCGGAAAAACGCTTGTAGGTTTCCGTCTCCCACCCCGGTGTGATCATGGATTCATAGGTTTTCCGACTGTCGGCCAAGCCCTTAGTGGTTTCGGTCAGCAACCGCTCTTCATCCACGAGCCTGGAAGGCGATTGGATCATCAAATGCGTGCCTTCGATGATCCGGTAATATTCCAGCTTGTCCATCATCGCCCCGGCCGCCGCTGTCGCGGGCAGCCAATTGTCGCGCACCTCGGCGGCTTCGCCGTTCACCACCGACAGGCGGGTGAGCGAAAAGATGCCCAACGCGGCTGCGCACGCCAAAACAACCGCAAACGCAAAAATCGTTTTAAACCGAATGGAAAAGCCTGACAGCCAAGACATCATGTCCCCCTGGTGAACCAAAGCGTTTTTGCTGAACAACCGCATCAGGTTTTCGATAGCATGACTTCACACGGTGCGCGCGCCTTTTTCGCGCGCTGGTGATATTGCCGATTGACCTGCACAACAAATGATATGTAATTTTCTGTCACGTCTGCGCACAATTATTGTCGCCTTAATCACCAAAAACAGCGCCTGCGATGCCGCAGGCGCTGAATCTCAACCGTTGGCACCGGATGCCGCGCGTGATCAGGCGGCCTTGATGCTGCTCAAGAAGCTGTCCACATCGTGGCGCAGGGTTTCCGCCTGTTTCGACAATTCGCCCGCCGCGCCCAGAACCTGGGTCGCCGCCGCACCGGCTTCGCCCGCCGCCTGGGTGACTTGGCCGATGCTGCCCGACACGTCCTGTGTGCCGCGCGCGGCCTCCTGAACGCTGCGGGAAATCTCGTTGGTCGCCGCCCCCTGCTCCTCAATCGCCGCCGCGATGGCGGTGGTGATGTCGTTGATCGAACTGATGGTTCCGCCGATTCCGACGATCGCCTGCACCACGCCGTTTGTGGTTTGCTGGATCGCGCCGATCTGGGTGGCGATTTCGTCGGTGGCCTTGGCGGTTTGCCCGGCCAGGCTCTTCACCTCGCTGGCGACGATGGCGAAGCCCTTGCCCGCTTCACCCGCGCGCGCCGCCTCGATGGTGGCGTTCAGCGCCAACAGATTGGTTTGGCTGGCGATGTCGGTGATGAGGTTGACCACCTCGCCGATCTTCTGGGCGGCGTCGGCCAGACTGCGCACGGCGTGGTTGGTGCGCGCGGCCTCGCCCACCGCCTGTCCGGCGATGTTGGCGGACCGGGCGACCTGGGCGCTGATTTCGCGGATGGAACTGGACATTTCCTCCGTCGCCGTGGCCACCGTCTGCACGTTGGCGCTGGTCTGCTTGGCGGCCGAGGCGACGACCGTCGCCTGAACGCTGGTCTGCTGCGCCATCGCCGACATGCTGTGCGCGGTGGCGTCCAGTTCCGACGCCGACGAGGCCACGCTGCGCAGCGCCGACGCCGTCGAGCTTTCGAATCCGGCAATCAGACGATCCACCGTCTCCGCCCGCCGCTGCTTCGCCGCGTGATCGGCGGCTTGGATCGCCGCCAGACGGTCGGCCTCGATCAGGCCATCCTTGAACACCTGAACGGTGCGGGCCATCGCGCCGATCTCATCCTGACGCTCCACACCATCCACCATGACGGACAGTTCACGGTTGGCCAAACGCCCCATGATCGCGTTCAACGCCAGCAGGGGCCGGACGACCGACGCGATCATCATCCAGGCCGCTGCCACACCGATCAGCACCGTCAACCCGATGATGACGAGGATCCAGATCTGCCCCGACCGGTACGCCACCTCGCCCGCATTGGCAGCCTTCACCCCTTCCTGCACGTTGAAATCGATCAGTTCCTGGATGATGGCCATCAACTGGCGGAACAGGCGACGGGATTCACCGCGAAACAGTGCGGAGGCCTCCACGTCCTTGCTCGCGCGCGACAGCGGCAGCAGCTTGGTTTGGCTGAGCGCCATGTAGCTGTCGATAAGCGGAGCCACCTTGCGGTAGGTGTCCGTCTCCCACCCCGGCACCAGCAAACTTTCGTATTTGGCCCGGCTGGCTGCAAACTTCTTCGCCAGTTCCCCAAGCGTCTGATCCTCGACCGCGACATCCGCCGGGGTCGAGGCGGTGATGTGGGCACCCTCCACCACACGGTAGAATTCCAGGTCGATGAGCATCTGACCGGCAGCGCGCGTTCCCGGCAGCCAATTGTCGCGAACCTCCGCCGCCTCTGTGTTGACGTCGGAGAGGCGCATCATGGACACGGTTCCCAGCAGAACGCTGCACGCCAACATGATGGCGAAGGCGGCAAAGGCCTTGGCCTTCACCGATGCGTTGGTCATCCATGACATCGTCAGCACTCCTTGCTGTTGCACCAAACACCGCCAACACCATGACGGAACACCACGGATCAACAGCGCTGCAAACAATGCGCCACACCACCAACAAGATGGCGGTCGCGCCAAAACCACCGAAATCCAGACAATGTTTCTCAAATGCGCCACTTTGGTTTCGATTTCTTCGCGAAATGCTGTGCGGCGATGCGCCGCCGTCTCATTTTGCGAGGCATTCCGCATCCCTCCGTCAAAATGCAGCGGACCTACGTGATTCTACGTAGCTCCTTCGTAGCCCTTGCGGTGGTTGGGTGCAAAAGCGAATAGTCCTGCGAAATCAAATGATTTTGTGTATTCTCACGTCGTGGTGGACCGGCGTTCGACGCGTCCCTATGGCATGAACAAAAGCAAAAGGGGTGCGGCCTCGCCGCAACTCTGCAACAGGGGAGGTTACTCCGTTGAGAGCTTTGCTCAGACTGAGTGGGCTGATCGACGCCATGAACGATGGCATCGGCAAGCTTGTGTATTGGCTGGTGCTCGTCGCCGTGGTCGTCAGTTCCGGCAACGCGGTGGTGCGCTACACCTTCAACAGCAGCTCCAACGCGTGGTTGGAACTGCAATGGTACCTGTTCGCGGCGATCTTCCTGCTGTGCTCGGGCTACACGTTCCTGCGCAACGAACACATCCGCATCGACATCGTGCTGGGCCGCTTTTCCAAGCGGGTGCAGGCGATGGTGGACATTTTTGGCATCATCGCTTTCCTGTTTCCGATGGCGTTCATCATCATGGTGCTGTCCTGGCCGATGGCGAAGGACAGCTTCCTGACGAACGAAATGTCGAGCGACGCCGGGGGCCTGATCCGTTGGCCCGCCAAATTCCTGATTCCGGTCGGCTTCTTCCTGCTGACCGCGCAAGGGGTGTCCGAACTCATCAAGCGCATCGCTTTCCTGGCTGGTCTGATCGACGAGCCGGGCGAGAAGATGCACGGCCACTCGTAAGAATCGGGAGCAACCGACATGATCGAGTTTGTCACCGCCAACATGGCACCGCTGATGTTCGGTGCCCTGGTGCTGTTCCTGCTGATGGGGTTCCCGGTCGCCTTCGCGCTGGCCGCCAACGGTCTGGCCTTTGGCCTCATCGGCATTGAGCTGGGTCTGTTGACCCCGGCGCTGGCCCAGGCGCTGCCCGAACGCGTGTTTGGCATCATGCGCAACGACACGCTGCTCGCCATTCCCTTTTTCACCTTCATGGGTCTGATCCTTGAGCGATCCGGCATGGCCGAGGATCTGCTCGACACCATCGGGCAATTGTTCGGCCCGCTGCGCGGTGGTCTGGCCTACGCCGTGATCTTCGTCGGCGCGCTGCTGGCGGCGACCACCGGCGTTGTGGCCGCGTCGGTCATCTCCATGGGTCTGATCTCGCTGCCGATCATGCTGCGCTACGGCTATGACCGCCGCATCGCCAGCGGCGTCATCGCCGCATCGGGCACGCTGGCGCAGATCATCCCGCCGTCGCTGGTGCTCATCATCCTGGCCGACCAGTTGGGCCGTTCGGTCGGCGACATGTACGCCGGTGCGATGATCCCCGGCCTGGTGCTGACCGCCCTGTACGCCGGTTACATCCTGCTCATCAGCATCATCCGCCCGGAATCGGTTCCGGCCCTGCCGCCGGAGGCCCGCAGCCTGCGCGGTTTCAAGCTGGCGCTGCGCGTCGTCACCACCCTGGTCCCGCCGCTGTTCCTGATCTTCCTGGTGCTCGGCACCATCTTCCTGGGCATCGCCACCCCGACAGAAGGCGGCGCGATGGGGGCCGCCGGTGCGATCCTGCTGGCCCTGGCCAAGCGGCAATTGAGCTGGTCGCTGATGCGTCAGGCGATGGACACCACCGCCAAGCTGTCCACCTTCGTCGTGTTCATCCTGATCGGGTCAACCGTGTTCGGTCTGGTGTTCCGCGCGGTGAACGGCGATCTGTGGGTCGAGCATCTGTTGACCGGCCTGCCGGGCGGCCAGTTGGGCTTCCTGATCGTCGTCAACATTCTGGTGTTTGTGCTGGCCTTCTTCCTCGATTTCTTCGAGTTGGCCTTCATCATCGTCCCGCTGCTGGGGCCGGTGGCGGAAAAGCTGGGCATCGACCTGATTTGGTTCGGCGTGCTGCTGGGCGTGAACATGCAGACCAGCTTCATGCATCCGCCCTTTGGCTTCGCCCTGTTCTATCTGCGCAGCGTCGCCCCACGGTCCGATTACCTCGACAAGATCACCGGCAAGATGATCCCCAAGGTGACGACCGGGCAGATCTATTGGGGTGCCGTGCCGTTCGTTATCATCCAGATCATCATGGTGGCCATCGTCATCGCCTTCCCCAGCCTGATCGAAGCCGGTCTTGACCGTGGGACCAAGGTGGATTTGGACAAGGTGAAGATCGAGATCCCGGCCATGGACACCAACGACGTTGCCCCTCCCTTTGGCTCCACCGACGATTCGGCCAACGACATCATGAAGCAGTTGCAGCAGCAAAAGTAACCGCGACCTGTAAGTCTATCGATCCTCCAATCGACCGGGGGCTGGCGTTGTCCAGCCCCCTTTTTTTGCCTGACCGGTGGAGGGTTCACGCGACGCACCGCCGTGCACCGGGCAACAAAAAAGGCCCCGCGATTGCGGAGCCTTCTTTGCAACAGTCAAACCGTCTGACGGCTCAGCCCGTCCGACTTACTTCTTCGACGCCAACGGCGGGGCGGCGTAGACGAAGCGGTCGAAGCTGTACTCCGCAACGCGGAACCACAGATATTCGTCCTCACGGAACTTGCGCCACTGGTCGAAGACCTTCTTGAACTTCTCGTTCTTGGCGGCTTCGGCCTCGTAAGTCTCAATGGCGGCCTGGTAGCACGCCTGCAAGACTTCGTTCGGATAGGGGCGCAGTTGCGTGCCCGACGCGACCAAGCTCTTCAGCGCGTTCATGTTCTGAACGTCGTACTTGGCGATCATGTCCAGCGTGGCTTCGGCGCAGGCCGTTTCCAACGCAACCTTGTACTGCTTGGGCAGCGCCTCATACTGCGCCTTGTTGGTCAGGAAGGACACCTGCGGCCCGCCTTCCCACCAGCCCGGATAATAATAGTACTTGGCGACCTTGTTGAAGCCGAGCTTTTCATCGTCGTAGGGGCCGACCCACTCGGCCCCGTCGATGGTTCCCTTTTCCAGCGCCGGATAAATATCGCCGCCGCCGATCTGCTGCGGGACCACGCCCAGCTTGGACATGATGGTCCCGGCGTAGCCGCCGATGCGGAACTTCAGGCCCTTCAGATCCTCGACCGTCTTGATTTCCTTGCGGAACCAGCCGCCCATCTGGGTGCCGGTGTTGCCCGCCGAGAATTGGACGATGTTGTAACCGGCGAAAAATTCGCGCATCAGCTCCAGACCGCCACCGTGGCGCATCCAGGCGTTCTGCTGACGTGCGTTCAGGCCGAACGGCATCGCCGAATCAAAGGCGAAGGTCGGATCCTTGCCGACGTAGTAATAGGAGACGGTGTGGCCGCACTCGATGGTGTTGTCCTTCACCGCGTCCAGCACCTGGAGGGCCGGAACGATTTCGCCACCGGCGAACACGCGGATCTGGAACTTGCCGTCGGTCAGTTCCGCCACGCGACGGGCGACGAATTCGGCACCGCCATAGATGGTGTCCAGGCTCTTGGGGAAGCTGGACGCACAGCGCCACTTGATTTCAGGGTTCGTTTGCGCGATGGCCGGGGCCGCCAACGTGCTGGCGGCGACGCCCACACCGGCGGAGGTCAAAAATGCGCGGCGTTTCATGAAGAGGCTCCCTTGTCCATTCTCGGTTTCGGGTTCGTGAAGCGTGTCTGAACCCCGTCGCGCCCGTCCGTCTTGCGGGAACGGTGCGTCAGGACGAGCAGGGAAAGCGGGAAATAGGGGGATGCACGCTCGGCAGTCACGGACAGCGCATGATCAACGGCCATGGTTGGCGCGCGCCCAGACACGGCGGCACACCATCCCATCGGACCATCGGCGGTCATGCGTTCCTCCCTCCGTCCGGGCCTGCCGCCGACCGTAAGGCCGA
This sequence comes from Azospirillum sp., assembly GCA_027486405.1. Lineage (GTDB taxonomy): Bacteria > Pseudomonadota > Alphaproteobacteria > Azospirillales > Azospirillaceae > Azospirillum. The sequence goes on along the minus strand of JAIXPD010000067.1, from coordinate 21,903 downwards.
TCCGTCCCAGCTTTCTTTTGCTGAACGGATTATGCAGGAAGCCAACGGTCGCAATCAAGGCCGAAGCGCAATTGCGCGTATGGATTCAGAGGTTTATCGGCGCAGGCCTCAGCCCGCGCCGATGACACCGCCCCCACTCAGGTGAAGCGGTTCGATTTGGGGAAGCCGTTGGGCGGCAGCTTGCCGACTCCGGCGCGGTCGCTCAACCAGCCGGTCAGGTCGGTGACGGTGAATTGCCGCTCCCCATGCTTCCAGGTCAACCCGTCGGCCAGGGCGAAGCTCTTCACGTCGGACAGGCTGGCGTCCTTGTATTTCTGCAACTGGACGCCCTTGCCACGCGCCATCACCGGAACCTGGATCAGCGGGATGACGACGAGCTTGCGGTTGTTGCCGATCACCGCCAGATGGTCGCCGGTCAACGGATGACAGAGCCGGGCGCTGCGGCCATCCTCCAGATTCAGCACCTGCTTGCCGGTCCGGGTCTGGGCCAGAACCTCGACCTCCTCCACCTGGAATCCGCGCCCGTCGTCGGAGGCGACCAGCAGCTTGCGGCCGGGCTGGTGACGGAACAGATCGATGATGTCGACGTCGTTGCCCAGGTCGATCATCAGGCGGATCGGCTCGCCAAAGCCGCGCCCGCGCGGCAGCTTGTCCACCCCCAACGTGAAGAATTTCCCGTTGCTGGCGAAGACAAGCAGCTTGTCGGTGGTTTCGCACGGGATGATGAAGCCGCGCGAATCGCCGTCCTTGTACTTCACATCCTCCTGATCGGCGTCGGTCAGATGGCCGCGCACCGCGCGAATCCAGCCCATTTTGGAGCAGATGACCGTCACCGGCTCGCGCTCCACCATCGCCTCCAACGGGACGTCGATGATGGCGGGGGCGTCGGCGATGTCGGTGCGCCGCTTGCCCAGCGCGCCGCCGCCGAACTTCTTCTTGATCTCCGCCACCCCGTCGGCGATCCGCTTCCACCGCAGAACCTCGTCGCCCAACAGTTCGGTCAGGCCGTTCTTTTCGGTGGTCAGCGCGTCGTTTTCCCGGCGGATCTCCATCTCCTCCAGCTTGCGCAAATTGCGCAGACGCATGTTGAGGATGGCGTCGGCCTGCACGTCGGTCAGGGCGAAGGCCCGCATCAGATCCTGTTTCGGCTCATCCTCTTCGCGGATGATGCGGATCACCTCGTCCAGATTGAGGTAGGCGACGAGATAGCCGCCGAGAATCTCCAGCCGGTGTTCGATCTGGGCCAGCCGGTGGCGCGACCGCCGGACCAACACCTCGTGCCGGTGGTCGAGGAAGGCTTGCAGCACCTCGCGCAGGTTCATCACGCGCGGAACATGGTCGGCGTCGAGCACGTTCATGTTCAGCGAGAAGCGGATCTCCAGGTCGGTGGCCTGGAACAGCGAGGCCATCAGCACTTCGGGATCCACGTTCCGGCTTTTCGGAACCAGGACCAGCCGCACGTCCTCCGCCGATTCGTCGCGGATGTCTTCCAGCAGAATCAGCTTTTTGGCGGTCAGCAGCTCGGCGATCTTCTCCACCAGCCGGGCCTTTGGCACCTGATAGGGCATTTCGGTCACGACAACCTGCCAGGTGCCTTGCGCCAGCTTCTCCACCTCCCAGCGGGCGCGCAGGCGGAAGGCCCCGCGCCCGGTGCGGTACGCCTCCACCACGCTCTCGCGCGGTTCGACCAGCACGCCGCCGGTGGGAAAATCCGGGCCGGGCATGAAGCCGACCAGCGTGTCGATCGACGCGTCGCGGTGCTTGATCAGGTGCTTCAGCGCGTCGCAAATCTCGCCGACGTTGTGCGGCGGGATGTTGGTGGCCATGCCGACGGCGATGCCGCTCGACCCGTTGGCCAGCAAATTCGGGAAATTGGCGGGCAGGACCGCCGGTTCGTCGCCGTCGCCGTCGTAGGTCGGGCGGAAATCGACGGCGTCCTCGTCGATGCCCTCCAGCAGGGCCTTGGCGACCTCGGTCAGGCGGGCTTCGGTGTACCGCATGGCGGCGGCGTTGTCGCCGTCGATGTTGCCGAAATTGCCCTGCCCGTCGATCAGCGGATAACGGACGGCGAAATCCTGGGCCAGACGCACCAGCGCGTCATAGACCGAGGTGTCGCCGTGCGGGTGGAATTTGCCGATGACGTCGCCGACGACGCGGGCGCATTTCTTGGGCGGAGTCGTCGGTTCCAGCCGAAGCTGGCTCATGGCGAACATCAGCCGACGGTGCACCGGCTTCAGCCCGTCGCGCACATCAGGCAGCGACCGGGACATGATGGTGGACAGCGCGTAGCTGAGGTAACGCTCGCCGAGCGCATCGGCCAGCGGCTTTTCGAGGATGTCGAGAGCGGGGTCTTGCGGCTTCATGCCGCCTGTCTACCCGATCTGATCGCCGCGCGCCACCGCGTTCGCGTAACGTTCCAGAAGGCGCGCCCGCGCGGGCGGCAGCGCGCCGTTCAGCAGGTGGCGTTCCAGAAAATGGCCGGTCAGCCGCAGGCCCGCCAGAACCTCCACCGGCCCGCCGCCGCCGCGCCCGGCCAGGAAATCGGGCAGCGGCAACAGCCGGTCGCGGTACGGTTCCCCGACCGATGCGGTGACGGCGCGCCCGGTGCGCGGGCTGACATAGGCCAGATAGTCGTTCGCCCCCGACACCGCGCAACGGTCGAGATCCAGGCCGAATCCCAACTCGGCCAACACCCCCACCTCCCACCGGACGTAGGATTCGGCCCAGACCGGCCCGTCGAGCAGATCGAACAGGGCCAACAGCCCGTCGAACAGCGCCGGGTGCGGCTCATGATCGGCCAACGCGGCGTCCAGCAGAGCGCAGGCGCTGGACAGCGCGGCCAGTCGCGGGGCCGCGTCAAAAAAGCGCGCGGCGTAGGCGGCTTCCGGCTCCACCGTGAACTGCCCCAGATGGTCGGCCAACCGGCCGCGCCAGCGCACCGCCAACAGCGTTCCCGGCTCCAGCGCGCCGCGCAAACGCGGGGAACGGCCGCCCGCGACGACACCGGAATGCCGCCCATGGTTGCGGGCCAGCAGTGTCGCCACCACCGATCCTTCCCCCTGCGGGCGGGTCGCCAAAAGGATTCCCCGGTCGCTCCAGTCCATAAGCCAAAGCTCTAACAGGAAGAGATCGGCGTCGCCAGACCGGCTTTTGTCGGCAGGGACTTGACATTGAACGCCTCCGGAGATACCCGAACCCTCTCTTGATTGCTCGTTAATGCCACAAACATTAGAATAACACGCTGAATCAATCATCACGTTGACCAGGGCCGGTGTTTCACCACCCCGGCCAACCGCAGGGAGGTCCGACAGGACGGTCTTGGGCAGCAACATCGACCGATATCTTCTGGCGGAGAAGGCCGGATCCGAAGGGGTGTGGGATTGGGATCTGCGGACGGACACGCTGTATCTCTCCCCCCGGTTCAAGGGATTCCTTGGGTTGCCCCCCGGCGACGCCAACCGGCCCGGTGATTGGCTGTCGCTGGTCCATCCCGAGGACATCGAATGGTTGAACGCCTCGTTCGAGGCGCAGATGGTCGGGCTGGCCATCCCCTTTCAGATCGAACACCGCGTCCGTCTGGCCAGTGCCGCCGCCGATCCCGCCTGCGCGCCGTCCTGGCGCTGGCTGGTCTGCCGAGGCATGGCGGTGGGCGACGCCAACGGCGATCCGGTGCGGCTGGTCGGCTCCGTCGCCGACATCACCGACCGCAAGATCGCCGAACAGGCCCTGCGCAAAAGCGAGGAGCGCTACGCCCTGGCGGCGGCGGCCAGCAACGATGGCCTGTATGATTGGGATCTCGTCACCAACAAGGTCTATTACGCGCCGCGTTGGGCCTCGCTGTTGGGCCTGCCCGACGGCGGCCTGTCCGACAGCCCCGACGAATGGCTGGGCCGTGTTCACCCGGCCGACCGCCCCGATCTCCTCCGCGCGCTCGACGGACTGAAGGACGCGCCCGACGGGGCTTTCCAGGCCGAATACCGGATGCTGACGGCCAGCGGGGAAACCCGCTGGTTCGCCTGCCGGGGCATCGCCGCGCGGGACGCGATGGGGACACCGACCCGGCTGGTCGGCAGCCAATCCGACATCACCGACCGCAAGACCGCCGAACAGCGCCTGCGCCAGAGCGAGGAGCGTTACGCGCTCGCCGCCGCCGGGGCCGCCGATGGGCTGTGGGATTGGAACATCCCGACCGGCGAGATCTATTACTCCCCACGCTGGAAATCGATGCTGGCCCTGGACAAGCCGGAGGTGTCGAGCACGATCACCGAATGGTTCGACCGTGTGGTTCCCGGCGACCTGGACGGCTTGCGCACCGCCATCGACCTCCATCTGTCGGGCGAGCGCAAGCACCTCCAGCATGAATTCCGCATCCAACGCGCCGACGGCGGCGAATCCTGGATGCTGGTGCGCGGCCTGGCCGTGCGTGACGACAACGGACGCGCCATCCGCATGGCCGGGTCGATGACCGACATCACCGCCCGCAAAAAGGCCGAACAGCAGCTTTTGTTCGACGCCTTCCACGACAGCATGACCGGCCTGCCCAACCGCACCTTGCTGCTGGACCGCATCGGGCAGGCGTTGGACCGCAACCGGCGCGCCGGTGCCCGCCAGTTCGCCGCCGTTCTGATCGACCTTGACCGTTTCAAGGCGATCAACGACGCCCTTGGTTCGGCCACCGGCGACCGGCTGTTGAAGATCATCGCCAAGCGCCTGGACAACAGCCGCCGCGTCGGCGACACGCTGGCCCGCCTGACGGCCGATGAGTTCGCCGTTCTGCTCGACGAGATCGACGATGTCGGCGACGCGCTGGGGGCGGCCGAACGAATGTCCCAGGCGATTTCCCGGCCCGTGACCCTGGAAGGGCACGACATCGTGCTGACCGCCTCCATCGGCGTCGCCCTGAGCGCCACCGGCTATGAGCGGGCCGAAGACATGCTGCGCGACGCCAGCCTTGCCATGTACCGGGCCAAGACCGGCGGGCGGGCGCGGATCGACGTGTTCGACAGCCATTTGCGCCGCCAGGCCATGATCCTGATGCGGACCGAGGCCGATTTGCGGGCGGCGTTGGAACAGGATCAACTCTGCCTTTACTATCAGCCCATCGTGTCGCTGCGCACCGGGCGGATCGCGGGGTTCGAGGCGCTGATGCGCTGGAACCATCCCGACCGTGGTTTGGTTCCGCCCAACGATTTCATCCCGCTGGCCGAGGAAACCGGCCTGATCGTGCCGATGGGCCGCTGGGCGCTGCGCGAGGCGACCCGGCAATTGCGCGTCTGGCAGGAACGGTTCCCCCGCCCCGAGCCGCTGTTCATGAGCGTCAACGTCTCCGGCCGCCAGTTCCGCGACGACGATCTGGTGCAGGTGGTGGCCGACCTGCTGGCGACCACCCCGATCCCGCCGTCCAGCCTGAAGCTGGAATTGACCGAAAGCCTGCTGATGGCCGACCCGGAGCATTGCCGCGCGGTGATGCAGCGCATCCGCGACATGGACGTGCGGCTGTCCATCGACGATTTCGGCACCGGCTATTCCTCGCTGGCCTATCTGCACAGCTTCCCGGTGGACACGCTGAAAATCGACCGCAGCTTCGTCCAGGCCATATCCTCGGGCCAGGGCAACGGGGCCATTGTGCAGGTGATCGCCACCCTGGCCACCATCCTGACCATGGACGCCATCGCCGAAGGGGTGGAAAACGCCGAGGAAGCGGGGTATCTGAGCGACATCATGTGCAAATACGCCCAAGGCTACCATTTCGCCCGTCCGGCCCCGGCCGAGACCGTCGAAGGGCTGCTGGGGGCGGACCTTGCCCCTGACACCATCCCCGCCCTGCCCTGCCCCTGATCCAACCGGAGCGTCCACCATGTCCGACCGCAGCTGCGGCGAATGCACCCTGTGCTGCAAACTGATGGGGGTGCCGGAGCTGAAAAAGCCGTCGGCCAAATGGTGCGCCTCCTGCGACCAGGGCAAGGGCTGCACCGTGTACGAGGAGCGCCCGCCCTCCTGCCGGAATTTTCAATGCTTCTGGCTGATGGACGAGAATTTCCCCGACGAATTCCGCCCCGACCGCATCCACGCGCTGGCCGCCTTCAACGATGTGAAGAACAGCTGCGTGCTGCATGTCGATCCGGCCAAGCCGCGCGCCATGTCCAGCCCGGAAGTGCAGGCGCTGACCGACGCGCTGCTGAAGATCTATGAAAAGGTGTTTTTCCTCTGCGGCAAGGAAAGCGCCATGATGCAGCGGTGAACGCGACCGCCGCGCTCAGACCCGACGGCTGGTCCGCCCCCTGATGTGGGGGCGTGTATGGGGGTGTGTTGTCGCAGCCCCGCAGCCAGACCGCCGCCGTGCTGGACGCTGCCCGCGCTCTGCCTCTACTGTCGTCGCCTGCGTTCCACCCCAGCGTGACACCGTCGATGACCGAAACCCTTCTGGCGCTGTATTTTGCGGTTCTGGTCGGCGGGATCCTGTTCAAAAGCCGCATCACCCGCAGCCAATGGCTGTTTCTGCTGCGCGCCTTTTTTCCCAACTGGAAATTTTTCGATCTGGTCGGCCATGTGCCGCATCTGTGGGCGCGAGCGGCCTGTGTGGGCGCGGACGGTGGCCTGGTCTGGTCGGATTGGCTGTTGATCTACCCGCGCCGCCCCCGCCGCTGGTGGCATCTGGTCCACAACCCCGACACCAACCTTGGCCTTGCCCAGCAAAACATGGTGGATCATTTCTGGAGCGCGCTGGACGATCTGCCCGACGGGGCCGATCCGCGTGGCCTTGTCACCTACGCGCTGATGGAACGCCTTGTGCAAAACCAGTTGCGCGCGCAGCACGGGGCCTTCAGCCATTGGCAGTTTGAGTTGAGAATGGTGCTGGATGGGCCGGACGGCCTGAGCGACGCCTACACCATGATGCAATCCCCGGTGACGGCGTGTTGAGCGGCCTGAGCCAGGACAGCGCGCTGCGCCTGACGGAGGCCCTGTTCGGCTGGAGCCTGGGCATCCAGACCCTGGAGTATCTGCGGATGCGCGCCGCCACCGGACCGCAAGGTCTGTGGGACTGGTCGATCCTGCGGCACGACATTCCGCAGCCCGGCCTGCGGCGGGTGTTGGACGCGCTCTGCGCCCCGCTGGTCCACCAAAGCCATTTGCTGCTGCGCCTGTTGGCCGCGCTGTGGCTGATCGTGAACGGCGGCACGCCCGCCCTGATGCTGTTCCTGTTTCTGGGCAATCTGCTGATCCTGATCCGCTGGCGCGGGGCCTTCAACGGCGGCAGCGATTTCATGACGCTGGTCGTGCTGACCGGCCTGCTGATCGCCCATCTCGGCGGCGCGTGGGAAACCGGAGGAAGCGCGGCTGGAACCGCCGCGCGCGCCGGTCTCTGGTACATCACGCTTCAGGCCGTGACCTCCTATTTCGTCTCCGGCTGGGTGAAGATTTTCCGCCCGGAATGGCGCAGCGGCCGCGCCATGACGATCTTCCTGAACGGCGCGATCTACGGCCCCCTGCCCGCCGACCACCCGCTGCGCCGCCCGTGGCTGGCCTGTCTGGGGTCCTGGGCCTTCATCCTGTGGGAATGCGCCTTTCCCTTCGCCCTGGTCAACCCGGCCCACGCGCTGGCCTTCTGCCTGATCGCCGCGTGCTTCCACGGCCTGGTGTTCGCCTTCTTCGGCCTGAACCGCTTTGTCTGGGCCTGGATGTGCAGCTTCCCCGCCATCGTCTGGGCCGCTGGGCAGCCCTTTCACTGACCGCAACAGCCACTGACCGCCCAGGCCAAAACGCAAAAAGGACCGCGACTGCGGTCCTTGTCGATCAACTCTGCACTTGAAAAGATTGGTGATCCGGGTGGGAATCGAACCCACGACCACATGATTAAAAGTCACGTGCTCTACCGACTGAGCTACCGGATCGTCACCAACGACATCGGGCGGCGGCGGGTTGTGCCGTCGGCCCGCTCAGGGTGGGCGCACCATAGGGAGACGCGCCGCGAAGGTCAAGCGTGGGATTTGGGGGGCGGTGAAAGAAAATGCTCGCCGACCCCACGCCGACCCAAAACCGTTACGGGACCGGTTCCACCGGCCCTCAGGCTGCCCCTTCGCCCGCGTCCAGGGCGAAACGTTCGGCCAGACGCTCAGCCACGCGCGGCGACACGAAGTGACGGATGTCACCGCCCAGGCGGCCGATTTCCTTCACGAAGCGCGAGGAAATGAACTGGTGGCGTTCCGACGACATCAGGAAGATCGTTTCGACCTTCGGATTCAGCCGGGCGTTCATGCCCGCCATCTGGAATTCATACTCGAAGTCCGAGACGGCGCGCAGACCCCGGATGATGACGCTGGCGTTCATTTCGATGGCGAAATGCATCAGCAGCGTGTCGAAGGAGCGCACCTCGATGCTGGACCCGATGTTCAGGGCCGCGATGTCCTCGCGCACCATCGCCACCCGCTCGTCGGTGGAATAGAGCGGGCCTTTGCCAGCGTTGCGGGCGACGGCGACGATCAGATGATCGACCTGCCGCGCCGCGCGCTGGATGATGTCGAGATGCCCGTTGGTGATCGGGTCGAAGGTGCCGGGATAGACACCGATCCGGCCCTTGTCACCGGTTGGGGAGACGTTCGTCACCATGAGAGCACCTTTCCTCGCCCTGACATCGGTCCACTGGGTTTGTTATTCGCTGGCCTCGCCGGGCGTCCCGGCGTCGCTGGCCCCCTCGGCACCGTCCCCGCTGTCCCCCTCGTCCTCGGCGATCGAGGCGACGGACACCACGCGTTCGTCGGCACCGACGCGGAACAGGGTGACGCCCAGCGTCTTGCGACCGGCCACCCGCACATCGTGCAGCGGCATGCGGATCACCTGACCGCCGTTCGTCACCATCATCACCTGATGGCTGGCCTCGACCGGGAAGGTGGCGACGATGGAGCCGTTGCGCTCGCCCATCTCCATGTTCCAGATGCCTTGACCGCCACGGCCCGTGACCCGGTACTCATAGGACGAGGTCCGCTTGCCATAACCACGATCCGACACGGTCAGGATGTATTGCTCCAGCCGCTTCAGCTCCTCGTAACGGTCCGGCGTCAGCGTCACCGAATCGGCTGCCACCTCGTCGGCTTCGGGGGCGGCTTCGCCCTCCATCTCAACGCCTTCGTCGCGGCGCATCTTGAAGAAGGCGGCGCGCTCCTCCGCCGAGGCGTCCACATGGCGGAGCATCGACATCGACACCACCTCGTCGCCCTCGGCCAGCTTGATGCCACGCACGCCGGTGGAGGTGCGACCGGCGAAGACGCGGACATCGTCCACGGCGAAGCGGATGCACTTGCCGCCGCTGGTCGCCAACAACACGTCGTCGCTTTCCTGGCAGGTGTGGACGGCGATCAGACGCTCGCCCTCCTCCTCCAGCTTCATCGCGATCAGGCCGTTGGAGCGGATGTTGGCAAAGTCCGACATGCGGTTGCGGCGGACGTTGCCCCTCGACGTCGCGAACACGACGTGCAGATCGGCCCAGGCGGCCTCATCCTCGGGCAAGGGCAGCACGGTGGTGATCGTCTCGCCATCGATCAGCGGCAGCAGATTGACAAAGGCCTTGCCGCGCGCCTGCGGGTTGCCCTGCGGCAACCGGTAGACCTTCAGCTTGTAGACCATGCCCCGGTTGGAGAAGAGCAGCAGCGGGGTGTGGGTGTTGGCGACGAACAGGTCGCTGACCGCGTCCTCCGCCTTCATCGACATGCCCGACCGGCCCTTGCCGCCGCGCTTCTGCGCCCGGTAGGTGGAAAGCGGAACCCGCTTCACATAGCCGGACTGGCTGACGGTGACGACCATGTCCTCGCGCTGGATCAGGTCTTCGATGTCGGCCTCGAACTCCAGCTCCTGGATTTCGGTGCGGCGCGGCGTGCCGAAGCGCTCCTTCATCTCGACCAGCTCGTCGCGCAGGATGCCCAGCAGCTTGGCGCGGTTGGCCAGCGTTTCCAGGAAATCGGCGATCTGGTCGGTGACGTCCTTCAGCTCCGCCCCGATCTTGTCGCGCTCCAGCCCGGTCAGGCGGTGCAGACGCAGATCCAGGATGGCGCGGGCCTGCTGGTCGGAAATGCGGTAGGTCCCCTGCGGGCTGACGCCCCGGCCCGGCTCGTCGATCAGCTCGATCAGCGGACCGACGTCGTGCACCGGCCATTCGCGCGCGGCGATCTCCTCGCGCGCCCACACCGGATCGGGGGCGCTGCGGATCAACTCGATCATGGCGTCGAGGTTGGCGACGGCCACGGCCAGACCGACCAAGGTGTGGGCGCGTTCGCGCGCCTTGCCCAGCAGGAATTCAGTGCGGCGGGTGATGACCTGTTCGCGGAACTGGACGAAAGCCTGGATGATGTCCTTCAGGTTCATCAATTCCGGGCGGCCGCCGCGCAGCGCCAGCATGTTGACGCCGAAGGAGGTCTGGAGCTGGGTGTGGCGGAAGAGCTGGGCCAGGACGACTTCCGGCACCGCGTCGCGCTTCAGCTCGACCACCACGCGCACGCCGTCGCGGTCGGATTCGTCGCGCAGGTCGGAAATGCCCTCGATGATCTTGTCGTTGACCACCTCGCCGATGCGCTCCATCAGCTTGGCCTTGTTGACCTGATAGGGGATCTCGGTGGCGACGATGGCGAAGCGGTCCTTACGGATCTCCTCGATCTCGGTCTTGGCGCGCAGGATGACGGAGCCGCGCCCGGTTTGCAGGCCCGAACGGCTGCCGGACCGGCCCAGGATCAGGCCGCCCGTCGGGAAATCGGGGCCGGGGACATGCTCCATCAGCTCGTCGAGCGTGATGTCGTTGTTGTCGATGTAGGCGCAACAGGCGTCGATCACCTCACCCAGATTGTGGGTGGGGATGTTGGTCGCCATGCCGACGGCGATGCCGCCCGCGCCATTGACCAGAATGTTGGGAAAGCGCGCCGGAACGACGGTCGGCTCGCGCCCGGAATCGTCGTAGCTCGCCTGGAAATCGATGGTGTCCTTGTCGATGTCGTCCAGCAGCGCTTCCGCCGATTTGGCCAGACGCGCTTCGGTGTAGCGCATCGCCGCCGGGGGATCGCCGTCCATCGAGCCGAAATTGCCCTGGCCGTCGATCAACGGCAGGCGCATGGAGAAATCCTGCGCCATGCGGACCATGGCGTCGTAAATCGCGCTGTCGCCGTGCGGGTGGTATTTACCCATCACGTCGCCGACGATGCGGGCGGATTTCTTATAGGGCTTGGTCGAGTCGTACCCGCCCTCTTTCATCGCGTAGAGGATACGCCGGTGCACCGGCTTCAGCCCGTCGCGAACGTCGGGCAGGGCGCGGCTCACGATCACGCTCATCGCGTAATCGAGATACGACTTGCGCATCTCGTCTTCGATGTTGATCGGGGCGATGTCGGAGGCGGGAGGCAGGGGCGCGTTGCTCAAGCAGGACACTCATTCTTCGGTCGGCGCACCGCCGCGACGCGGTCACGCTGGCCCTGCGGGCCGAAGGTTGCACCAGAAACATAGCATCTTTCGCATGTGCAACACAACGCAACCCCACAGCCCCACCCGCAAGGGGGACGGATCAGCGGCGGCTGAGATGCGCGAAGCGCAGCGAAAGGACGCTGACCGATACCACACTGGCGATCAGAATGCCTTCGAAAAGACCGCGCGCGCCCCGATCCAGGCCAAAGACCAGCAGCGCGGACACCGGAATCATCACCACGGCGTAGGAGACAAAATGCAGCGCCGTCGGCATCCAGGAATCATGCCGCCCGCGCAGGGCGTTGGCCATCACCGTCTGCCCGCCGTCGGCGATCAGGATCCAGGCACCAAAGGCGATCAGCGGGGCTACGCTGGCCAGCAGTTCCGGGTCGGTGGTGTAGATGGTTCCGATCTGGTCGGGCAGCAGGCGATAGAGCACGCCGACCACCGCCAGAAGGGCGCTGGTCACGGCCAACCCGGTCCATCCGGCCATCGCCATGTCCTCCCGGTCGCCGCGACCAAAGGCCACGCCCACCCGCACCCCGGTGGCCGACCCCAGCCCGACCGCCGCCATGAAGGGCAGCGCGATCAGGTTCAGTCCGACGGTGTAGGACCCGAGCGCCAACGGCGACACCATGCCCGCGAACAGGCCGAGCGCGGCGAAGGCCCCGCTTTCCACCCCGATGCTGAGACCGGCGGCGTAGCCCAAATGCCGTTGCTTGCCAGCGCCCGACCACCAATCGGCGACCGGAACACGGACCTGCCAGCGGGCGTGATCGCGCATCCACCAGACATAGGCGACCAGCCCCAGCCCCATGCCCCAGCGCACCACCGTGGTCGCCCAGGCCGAGCCGACCGCGCCCAGTGCGGGAAAACCGCCATGGCCCCACACCAACGCCCAGGCCAGCAGCGCGTTCGCCAGATTGCCCAGCACCATCGCCACCATGCCCGGCATCGGCCGCTTGATCCCTTCCAGGAAAAAGCCGGTGGTGATGTAGAGCATCATGCCCGGCGCGCCCAACCCCAGCACCGCCAGCACCGCCGCCCCGCCCTGCGCCATGTCCTCCGTCTGGCCGCCCAGCCGGAACAGCGGCACGCCCGGCAGCGACACCAGGGCGAAGATCAGCCCCAACAGCAGCGCGTAGGGCATGGAGCGCCGCCACGCCCGCCCGCACTCCGCCTCGTTCCCCGCGCCCAGCGCGTGGGCGGTCAGCATCACCGTGCCCATCAGCAGGCCGACGCCGGTGCCGACCATGATGTTGGCGGGCAGATGGGCCAGACCGTAATAGGCCAGTTCCTGCGCCGAATAGCGGGCGACGATGGCGGTGTCGACCGCCATCATCACCATCAACCCGGCGCGCGAGACGATGACCGGGCCGGCCAGCCGCAGCAGTTCCGCCACATGGGTGCGCAGGCGAAGGGCGGTGGAGACGTCGGCGGTGGTCATGGTCGTTCACCCGGGGGTCACAGCACAAAAGATGGGCACAAAGCCGCAAGGCCGGTCATTCTGAACGGGTTGACCAAGAGGTCAAGGATTGTACACAAAAGCAGGGGGAGGTTGCGCCGCGCGCATGGCCGACCGATAGTGCGATCGGGTCGTGCGACCGGCAAAAATCACAGGAACAGCAGAGGCAAGGCACCCGATGACCGACGACACCCTCGACCTGCCCGGCGGCTTTGCCCGGATCCGCAACTGCCGCCACGGGCGGATGATGTACAACCCGAACGACGCCTATGTCGGCCGCTCGCTCGATCTCTATGGTGAGTATTCGGAAGCCGAGGCGGCGTTCCTGCGCTTCCTCGTCCGCCCCGGCGACATCGTGGTCGAGGCCGGGGCGAACATCGGTTCGCTCACCGTGGTGCTGGCGGCGGCGGTGGGGGCCGACGGCTGGGTGGTGGCCTATGAACCCCAGCGCATTCCGTTCCAGATGCTGTGCAGCAACGCCCTGCTCGGCGGCTTCACCAACATCGAGGCCCGACCGACGGCGGCGGGGGCGGCCCCCGGAACCATCACCGTGCCGCAGCTCGACCCGACCCGGCCCAACAATTTCGGCGGCCTCAGCCTGTGCCGCAGCGGCGGGGCGGAGGGGTTGCCGGTGGCGGTGGAAACCATCGACAGCCTCGCCCTGCCCCGCTGCCGTCTGATCAAGGCCGATGTGGAGGGGATGGAGGCCGACGTGTTGGACGGTGCCCGCGACACCATCGCCCGGCACCGCCCGATGCTTTATCTGGAAAACGACCAGCGCGACCGCGCGCCCGATCTGATCCGCCACGTCCGCGCGCTGGGCTATCGCCTGTGGTGGCACACGCCGGTCTATTTCAACCCGGCCAACGCGCGGGGGACCACCGAGAATGTCTTTCCCGGCGAGGGGGCGTTCAACATGTTCTGCGCCCCGCAGGAGTTGGCGATCCGCATCAACGCCCCGGAAATCCTGAGCGACGACTCGTGGCCGGTGGCCTGACGCTCAGGCCGCCACGCTCCCCGCACCGCGCAACAGGGCGGGAAGCGCGCTTTCAAACCGCCGACGCGTCTCCCCATCGGGGGTGAAGCGCAGGTGCAGGGAGCCGTCCTGAGCGCTGACGGTGGTGAAGGGCAGCGCCACCGCGCAACCGTCGATCCGCAACTGACCCGCCTGCCCCGGCTCCAGCGCCGGACCACCGGCCACCCGCGCGCCGTCCAGCGACAGATCGCGCACGCGCGCCGTGCTGTCACGCCCCTGGACCGTGACCGCACCGCCAAGATCAACGGCGTGCCGAGGGTGGTTGCGGCGGTCCACCTCCTGGGTTGAGGTGCGGACGACGCGCACCAGCGTTTCCCGCAGCGATTCGATGCTGCCGGTCAACTCAACCGCGATGCCGCGCATGTCCACCGCCCGTTCGCCGTTGGCCTGCGCGTCGCTCGACACCTGGGAAATGCGTGAGGCCACCTCCTGCGCCGCACCGGTGGTTTCCACCACGTTGCGGGCGATTTCCTGCGTCACCGCGCCCTGTTGGCCGATGGCGGCGGCGACCGCGCTGGAAATGCCGTCGATCTCGGCGATGATGCCGCCGATCTCCTCCACCGCCGCCACGGCGGACGCCGTGCCGCTTTGGATGGCGGTGATCTGCTGGGCGATGTCCTCGGTCGCCTTGGCCGTCTGGTTGGCCAGGCTCTTGACCTCGGTCGCCACCACGGCAAAGCCCTTGCCCGCTTCCCCGGCCCGCGCCGCCTCAATCGTCGCGTTCAGCGCCAGCAGGTTGGTTTGCGCGGCGATCTCGCCGATCAGGTTGGCCACGTCGCCGATGCGCTGCACCGCCTCGGAGAGGGATTTGATGGTCGCCTGGGTGCGCTGGCCGGTGCCGACCGCCTGCCGGGTCACGTCGCTGGCGTGGGTGATCTGGCCGCTGATGGCGATGATGGAGGCGGTCATCTCCTCCACCGCCGACGCCACGCTCTGGGCGTTGGCCAGCGCCTGTTCGGCGGCGGCGGCCACACTTTGGGCGTTGGTGGACACCTCGTCCGCCGACGACGCCATCGACCCGGCGGAACTGTCCATCCGCCGCGTGCGCTGGGCCACCAGTTCCACCGCCGCGCTCATCTCGCGCTCCACCGTGTCGGCCATGCCCGCCAGCGCGGCGCGCTTGCCCGCCTCCGACCGCTCGCGCAACCGCTCCTGCTCGACGCGGAGCTGTTCGTTTTCCTGGCCGTTGCGCTTGAACACCGCCAACGCGCGCGCCATCAGGCCGATTTCGTCGTTGCGCTCGACCCCGCCGACCTCGATGTCGTAGCGGCCCTGGGCCAGCACGCCCATGGTGTCGGTCATGGCGCGGATCGGGCGGTTGACCTGCGCCGTCACCACCCACACCGCCGTGGCCGCCAGACCGCCAACCAGCAGCAACAGCCCAAGCGCAACGGCAAGCTGCGTTTTCGCCGACTGCGCGTCCTGGTCCAACCGGGCACCGACCTGGGTGGAGGTGGCGGCCTGCGCCGCCAGAATGCGGTCGATCCCTTCGGTGGCCGCCGCAAACCAGCGGGTTCCATCCACCGGATAGGCATCGCCCCGGGCCGACGCCTCGAACACCGACGCACGGACCTTTTCGAAATTGGTGAAATAGGCCCGGCTGGTCTCCTCGGTCAGCCCTTGCAGGTCGGTGCCGAAATCCGGAACCAGACGGCGCACGGTCTGCCAGCTCGATTCGATGCGGCCGCGCGCGCGGGCGACGGTTTCCAACTGCGCCGGGGACATCGGTTTGCCGCTGGCGATCACCCCGCCCATCATCCCGCGTTCGCGCCCGGCAAACTCGCTCATCTCCCACTGGGCGTTCTTCAGATCGAAGGCGCGCGCCACCTGCCCCTTGGTGTTGAGCACCACATCCTCATAGGCGTTGCGCAGGGCCTGGCTGCTCATGATCAGGGCGGTGATGGTCGGGAACCAGTCGCGCCGCAAATCCGCCGGGGCGTCACCCGCCGCCAGCGCGCCGTCCACCCGCCGCCGCAGCCCATCCACGGCACCGCGCGCCTCCTGCACCGCGCCCCGCAGGGCCGCCGCCGCCGGGTTCGGCAGGGACTCGGCGAGCGCCAGCGCGTCGGTCAGGGCGGCATCGGCGGCGCGGCGTTTGGCGGCGATGGTCTCACGCTGGGCCGGGGTGGCTCCCTTCACGTTGCCCAACACCGTGTTGGTCGTCCCGCGTTCCACCGCCCAGGCCCCGGCGGCGATCAGGAATTGGTCGGACAGGCTGTTGACGGTCTTGACCTGCTCGGTCATGCGCAGGGCCGCCACCGCCTCCACGGCGCGCTGCACCGCGATGGCCACCACCGTGCCGCCCAGGATGGCGACGAGAATCAACAGCTTTGCCCGAATCGACATTCCCGCCCCACCCGCTTCAAAATTGACATCTGTATGTCACTATGGGAGGCGAGAAATTTTCCAAAAACAATAAACTTCCGATGGAAACTTTTGTCGCAGGACTTTGGTATTGGCCTTTCAGAAACCAAGACATTCGTTGTGAACGGCAAAAGCCCTTTCTGAAAGAAACCGCAACAGCGTTTCCCGCAGCGCAACAAACATTGCGCGCCCGCCGCATACCCCAGTCTTCAGTCTGCGACTCGTCGTTCGCCTTCAAACAAATCCGGATCCTCATCCCCCCACAGGATGGCGCAGCCGGTGGCCAGGATCGCCGCCGCCCGCTCCAGATCATCGGCACGGACCAGCACATAATGGGAGGCGGCGGTGGACATGGCGAAGAGGGGGATTTGCGCCTGGGCCAACGGGGCGGCGATGGCCGCCAGCACACCGAACAGGGCGGCGTCACCACGCCCGCCCGCCGCGCCCCCATCGGTGACGCCCGGCAGCCCGACGCGGAAGGCGCGCCAGCCGCGATCCGCCGCCACGCCAGCGGGAATCCGCGCCTCCGGGCACAGGATGGACAGCGCCTCGCCCGTGCGCGTCGCCCCGACCAGCGGATCGGTCCAATCGAGCCAGGACGGCAGACCGGTTCCCGGCGGCAACTGCGCCACCGCCAGCCGGTCGGGCAGCACGGTCATCGTCAGCCCGGTCGGCGCGCGGGTCAGCGCGGCGGTCAAGGTCGCCTCGTCCACTTCGAACGGTTTCAGGATGCGGCGGGCGCGTTCGACCAGCGACGGCACGCCCGAGCGCATGGCCCGGCTCAGCATGTCCGCCGCCGTCGCCCGCAACCCGGCGTCGCGCGCGGCCAGATCGACCACGGCTTGCAGGGCGCTGCTGCGCACGATGCGGCTGGAACTGCCCTCGAACCAGCCGGACAGGCAATCCAGCGCGGCGCGGCGTTGTTCCTCGTCCAGCCGCAGGCGCGGCAGCATCTGGGCCAGACGCCAGCGCACCTCCGCCTGATCGATGGCCACGCCCTCGCGCAACAGCCGCTCGCCATAGGGGGTCAGCCGGTCGGCGTCGGCGCGCGACAACCGTTCCAGCGCGGCGGCGGCGCGCATCCGCACCACCGCGTTGCGGCTGAACAGACACTCGACCAGATCGGGCAGGCGATCGGGATGGGCGGTGATGTCGGCGGCCACCGCCGCCGCGTCCCCATCCCCCCGGTGATCGCCGCGCGCCAACCGCCCCGCCAATTCACCGGCGGGGGACAGCGCCGCCATCACCGCCGCCCCGGCAGGGGACGACCGCCAAACCGCCCGCCCGCCTTCAAGGATCCCGCCTTCAGCGCCGTCGGACGCGGGGGTGGCGGCGGCGGTGGCGGCACGGCGTCGGCGCGCGGAACCGCACCACCCGCCGCCATCTCCGCCAAATCCTTGACCAGTTTCTGGACGCTGCGGACGCGGGCCTGGGCGTCGGGCCATTCGCGGCTGTAGACCAGCTTGTGGTCGGGCCGCAGCTTCATCAACGTCAGATGACCGGCGATGTAGGTCAGCAGCTTGGCCGGTTCGGCGAAATCATTGTTGTGGAAGGTCAGAACCAGCCCCTTCGGCCCGGCGTCCACCCGCTCCACATTGGCCTGTTTGCAGAAGCGCTTGATGGTGACGACGTCGAGCAGATTGTCCACCTCCTCCGGCAGCTTGCCGAAGCGGTCGATCAATTCGGCGGCAAAGCCGTCCACCTCCGCCCGGTCCACCAGATCGGCGATGCGGCGGTAGAGCGACAGGCGCACCGTCAGGTCGGGCACGTAGCTTTCCGGGATCAGCACCGGGGTGCCGAGGTTGATTTGCGGAACCCACTCCATCGCGGCGGCGGCGGCAACCGCCCCCTCCTGCATCGCCGCACGGGCATGGGCGACGGCCTCCTCCAGCATCTGCTGGTAGAGTTCGACGCCGACCTCGCGCACCTGCCCCGATTGCTCCTCGCCCAGCAGGTTGCCCGCCCCACGGATGTCCATGTCGTGGCTGGCCAGTTGGAAGCCCGCCCCCAGCGAATCCAGCGTTTCGATGACGTGCAGGCGCTGCTGCGCCGTGGCGTTCAGCGGCTTGTTCGCCGCGTAGGTCAGATAGGCGTAGCCGCGCTTTTTCGACCGGCCGACGCGGCCCCGGATCTGATAAAGCTGGGCCAACCCGAACAGATCGGCGCGGTGGACGATCAGGGTGTTGGCGTTGGGGATGTCCAGGCCGCTTTCGATGATGTTGGTGGCGAGCAGCACCTCGAACTTGCCTTCGTCGAAGGCGGTCATCACGTCTTCCAGCTCGGTCGCCGCCATCTGGCCATGGGCGGTGACGATCTTGACCTCCGGCACCAGCGCCCGCACCCGCTCGGCCACCATCGCCAGATCCTCGATGCGCGGGCAGACGTAAAAGGATTGGCCGCCCCGATAATGCTCGCGCAGGATCGCCTCGCGGATCACCATCGGGTCATAGGGCAGCACGAAGGTGCGCACCGCCAGCCGGTCCACCGGCGGGGTGGCGATCAGCGACAGCTCGCGCACGCCCGACAGCGCCATTTGCAGCGTGCGCGGAATCGGCGTGGCGGTCAGCGTCAGCACATGCACGTCGGCGCGCAGCTCCTTCAACCGCTCCTTCTGCTTCACGCCGAAATGCTGCTCCTCATCGACGATGACCATGCCCAGCCGTTTGAACTCCAACCCCTTGGCGAGCAGGGCGTGGGTCCCGACGACGATGTCGGCCACGCCCTCGGCCAATTCCTTTTTCGCCAGGGTCTGTTCGCGCGCCGTGACCATGCGCGACAGTTGGACGATGCGCACCGGCAGACCGGCGAAGCGGGCGGCGAAGGTCTTGAAATGCTGACGGGCCAACAGCGTCGTCGGCACCACCACCGCCACCTGCTGGCCGCTCATCGCCACCATGAAGGCGGCGCGCAGGGCCACTTCGGTTTTGCCGAAACCGACGTCGCCGCAGACCAGCCGGTCCATCGGGCGGCCGCTGGCCAGATCGCCGAAAATATCCTCGATCGCCTTCAACTGATCGTCGGTTTCGGGATAGGGGAAGCGCGCGGCGAATTCCTGATAGGCCCCTTCCGGCGTCAGCACCGGATCGGCCTTTTTCAGCATGCGTTCGGCGGCGATCTTCAACAGGGCCTCGGCCATGTCCTTCAGCCGCTTCTTGACCCGTGCCTTGCGGCCCTGCCAGCCCGCCCCGCCCAGCTTGTCCAACTGGACGTTGGCGTCTTCGGAGCCGTAGCGCGAGAGAACCTCGATGTTCTCCACCGGCACATAGAGCTTGTCGCCGCCCTCATAGATCAGGCGCAGGCAATCATGGGGCGCGCCCGTGACCTCCAGCGTCTCCAACCCGTCGTAGCGCCCGATGCCGTGATCCATGTGGACGACGATGTCGCCCTCGTGCAGGGCGGAATGTTCGGCGATGAAGTTGGCGGCCTTGCGCTTCTTCTTGACCGGGCGCACCAGCCGGTCGCCCAAGATGTCCTGTTCGGTGATGACGGCCAGATCGGTGGCGACGAAGCCGTGCTCCATCCCCAACACGATGACACCGATCACGCCCCGGTCGAACCCGCGCACATCCTCCACACTGTTGGCCGGTTCCAGGCCCGGAATGCCGTGATCGGCCAGCACGCTGGACAGGCGTTGGCTCGATCCCGCCGAATAACCGGCGATCAGCACCCGCCGCCCATCGGCCCGCAGGGCGCGGATGTGGTCCTTCACCGCGTCGAACACGTTCACGTCGGGGCGGTTGCGCTCCTCGGCGAAGTCGTGGCCGCGCTTGCCGCCGCCGTCGGCGGTTCCCTTCACCCCCGGCGGCACGGCGAAGGGCTGCAACTGCGCCACCGCCCGTTCGCCCAGCAGCGCGTCCCAGCCAACGGCGTCCAGGAACAGCGACGGGACCGGGATCGGCTTGTAGACCGGCGCGCCGGTGCGCTTTTCAATCGCCATCATGCTGTCGCGCGACTGGTGGAAATCGGCGATCTGGGCGATGCGCTCGTCGCGCGCCTCCGCCGCCTGATGGTCCAGCGCAACGATGCCGCGCGGCAGGTAATCGAACAGCGTGTCCATGCTGTGATGGAACAGCGGCAACCAATGCTCCATGCCGCCATAGGACCGGCCCGCCGAAATCGCCTCATACAGCGGGTCGTCGGCGGTGACGGCCCCGAACAATTCACGGTAGCCGGAGCGGAAGCGGGCGATCCCCGCCTCGTCCAGAAAGACTTCGGACATGGGTTTCAGTTCGACCCGGTCGCGCTTTTCGGTGGTGCGCTGGCTCATCGGATCGAAGGCGCGCACCCCCTCCAGCTCGTCGCCGAACAGGTCGAGGCGCAACGGCTCGTCGGTGCCGGGCGGGAACAGATCGACGATGCCGCCGCGCACGGCGAATTCGCCCGGCTCCCGCACCGTCTGGGCGCGGGTGTAGCCGTTGCCGGTCAGATAGCGTTGCAGCTTTTCCAGATCGATCCGGTCGCGCAGCTTGGCGGAAAACACCGCGTCCTTGAAGGCGGAGCGCGGCGGCACCTTTTGCACCACCGCGTTGACCGTGGTCAGCACGACCAACGGCTTCCAGCCTTCCTTGGGCGGGGTTCCCTGGCGGGCCAGCAGCCGGGTCAGCGTGTCGATGCGCTTGGCGACGATGCCGCCGTTGGGCGACACCCGGTCGTAGGGCAGGCAATCCCAGGCCGGGAAGGTCAACACCTCCAGCCCCGGCGCGAAAAAGGCCAGCGCCTCGGCCAGCAGGGCCGTGCGCGTGTCGTCGAGCGCCACATGCAGCAGGCCATAGGATCCCGCCGTCTTGGCAAGATCGGCCAGAATGCGGGCGTCCTGCCCTTCCGGCGCGCCACCGATCAAAAGACGGGCGGCGCGACCGGGCTGGAGATCGAAACGGACCACGGGAGAAGCCTCACCACACGCGACGGACGGAAAACAGCC
Organism: Azospirillum sp.; assembly: GCA_027486405.1. Classification (GTDB taxonomy): domain Bacteria; phylum Pseudomonadota; class Alphaproteobacteria; order Azospirillales; family Azospirillaceae; genus Azospirillum. The sequence continues at coordinate 678 of JAIXPD010000067.1, read as the reverse complement.
GAAAAAACCCGCTCAGGACCCCTGACGCGGGGTGTAGCGGAAGGCGGTCAGCAGTTTCATGATGTCGTTGTCGTGCTCGGGCGGCACCGGCTCGCGCCCCGACATCCAGTTGTAGAGATCGGGGTCGCTCAGCTCCAACAGCGCTTCGTAGCGGTCGAGCATCGCCGAATCGAAACCGCCGACATGGGCGTCGGCGAAGCTGCCGATCAGCAAATCCATCTCGCGCATGCCACGGTGCCAGGACCGGAAGCGCAGCCGCTTGCGGCGGTCGTCAAGGGCGGAATCGGTGGAGTCAGCGGCGGCGACGTGATCGGTCATTCTGTCCCAACATCGAAAGCCCCAGCGCCGCCACGGGCCAGGGCCAGCGGCGCGACAGGGGAACCATTCAGGAACCCCATCCTGCACGGGCGGCGTCACCGATGCAACCGCCAGCGCGAGGCGCACCCAGGGCAATCGGGTGAAGCATCGTGCACCCGACCGGAACAAGGGTTGCCACGGATTTCACGGATTTCACGGATTTCACGGATTTTACCACGGATCTCACGGAACGCGTCCCAGAACCATCCGTTTGCGATCTTGGTGTGCACCTCATGGCGGGATACAGAATGCAATTGGGGCGAAAATCCGTGCAATCCCTCATTTTTGTCCGTGAAATCCGTGTCCATTCTTGCCTGCGTG
>JAIXPD010000065.1 GCA_027486405.1 Azospirillum sp. | reverse complement strand
TCGCTTCACCGTCCGACGCTCCGTTCGGAGCGCGTCGGCGTCGTTCGCGTCGGGAGGCGCTTTGTAGGCCCCAACCCAATTTCACGCAACACCTTTTTTCACTAAAAACGCATTTTTTTGGCACCCCACTTCGCAGCACGATTCCGACATCCATATATTGGCGACTTCGAAGCCGGGGGTCGTCAGCCCAGAACCATGCCCGCCCCGATCCGGCGGTGCCCGCAACGAAGTGACGGTGCCACGGTGATGACAGGTGCAAAATGGCAGCACAGCGCCAGACAATGCGGCCGAAAGCCTTGCAAGCTCTTGACCGCCGACGCGCGTCGGCTCATCAAGACGGTGCCGCCGCAAAGAGACGGCGTTCAAGCAAGGCAAGAATGATTCGCAAGGTTGATCGGTGTCCAACGTGCTTTCAACAGACCCCATCGACTCTTGCCGCCGCGCGCTCTCGCCACGCGATACCTTTGCTTGCATCCCTTTTGTTTTTCACCAACGCACCACATGGCGAACGGTCGGCGACCGTTCGCTGGCAGCCGACCGCCGGGGCCGTGTCTTGACCGGATCCGCAGGGCGCGACCGCGCTGATGTCCATTTGGAAGGCTGAGACAGCGTGACTTTGCTGAGCGCACGGGCAACAATTCAGGGCGAGGCGTCGTCCCCGGCCCTTTCGTCACCGATGACCTCCGCGATCGCCTTGGATGGCGCGCGGTTGGTCGGGACCGCCGACCCGTCTTTCCTGCGCGACGAGCTGTTGTGCGACATCCCTGCGGCCACCGCCGCGCGGACGCCCGACCACACCGCCATTCTGTTCGACGGCCGCCGCGTCAGCTACGCCGAGCTGAACGCGCGGGCCAACCGGGTGGCCAACGGCCTGCGCGCGCGCGGGATCGGGCCGGGGTGTTATGTTGGTCTGTGGATGGCGCGGTCGCTGGATCTGCACATCGCGCTGTTGGGTATTTTGAAAGCGGGAGCGGCCTATCTGCCGTTCGACGCCGATGCTCCGGCGGATCGGGTCGCCATCAGCCTGGCCGATTGCGCCGCTCCGGCCATTCTGGTGGACCTCGTCACCGGCTCGAAGGCCAGCGCTCTGGGCGTGAACGCCTTGCGCATCGGTGATGTGCTGTCGGACAACGACCGCGCCATCGACCTGCGGGCGGACGGCGTCACACCGGATCACCCCGCCTACGCCATCTACACCAGCGGTTCGACCGGCAAGCCCAAGGGCATTGTCATCAGCCATCGCAACATCTGCCATTACCTGCGCGCGGCCAACAGCGTCTATGGGCTGACCGCCGAAGATGTCGCCTTTCAGGGCGCGTCGGTCGCCTTCGACCTGTCGTTGGAAGAGATTTTTGTTCCCTATCTGGTTGGGGCCACCCTGTGGGTCGCCAGCCGCCAAACGCTGGACGAGGTGGATCGGTTGGCCGACACGCTGACCGAGGCGGGCGTGACCGTTCTGGACACCGTGCCGACCCTGTTGGCGATGATGCCGCACGACATCCCGTCCTTGCGCGTCATCATTCTGGGGGGCGAGGCCTGCCCGCCCGCCGTCGCCGCCCGCTGGTCCCGACCCGGCCGCCGCCTGTTCAACAGCTATGGCCCGACCGAAACCACGGTGGTCGCCACCATCGCCGAGGTGCGACCCGACCAGCCCGTCACCATCGGCCGCCCGATTCCCAACCACACCGCCTACATCGTCGACGATGCGTTGACGCCGGTCCCCCCCGGCACCCAGGGCGAGCTGTTGATCGGCGGCCCCGGCGTTGCCCAGGGCTATCTGAACCGGCCGGAATTGACGGCGGAAAAATTCATCGCCAACCCCTTTGCCACCGACGGCAACGACCCGCGCCTGTACCGTTCGGGCGACGCGGTCAGCCTCGACGCCGATGGCAATCTGGTGTTTCACGGCCGCATCGACGATCAGGTGAAGATTCGCGGCTTCCGGCTGGAATTGGGCGAGATCGAGGCGAAGCTGACCGACCTGCCCGGCGTGGCGCAGGCCACCGTCGTGCTGCGCCAGGATCACGGCCTGGACCGGCTGGTCGCCTTCCTGGTCGCCCAACCAGGAGCCGAACTCGATGTGGCCGCGTTGCGCACGGCGTTGCGCAGCCAACTGCCCAGCTACATGGTCCCCGCCCATTACGAGCGGGTGGACGCTCTGCCCCGCCTGACCTCCGGCAAGGCCGACCGCAAGGCGCTGCAAGCCTGGACTCTGAGCGACGACAGCGACAGCGGCGAACAGGACGAACCGCGTAGCGCCACCGAAGCCGCCCTGCTCGACGCCGCCCGCCGGGTCTTCCCCGGCCAGAGCCTGCCGCTGGAGGCCGACTTCTTCCTCGACCTCGGCGGTCATTCTCTGCTGGCGGCCCGCTTCGTGTCCGCCGTGCGCGAAACGCCCGGTCTGGCTTCGCTGACGCTGCAAGACGTCTACAGCGCCCGCAGCCTGCGCGCCATGGCCGAACGGCTGGAGGCCAAGGCCCCGCGCGGCTCCAACGGGACGGCGAGGCCACCCGCCGACCTGTCCTTTTCCCCGCCGCCGCTGATGCGCCGTTTCCTCTGCGGGCTGGCCCAGGCGGCCGCGCTGCCCTTCATCCTGGCGCTGATGACGGCCCAATGGCTGGGCGTGTTCGTCAGCTACATGCTGCTGTCGGGTGAAGACGCCACATTGCTTCAGGAGGTCGGCACGCTGCTGGGCCTCTACGTCGTCATCAATCTGGCGACCGTGGTGGTGGCCATCGCCGCGAAATGGCTGGTGATCGGGCGGACCAAGCCGGGGCGTTACCCGCTGTGGGGCGTCTATTATTACCGCTGGTGGCTGGCGCAACGCTTCATCAGCCTGGTCCATCTGAAATGGTTCCAGGGATCGCCGGTGATGCGCGTGTTCCTGCGGACGCTGGGTGCCAAGGTTGGTGACGGCGCGCTGGTCGGCGAAATCGAGTCCGGGGCCTTGGATCTGGTCAGCGTCGGCCAGGGAGCGGCCATCGGCGGCAAGGTCAAGCTGGCCAACGCCGAGGTCGTCGGCGATGAGCTGGTGATCGGAACCATCGAAATCGGGGCCGACGCCTACATCGGCACGTCCTGCGTCATCGGCCATGGCGTGGTGATCGCCGAAGGCACCGAGTTGACCGACCTGACCGCCGTGCCCGCCGGAACCGAAACCGGAGCCTATGAGGTGTGGGACGGATCGCCCGCGCGCAAGATCGGGATGGTGGATCGCGCCGCCCTGCCGGAGGAGGCCACGGCCGGCCCCGTGCGCAAGGCCTTCCAGGCGGTGATCTACGCGCTGGCGCTGCTGGCGCTGCCGCCCATCGCGCTGATCCCGATCTATCCGGCCTTTTACCTGTTCGACCGCCTGGATGCGATGATGGGCGGGCTGTTCAAGGTCAATTACCTCTATTACGTGCCGGTCATCGCCTGGCCGACGGCGATGGCGCTGGTCGCCGTCACCGTTCTGCTGATCGCCGGGGTGCGCTGGATCCTGCTGCCGCGCGTGCAAGAGGGCCGCTATTCGGTGCACAGCTGGTTCTATGTCCGCAAATGGGTCGTGGCGTTGTCCACCGAAGTGATGCTGGAAACCCTCAGCTCGCTCTACGCCACCGTCTACATGCGGGCGTGGTACCGGCTGATGGGGGCCAAGATCGGCCGCGACGCGGAAATCTCGACCAACCTCGCCGGGCGTTACGATCTGGTCGAGATCGGCGAGAAATGCTTCATCGCCGACGAGGTGGTGTTGGGCGACGAGGACATCCGGCGCGGCTGGATGGTGCTGAAGCCGGTCAAGACGGAGGCCCGCGTCTTCGTTGGCAACGACGCCGTGGTCCCGCCGGGGGCCAGCATCCCGACCGGCTGCCTGATCGGCATCAAGTCCAAGCCGCCGACCAACGAGCAGATGCAGCCCAACGACACCTGGTTCGGCAGCCCGCCGATCAAGCTGCCGGTGCGCCAGAAATTCGACAACATCGCCGCGAACTGGACGTTCGAACCCTCGCGCGCGCGCCGTCTGGGCCGGGGAATCTTCGAAGCTTTCAGCCTGTCGATGCCGACCATGCTGTTCATCACCTTCGGCACGCTGGCGGTGGAGCTGTTCGCTCCGGCGATCCTGGATGGCCGCTACGGCGATTTCCTGTGGCAGTTCATCGGCGTCAGCGTCGCCATCCCCGCCGCCATGGTGCTGATGGTCGTGCTGGTCAAATGGACGTTGATGGGCCGTTACACCCCCACCATGAAACCGATGTGGTCCTGGTGGGCGATGCGGACGGAAGCTGTCGCGGTGCTCTATTGGGGTTTGGCGGGCAAGGTGCTGCTCGACCATCTGCGCGGCACGCCGATGCTGCCCTGGGTGCTGCGGCTGTTCGGCACCAAATTCGGCCAGGGCGTGTTCATGGACACCACCGACATCACCGAGTTCGATTGCGTGTCCGTCGGCGATTACGCGGCGGTGAACGCGCTGTCGGCCCTGCAAACCCACCTCTACGAGGATCGGGTGATGAAGGTGGGCCGGGTGTCGGTGGGCCGGGGTGTGACCGTCGGGGCCGGGGCCACCGTGCTGTACGACACCCACATCGGCGATTTCGCCCGGCTGGGGCCGCTGACCCTGGTGATGAAGGGAGAGGCCATCCCGGCGCACAGCGAATGGGCCGGCGCCCCCGCCGAACCGGCGGAACCCGTCGCCCCGCGCGGCTCCACCAACCTGCGCGCGGCGGCCTGACCGGCTCCATGCTCCTCTGCCGAACAGCGATAAGGGCCGCATCGAAGGATGCGGCCCTTTTTGGTGCGGCGGCGGAAGGGTGGACCGGGCGCGGCCATTGGTCGGGGGTGACGGCGGAACATCCGCCTGCCCATTGTGTCGCCCCCCCAGCGGTGTATAAGGGGGGCCGAGCGCGGCCCCGCCCCTTGCGTCGCGCGCCGGGGATCGATCCGGCGGGCCAGGAACACGGGCGGGTGCCACACGGATTTTGCCGAAGGAACGCCCCATGCCCGACGACATCGCCCCAGCCAACGGAGCCGCTGGCCTGTTTCCGCTCGCCAAGGACGAGACGACCTACCGCAAGCTCACCTCCGATCACGTCTCCGTCGTCGAGTTCGACGGGGAATCGATCCTGAAGGTGGAGCCGGAGGGTCTGCGCCTGCTGGCCGAGGCGGCCTTCGCCGACATCAACCACCTGCTGCGCCCCGGCCACCTCGCCCAGCTCGCCAACATCCTGAAGGATGAGGAGGCCTCGGCAAACGACAAGTTCGTGGCGCTCGATCTGCTGAAGAACGCCAACATCGCCGCCGCCGGAACCCTGCCGATGTGCCAGGACACCGGAACCGCGATCATCATGGGCAAGAAGGGCCGCCGCGTCTGGACCAAGGGCGGCGACGAACAGGCGCTGTCGGAAGGCGCGCGCGACGCCTATCTGAAGCGCAACCTGCGCTACAGCCAGCTCGCTCCCATCTCGATGTATGAGGAAAAGAACACCCGCAACAACCTGCCCGCCCAGATCGACATTTATTCGGAGGGCGAGGATTATTACAAATTCCTGTTCATGGCCAAGGGCGGCGGGTCGGCCAACAAGACCTTCCTGCACCAGGCCACCCCGTCGGTGCTGGCCCCCGACCGGCTGCTGAAGTTCCTGGAGGACAAGATCCGCTATCTGGGAACGTCGGCCTGCCCGCCCTACCATTTGGCCATCGTCATCGGCGGCCTCTCGGCGGAACAAAATCTGAAGACGGTCAAGCTGGCCTCGGCCCGCTACCTCGACGGCCTGCCGACCAGCGGCGGCGAGGACGCGCACGCCTTCCGCGATCTGGCGATGGAGGCCGAGGTTCACAAGCTGACCCAGAACATGGGCATCGGCGCGCAGTTCGGCGGCAAGTATTTCTGCCACGATGTCCGCGTCATCCGCCTGCCGCGCCACGGTGCCTCGCTGCCGATCGGTGTGGGTGTGTCCTGCTCGGCCGACCGTCAGGCGGTGGGCAAGATCACCAAGGACGGCATCTTCCTGGAGCAGTTGGAGACCGATCCGGCGCAGTATCTGCCGACGATCGGTGATGAGCATCTGTCGGACGCGGTCGTCAAGATCGACCTGAACCAGCCGATGAGCGACATCCTCGCCACGCTGACCAAGCACCCGATCCGCACCCGCCTGTCGTTGACCGGTTCCCTGATCGTCGCCCGCGATCTGGCCCACGCCAAGCTGCGCGCCCGTCTGGACGCGGGGGAACCGCTGCCGGATTACTTCAAGAATCACCCGATCTACTACGCCGGTCCGGCCAAGACGCCGGACGGCTACGCCTCGGGGTCCTTCGGCCCGACCACGGCGGGCCGGATGGACAGCTTCGTCGATCAGTTCCAGGCGGCGGGCGGCTCCATGGTCATGCTGGCCAAGGGCAACCGCAGCCCCGAAGTGACGGCGGCCTGCAAGGCGCATGGCGGCTTCTACCTTGGTTCCATCGGCGGAGCCGCCGCCCGCCTGGCCCAGGACTGCATCAAGAAGGTCGAGTGCGTCGAGTATCCCGAACTGGGCATGGAAGCGATCTGGAAAATCGAAGTCGAAGACTTCCCCGCCTTCATCATCGTCGATGACAAGGGCAACGACTTCTTCAAGGAATTGAAGCTGCCGTAACCCCACCTTGCCCTCCCCCGTGCCCTGCCTGTCAGGGTGCAGGGGAGAGGCTTTCCCAAAACCGAACACCGTTTCCAAAGGCGCAACGCTCACCAAGTTGACGCCGCGCGCCAGAGGATGCTCCCACCCGTGACACCCGCCCAGATTCAAGACCGCATCCTCTACCGCGACGGTCTGATGCTGATCCTCGACAAGCCCGCCGGGCTGCCGGTCCACGCCGGGCCGGCCGGCGGTCCCAATCTGGAACGGCATTTCGACGCCCTGCGTTTTGGTTTTCCCAAGCCGCCCGCCCTGGCCCACCGGCTGGACCGCGACACCTCCGGCTGCCTCATCCTGGGCCGCCACGCCAAGGCGCTGCGCAAGATCGGCATCCTGTTCCAGAACGGCAAGGTCGATAAGACCTATTGGGCGGTCGTCGCCGGATCGCCCCCGGCGGAATCCGGGCGGATCGAGCTGACCCTGTCCAAGATCTCCAACAAGACCGGCGGCTGGCGCATGGTCGGTGGCCTTCCGGACGGCCAGACCGCCATCACCGATTACGTGGTGAAGGGCCGGGCCGAGGGCATGACCTGGCTGGAGCTGACGCCGCACACCGGACGGACCCACCAGATTCGCGTCCATTGCGCCTCCATCGGTTGCCCGCTGCTGGGCGATCCACAATATGGCGGGCCGGAGGGACCGCCGTTGCACCTGCATTCGCGCGCCATATCGCTGCCGCTCTACCCCAAACGGGATCCGGTGGGGGCCATCGCCCCGGTCCCCGCCCACATGCGGGCGGCGCTGGCCGCTTGCGGGTTTGCCGAAGACCCGATCCGGGCGTAGTCTGTCGGTCATCGCTGCGTTGCAGCATGATGACCGGAGCGCGCGGCATGATCCCCATCGGCACCACGACCGCCCGTTGGATGACCCTGCGCTACGGCATCGCCCTGGCGCTGATCGCGCTGGGCACGCTGGCCGGTTTCATCATGACCGAACGGGTGATCGGCCAGCACGAACGGATGCTGGAGGTGGTCAATGTGTCCGGCCGCCAGCGCATGTTATCCCAGCGCACCGCGCTGCTGGTCGAACAGCTCAAACACAACCCCGACGCCTATTCCCGCGCCGATCTGGCCCGCCAGTTGGCCGACGCGACGGACATGTTCGAAACCGCCCACCGCCGCCTGAGCGGCCGGGCCGGGCCGAACGATGGCCCGCCGCTGGGGCCGCCGCCGCAAAACCTGTTCTTCGGCGGCAGCGATCCGCTCGACCCGCTGATCTCCCGCCACATCGCCGCTCTGCGCGCGGTGATCGCCGCCGCCCCGGCCGGTTTGCCGCCCGGCATGGCGGAGGCCGATGACGTCACCACACAGGCGCTGGGGCCGCTGCTCGACCGCCTGGAGGTCATGGTTGCGCTCTATCAGGAGGAGGGGGAGGCCGGGTTCCACTCCCTGCACCAGATGGGGTTGGCGGCGCTGATCCTGACGCTGCTGACCCTGCTGTTCGAAGCGTTGGTGATCTTCCGCCCGATGACGCGCCACGTCCGCGACCAGTTCACCGAAATCGCCCGGATGACGGCGACCATCGAACGGGCGAACGCCACGCTGGAACAGCAGGTGCGCGAACGCACCGCCGAGCTGCACAGCGCCAAAAACGCCGCCGAACAGGCCCACCGGGCGAAATCACGCTTCCTCGCCCACGCCAGCCATGATCTGCACCAGCCCTTGCAGGCCATCGGCATGTTCACCGGCATGCTGGAACGGCAGAACCAGACGGCCAAGGCGTTGGCCCTGCTGACCGACCTGAAGGCGGCGCAACGGTCGATGCGCGACCTGCTGAACGCCATCCTGGAGATTTCCAAGCTGGAATCCGGCGTGGTGTCGCCCAAACCCGCCGACGTTCCGCTCTCCCCCCTGCTCGACCAGTTGGAGGCCGAATTCGCCGGGCAGGCGGAGGCCAAAGGGCTGCGCCTGCGCGCGGTCCCGACCGACGCCGTGGTGCGCAGCGATCCGGCCCTGTTGGAACGCATCGTCCGCAATCTGATCGCCAACGCCATCCGCTACACCGAGGAAGGGGGCGTGTTGGTTGGATGCCGCCGACGCGGAGGCGCCCTGTGGATCGAAGTGTACGACACCGGGCGCGGCATCGCCGAAACCGACCGTCGCCGCATCTTCGAAGAGTTCGTGCAGCTCGACCGGCCCGACCGCGACCGCAGCCAGGGCATCGGGCTGGGGTTGGCCATCGTCGAACGTCTGGCCCGCCTGCTGGGTCATCCGGTGGAGCTGCGATCCGCCGAGGGGCGGGGCACGGTCTTTTCCGTTCAGGTGCCAGAGGCCCAAGGCCAACCGTTGCCGCACAACCTCCCCGAACAGCAGACGGCGGGGTGATGGCGGTTTTCCGCCCCCCTCCCGCTCTCAGGTCACGTCCGAACGGGCGATCGGCAGGCGCACGCTGACGGTGGTGCCTTCGCCCTCGCGACTGCGCACGTCCAGGCTGCCCTGCAACAGCTCAACGAAGGACCGCACCAGCGGCAGGCCCAGGCCGGTGCCGCCCGCGCGCCGGGACAATTGGCTGTCCACCTGCCCGAAGGGTTGCAGGGCGATGGCGATGGCCTCCGCGCTCATGCCGATGCCGGTGTCCGACACCTCGATCAAAATCCGCTCAGGCTCGGGCCGCACCCGCAAGGACACCCGACCGCCGGACGGGGTGAATTTGACCGCGTTGGACAGCAGGTTGAGCAGGATTTGCTTGACGCGCACCGGGTCGCCCAGCAACTGCGGGGTGTCGTCCGCCACCGATTCGGTCAGGGTGATGCCGCCCTCCGCCGCCCGCTCGGCGATCAGCAGCAGGGAGCTTTCCACCGCATCGCGCACGTTCATCGGCTGGGGATGCAGGTCGAGCTTGCCCGCCTCGATCTTCGCCACATCGAGGATGTCGTTGATGACCTCCAACAGATGTTGGCCGGATTTGCCGATCACCCCGGCGTAATGCAGGTATTTCGGATGGCCGATCGGCCCGACGATCTCGCTTTCCATCATCGAGGAAAAACCGATGATGGCGTTGAGCGGCGTGCGCAGTTCATGACTCATGTTGGCGAGAAACTCGCTCTTGGCCCGGTTGGCCAACTCCGCCTGCTCCTTGGCCTGGATCAGCGCCTGTTCGGCGCGGCGGCGCTCCTGCACCTCCTGCATCAAGGCGCGGGTGCGTTCGGCCACGCGCATTTCCAACTCGTCGCGGGCATGGCGCAGGGCCAGCTCGGCGCGCTTGCGCCGGGTGATGTCCTGGCCGACGCAGATGATGGCCGGGGCCACCCCGTCGGTTTCGGGCAGGCGGTTCATGTTCCACAGCAGAACCCGTTCGCCCACCCCGGCGCGGTCGTGCAGCACCTGTTCGAAATTGCGGATTTCCTGCCCTTCGCCCGCCACCGCCAACTGCGCGGCGAACACCCCGTTGGACCGTTCGCCGATCACCTCCATCCAGATCCGCCCGATGGCGCTGCCGGGATCCAGACCGAAGGCGCGTTCGGCCTCGCGGTTGGCCTCCTGCACCCGCCCGTCCAAGCCCAGGACCAGAATGATGCTGGCCGCCGTCTGCACCAGGGAGCGAAAGCGGGCCTCGCTGGCCCGGGAACCGGACACCCGGTCCGGAGAGGCGGCAAGACGCAACCGGGCCTCCAACTCGGCGACCCGGCTTTCCAACCGGCGGATCCGCGCCTCCGGCGTTTCGGTGGGAAGCGGGGGCGCGCCGGTCATCACGATCCTTTCTGTCCCGTCACGCCCAATCAGCGGAGCATGGCCATGGTCAGGCCACCGCGTGCTCCGCCTGCATCAGATCGCCCAGCTTGCTCAGCAGGAAATCCAGATCCTCCGGTGCCAAATCCTCATACTGGGTCAGGATCCGTTCGATCAGACGGCGTCGGTGGCGCTCCCGGTCGCCGGGTTCGCCGTCGTAGGGGGTTTCGCGCAAGACATCGATGGCGATGCGACAGGCGGGCAGCAGGGCCGGGGGCAGCTTCGCCTTGTCATACAGGGATTTCAGCCCAAGCCGCCCGGCGTCGTGGATCAGCAGCCGCGCGTTGGTCATCGGCACGTTGGCCAGCAGCGAAATCGCGTGCTCGAAAAAGGCGATGTCGCCGGTGCAGAGCGAGCGCACCAGCAGCGACGGCGTCAACCGCCCGGTGCGCGCCAGTTGCGACACCAGCCGGTCCAGCGCCGCTTCGTCGTTCTCGCCGCTGAACAGCGCCACCGTGGCGCGCTCCCGGCTTTGCAGGATCAGATCGGACGCGACCTTGGCGGGAAGCTCGTGATGCGACACCAGATGCTGCCGCAGCTTTTCCGAGACGACCGCCACCAACCGTTCGGCGATGGTGATCGGCAGCTTGCCCCGGTGGACCAGCGGATCCTGCACCGCCTCGCTCGCGCCGAATCGGTCGATCACCCGGCCCAGGGTCTGTTCGCCCAGTTCGGCCCCCTGGTTGGCGACCAGCGCCGCCACGGTCTTTTCCGAGCCGCTTTCCACCAGCGCGTCGGCGACGGCGGCGGGCACGTTGGCGCGCTGGGCGATGGCCAGGCTTTTGCCGTCCGCCCCCGACCGCACGATCTCGACCAGATCGGCGCTGGTCAGCACGGTGGACACGCTCAACAGCGGAATCGCCACCGCCTCCACGTCGCGCGCCATGATCAGGGCGACGTCGCGGGGCAAGGCCGGGTTGGATTTCAGATTGTCGGCCAGGGTCTGGCGAACGCTGACCACCGCGTCGTTCACCATCACCCGGATGATGTCTTCGGCCAGTTTGCGTTCGCTGGCCGACAGCTCCGCCCCGCCGAACTGGCGGGCGATCTTGGCGGCCAGATCGGTCCGGCTGTTCGGCGACGGGTCCGACAGAAGTCGGGCAACATCCGCCTGCGTCAAATGGTCGGTCATGGGTCCCGGACCCTTCCTGCCCTGGTCTGCCCCCTTATGGCTGGGAGCACGTCCTCATCACAAAGGATGAAAGGAAACGGTTGAGTCTTTGTTAACGAAAAGAGGGCGGCGGATCGTCGGCCACGGACATGGCGGACCCGCCCGCGTCATCAAAACGGGGCGATTCGGGAAAAATCGGGCGTCGGCGACGGGTTCCGCGCAGCAGCATGTCCACCTCGGCAATCTGTTCCTCCACCGAGATGGCGCATTGGGAGGTGATATCCAAGCCCCGGTCCTCATAAACATAGGCGTCGGGGTGCCGGTCGGCCCAGTCCCGAACCGTCGCGTCGCGTTCGCGCAGCAGCCGGACGATCTGCGGACGAAACAGCCGGACCAAGCCGGTGAGCCAGCGATTTGCCGGCCAGGATGGGCGGGCGTGATCGACGATGAACCCATCCAGCATGGCGATCACGTCGTCCGCCGCGTACCAGGTTTCGCCCGTCACCCACCGGTTGGTGGTGAACAGGCGCACCGCCTGCCCGGCCCCGTCCATCCCGACACCGATCAGGTGCGACAAAGCGTCGTTGTCGTTCTCCGGCGGCGCGGCATCGGGCAAGGCCGCCGGGCGGATCCCCATCGGCATGCCATGCGGGCGCAGAAAGCTGTGGAAATGGCCATGCTCGCCCCGGGGTCGGTCGTCCTCGGGGTGGACGTGGTAGTAATATTGGGCGTGGTGTTCGCCGTCATAGACATCGCCCGGCGGGTAATGCCGCCATTCGTGCAGGGTTCCATGGCCGCGCAGCAACTCACCGACCACGGTGTCGCCGGTTTTCGCCAACACCCGTTGGCAGAGCCGCACCTCGCGCCCGGCCTCGGCCAGGGCCTCCAACTCGTCGCGGGACAGTCCCGTTAAGTCCGACATCTCCGCCCGTCCGCCCCGACGCGCCCCACCGCGCGCAACAACCCTATTACGCACGCGGATATGCGGCGCTGGCAAGATGTTTCCGCGCCCCGCCGGTCCACGGCACGGCGGGGACGGACGGCGTTACGGCGCGCCGACCCGGCCGTTGCGCAAGGCCCAACCGACCAGCGCGCCGCTGACCCGTCCCAACGCCTCGTTGTAGGCGGCGATCACGTCGGTGAAATCGCGCCCACGCACCGGGACCACGACGTCGAAGGTTTCGCCCGCCTCGATGGTCCGGCGCGGCATCGCCACCAGCTTGGCCGACAGGCGGACATGCACCCGGTCGGGAACCGACGCCCCCGGCGCGCTGTATTCCGCCTGGAAATCGCGCAACTCCGACTTCAGCAGAAAGTCGGAGCGCAACCCCATGGTGTCGCGCCCGACCGACAGGATGCGCCCGCTGTCCTCAAAGGACTGGACGATCACCCCCTGGACCATGTTCGGCGCGCGATCGGCCCACGACACATCGGCGAAATAATCCAGGGTGGTCGGCGTGCGCGCCAAGGCGATGCGCGGCGTGTCCACCCCGGCCGCCGCCGTCGGCGTTTCGACCAGAAGCTGCCAGTTCACCGACGGCATGCCGGATTCGACCACGGCGCGCGGCGTCAGGGTGTAAAGCTTGGGTGCCGTGGGGTTGATGATGGGCGCGCAGGCCCCCAACAGCGCCATCACCGCACCGGCCAGCCACAGCCGCCGTCCCGTCATCCCTGCCAGACCGTTCATTTGCCCCGCACCTCCACGCCCTGCCGGGTGCCGCCGAACAGGAAGTTCGACGGGTCGTTCTCGATCCGCGTGACCACCCGCGACAACTGCCCCGACAGGTCGCGCAGTTGGGCGATCAGCAGGCTCAAGTCATACAGCCCCGTGGCGGCAAAGTCGCGCACCGGCGCACGGTTTTCCGCCAAAAGTCCGCCCAACTCGCCCGATGTCTTCTTCAGGGACGCGATCAACTCGCGGCTGTCGGTGGTCAATTGCCGGGCGCTGCTGTTGACCGTCGCCAACGTGTCGCGCGCCTGAACCACGGTCTGGTCCAGATGCGGCCCCACCGGTTCCAACCCCTTCAGGGTTTGCCGGGCCTGAATCATGGTCTGGTCCAGCTCCGCCGTGGTGCGGGCAAGGTCGGCGGTGATCTGGTTCACGTTGGCCAGAATGCCGCCCAGGGCCTTTTGATTGTCGTCGTTCATCAGATCGCCCAGCTTGGCGATCAGATCCGACGCGCGGTTGACGAGCTGCGGCGCGCTGTCCACCACCGCCGTCAGGGAGGAGGTCTTGGACGGGATCACCGGAATCCCATCGCCCCCCTCCTTGGCCTTCAAGCGATCCGCCCCCGGGGTGCCGCCCGCGATCTGGACATAGGCCCCGCCGGTGATCCCCTGCATCTCCAGCGAGGCGATCGAATCGGCCATGATCGGCGTGCCGTTCTGCACCATCATGGTGACGCGCACGCGGCTGACGTTGTCGGGGTCGAGCCGGATGTCGGACACGGTGCCGACCGGAACGCCGCGATAGCGCACCGGGCTGCCCGGCTGCAACCCCGTGACCGATCCGGTGAAATACACCCGGTAGGTCTGTCGGGTCTCCTCCAACTGGACCTTGGCGATCCAGACGGAGAACCCCAACAACCCGGCGATCAGCGCCAGGACGAAGCTGCCGACCAGAATGTAGCTGGCGCGGGTTTCCATGCTTGCCTCACTCGCTCGCGCGGCGCGCGGCGCGGCCGCGCGGCCCGTGAAAATAATCGTGAATCCAGGGGTGCGGATCGACCAGATGATCCTCCAGCCGGGCGACGCGGATGGTCTTGTCCACCAGCACGGCGATGCGGTCGCAAATGGTGGTCAGGCTGTCCAGATCATGCGTGACCATGAAGACCGTCAGGCCCAGGCTGCGTTGCAGGCTCTGGATCAGGCTGTCGAAGGCCGCCGCCCCGATGGGATCCAACCCGGCGGTCGGCTCATCGAGAAACAGAATGTCGGGATCAAGCGCCAGGGCGCGGGCCAGACCGGCCCGTTTGACCATGCCGCCGGACAGTTGCGCCGGGTGCTTGGCCCCGGCGTCGGGCGGCAAACCGACCATGGCGATCTTGACCCGCGCCACCTCCGCGATCAAGGCGGGGGGCAGACGGGTGTGTTCGCGCAGCGGCAGCATGATGTTGTCCGCCACCGTCATCGAACTGAACAGGGCACCGTTCTGGAACAGCACGCCGGTGCGGGTCTGAACCTCCGCGCGGGCGCGGCGGGACAGATGGGCGATGTCACGGCCCAACAGCTCGATCCGCCCGGCGGCGGGCGTCATCAGGCCCAAAATCTCCTTGAGAAGCACCGACTTCCCCGTGCCGGAGCCGCCGACCACCCCCAGAACCTCGCCCGCCCGCACGTCCAGATCCAGCCCGTCATGAACGGTCTGCGGCCCGAAACGGGTGACGAGGCCGCGCACCCGGATCACCGGAGAGGGGGCAGGCCCGGATTGGAGGGAACCGAGATCGTTCATCACACGCCCAGCATCGAAAACAGAACGGAAAACAGCGCGTCGATGACAATCACCAGGAAAATGCCCTCAACCACCGATTTCGTGGTCAGCGTGCCGACGCTCTCGGCGCTGCCCGACACCTTCAACCCTTCGTAACAGCCGACCATGGCGATGACCAGGGCGAAGACCGGGGCCTTGATCAACCCGGCCATCACGGTGTTGAGACCGACGGCCGTCTGCAACTGCATGATGAATTGCCCGAAGGTGATGTTGAGCGTGGCGTAGCTCATCACCGCCCCGCCGAACAGGCCCATGATGTCGGCGTAAAAGGCCAACAGCGGCAGGCTGATCATCATAGCGATGGCGCGCGGCACCACCAGCAGTTCGATGGGATCCAGCCCCATGGTGCCGATGGCGTCCACCTCCTGGTTGACCTTCATTGTGCCGATCTGGGCGGTGAAGGCCGAGCCGGACCGTCCGGCCACGATGATGGCGGTCATCAGGATGCCGATCTCGCGCAGCACCGACACGCCCAGAAGATTGACGACGTACAGCTCCGCCCCGAACCGCTTGAGCTGGTCCGCCCCCTGGAAGGCGAGCACCACGCCGATCAAAAAGCTCAACAGCCCCAGAATCGGCAGCGCGTTCAAGCCGATCTGCTCGACATGGTGCAGGACGGAGGTCAGGCGCAGCCGCGACGGGTTGGCACACAGCCGGGCAAAGGTCACGGTCACAAGGCCGAGGAAATTGATGAGGTCGCGCGCCTCCCGCGCCATCGCCACGCTGGCCTCCCCCACCCCGGCGATCATGTCGATCACCGGGTGGTGGGGTGTCCGCCCATGCTCCACGGGCGCGCGCCCGGCCCCACGCACCGCGTCGATCAGGGCGACGTGTTCGGGGCGGACGCCCTGCACCGCCACCCGCCAGCCATCGGCCGTCAAACGGTCGGCCAGCCCGATCAGCAGGCACGCCCCGACGGTGTCCAGCGCCTGAAGGCCACCCAGCCCCAAACGCACCGGACCGGCCGCCGCGCCCAGGCGCAGCCCGTTCAGCGCGGCGGTGGCGTCGTCGGCGGTGTCGAGCGTCCAGCGGCCTCCGGCCTCCAGACTCGCTCCGCCCTCCACCGTTCCGCCCGCTGCCGCCACGCCCCCCGCCACGAGGTTGGGACGCGCTTCGATCCACACCCGTTCCGCCGCCACGCCGCGCACCCGTTCCGCTTCATCGCCTTGTTGCGGGCTACACGGTGGGGATGCGAGCGCGCCGGGTCAACCCCGCAGCGCATGCAATCGGCCCGTTGGCTGCGACGCAACGGCCGTTTGCGCGCCGGTCCCGACCCCGATAAAGTGAGCGGTCTTGTGCGTTCCTGCGCCGTTTTTCAGATGGATCCGTTCTCATGGACCTGAAGTCCCACATTCGCGGCATTCCGGATTTCCCCAAGCCGGGCATCCTGTTTTACGACGTGTCGCCGCTGCTGGCCCATGGCCCGGCCTGGAAGGCCGCCATCGACCAGTTGGCCGACGCCATCCGCCCGCACAAGCCGGATGTGCTGGTGGGCATCGAGTCGCGCGGATTCCTGGTTGCCGCCCCGCTGGCGCTGGCGCTGGGCATCGGCTTCGTCATGGTGCGCAAGCACGGCAAATTGCCGGGTGACAAGGTGAAGCATTCCTATGATCTGGAATACGGCACCGACACCATCGAGGTGCAGGCCGACGCCATCGCGCCGGGCCAACGCGTGGTCGTGCTCGACGATCTGCTGGCCACCGGCGGGACCATGACGGCGGCGATCAGCCTGCTGCGCCAGATCGGGGCCGACGTGCGCGCCGCCGCCTTCCTGGTGGAACTGACCTTCCTGAAGGGGCGCGAGAAGCTGGACGTCCCCAGCCTCTCGCTGATGGCCTACGACGAGTGAAACCGGCCCCCGGCCTGCGGGCGACCGCCCGTAAGGCCATCGGGGGCCAAGCGATCAGAGGGCTGGCCGATCAGAGGCTGGCCATCAGGGCCGGAACGCCACCACCTCCGCCTCCCGCCGCAAGGCGGAGCGGAGGGCGGGGGCGGGGGCGGGTGGATCACGCGGCTCCGCGTCGCGCCCCACCACCAGGGTCAGATAGCGCATGCAACTGACCCGCAGGAAGGAGGCGAGATTCGGCACCTCGCCGCGCGCCTCGACGATTTCGTCGTACAGCTTGGCGATCAACTGGTTGACCGTCATGCCGTCGCGCGCCGCGATGTCGGCCAGCACGTCCCAGAACAGGTTTTCCAACCGGATGCTGGTGACGACGCCGTGTATCCGCACGGAGCGGGACCGGCATTCGTACAGAATCGGATCGGCCTTCACATAGATCTCGCACATGCGGCCCCTCCTTCGCCCCTCAACCACACCTCACCGCGTCCCGCCGTGCCCCGATCAGGCGGCGTCCAGCGCCGTGAGGAACAAGGCCAGCCACGCCGGGTGCGCGGGCCACGCCGGAGCCGTCACCAGTTTACCGTCCGCCACGGCGGAATCGAGCGGGATGTCGGCGTATTCCCCGCCCGCCAGTTCGACTTCCGGCTTGCAGGCCGGATAGGCGGAGACCCGACGGCCCTTCAGCACCCCCGCCGGGGCCAGCAATTGGGCACCATGGCAGATCGCCGCCACCGGCTTGTCCTGGGCAAAAAAGGCCTGGACCAGCGCGATGACGTCGGCGTTCAGGCGCAGATACTCCGGTGCCCGCCCACCGGGAATGACCAACCCGTCATACCCCTCCGCCTTGACCGTCTCGAAGGAGGCGTTGAGGGTGAAGTTGTGGCCGCGCTTTTCGCTGTAGGTCTGATCGCCTTCGAAATCATGGATGGCGGTGGCGATGCGGTCGCCCGCGTGCTTGCCGGGGCACACCGCGTGCACCGTGTGACCGACCATGGCGAGCGCCTGGAACGGGACCATCGTTTCGTAATCCTCGGCGTAATCGCCCACGATCATCAGGATCTTTTTCGCGGCCATGCTGTCCTCCCTTCCGGACCCGCCCGGCGCGGCGCGGCCCGATCTGCGCGTATGGTGTGGGTGCCGATCATCCGGCAGAATGACTATCCCACCCCCTGGCGGACGCTGGGTAACAATGGGCTACTCGCGGCGGGAAAATCTTGCCGCGCCGCGCGCGGTTCTTGCCGCCCGACGCCGGACAACCACGGGTGACGGTGAGCCGCAGCCCTTGCAAACACAGGCTTTGCCGCTCCTGGCCCGCTTCCTGCACTTCCTTTTCCGAGTTTTGGGGTGGGGAGAGCCGTCATGGTCAGTTTGTCCAGTCTTTCCGATGTCGGCAGCATGGCGCAGAGCCTTCAGCAGTCGATCGACGCGGCGGTCAAGCGCGTGCAGCAGCAGGCATCCGGAACCAGTGACACCGCCGCCAAGGGCAAGGTTCAGTCCTATGAGCAGCAGGCCACCAAATCCGCCACCAACACGGCCCCCTTTGCCACGAACATCGGCACGCTCATCAAGGACAACAGCCGCCTGAACGTGTTCAGCTCGCTGGCGTCCAACGACCCCGCCGACTTCTACAAATTCAACGTCGTCACCAAGGGCAACGCCACCATC
Organism: Azospirillum sp.; assembly: GCA_027486405.1. Lineage (GTDB taxonomy): Bacteria > Pseudomonadota > Alphaproteobacteria > Azospirillales > Azospirillaceae > Azospirillum. The sequence goes on along the minus strand of JAIXPD010000065.1, from coordinate 4,597 downwards.
GGCACCGTGGGCGACGCCGGGGTGCGCGTCCAGTTGATGGACCGCCAGGGCAAGATCGTCGCCGACAGCAACAAGGATTCCGGCAGCGCCTATGACGCCTTCAAGAAATTGCAGAAGGGGGAATTGGAACTGGACAAGGGCGATTACACGGTGCGTGTCGCCCGCGACAAGGATGTGCCGGTCAAGGACGCCAAAAGCTACGGTGTTCAGTTCCGCATGGGTGATTACAGCAAGGATTACGACACCATCGCCAAACAACCGGCGAAGGGATCCAACCCGTTTGGCGGCAACACCAAACTTCAGGGACTGGCCGCCATGCTCAACGGCGACAGTTCATCCAGCAGCGCGCTCAGCCTGCTCGGCTCCAGCGGCAGCTATGGCGGACGCGGATCGCTGATGAACGCGTTGTTCTAAACCTGTTTTCCTGAGCGCAAGGCGGCCTCAGATCAGCCGGTCGCGGCCCGATTCCTTGACCAACAGCACCGCCTGGGTGCGGCTGCCAACGCCCAGCGCCTTCAACACACCGGTGACGTGGGTTTTGACGGTGGACAGATTCAGCCCCAACCGTTCCCCAATGTCCTGATTGGACAAGCCCTGCGTCAGCAGCTCCAGAACCTCCAATTGCCGACGGGTCAACCCGTCGAACACGCTGGGGGCGGCCGCGCGCTCTGGCGTGGCGGACGCGGGACCACCGGGCATCCCCAACACCGGCGGCACATAGGAGCCACCGGCCATCACCAGACGCAGGATGTTGACCACCAGCACATCGTCGGTCGATTTCGGAATGAAGGCACGGACCCCGCGCGACAGCACGGCGCGCATCTCGTCGGGGGAATCGATCATCGAAAACACCGCAACCGGCGTCGGTGCCACCCGGCGGACCAGCGCCTCGACCGCGTCCAACCCACCCAACCCCGGCATCCGCAGATCGATGACGATCAGATCGAAGCTGTCCCCCTGATCGAGAATGGCGCTGACCTGGCCAAAGCTGGTCGCGGCGACCACCGTCGCCTGCTCGTCCAACTCCCCGACCAAATGGGTCAGGCCACTGCGAACAATGGAATGGTCGTCGGCGATCAGAACCTGCATGCAATGTCTCAAGTCAAAAAATGCGCGTTGTGCCGTAACCGTCATACGCTGACGCGGCGCTTCACGCCACCCCCCATAAGAACCGTTTGTGGAAAATCCAAGCCAAACAAGCCAGCCCACCAACCCGGCCCTCCGTGATCCCCAAACGACACCGTATTGTGGCGTTGCAACAGAGGCGTTATCCAGTCATGCTATAACAGTTCGCCTCGCAAATCATTTTGCCCCATCCGGTGGGTGATTGGCGATGCGGAAGACCTCGCCACGCCACGGATCACGATGCCCACCACCACGCCCGCCCCCCTCCAGCATCCCTTCGACAGCGCCCCGGCCCCAGGATCGGCGCAGGCCGTGATGCCAGGGGTGCTGTGGATTCGGTTGGGATTGCCCTTCCAACTCGACCACATCAACGTCTGGGCCGTGGATGGAGGGGTGGAAGGCTGGACCCTGGTGGACAGCGGGCTGGGCGACAGCCGCACCCGCGATTCCTGGGAGGGGCTGTTTCAGGGTGCGTTGGGCGGCCGTCCCATCGCACGGGTGATCGCCACCCACTTCCACCCCGACCACATTGGCGCGGCGGGGTGGTTGGTGGAGCGGACCGGAGCCAGCTTTGCCGCGTCCCTGACCGAATGGCTGTTCGCCTGCACCTTGTCGGCGGGCAGCACCCCCGCCATGGACCGGGCGGTGGACCGCTTCTATCGGCGCAGCGGGCTGGACGATGACACGCTGATGGCGGTTCTGGGCCGCAAGAACGCCTACAGCCGTGGGGTGCCCACCGTGCCGCCAACCCTGACCCGGCTGCGTGCGGGCGACCGGCTGGCCATCGGCGAATCGTTGTGGCGCGTGGCGGGCGGCGGCGGCCACACCGCCGAGCCGGTCAGCCTGCACGATTCCGGGCGCGGGTTGTTGATCTCCGGTGACCAGATCTTGCCGCGCATCAGCCCGAACATCAGCGTGTGGCCGACCGAACCGGACGCCGATCCGTTGGCCGACTATCTGGACAGTTTGGCGGCGTGGTCGGCGCTCCCCGCCGACACCCTGGTCCTGCCCTCGCACGGGCTGCCCTTCCGGGGCCTGCACCAGCGCGCGGCGGAACTGCGCGACCACCACGCGGAGCGGTTGGAGGAGATCGCCGCGCAATGCGCCGCGCCGCACACCGCCGCCATGGTCACGCGCACCCTGTTCAAGCGTCCGCTCGACACGCACCAGATGGTGTTTGCCATGGGCGAAGCCATTGCGCACCTGAACCACCTGATCCGGCGCGGCATCCTGACGCGCCACACCGGACCCGACGGCGTTGACCTGTACCAGCGGGCTTAAGACGCCTCCGCCGCAATCTCGAACTGCTGGTTGTCCAAAAGAGCCGTCACCGACAGCGTTTTCAGCGTTTTCGGGTCATCGGTGCGCATGAGCTGCGCGTGCAGGGTTCCCATGCCATCTTTTCGGATCGCCACGACCTGCCAGAAACCACCGCTGGGACCAACCTTGCGGTAGATTTGACCTTCAACAACCTCGCGCTTTCGGCGCATCTTGCTCTCCAAACCCTTCTGATTCCCAACCGGAGGCTCACGGCACATCCGGCCAGGGCCATTGAAGCACAAAACACCGGCGTTGGGGGGGCCTTGGGGGGGCGTTGGGGTGAATGTCCATCAAATGCCATCGCATCGCCACAATCCGACCTCCGCTGCACCGCAACAGCTCGACGCACCCTCGCCCAAGCCCTTCACCGCCGGGGATAATGCTCACCAGGGTGGGTTTGTTCGGGCATGGACACCGACCTTGACATCCGCACCCTCGCGACTCGCCTCGTCACCGAACTGGGGGAGCGTGCCCCACCCTTCAACCGGATGCGCTGGGTCGCGTTGACCGCCAGCGGTCCTTTCCGCGTGCTGCGGTTCGACCCGGAACAGAAAAGAGCCACAACAGAAAAGGGTCCGGCAATCGCTTGCCAGACCCAAATCTTGTCACGCGCAGAACCGTTCGGGACGGTTACTTGATCTGAGCGTAAGCGCCGTTGCTCCACTTGTACCAGACATAGTCCGGGGTGGTCAGGTCGCCCTTGGCGTCAAAGCTGATCTTGCCGTTGACGGTGTCGAAGGTGGTCTTGTTCAGAACCGCCGTCACCTTGGCGACGTCGGTCGAACCGGCGGCCTTCACGGCCTCGGCCCACACCTGAACGGCGGCGTAGGTGTACAGGGTGTAGCCTTCCGGCTCATACCCGGCCTTGCGGAACTTCTCGACGACCGCCTTGGCGCTCGGCTTCTCGCGCGGATCGGGGCCGAAGGTCATCAGGGTGTTCTCACCGGCCGAACCGGTGATCGCCCAATACTCGTTGGTGACAAGGGCGTCACCCGAGATCAGGGCGGCGTTCAAGCCCTGGTCCTTCATCTGACGGGCGATCAGACCGGCTTCGGTGTGATAGCCGCCGATGTAGATCGCGTCGATCGCGCCCGCCTTCAGCTTGGACACCAGCGCGGAATAGTCCTTCTCACCCGCCGTGTAGGCTTCGTAGATGGCTTCCTTCTGGCCGCCCGCGTTCAGCGCCTTCTGCGTCTCGTCGGCCAGACCCTTACCATAGGCCGACTTGTCGTGCAGGATGGCGATCTTCTTGCCCTTGAACTTGTCGAGCAGATACTTGCCGGCGATCATGCCCTGCTGATCGTCACGGCCGCAGACGCGGAAGACGTTCTTCAGGCCCTGTTCGGTCAGCTTCGGATTGGTCGAGGCCGGGGAGATTTGCAGGATGCCTTCTTCGGCATAGACCTGGCTGGCCGGGATCGACGAACCCGAGCAGAAGTGACCGGCCACGAACTTCACACCGGCCTTGGCCAGCTGGTTGGCCACGGCCACGGCCTGCTTGGGATCGCAGGCGTCGTCACCGACTTCCAGCTTCAGCTTCTGACCGAGAACACCGCCAGCGGCGTTGATGTCCGCCACGGCCTGTTCCATGCCCTTCTTCATCTGCTCGCCGAAGGTGGCGTATTGGCCGGTGATCGGGCCAGCGGTCGCCACCGAGATGTCAGCCTTGGCGGCGGTCGCGGCGAACGTGGTCGCCGCAACGGCGGCGAGAAGGGACAGCTTGAATTTCATGGGTGTGCTAGCTCCCTGTTCGTTGAGAAGGTCCCTGTTGCAACGTACCCCCGGCCCTTGCGGGCCTTCATCGCCGGGTCCCCTCCGGCAATGTCCTTTTTACCACAATCCGGGCTGCAAACACTGCGACAGTTTTGCGAAGCGGGCGGATTGTTGATGGTATTGTAATCGTTCCCGGCGGTTCGCCAAGTCCTTAATCGCGTTGGTCAATCCGCTCGTTCACCCGACCACCCGTTCACCCGGCGATCCCGCCGCCGCTGCGCTCGCGCCAATGGAACGGCCCTGATCGTTCATAGATCCAGGGATACTGGTTGACCATTTTTCGGGCGATGGCGATGCGGTATGTGGTTGCGGTTATGGCGGCGATGACGATGGTGTGGACGAGGAAGCCCCAGGGGGCGAGGAGTTGTTCGCCCGCCAG
>JAIXPD010000039.1 GCA_027486405.1 Azospirillum sp. | reverse complement strand
GGCGCGCCTGTGTCGTTTGATGACCGCCCAGCCCCCCCTGCCCCGGCCCCGGCCCCATCGCCTGCCCGCGACGGTTTCACCCGTTGACAGTTCGTCCACCCCCGTTGTGGGATCCGGTGCAGCGACATCCGCCACCACACAAGGACCGGGGCATGGCCACGACGACCGAGAAGATTGCGAAAATCCGCCTGAGCAAGCTGGACCACCGGATCAACCACGTTGATTCGGCGGAGGAGTACGACCGCCGCCTGAGCAAGCTGCAAAAGGAACTGCTGCGCATCCAGCAAACCTATTGGCACGAAAAGCGCCGGGCGATCATCGTGTTCGAAGGCTGGGACGCCAGCGGCAAGGGCGGGGCGATCCGGCGCATGACCGAACCGCTCGACCCGCGCGGCTTCCACGTCTGGCCGATCTCCGCCCCGTCGCCGGAGGAGCAGAGCAAGCATTATCTCTACCGCTTCTGGACCAAGCTGCCCGCCGGTGGGACCTTCGCCATCTTTGACCGCTCCTGGTATGGCCGGGTGCTGGTGGAGCGGGTGGAGAAGTTCACCAGCAAGGACAATTGGAAGCGCGCCTACGACGAAATCGTCGAGTTCGAACGGCTGCTGACCGACGACGGCGTGCGGATCGTCAAACTCTTCATGCACATCACCCCGGAGGAGCAGCTTGAACGCTTCCGCGAACGGCTGAACAACCCCTACAAGCGCTGGAAGCTGACCGAAGAGGATCTGCGCAACCGCGCGCGCTGGAACGATTACGTGAAGGCGACCGAAACCATGTTCGATCACACCTCCACCGCAAACGCGCCGTGGCACGCGATCGCGGCCAACTCCAAATGGTCGGCCCGCCTCAGCGTTCTGGAAACCATCACCAAGACGCTGAAGGCCGGGGTCAACATCACCCCGCCGCCGATCAACAGCAACGTCGCCAAAATGGCGGCGGAGGTTCTGGGCATCGCCCCGGACCCGGCCCCGTAAGCGACGACTACCCCAAACACAAAACGCCCCGCCGATGGCAATCACCGGCGGGGCGTTTCATTGGGTGTAAGAATTTCCTTACGTCAGGGCTTGCGGCCCGGCAGCGGCGGAACCGGCCCCGGCGCGGGTTTCGCAGCGGGAACCGCCGTCGCCGGGGGCGCAACCGGAGCCGGTTCCGGCGCGGGGGGCGTGGCCGGGGCCGGTGTCGGCGCTGCCGGAGCGGGAGCGGTAGGAGCCGCTGGAACGGACGGAGCCGGAACGGACGGAGCCGGAACGGTTGTTGCCGCCGGGGCCGGAGCGGCGGGTGTGGGACCGCTGGCGGGCGCGTTGGGCGGCGTTGCGGGCGACGTGCTGGGCGCGGCGGGGGTCGCCGCCGGGGCGGGCGCGGTTCCGGCCTTGCGCAGCACCTGGGTCAGGTTGTCGCGGACCTTGTCGGCCAACGCGGCGTCGCGGTCCGCCGATTCGTGGAACAGAACGGTGAACAGCCGCCCTTGCGACAGCATGAAGGTCAGGCTGACGTGCAGCGTCGCCTGTTTCAGCGCGCAATCAACCGTGCCGGTGCGCAGGGTGATGCCGCCCGCCTGCTCGCTGTTGTTCAGGGTGATCGTCCCGGTGCCTTCGCAACGGGCCTTCATCGATTCGGCGAAGTTGCTGGACAGTTCGTCGAGATTCGCCCCCTCACCGACCACGCGTTCGCGGATGCCGCCCACCAGCGGACCGAAGCGCCACGCGACATCGGCCGGGCGCTGGTCGGGCGGGACCTTGTCCAGCGGCACCGGCTCGGCGTCGCGCACACCGGCGGCGGCCAGCAGGCTGGTCAAGCCTTCCGGCAGGCGACCGGCGGCGGGGGCGTTGGCGGGCTTCCCGGTGGAGGTCTTGATGAGCGGCACGTCGCCGCCCTTGTCCACGCAGTTTTTCAGATCGGCCAGCACCTTCTTGGTGCCCTTCAGCACAAAGGCGATGCGGTCGGAGCTGGAGAGCACCACCAGTTCCTTGCCGGTGCTGAGCGCGCTGACGAACTCCTCGTCCTTGCCGTTGGGAATCACCAGCATGTCGGATTGCGAGGCGACGGCGACGCGCTCGCGCTTGAACTTGCCGTCAACCTCGATCTTCACCGGCCAGCGGTCGCCCTGCGGCAGTTCGGCCCCGGGGATGCCGATGCCCAGATTGGTTTCGCCCTTCGGGCTGCGCGCGATGACCAGCGTGTGGCCGGAGGTGAAATTCCCCTCCACCACGCAATAGGCGAATTTGCCGTCCTTGTCCTTGGCGGCCCCGCCCTCCCAACCATCGACCAGCTCCGCCGGACCGGCCTTTTCCGGCGCGGCGTCGGCCGGGGGCGCGCCGGTAGGGCCACCGCCGGGAACGACCACTTCGCTGCCCGCCGAGGGCGCGCCGTAATACATGGCCGGGGGAATGCCGGGTTCGACCGGAACCAGTTCCGCCACCTGCGCGCCGTTCATGGCCGCATCCCCAACCGGCGCGGCGAACGCCACGGGCAAGGCCGTCCCCAACAGCAACAGAGTGGACAGCGAAGCGGCAAGGCGGGCGGTCATCGGGCGAAATCCATGGACAGGTTGTGGCGGCGAAGCTAACGGCGCTCGCCCGCATCCGCAAGGGCAACCACCGTGCCACCCCCCCATCTCACAGCCCGAAGAACGCATCCTGCAACACCGTTGCCGAAAGATCACCCACCGGCCCGTCCAGCACCACCCGCCCCAACCGCAGCAGCAGCGCGCGCGGGGCGATCGACAGGGCGCGGCTGGCGCTCTGCTCGGCCACCAGCACCGCCGTGCCTCCTGCCGCCACCGCCGCGACGGCAGCAAACAGCTCCGTCGCCAGCTTGGGCGACAGCCCCAGCGACGGTTCGTCGAGCAGCAACAGCCGGGGCCGCCCCATCAGGGCGCGCCCCAGGCTCAGCATTTGCTGTTGCCCGCCCGACAGCCGCCACGCCGCCTCGTCGCTTTTGCGCGCCAGATCGGGGAAGAGGGTGAAGACGCGCTCAACATCCTGCGCGCGGGCGCGGCGGTCGGGCAGACCGGCGACCTCCAGATTGTCGCGCACGCTCATCCCGGCGAACACCCGCCGCCCCTCCGGCACATAGCCAAGACCACGCCCCACCCGCTGTTCGGTCGGCAGGCCGGTGAGGTCGTGCCCGTCCAGCCGCAAGCCCCCGCGCGCCGGAACCAGCCCGAGAATCGCCTTGAGCAGCGTCGATTTGCCCGCGCCGTTGGCCCCCAGCAGAGCAACCGTCTCCCCCGCCGCCACGCTCAGCGACACGGCATCGACCGCCACCGCCCCGCCATACCCGGCGGTCAGCCCCTCCACCGACAGCAGCACGGTCGACAGCAGCGCGGTCATGCCCCCACCCCGCCGAGATAGGCGGCGATCACGCCCGCGTCGCGCCGCACCCCGTCCGGCGCGCCCTCGTACAGCGTGCGGCCCCGGTCCAGGCACAGCACCCGGTCGGCCAGCGGCAACAGGAACTCCATGTCATGCTCCACCACCAGCAGGGCCACGCCATCCGCCGCCAGGGCGCGCAGCAGCGCGGCCAGCTCGGCCTTTTCCGCGTCGGTCAGGCCCGCCGCCGGTTCGTCGAGCAGCAGCACCGACGGGCGGCGGGCCAGCGCCCGCGCCAGCTCCACCCGTCGGCGCAGCGCCGCCGGAAGCCCATGGCAGAGCCGCCCCGCCAACGCCCCCACCCCCAACCGCTCCAACGCCCAACGGGCGTGCGCCTCCGCCCGCTCCACCCGGCGGTCCAACGGCAGGCGGGCGGCGGCCACCGCCGCCAGCGCCGTGGCGTCGTCGGGCAAAATCGCCGCCTGGAAGCTGCGGGCCAGACCGGCCCGCGCGATGCGGTCGGGCCGCGCGTTGGTCATCACCCGGCCATCGATCCGAACCTGGCCCGCGTCCAACCGCTCCAACCCCGACAGCGCGTTGATGAGCGTGGTCTTGCCCGAGCCGTTCGGCCCGATCAGCCCGACGATGACGCCCGCCTCCAACCGCAACGACACCCCATCCAGCGCCCGCACCCCGCCGAAATCCTTCGTCACCCCCTCGGCCCGCAGCCGTTCGCCGTTCAACGCCGGGGGGGCGGGCGGCTCCAACGGGGCGGGCAACCGGTGGGTGGGCGGGGGAAACAGCCGCGTCCACAGGCCGGTCAACCCCATCGGGGCGAGCAGGATCACCAGCAGCAGCGCCACGCCATAGACAATCAGATAGCTGCGCTCCAACCCCCGGAACCATTCCGGCAAATGGATCAGCAGCAGCGCCCCCAGCAGCGCGCCCACCATCCGCCCGCGCCCGCCGACCACGGCGATGGTCAGGATCGTCACCATCACCGGGAATTCCAGCACCTCCGGCGACACCACCCGCTGCGTGTGGACCGCCAGCGCCCCGGCCGCCCCGGCGTAGAGCGCCGACAGGGCAAAGGCCATCAGGCGCAGCCGCCCGACGTCCAACCCCAGGCAGGCCGCCGCCATCGGATCGTCGCGCACCAGGGCCAACGACCGCCCCAACCGCCCGCGCGCCACCCGCCAGCCGATCAGCCCGCCGACCGCCACCATCCCCCAGACCAGCGCGGCGGTGGGCAGCCCGCGCGGCGCGCTCCAACCGAACAGGGCGAAGGGCGGGACCCCCGGCACACCGTTCGCCCCGCCGGTCAGATCGGGCAAATTGACGACCAGCAGATGGAGCACCTGCGCCACCCCCAGCGTCGCCAAGGCGAAGTAATGGGAGTCGAGCCGCAGCACCGCCAGCCCGACCGGCAGCGCCACCAACAGCGGGGCCAGCAGCGACAGCGGAAAGGTGACGGACGCGTCAAAGCCGTAGCGGCTGCCCAGAATGCCGGTGACGTAGGCCCCCAGGCCAAAGAACGCCCCCTGCGCCAGCGACAGCGCCCCGCCCAACCCGAAGATGATCTGAAAACCGAAGCTGGCCAGCGCGTAAACCCCGGCGACCGTCAGCACCCGCAACCCATAGGGCGAGGCCCAAATAAGCGCGTAGGCCAGCAGCCCGACCGCCCCAACCAGCAGCGCCGCAGCGCCAACCCGGTCACGCCCAAGCCAATCACGCCCAAGCCAATCACGCACGGCGGCGCACCGCTTCGCCAAACAGCCCCTGGGGCCGCAGCGCCAAAATCACCAGCAACACGCCATAGAGCGCCCCTTGCGCCACCGGTTGCGACAGCAGCCAGGACACGCCGACCTCGAACAGCGCGATCAGCAGCGCGCCGACCACGGCACCGGGAACCGATCCCCAGCCGCCAACCGTCACCGCGATGTAGGCCTTCAAAATCAGGTCGCCGCCCGCCGTCGGCGTCATGAAATAGCGGTTGGCGAGCAGCAGCCCCGCCGCCCCGGCGCAGGCCGCGCCAATCGCGAAGGTCAGCAGGATCATCCGCGTCACCGGCACGCCGCAGGCCCGCGCCATCTCCGGGTCCTGCGCCGTTGCCCGCAACCGTCGGCCAAGCTGGGTGTGGCTGAACACCAGATGCTGCGTCCCGATCAGCAACGCCGCCACCGCCATGATCGCCAACGACTGTTCCGGAACCGCCACCCCGGCGACCCGCGCCACCCCATCGCCCAACAACGGCGGGGCGACGCGCGGCTCCGGCCCGAACAGCACGGCGGCCCCGTTTTGCAGGATGATGCCCACCGCGATGGTGCTGATGAACACCGACACCGGCGGACGCCGCCGCAGCGGCAGATAGGCGACCAGCGCCAGCAGCAGCCCCAACCCGGCCATCAGCACCAGCACCAACGGCAGCAGCAACAGTCCCGGGACCGGCAGCACCGACGGCAGCAGCGGGGCCAGCGCCACCGCCAGCAACCCGCCCGCCATCACCAGATCGCCCTGGGCGAAATTGACCGCCGACGTGGCGTTCAGCACCAGCACGAAGCCCAGCGCCACCAGGGCATAGGCCGCCCCCAGCGCCAGACCATTGACCAGAAGCTGAACCGCCGTCACCACCTCACTTCACCACGCCCGTCACGTTGTCGTAGCGCTTGGCCAAAGTGGGAATCCGGCTCTTGCCGTCGTAACAGACAATCACGGCGGAATGGGCCATGTTGCCCTTGCCGTCGGAGGCGTAGCGCATCGCCAACCCGTCATGGCGGCCGACCGACAGGGCCTTGCGCACGTCCTCGGCGGTTTTCGCCCCGGCCTTCACCGCCGCCAACACCATCATCATGCCGTCATACTGGCCCAGCGCGAAGGCGTCCGGCTCCTTGCCGAAGGCCGCGCGGTAGGACGCGGTGAAGGCCCCCACCGCCGGGCTGCCACCGGACACCGGCGACGCGGCGGTTTCCGCGCAGACGCCCTTCAACTCGGCGGGGTCCAGCAGCGCCGCCGTGCTGGGCTGGTGCATCGCCGACCCGGCCACCACCGGGATCGACAAACCGCTGGTCGCCGCCTGCTTCAGCAGCAGCGCCGTCGGCCCGGCGTGCAGATGCAGCACCAGAACGTCCGGGTTCGTCGCCAGCGCGCGGGTCAGCACCGGCAGCAGATCCTTGGCCGTCGGGTCCACCCCCTCCTGAAAGACCGGGGTGACGTTCAGGGCGCGAAAGGCGCTGTCCAGATGGGTCTTGCCGCTCTGGCCATAGGCGGTGGTCTGATAAATCACCGCCGGGCGGCTCTTTTTCAGCTCCTCCACCACATAGCGGGCGTGAGCGGTCTTGGTCACGGCGTCGCCGGGGAAGAAGCGGAACACCCACGGGTTGTTCTGTTCGGTGATGGCGGCGGTCCCCGACACGGTGACGAGCGGGACCTTCAGTTCGGCGGCGAGCGGCAGCATCGCCAGCATCTGGGTCCCCAGCATGCTCGCCGCCACGGCCCCCACCGGCCCGCCGCCCGCCGCCCGTTCCAGCGCGGTCACGGCGGCCTCGGGCGAGGTGCCGGTGTCGATGGTCTCCGCAGCCCCGATCAGACCGGCGGGGGCCTCCTTCAGCGCCAAAAGCGCGCCGTTGCGCTGGCTGGTTCCTTCCAGCGACAGAAAGCCGGTCAAGGGGACCAGCACCGGGAAGGACAAGCCCTCGGCCCGTGCCGCGCCCGCCACCGTCATCAGACCCACCACAAGGGAAACCACGCCGCGCCGCATCCGCAAAGCCTCCTAAAACCAGCCAGCGGGACGCCCGGACCGCTCCCCCGGACCATCCACAGTGGCCACCGGATCGGCGCGGTCGGCTCCCTTCGCTGGCATGACCCAGATCAGGTTCGATGGGTGTGTCTCAGCCCGCGACCCCGCAGGCACCCCAGCCGAAAAAAGACGGGCGACAATGTCGCCGCCCGCCTTGCACTGTCAAGCGTGGAACCGGACTCGCGCCCTCAACCGCCCTCAATCACCCCTTCGCCGCCATGGTTTCGCGGTGAAGGATGTAGAGACCGCTGCCGATGATGACCATCGCCCCGGCGATCACCGGGACCGTCGGCAGATCGCCGAAAACCAGGTAGCCGAACAGGCTGGCCCAGACCATGCCGGTGTATTCGAAGGGAGCGACCACGGCGGGCGGGGCGCGTCGGAACGCCTGGGTGATGAGGACCTGGGCCACCGCGCCCAGGGCACCGACGGCCAGCAGCAACAACCCTTCCGTCACCGTTGGGGTTTCCCAGACCGGGATCGCCAACACGCCGCTGACCGTGCTGGTCGTCAGCAGCAGATAGACGACGATGGAGGTGGCGGTTTCCGTCTTCGACAACCCACGCACGGTCAACAACGACAGGGCGTAGAACAGCGCGGCGCACAGCCCGACCAGCACCGGGCCGATCGGCGCGCCGCTGCTCGGCTGCGCCATCACCAGCACGCCGCCGAATCCGACCAGCACGGCGACCCAACGCCGCCAGCCCACCGTTTCGCCCAGCAGCGGGACCGACAGCGCCGTGATGAACAACGGCCCGGCGAAGTTCAGAACATAGACATCGGCCAAGGGCAGATGCTTGAAGGCGTAGAAGAAGCACCCCATCGAGATCAGCCCGGCGAAGGCGCGCCAGACATGGGCCAAAGGCCGCTTGGTGCGCAGCGAGGCCAAGCCGCCGCCGCACGCCATCGCGTAGCCGCCGATCAAGGCCAACGCCACCGCCGAACGGACGAACATCAGTTGCGGGACCGGGATGGTCGCGGTCAGAAGCTTGATGAGCGTGTCCATCACCGCGAACAGAACGATGGACACCAGAAAACAGCCAACGGCGTAGGGCACCGAATCCGCCGGGGCGGACGGCTCGACGACGGTGCGGCAATCGGCGCTTTTCAGAACTTCGGACATGATGGGGATTCGCTTCGGACACGGCACGCCCGATCAGCCGAGCGATGAGTGCACAGATTATATGCACACCCATCGGTTTCCCAATGCCACCACCGCAGGTCTGCCCGGCGCGCGTTCAGGCAGCCGCGTCGCGCGCCTCCCGGCGCAGCAGATACAGGCCACTGCCCACCACCAGCAGCAACCCGACCGCCAACTTGGGTTCCGGCCAATCGCCGAACAGGACCACACCGAACAACACGCCCCACAGGATTTGCGAGTATTGGAACGGCGCGATCACCGGCGACGGCGCGTTGCGGAAGGCGGTCAACAGGCAGGTCAACGCCACGCCGGACAGCACACCGCCGAGCGCCATCACCGCCAGATCGCTGGCGGCCATTGGCACATAGGCACCCGGCAACAGCCCCCCCATCACCGGCAGCGTCAGAAGATTGACGTAGAACGGGAAGGTCAGCGGGTGTTCCGTCTGCCCCTTGTGCCGGATGATGAGAGCCGAGGCGGCGTAGCTCAAGGCGCACAGCATCGCCCCCAGCGCACCGACGTTCAGCAACCCGTCGGCGCTGGGGCGGTTCATCACCAAAACCCCGGCAAAGCCGATCAGCACCGCCGCCCACCGTCGCCCGTCCACCCGTTCGCCAAACAGCAGGGCCGACAGCAGGGTGATGACCAGCGGGGCGGTGAAGAGGATGGCGTAGACATCGGCCATCGGCATGCGGGCAAAGGCGAAATAGCCCGCGTAACCGGTGGTGAGGCCCAGCGCGCTGCGCAGCAGATGCAAACCGGGACGCCGGGTGCCCAAACGGTTCAAACCACCGCTCCACAGGGCGAATCCGACGATGGGAAGCAGCGCGAACAAGGAGTTGAAGAAGACCGTCTGCGGCAGAGGGTAGCCGCCCGCCATCACCTTCATCACCGCATCGCTCGCCGAAAACAGACCAAACCCGGCCAGGGCCAGTCCTATGGTTCGCAGATGGCCGCGCGGCCGCGTCCCCACCGCCAGATCGGCCATCCCCGTCAGATCCGCTTGGCGATCAGCGGCCCGCGCGGCGGGGCGGTGTCGGCGATGGTGAAGGCGGCGCGCAGGCGGCGTTCGGCCTCGTCGGCCTGCGCCTCGCTGCGGGCGTGAACGATGGCGAGCGGCTGGCGACCCGGCCCGACCTCCGCCCCCAACCCGGCGACGGCGTCGAACCCGACGGCGAAGTCGATGGGATCGCTCGTCTTGGTCCGCCCGCCCCCCAGCGCGACGACCGCCATGCCCACCGCGCGGGTGTCGATGGCGGCGACCCGCCCGACGCGGTCGGCCAGCAACGGACGCACCACCGGGGCGCTGTCAAGGTAACGGTCGGGATTGTCCAGCAGGTCCGACGGCCCGCCCAGCGCGTGGACCATGCGGGCGAAGCGGTCCGCCGCCTGCCCGTTCGCCATCACCCGGTCGGCCATCGCCCGGCCGGTCGCCACATCGGGGGCCAGCTTGCACAGGGCCAGCAGTTCCGCCGCCAGTTGCGCCGTGACCTCGTACAGACGGGGTTCTGCCTCCTCCCCGCGCAGGATCGCCAGGCATTCGCGCATTTCCAGCGCGTTGCCCGCGCTGTGGCCCAGCACCTCGTTCATATCGGTCAGCAGGGCGACGGCGGGCAGTTCCGCCCCGACGGACACGGTGACGATGCTCTCGGCCAGCGCCTCCGCCTGCGCCAGCGTCGGCATGAAGGCCCCGGAGCCGAACTTCACATCCATGACCAGCGCGTCCAGCCCGGCGGCCAGCTTCTTGGACAGGATCGACGCGGTGATGAGGTCAAGCGATTCGACCGTCGCCGTCACGTCGCGGATGGCGTACAGCCGTTTGTCCGCCGGGGCGATGTCGTCGGTGGCCCCGATCACCGCACAGCCGACCTCCTTCACCACCTTGCGCAGCAGGTCGTTGTCGGGCTTGGCGCGGTAGCCGGGGATCGCCTCGAACTTGTCGAGCGTGCCGCCGGTGTGGCCCAGGCCGCGCCCCGACACCATCGGCACGAAGCCGCCGCAAGCCGCCAGCATCGGGGCGAGGATCAGGCTGACCTTGTCGCCGACCCCGCCGGTCGAATGCTTGTCGATCACCGGGCCGGGCAGGTTCAGGCCGCGCCAATCCATCACCGTGCCGGAATCGCGCATGGCGCGGGTCAGCGCCACCCGCTCGCCCAGATCCATGCCCCGGAAAAACACCGCCATGGCAAAGGCCGAGGCCTGGCTTTCCGTCACCGTGCCGTCGGTGATGCCGCGCACGAAGGCCTGAATCGTCGTCGCGTCCAGCGTCTGGCCGTCGCGCTTGGCCCGAACGATCTCTTGGGGAAGCATCCGCCCTGCCCTTTTCGTCTCAGTAAACCGGTGTCAATAACCCAAGGACGGGGCCGCCGGGGCCTCGCCCGCACCCGCCGTCGCCAGCAGCGCGTCCAGCAGGCTCGACGCGCCAAAGCGGAAGCTCTGCGGCGTCGCCCAGCCTTCACCCAGCAGATGATCGGCCAGCGCCAGGAACACCGCCGCCCCGGCGGCGTCGCGGATGCCGCCCGCTGCCTTGAAGCCGACCGGCTTGCCCGACACCTGGATTGCCCCCAGCATCACCGCCGCCGCGTCCAGCGTGGCCGCCGGTTGCGTCTTGCCGGTGGAAGTCTTCAGGAAATCGGCCCCCGCCGCGATGGCGTCGCGCGAGGCCCAACCCAACAGGTCGGCGTCGGGAAACTGGCCCGATTCCAGGATGACCTTCATCAGCGCCGATTCGCCGCACGCCTCGCGGCAGGCTTTCAGCACCGCGATCGGCTGGGTGCGCGCGCCGTCGATGTAGGCGCGATAGGGCAGCACCACGTCGATCTCGTGCGCGCCGTCGGCGATGGCCGCCCGCGTTTCCGCCGCCACACCCGCCGCGTCGCCCTCCCCGGTCGGGAAGTTCACCACGGTGGCGATGCGCACCGGGCTGTCACCCAGCGCCCGGCGCGCGGTGGCGACGAAGCGCGGCCAGACGCAAACCGCCGCGACCGGCCCGACCGGCGTGTGCGCCCGCGCGCACAGCGCTTCGACCACCGCGTCGGTGTCGTCGTCGTTCAGGCTGGTCAAATCCAGCATGCCAACGGCACGCCGCGCCGTGTCGGCGTCCGCCGGGGTGGCGACCACATGGTCGAGCGCCTGTTGCAGATCGGCGGGCAGTTTCATGACCGGGGGCCTTCCTGTTGGTAAAGACGCTCCAGAAAACCGATGAGCAGCCGTTCCAGATCCCCGGCGGCGGCGGTCGCCGCGCTGAGGGTCTGGTGGTGATCGACCGGCCCGTCGCTGAGGCCGACCCCCAGATTGGTGACGACGGCGCAGCCCACCACCCGCAGGCCGCAATGGCGGGCGATGATGCATTCGGGCACGGTGGACATGCCCACCGCGTCGGCCCCCAGCGTCTTCATCATCCGCACCTCGGCGGGGGTTTCGAAGGACGGCCCGGCGTAGGCGGCGTACACCCCCTCGGCCAGATCCAGCCCCTGCCCGGCGGCGACGTCCTTCAGCAGGGCGCGCAACGCCGGGTCCCAGGCGTCGGTCATGCTGGGGAAACGGTCGCCAAAGGACTCGTCGTTCGGGCCGGTCAGCGGGTTGGCCCCCAGCAGGTTGAGATGGTCGGAGATCGCCATCAGGCGGCCCGGCCCCACCTCCAGCCGCAGGGAACCGACGGCGGCGGTCAGGATCAGCGTGTCGCAGCCCGCCCGCTTCAGCGCGCGGATCGCGGTGCGCAGCGCGTCGAAGCCGTTGCCCTCATAGGCGTGAACCCGCCCCTGCATGCAGGCGACGTCCACCCCGCCCAGGCTGCCCACGACCAGACGTCCGGCGTGGCCGGACACGCTGGGGACCGGGAAGCCCGGCAGTTCGCCATAGGGGATGGCCACGGAGTCGGCGATGCGGTCGGCGATGCCGCCCAGCCCGGACCCCAACACGATCCCCACCCGTGGCCGACGGCCCGGTGCGCGGGTCAACAGTTCCGCAGCGGCGCGGTCAGCGGTCATTTCTCAACTCTCCGGTCAGAACGCCACATTGTCGGGGCCGAACGAGTGCGGCAACAGATCGTTCAACACAAAGCTCTGCCGCAGCCCGGCCGGATCGCAGACATGGATCGGCGTGTCGGCGGCGGCGAATTCACGGATGCGCTGGCGGCAGCCGCCGCAGGGCGTGCACAGGGGATCGCCCGGCTCGCCGCCCATCACCACGATCGCGCGGATGCGGCGGTCGCCCGCCGCCACCATCGCGCCAATGGCGGAGCTTTCGGCGCATTGCCCCTGCGGGTAGGCGGCGTTTTCCACATTGGCCCCGGCGAAGATTCGCCCGGACTCGCCCAGGATCGCCGCCCCCACCTTGAATTTGGAATAGGGGGCGTGGGCGTTCAACCGCACCGCGCGGGCGGCGTCGATCAGGCTTTCCAATTGAAGATCCAACGCGGCCATGCGGTCAACGCTCCTTGACATAGGGGATGCCGCTCGCCTTCGGGGCGATGGCCTTGCCGACGAAACCGGCCAGCAGCAGCACGGTCAGCACATAGGGCAGCATCTGGATGAACTGCACCGGAATGACGCCGATGCCCGGCAGCGGCACGCCCTGCAACCGCACCTGCACCGCGTCGGTGAAGGCGAAGAGCAGGCAGGCGAACAGGGTCGGCACCGGCCGCCATTTGCCGAAGATCAGCGCGGCCAACGCCAGATACCCCTTGCCCGCCGTCATGTCGCGCACAAAGCCCGCCCCGTGGCCGGTGGACAGATAGGCCCCGGCCATGCCGGTCAGCGCCCCCGTCACCATCAACGCCTGATACCGCAGCCGTGTGACGGAAATGCCAGCGGTTTCCACCGCCGAGGGGTTTTCCCCCACCGCGCGCAGCCGCAGGCCGAAGCGCGAGCGGTAGAGCACCCATTGCGTCGCCACCACGATGACGAGCGTCACCCAGATCAGCAGGTTGGTGTCGTTCACCAGCTCGCGATAGACAGCCCCCAGCACCGGCACGCCGCCCAACGCCTCCACCCCCGGCATCTCGACCGACGGCAGGCGGGCGGAGGACGGCAGCAGCGGCGTTTGGCCGCCCTGCTTGAACCAGGCATAGGCCAGCGTCGGGGCCAGCCCGGCGACCAGAATGTTGATGGCCATGCCGGACACCACCTGATTGCCGTTGTGGGTGATGCAGGCAAAGCCGTGGATCAGCGCCAGCGTCACCCCGGCGGCCATGGCCGCCAGCAGGCCCAGCCACGGGCTGCCGGTGGTCGCGGCGGCGGCGGCGGCGAAAAAGGCCCCGGCCAGCATCTTGCCTTCCAGCCCGATGTCCACCACGCCCGCGCGCTCGCAATACATCCCGGCGAAGGCCGCCAGCACCAGCGGCGTGGCCACCCGGATGGTCGCCCCCAGCAGTTGCAGCAGCAACAGGAACAGATCGTCCATGGCCTTCAGCCCCTCCCCGCCGTCGCCGCCGGTCCCGCCGTGTCGGCGCTCGCCGCGCGGCGACGGAACAGCGCCTCCACCTGCGGCTTGAACAGATTCTCCATCGCCCCGGCGAACAGGATGACCAGCCCCTGGATGACCATCACCAATTCGCGGTTGATCGTGGGATACTCGAAGGAGACCTGACCGCCGCCCTGGGCCAGCACGCCGAACAGCAGCGCCGCCAGCACGATGCCGACCGGGTGGTTGCGGCCCATCAGCGCCACGGCGATGCCGACGAAGCCGACACCGCCGGTGAAGTTCAGCAGGATGCGGTGTTGCACGCCCAAAATCTCGTTGATGCCGACAAAGCCGGCCAGCGCGCCCGACATCAGCATGGCGATGATGATGTTGCGCGACGGCGAAATCCCGGCATAGACCGCCGCCCGCTCGTTCCGGCCCACCGTCCGCAGCTCATACCCCCAGCGGGTGTGGCGCAGGAAAATCTGGAACAGCACACAGCAGGCGATGGCCCACAGGAAGGACAGGTTCAGCGGCGATTGCGGAATCGTCACCCCCACCCAGCCCAGCGCCCGTTCCATCGACGGCAACCAGACGCCGGGGTCGAACTCGCGGGTTTCCGGCGATTGGCTGCCGGGACGGATCAGCACATCGACCAGCAGATAGGTCATCACCGACGCGGCGATGAAATTGAACATGATCGTGGTGATGACGATGTGGCTGCCCCGCTTGGCCTGGAGCCACGCGGGCAGGAAGGCCCAGGCCGCGCCGAACAGGGCCGACGCGGCGATCGCCAGCACCATCACCACCGGCCAGGGCCAGCCGGTCAACGCCAGCGCCACCAGCCCCGCTCCCAGACCACCGATGTAGGCCTGCCCCTCGCCGCCGATGTTGAACAGGCCGCAATGGAAGGCGATGGCGACCGCCAGCCCGGTGAAGATGTAATTCGTCGTGTAATACAGGGTGTAGCCGATGGCCTCGGGATAGCCGACGGCCTCCGTCAGCATCAGCGACAGCACCTTGATCGGATTTTCGCCGATGATGAGGATCACCAGCCCCGACAGCGCGAAGGCGGCGATCAGATTCAACAGCGGCAACAGCGCGTAGCCAACCCAGCCCGGCACCGCGCCCGGCTGACCCTTCCCCAATCCGATCTGCACCATGTGCCCCCGACGATGAATGATCGCCGTCGATTCTTAACCGCCCGATCAACCGGACACCAAAGATTTTTACAAACCAATCCGGCCAAACCGGACCGAATCGGGCCAAATCAGCTTGTTCCGTCGATTTGCGACAGCAGCCACGTCTTGAACAGGCGGATTCGCCGCGCCCGCTCCGCGCCGGGGGCATGGGCGATGAAGTAACTGCCGCGCTGCCGCAGCGTTTCGGAGAAGGGCTGCACCAGCCGCCCGGAGGCGAGATCGTCCTGCACCAGAAACACCGGCAGCAGCGCCACGCCCATCCCCGCCGACGCCGCTTCGATGATCATGAAGAAATGCTCGAACCCCAGCGACAGCGCCGAGTCCGGCAGCGTCAGGCCAAAGGCCCCGAGATAACCGCGCCAGGCGTCGGGCCGGGTGGTGTGTTGCAACAGCCGGTGCCGGGGCAAATCCGACGGGTGGCGCAACGGCGGCCCCTGTTCCAGCAGCGCCGGGGCGCAGAACACCCCGATGGTTTCCGCCATCATCGGCGTCGTCACCGACCCGGCCCAGCCATCGACGCCGAATCGGATGGCGACGTCCAGCGGTTCCTTGGCGAAATCGACGTTGTGTTCGCTGACGCTGACATCGACCAGAATGTCGGGATTTTCGGTCTGGAAGCTCTTCAGGCGCGGGACCAGCCAGCGTTGCGCCAGGGTGGGCAGCGCGCTGACCCGCAACACCCCGCCATCCTGCTGGCGCACCGCCCGCGCCGCCGCCGCGATGCGGTCCAGCGCCTGGGAGGCTTCGGCGTAAAAGGCCTCCCCCGACGGGGTCAGCTCGATCCCCCGGCCGACACGGCGGAACAGTTCCACCCCAAGATCGGCGTGCAGGGTCTGCATCATCCGGCTGACCGCCCCTTGCGTCACCGACAGATCGGCGGCGGCCTTGGTGAAACTCAGGTGGCGGGCCACGGCGACGAAGCTGCGGACGGCGTTCAGGGACGGCAGGGAGCGGTCGGCCATGGCGAGGAGCGAGACCCATGAGTTGAACTCATAAAAAGCCGCCCAAGAACTCGTTTGTCAACCCCGAACGGATCGGTTTTCCTAAGCGTCATCAGCCACTCACCAGCCAGAGCGAGACCCCATCCATGAGCAGCGTTATGCCCTTTCACATCGCCTTTCCGGTCGATGATCTGGCCGTCGCCCGTCATTTCTACGGCACGGTCCTGGGCTGCCCGGAGGGGCGCAGCAGCGATCAATGGATCGATTTCAACCTGTACGGCCACCAGATCGTCGCCCATCTGAAGCCGCGCGACGAGAACGCGCCGGGCGCGCACCACAACCCGGTCGATGGCCACGACGTGCCGGTTCCGCATTTCGGCGTCGTCCTGTCCCCGGCGGATTGGGAGGCGCTGGCCGAACGGCTGCGCGCGGCGGGCGTTCAATTCGTGATCGAACCCTACACCCGCTTCAAGGGGCAGGTCGGCGAGCAATCGACCATGTTCTTTCTCGATCCGGCGGGCAACGCGCTGGAGTTCAAGGCGTTCGCCGATCTGGGCCAGTTGTTCGCCAAGTGATGGGGTTCGCCAAGTGATGGGATGACGCAAGGTCGGCGGGGGCGCGGTGCCCCCGCCGCTTCATGCGCTCACGCACAGCCCGCCATCATCATGCCAAGACGGGTTTCGTCGGCCTCGTCGGGGGCGACCTCGCCCACCAGATGGCCGTCGAACATCACCAGGATGCGGTCGGACAGGGCGCGGATTTCGTCCAGTTCGACCGACACCAGCAGGATCGCCTTGCCCTGGTCGCGCAGGGCGACGAGCCGCCGGTGGATGAACTCGATGGCCCCGATGTCCACCCCGCGCGTCGGTTGACCGACCAGCAGCAGGTCGGGGTTCCGTTCGATTTCCCGCGCCAGAACGATTTTTTGCTGGTTGCCGCCGGAAAAATTGGCGGCGTTCAGCGCGCCGTTGCGCGGGCGGGTGTCATACGCCTCCATCTGGGCGGCGCAATTGGCGGCGACGGCGGCGCGGTCGAGCAGAATCCGCCCGTTCCACGCCGGATCGTCGTGAAAGCCGAGGATCGAGCATTCCTCCGCCGAAAAGCTGGTGACAAGCCCGACCTTCTGGCGGTCCTCCGGGATGTGCCCCACCCCCAGACGGCGCAGGGCGTGGGCGTTGAAGCGGTCGGGGCGACCGGCCAACTCCTCCCCGCGCAACCGCACCGACCCGGATTGGATCGGCCGCATCCCGGCCAACGCCTCCAGCAATTCCGACTGGCCGTTGCCGGACACCCCGGCGATGCCGACGATCTCGCCCGCCCGCACCGACAGCCCGATGCCCTTCACCCGCTCCACCCCCGACGGGTCGCGAACACGCAGCCCCTCGACCCGCAGGACCTCGCCGGTGGGCCGCGCCGGGGGCTTGTCCACCCGCAGCAGCACCTTGCGCCCGACCATCAGTTCGGCCAACTGCTCCCGGCTGGTGTCCGGGGTGGCGACGTTGGCCACCACCTGCCCGCGCCGCATCACCGTCACATGGTCGGTCAGGGCCATGATCTCGCGCAGCTTGTGCGTGATGATGATGACCGTTTTGCCCTGCGCGCGCAGCGCCCGCAGGATGGTGAAGAGGTGATCGGCCTCCTGCGGAGTCAACACCCCGGTCGGCTCGTCCAGGATCAGGATCTCGGCCCCCCGGTAGAGGGCCTTGAGGATCTCCACGCGCTGCTGCGCCCCGACCGGCAGATCGCCGACCGGGGACTCCAGATCGACCTCCAGGCCGTAATCCTTGGCCAGCCGGGTCAGTTCGGCGCGCGCCCGCTCCATCCCGGCGGACAGGGTGACGCCCCCCTCCGCCCCCAGCAGAACGTTTTCCAGCACGGTGAAGGGATCCACGAGCATGAAATGCTGGTGGACCATGCCGATGCCCGCCCCCAGCGCGTCGCGCGGGCTGCGGATGGACACCGACCGGCCATTCACCCGGATGTCACCGGAATCCGCGCGGAGATAGCCATAGACGATGCTCATGATCGTCGATTTGCCAGCCCCGTTTTCGCCGATCACGCCATGGATCGTCCCCTTGGGAACGGTCAACGACACGTCACGGTTGGCGTGGTTGCTGCCAAACCATTTGTTGATCGCGACCGTTTCAAGCGCGGGGGGGGCCAGCGAGGGTGATTCCAGCGCGGGCGGGACCGGGTTGCGGGAGTCCGCCCGCTTCTGGGTATCCGACATGGCGTGTCGTGCCTCAGGGCTGGTAGGGCTTGACCGTCAACGAGCCGCCGATGATCTGCGCCTTGGCGTCTTCCAGCTTCTTTTCGATCTCCGGCGTGATGAGCGGGCGGTTGTTGGCGTCGAGCGCGTATCCGACCCCATCCTCCTTCAGGCCGACCACGCGGTGGCCCGCCTTCCACGTCCCATCCTTGGCCGACTTCATGCAGTCATAGACCACGACATCGACGCGCTTGACCATGGAGGTCAGCACCTTGCCCGGATGGACGTGGTTCTGGTTGCTGTCCACACCGATGCCGAGCTTGCCCGAATCCGCAGCGGCCTGGAGCACGCCCATGCCGGTCGCCCCGGCGGCGGCGAACACCACATCGGCCCCGCGCCCGAATTGGCTCTTGGCCAGCTCCGCCCCGCGAGTCGGGTCGTTCCAGGCCGCCGGGGTGGTCCCGGTCATGTTGGTGAAGACCTCGCCCGCCGGAACGACGTGCTTCACGCCCTGCTCGTAGCCGACCTGAAAGTTGCGGATCAGCGGAATGTCCATGCCGCCGATGAAGCCGACCTTGCCCGACTTCGACACCAGACCGGCGGCCATGCCGACCAGGAAGGAGCCTTCATGCTCCTTGAACGTCACCGACTGCACGTTCGGGACGTCCAGCTTGTCGTCGATCAGGCAGAATTTGGTGTTGGGCGATTCCTTGGCCACCTTGTCCACGGCGGCGGCCTGGGAGAAGCCGACGGCGACGATCACCGACGCGCCACGGCGCACCAGCGTGCGCAACGCCTGATCGCGTTGGCCCTCGTTGGTGATCTCGAACTCGCGATAAGCGACGCCGGTTTCCTTCTTGAACCGCTCCGCCCCGGTGTAGGCCGCCTCGTTGAACGACTTGTCAAACTTGCCACCCTGGTCGAACACCACCGCAGGCGCGAATTCCTGAGCCTGGGCCGGAAGCGCCGCACAGGCCATCGACAGGCCAAGGGCCGAACCGGCCAGCAGCGTCGCAAGCACACGAGTCGTCATGGTTCTCTCTCTCCGGGATGGCGAAACCTGACCGAAAGGATAACCTTCTGAACGTTTCGCACAACAAAGAAACGCACCGCCTGTTCTGTTGAATCGGGACCAGCCCCGGTTGACGGATGGCGCTGGGCCGTTTATCACCGCGCCGATGGTTGGTGCGTCGACATGTCGCCCGACCGCGCGATCTCTGGAACGGGGGCGGGACTCGGGTGCAAGGCTTGTGGGTGCTGTTGCAGGGGATCGTTCTGGGCTTTGCCATCGCCGCGCCCGTCGGTCCGATTGGCCTGCTGTGCATCCGCCGCACGCTTCAGCACGGCCCGTTGATGGGCTTTTTCACCGGCTTCGGGGCCGCCATAGCCGACACCTTTTACGGTGGCATCGCCGCCTTTGGTGTGTCGAACGCGCTCAGCTTCCTGCGCGGGCATGAAATCGCTTTTCAACTGGTCGGCGGCATCTTCCTGATGGTGGTCGCCGTTCGCACCTTCCACCAGCGTCCCGACGCGGAAGAACGCGAGGCTGCGGCCGCGCCCGACAGCAAGACCTGGATCGGCGGCTTCATGACCGGCCTGTCGCTGACCCTGACCAACCCGGCCACGATCATGGCCTTCATCGCCATCTTCGCCGGATTCGGTTTGGGCGGAACGTTGGACCGGGTGGAGGCCTCCACTCTGGTTCTGGGCGTGTTCCTGGGCGCGTCGCTGTGGTGGTTCACCCTGTCGATGGGGGTGGCCGCCGTCCGGCACCGGATTTCCGACCGGGGGCTGGTGATGCTGAACCATTGCACCGGCGTCGCGCTGGCCGCCTTTGGCCTGTGGGCCTTGGGCATGGCCGCCACCGGCATCGCCGCCAGCGTCTGAACTCGCCACCGCCTGAACTCACCGCCCGAATCCCCGAATCCTGAGATCGAGGCCGATCCAGCGTCAGCGCGGCGGGATCGCCGCGTTCAGGGCGTCGATGACCTCGCGTCCCACCGCGCGGCTGCACAGGATGTGACGGACGTCACCGAATGGCACATCGGGAAAGGCCACCACCCGCACCCGCTTCGCCGCCTCCCGATTCTTTTCCAGCAGAAGGTCGGCCTCCTCCTGCGCGGCGAACATCAGATCGGCCCGATCCGCCGCCACCATCGCCACCATCTGGGCCGGTTCAACCGACACCAGGGTCAGATGGTCGGCGTACTTCCCGATCAGGGTCTTGATGTACGCACCATAGGTCAGCCCGATTTTCATCAGGACACGCGACGTTCCGCTGATCAACAACGCGCGCAGCGTGCTGTCGGGTGGAATCTCCAGCGACCGCCGGGCGATGGCCACCGGCGGGCGATCCTGGTAGATCGGCTGGGTGAAGAGGCCGAAGGATGCCCGTTCCGGTGTTTTGAACCACCCGACGGCGCAGTCACGCCCCTGGTTGCGGCGAATCGTGTCGAGCTGGCCTTGCGCCGGGGTCAGCGCCCAGACAAAGGGAAGCCCCGCTTTGACAAAGGCGGCTTCGGCGGCTTTCGCGGTCACGCCGCGCACCTCCCCATTCTCCGCCGCCGTCATGTAGGGGGGGCGTTCGTAGTAATGCAAAGTCACCGTTTCCGCTGCCATCGCCCCGGCGGTCAGGCCCAGCCAAGCCATGGCGATGCCGCCCACCACACCAACCGCCGCACGGGTCGCGCGCGCCGTCCGTCCATCCGCCGCCCGCCCAAAGGGGCCGGGGTGTTGTGCCGTTTTTCCAATCATCATGCATTGAATTTAGACAGCGCATCAGGGTCTGACCAGTTGCCTTTGCCCCTGATCGGGGTATCACGGATCAGGTCGCAGCCGCCGTCTCCGGCGCGGCATCGCCCCCCGCCAATTCCCGCGCTTGACGCAGGGTGACGACGCCCCGCTCCGCCAGCCGGGGGATCAGCGCCGCCGCCAACGCGGCTTGGAGGAAAACCGGGGCAAACGGATCGTCCGGGGCGGTGTCCGCAACCGACACACCAAACGCGGCGGCCACCGCCGCCAGCGGGCGGTTCGCCAGCGCCGGGTCCAGGGCAGCAGCAACCCGCCCCAGATCAAGGCTGGGGGTGGATGGCGGCGGCAGGCCCGCGTGACCACAGGCGCGCGCCAGCGCCGCCAGCGCCGTGTCCACCCCAACGCCGACCACGACACAATGGCGCAACGTCTCGGCCAGGGTCGGCCACGCGGCGAGGAAGGGACGCTGGCCCGCCACCCGCGCGCCGTCGATGCCATGGCGGGCGGTGGCCTCGGGCGCGACCACGCCCACCGGGTCAATCAGAACCGACAACGACACCGTTCGAAACACACGGGACCCAACCAGCCGCATGGTTCCCACCGCGATGACCGGCCCCTCCCCCAAAACCGACCCGGCGGTGGCCACCCACAGCGAGACCAGCGGAGTCGCGGCCAGCGGCTCGTCATCCCCCAACGGCAGCGGATGGCCCGCCGCCTTCAAGGGAACCGAACGCCGCGACGCCACCGCCAGCGCCCCGCCCTGCCCCCGTTGGGGGAAGGCGATGACCATGCCGCTGTTCAGCCCCAGATCGGCGACGCGCGCCGACAGTTCGACACCATCGGCGCGACGCAACACCGCCGTCACCGCCTCTCCAGCCCCGCGCGCGCGTTCGATGGCGCGGCTCACATCCGACGGGACGAGCGCGTCGCCGATGTCGCTCCCGACAGCCACGGTCCCGTCCAGCAGGCGGACGGCGGCGGGGGTGATCCGCTCGACCCGGCCATTGTCCTCGACAATCAGAACCGGGTCATCGGTCATGGCCAGGACCGCCGACAGACTCTTGTCCGCGCGGGTGGATGGGCTTCGTTCCAGCCGGGGGCCGGGGTGGCTGAGAAGATGGGCGATCTGGCCGATCTCGTCCCGCCGCTCGGTCAGCCACGCCGCATCGCGCCCCCGAAGCTGCCCGCCCGCCAACGCGTCGCGCAGCCGACCAAGGTCGCGGACGTGGCGGACAAGGCGGGAGAACGCCACCCACAAGGTCAGCAGACCCAGCCCGACCACCGCCATATCCATCGCATAGGCGGTCGGGTTGTCGGCGGTCACGGTGGCCCGCTCGACCGCCAGGAAGGTCAGCGCCGCCGAGGCGACCGCCAACCCCATCATCGCCCCGCGCCACCCACCGCCCCGCATCGGGCCGCTCCCTTGCCGTCTCACATCATCCATACCGCGCCGACCATAGGACAGGCGCTTGCGCAATGCGACCGTGACGACGATGATGGCGGTGTCATGGACACAGCACCATTCCGCACCGACCTGGACCAAGACGAAAAGCCTATCCGTATTGACCTATTCCCCAGATGATCGAGCGGAGTCCGTCGCGGCCAAAAGGACGCGGCAAAGCCTAAAATGTGACACAATTCGTTGCGATTAAAGGCTGGCAATTTTCCTGAAAATCAAGGTTCCCGTCTTCGGAAACCCATGTTAAGAACATGACACATTCCACGATCACTCCCTTCACTCCCCCTGTTTCTTTTCGGAGGCCGGCATGACCTTGGTCTATCGTCCCCTGCCCTATGGTGGGTATGAGGGTCGGCGGACGGGGCGGCGTGTCGCGCTGGTGTTGATGATGGTGTTGCTGGTGCCGATGGTCATTGGCGTCGGCTGCACCATCGACACGCTGCGCGGGTACGCCGTGCGGGCGCGCTTGGCCCAAGCGGTCGACGCGGCGGCCTTGGCCGGCGGCCGGGTGATGTTCGACACCCAGCGTGACGGGCACATCCGCAGCTTTTTCGACAAGGCGTTCCCCACCGGATTTTTGGGCGCGCAGGCGACCACCCTGACCATCGCCGACGATGTGGAAGCCGGAACCCTGACCGTCAGCGGCAGCGCGTCGTTGAACGTGGTGTTCCTGAAGCTGTTCGGTGAGGGCGAGGGCAACGTCAAGGTCGAGGCGCGTTCCATCGTCCGCCGCGCCACCCTGCACGCCCGCAAGGCGCTGTAAGCCAGGCCCCACACAGCCACCGCAACCCTGCAACGAGACCCTGCAACGAGAAAGGCGGACGATGCATGATCGTCCGCCTTTCTCGTTTTCTGACACCGTCTTTCGTTGCGCCGGTGCATCCAAGAACCGGACGGCCCCCACCATCACCCCATGATGGTGGAGCGGCCCGGCGGCGGCGGATCGGGCAGGCGCAGCGGCGACACCGGCGGTTCCGGCTTGGCCGGGGCCTGCCACCACCAGCCGGAGGTCAACCACGACCAGGCCGCGCCGGGGCCGGACAAAATCCATTCCGACCAGCCCATCGGCGGGCGAATGTCGTTGGCGGTCTTCTCCGCCCACTCCTTCACCGGCTTCAGCCACTCCTCGGCCTCGTCCAGGCGCTTGGACAGTCCCTTCAAATCGGCGCGCTGTTCGGCGATCTGGGCGGAAATCTGTTCCTGCAAGCCCATCAACCGATCCAGGAAGCCGCCGGGCTTGTCGCCATCGACCGCTGCGCTGCGCAGCCCCGCCACGTCGTTGCGCAGGGCCGTGATGGCGCTTTCCAACGCCTGCTGGCGCTCCTCAAGCCCCTTCACCGCCGATCCGGTGTCGAGCGACTTGCGGATGTCGGCCAGCGCGGCGTCCATGCTGTTCAAACGTTCGGTCAGCGCGGTCACGACCGGGTCCGGTTGGGGCGGTACAACAGGCGGCGGAACGGCAACCGGGGCCGGTTCCGGGACAACCGCGACCGGAGCAACGGCCTCAGGGACCGCAGCGGCAGGCGCTGGGGGGGCAGCCTCCACGACGGGCTGCGGTGGCGGGGAAGCCACGGGAGCCGGTTCGGTCGCCGCCACCGGAGTCGGCGGTATGGCTGGAGCTGGCGGTGTTTCGGGCCGCAGCAGGTCGGCAAACACATACCCGCGCCGACCATCCTCCCGCGTCACCGCGTACCAGGGCGAATCCACCACCTTCCCCGTCACCGTCACCTTGGCACCGGAATCGATCTGGCCGACCCGCGCGCCTTGCTGGCTGGGCT
Organism: Azospirillum sp.; assembly: GCA_027486405.1. Lineage (GTDB taxonomy): Bacteria > Pseudomonadota > Alphaproteobacteria > Azospirillales > Azospirillaceae > Azospirillum. Next base: position 14,629 of record JAIXPD010000039.1, on the reverse strand, counting down.
GCTGGCGCAGATTGATCCGGGCCGTGGCCACATAGGTCCCGGACAACGGCTCCAACCGGACGCCATCGGCGGCCGGAGCCACCGCCTGCGCCAGTTGAGCCGGGCCTTGCGCCGAGGGGGGGGCGGATTGCGCAAAACCGGCACCCGGCACCGCCGTGCCCAACAGGCCAACCGTCAAGGCGATGAACGCGGCCTGATGGGCGCGGGAAAAGGGCTGCGGTCGGCTCATCGGGCGTCCGATTCCTCACTCACAAAATTCTCTTCGCGCATCAGCGCGTCGATTTCCGCCTCTTCCTTCTTCAACTGGCGATCCAGATCGCCGTTGACCGGGCGACTGCTCCACAGAGCGTCGGCGTAGAAGGTGTCGTACCAGTTCTGCAAGGTGTTCATGCCAACGTCAATAACCACCGTGCCCAGCAAGGACGCAGCGACCACCGCCGTTGTGAGGGAGAATGGTTCCATGATGGTGACGCCCTGTCTGGTTCAATAGGTTTGAACGGCAAGATCGCCGGTCTGGCTGAGCAACCGTTCCAGCGACGGATGACCGAAGCGGTGGAACAGAACCGGCGTCGTCAGCGTGTCCAGCATGGTGGAGCTGATGAGACCACCGAAGATGACCAGCGCCACCGGGTGAAGGATTTCCCCCCCCGGCGCGTCGGACACGATCAGCAGCGGAATCAGCGCCAACCCGGCGGACAGCGCCGTCATCATCACCGGCATCAGCCGTTCATCGCAACCCCGAACCACCAGTTCGCGACCGACCGGCACCGCATCGTGCAAGGCCAGATTGATGAAGTGACTGATCTTCAACACGCCGTTGCGCACGGCGATGCCCGCCACCGCGATGAACCCGATCATCGCCGCCAGGCTCAGATCCTCGCCGAACAGCCACAGCGCGCCGACGCTGCCAATCAGGGCCAACGGGATGTTGCCCATGATGATGATGGTCAGTACCGCCGAGCGGTAGCGCTGGTACAGCACCAGGAAGACCAGCGCGGCGGACAGGGCGGCCAGCGCGGCCATCACGCCACGGCTGTCCTCCTCCTGCCGGAAATTGCCCTCCAGATTGGTGCTGTAGCCCTGGGGCAATTGGGCGGTGGCGATCACCGCCCGCATCTTGGCGACGATGGCCGACAGGTCGGAACCATCGGTGTTCGCCGTCACCGCGATGCGGCGCAGGCCGTTTTCGCGCATGATCTGGTTGGGACCGTCGGTGTTGACGACGGCGGCGATGGAGGACAGCGGCACATAGCCCGCCGGGGTTTCCATCCGCAACTGCGCCAGGGCTTCGGTCGAACGGTCGGCATCCGACAGCTTCATCAGCACGTCGAACCGCTTGCCATCGTCGATGACCTGCGACACCACCCGGCCGTTCGACAGGCTTTCCAGCGCTTGCGTCATCGCCGCCGGAGTCACGCCGAACAGCTTGGCGCGGGCGTAATCCATGGTGATGCGGATCTGCGGAACCCGAACCTGCTGTTCGACCAGCAGGTCGAGCAGGCCGGGGATTTCGGAAAAGCGCTGTTGGAAGCTTTCCGCCAGCACGCGCAGGGTCCCCAAATCGTCGCCGTAGATCTTCAGCACGATGGCCCCACGCACGCCGTTCTGCGCCACCTGCATGCGCGAGGTGAGGAACTGCGTCACTGTCAGATCGACCGGCAGCACCGACAGGCGATGGCGCAGATCCTCGATCACCTCCGCCCGGCTGCGCTTGTCGAGCGCGATGCGGATCGGAAATTCGCTGGAGCTGACCGGATCGGCGTCCTCGTCGTTTTCATTGCGGCCGGTGCGCCGTGAAATGGTCAGCACCTCCGGCACTTGCAGGATCAACTGCTCCGCCATCTGGCCGATGCGCACGGAATCGGTCAGCGAGATGCCCGGCTTGTTCATCAACTGCACATACAGCGTGCCTTCGTTGAAGGGCGGCAGGAAGGAGCGCGGCAGGAACGGCATGGTCATCGCCGCCAACGTCACCAGACCGGCGGCGGCCAGCAACAGGCTTTTCTGATGATCCAGCGCCCAGTTCAACGCCTTCAGGTTGGCCGCCTTCAGCATCATCACCGGCTTGCTGTGATAGGACGCCCCCAGTTCCTTCATGTTGGGCAGGAAGTAGGAGCACAGCACCGGCGTCACCGTCATCGACACCACCAGACTGGCGAAGATCGACACGATGTAGGCCAGACCAAGCGGCCCGAACAGACGGCCCTGCTCACCCGGCATGAAGAACAGCGGCATGAACACCAGAAGGATGATCATGGTGGCGTAGACGATGCCGGACCGCACCTCGCCCGACGCCTCCGCAATCACCGTCAGCACCGGGCGCGGCAAACGGCGCTCGCGATTCTCGGTCAGACGACGCAGGATGTTTTCGACGTTCACCACCGAGTCATCGACCAACTGGCCGATGCCGATGGCGATGCCGCCCAGCGTCATCGTGTTGATCGTCGATCCCATCAGATAGAAGGTGATGATCGTCACCAGCAGGGAAATCGGAATCGACAGCATCGCGATGACCGTGGTCTGCACGTTCATCAGGAAGGCCAGCAGCACGATCACCACGATGATGATGGCGTCGCGCAGCACATGTTTGACGGTGTCGATGGAGTCGTTGATGAGTTCGGCTTGGCTGTAGGAAATCTGATCGGCGTGGACGCCGCGTGGCAGGCTCGGCCCCAGCGTCTTCATCAACTCCTCAACCGCCGCCGCCGTGCGCACGGTGTTGGCGTTGGGATGCTTCAGCACCGACAGCAGCACCGCCGGGCGCGCGTTGAACGCGCCGTCGCCGCGCTTCACCTTCGGCGCAAAGCCGACCTCGCCCAACTGGCTCAACACCACCGGCTTGTCTTCGCGGTAGGTGACGACCAGGTTACGGATGTCGTCCAGGCTGCGGCTGCGGCTGACGTTGCGGATGATGAATTCGGAATTGTGCAGATCGTTGAAACCGCCGCTGCTGTTGGCCCCGAAGGCGGTCAGCGCCTGTTCGATCTTGGCCAGGCTGATGTCCAGCGTGCGCATCTGCCCCAGATTGGGGGTGAAGCGGAATTGGCGCACGTCGCCACCGACGGTGTAGACCTGCGACACCCCGTCCACCGCCATCAGGCGCGGGCGGATGGTCCAGTCGGCCAGTTCGCGCAGCGCCATCATGTCGCCGGTGTCGGTGGTCAGGGCGACCTGCATGATGAGGCCCCCCACCGACGACATCGGGGCCAATTGCGGCAACACCGATTCCGGCAGACGGTCGCGCACCATGCCGATGCGTTCGGTCACGATCTGGCGGTTCCGGTAGGGGTCGGTTCCCCATTGGAATTCGGCGTAGATCAGCGAGAAACCGGGACTGGACACGCTGCGCACCCGCGACACGCCGGGCATGCCGTTCAGCACGGTTTCCAACGGGAAGGTGACGAGCTGTTCCACCTCTTCCGGGGCCAAGCCACCCGCTTCCGTCACCACGGTGACGACCGGCGGGTGCAGTTCGGGCAACAACGAAATCGGCATGTCGCGACCGACCATGATCCCCCAAACGCTCAACAGGAGCGTGAGGATCATGACCGGAATGCGTTGGTGCAGACAGATCCCAACGAGCGCTTGAAACATTCTTCTGTCCCGTCAGGCGGTTCCGGTGGTGCCCGCCAGCGGCGGCAAAGGACGGCGGCGGCTGCGCCAGGCGAGGAAACCCAGGCCGCTGACGGCCAGAACGCCCAGCCCGTACCACAGCGGGCGCAGGCGTGTTTCCACCGTCTGGGCCGGAGCGTTTGGCTCCACCACCAGATCGGCGACCATCTGGCCGCTGGACAGCGCGGTCTTGATCGACACCGTCAACGGAGTGTGACCGACCGTCGGTTCGAACGCACCGGAGCGGTAAACCCCCGGCGCGGTTTCCTTCAAGGTCAACTCGTGCTTTCCGGCCTTGATCGTCACGGTTCCACCGGCCACCGGGGCGTTGTCGCTCAAGCGGTCGAGAAACGCGTACATCTTGTGGTTCGCGGCGACCACGACCACGCCAACGGGTCCGACCGCCGCCGACACGCGGGGCGATTCACGTTCGTCATCGGTTGCGGCAACAGCGCTGCCCGCGACCGCGCCGGAGAGCAGGGATGTCATCACAGCGACCAACCCAAGCGCGCGCAACGCGGAGAAGGGGCCGCCGGGAACGATGTGCAGACTGGCCATGGCGTTCGTCCTCCCTGTCTTGGGTGTCATTGCAATTGGATCAGCAGGCGGGTGCCCTGCGTGACGATCTGCGCGCCGGGGTTCAGCCCGGCGGTGATCAGCACGCTGCGCCCGTCGATCGGCTCGGTCTTCACCGTGCGCGGCACGAAGATTTCCGGCCCGATGTGTTCCCACACCTGGTCAAGCCCGCTCGCCCCGGTCACAACGGCGTCGCGCGGCACGGCGATGCCGGCGCGCGAGGTGTGCTGGCTGCGGATGGCGACCGTCACGGGGCGGCCGACCCGCAGGCCCGGAATCGGGTTGTCGATGCGGAACATCAGCGGGACCGCCTGCTGTTGCAGGGCCAACCCGCTGCCGACGAACCCGATGTCCAGCGCCTGGCCTTCCGGGGTCATCGCCACGGCGGCGTCCACGGCGGCGGCGGTCTTCGCCACATCGGGATCGGCGGCGATGGCCTCGACCCACAGACGGTTCGGGTTGACGATTTCGAAGATTTTTTCACCGGGGTGGACGATGCGCCCGTTGATGGCGTTCGACACCGAAATCACACCGTCGGTGGAGGCGCGCAGCACCTCTTGCGTTTGCAGCATGGGCAGCAGGGCCGACCGCTCGCGCCGCAGACCTTCCAACCGCATTTCCGATTGGATGATCTTGCCGTCGCGGAACGGCACGAACCAGAACTGCTTCATCAGTTCCAGGCTTTCCGCCGTGATGCGGATTTCGTTGGTGATGCGGGCCACCTCGCGGCGCACCTGCGTGCGGTCCACCACGCCCACCGACGGCGCGACGTACCCCAACACCTGCCCCTGTTTGACCGTGTCGCCCAACACCGGCAGGCCGGTTTTCGGCGCTTCGATCCGGCCGGTCAGGCTGGTTTCCACATCGCCATGGGCGTTGGGATCGGGAACGATGCGGCCGGGCAACTGCACCGACAGCGCGGTCTTGGTCATCTCGACCTTTTGCGTGCGCATGTCGAACAGCCGCTGCAGCGGCTTTGGCACAAAGAACGAGCCGTCGGGACGGCGGCGCGCCTTGTCAAAGACGAAGTCGGTGAACAGCTTGGGATTCAGCGGCTCCGGCACCGTCTCCACACCGGCCACGTTCGGCGGCGGCTTCACCACCGGGACCGCCGCGTCGGCCTTGGCCAATTCCGCCGCGTGCGGGTTGGTCGGCGGCACGATGGTCGGCGGAAGGACCGGAACCGATGCCGCAGCGACCGCCGGTTCCGCCATGTTCGGCTGGGGTGCCGCGTTTGCGGGGGGTGCCGCCTGCTTCGCCTCGCCCTTGGTCGGGGCAACCGGCGTATCCTGGGCCGGACGGGGATCCGTCACCCGTTCTCCCAAACCGGTCAGTTCCGGTTCGCTGGTGCGGAAGCTGGTGACTGGGGTGCCGTTGGCACCGAACACGTAAGCCACCTCCCACGCGAATTGGCTGACCATCTGGCCAGCCGACTGCATGGACGCCCCCACCGCCTTGAACGGCGTGGCCAGCATGCCGGTGACGCCCATCACCGCCGACGCCCCGGCCGAGGCCAGCCCAACGCCGCCGTCGACCACACCGACCGCCGCCTTTTGGGCGCTGTCGAGAACGCCGGGTTCCGGCGGCGGTGGCACGGTGCGCCCGCCGGACATCACGGTCACATCCGCGTTGTCCGTGGTTGAGCGCGACAACCAGGAGGCATCGGCCGAATGGCCAATGGACAAAGCCGTCACCGCAACGGTGCTGAACAAGACCGCAAGATTACGCCGCATCGCGCGGAAACCTCCCCTGACGCCCGCCACACAACTGCGGCAACCATGAATTGATTTTTAGGATGCAGAAGACCCCAACGCTTCTGTGGAACAGCATGCCTTAATTTTGCGGCGCAAGGAAGCCTGTTGTCCCCACATGAAAACCCTGAAACCACGTTGTTGCAATTGGTTACAGGTTGGAGACAACAACTGGGCGTCGCGCGATCAGATCACTGCTGATCGCCACCATAAGGCGCACCGGCGGTGGACTCCCCCGCGCATTGAGCGTCGCGAATCCGGCTGTACACGCCCCGCTCCACCGCATATGCGTCCACCTGGGGTTCGCGGACGAATCGCTCGATGAATCCGTCCTCCAGATAGCGCACCATGCCGTCGCTGCTGCGGTAGGTCATATATCCATTCATCCCCAGCACCGAATAGGTCCCCATGGTCGTCACCGTCCGCCCGACCAAATCGCGCCCGTTGGTCGGCCCCAGGAAAGGCAGGACCAGATAGGGGCCGGAACCGATGCCCCACCGGCACAGCACCAGCCCCAAATCATCCTGCTGGCTGGTCAGGCCATAGCGGCTGGCCGCCACATCGTACCATCCGCCGATGCCCGCCGTGCTGTTGATGAGGAACCGGCCAAGCGAGGTCCCCGCGTTGGAAAAGTCGGCGTGCAGGCCGCTGCTGATCGCGGTCCAGGGTTCACGCAAATTGGCGAAGATGTTGGAAATCCCCGACCGCGTGCTGTTCGACAGGCGGCTGCCATAAGCCTGGCGCAGCGGTTCAAGCGCGCTGGAACTGACGCTGTTGTTGAAGGCGAACACCGCCCGGTTGTAGGTTTCCCACGGATCGTAAGCGCTGAGATCAAGCGCCAGCGCCGACCGCCCGGTCAGGGTCGCGCACAGCAACGGCAGCGAAAGCGCCAACACCCGAATGCCCGTCATCGCTCCGCTTCCCATTTTTCCGCCATCAGCCCACCACTGTAACCGCAAGCCCGCGCCAGCGGAAGCGGGGCGCAACCCCGACAAACACCAGCATGGACGGGCCGACCAGCCACGGCATAGAATGCCCGCCTGCCCACCACCATCGTCCCCGCAAGGCCATGCTGTCGATCCTTGGATATTCGGTACGCCTGCTGATCGCGATGTTCGTCATTTTTGGCGGCTTCAACCCGTCGGGCTACTCCTACTACCATTGGCTTCAGCAGGAGGATGGCGACTGGGCGGTCAAGCTGTTCGTCGGCCTGACGCTGATCGTGATTTTCTATCTCCAGGTCAACGCGATGTGGCGCTCGATGCGGCTGGTTGGCACGTCGATGCTGACCATCGTCGTTCTGTCCGGGGTGTGGCTGGCGTCCGACCTCGGGCTGGTCGATCTGCACGACCGCACACAGTTCATCCTGACCATACAGATCGCCTTGACGGTGCTGTTGGGAACCGGCTTCTGCTGGTCGCACATCCGCTACCGCCTCAGCGGTCAGATGGATTCGGAAAACATCGCCGCGCGATGAAACCAGCATCCACCATCCTGTGCCGTAAGGGAGCCGGTCCGGCATGAAGTTTCCCGGCCTTTTCTCCCGCATCCTCTGCTGTTTCCTGCTGGTGTTCTCCACCTGGAATCCGCTGGGCTATTCCTACATCAGTTGGCTGTTCACCGATGACGGCTCCCTGGCGTCGGCCAAATTTCTGGCCGGTGCCTTTCTGCTGGGCTGCTACATCCTGTTTTTGCGGGTGATGTGGCTGGCGCTGCGGATCTCCCGCATCATCATCATGTCGTCGCTAACCATTTCCGGCTACCTGGCGATGCGCCATGTCGGCTTGCTCGATCCTGGCGCGCCGTTCTGGTCCAGCTATTTCCTGCTGGTCTGGTTCGCCACCCTGCTGAGCATCGGGGTATGCTGGGCGCATGTCAAACGGCGGATCACCGGTCAGTCGCAGGTGCTCAGCCCGCCGCCGTGATCGCGCGCTTCCCACCCGGCCAAAAACACCAACGCGCCGCCGGAAGGACTCCGGCGGCGCGTTGGATTTGACATGGTTGGGCTGGAACGGAGGGGGTGGAACGGACCGTCAGCGGGCCGGGGCGGCCATGGCGGCTTTCAGATTGTCGCGGAACTCGGCCCGCTCGGGCGCGCGGTCGATCGCTTTCTGGAACATCTCGCGCGCCTCGACAACCTTGTTCTGATCGCGCAGGAAGCGGCCCCAAGCGTTGTAAAGATCGGCGTAGGACGAATCGGCCTGCTCGGCGCGCTGGAACATGGTCAGCGCCTCTTCCGGGCGGCCGGTGGCGGCCAGCGACACACCCCATTGCGTGTAGGTGTGGGGGAAGCGCGACCGTTTGTCGGCGTCCAGGGTCAGCACCTCCTTGTAGCGGGCCATGGCCTCCTCGTGCTTGCCCTTGGCGGCAAAGATGAGGCCCTGGTTGTAGATCGGCAGCACGAAATCCGACTTCTGCACGCGGGCTTCGTTGAATTTCACCATCGCGTCGTCCAGACGGCCCTGCTGGAACAGGATCTGGCCTTGCAGGTTGATGGCCCAATGGCGCTCGTCCCGAGGCATGACGATCAGGCAATTTCGCAGTTCACGCTGCGCGGCGCTGTAATCCTTGCTGCCGGAGTCCCGGGTGGTTTCAAAATAATAGGAAGCGATGACGTACGGATCGATGGCGCGCAGCAGATCGATCGCCACCGGGCGGATCAACTCCTCCGGACGCGGGCCACGGGCCGACGCCACGATGGCGCGGCCCTGTTTGCGGTCATCCCCGCGCACGGTGAATTCGTAATCCCGCTCCAGCTTCACCATCTCGCCGCTGAAATCGAAGGCGGCAAAGCCCAGGGCCTCTTGCGTCGCCTTGATCGGATGGAGGAATTCGAACCGTTCCGACACGACCTTCAATGCCGCGTCGTCGTCGATCAGGCCGAAGCGCTGCTGCTCCTTGGCGGCGCGGCTGGCGCGGTTGATGGCCCGCACCTCGTTGGCCAGGCGCGACGCGACGACGCGCGGCGTGAAGCCGTCATCGGCCACAGCGTTGGGCACATGCACGTCGCGGAACAGCACGACGCTTGGATCATAAAAAACCGAATAGCCCAGAACCGCCGACAAGGCCAACGCGGGCATGGTCAGAAATCCGAAATCCATCGTTGTCCCCCCGAATGTTCCGTTGCGACAGACGGGTTGATCCGGCAATGACGGTCACGGAAGCGACCCGCAACACCCCTCGTGGCCGAGAGGGCGGCGCGGCCCAGCCCCATGGTCATGTGCCCTGATTCCCGCTGGTGTTGATGCCATGTTGAATGTTGCCCGCCACGCGCACCGGTTTGGGACGGCGGCGGAACAAACCGAAGACGTGGTAACGATATTCCTGCAACAACAGCAACGCCACCCCAATCGCCCAGAAATTCAATCGGTTCAGCAGCCACAGCGTCGAATAAAAGACGTGCATCAACAGCCCGGCGGCCAGCGAGGCCATCAGCACGTCCAGCAGGAAGGACAGCAGCATCGGCCCCCGCACGCCCGACGCCAGCGTGATGCCGATGTCCACCGCGAACAGCGTGGCGATGACCATCACCACCAGACCGAAATTCAGGCGCGGGTCGCTGTTCAGCAGCACCCCGACCAGATCGTGCGGCGCGTCGCCCAACCGCTGCATCAGCAGAAACAGGAACTCCGTGAAGGACAGATCCCACGGTCCACCGGGGCTGAAAATGGCGTCGAAACTGTAATGATCGGGGATCCAGGAGGCCGCGATCATGCAGCCCCCCAACGCCAATCCGCTGTAGGTCGCCAGCGCCGGGCGCCAGGAGCCATAGGGGTGGTGCAGGTGGGCGGCGTCGCTGACGCGGTACCACAGCAGGAACGGCAGGGTGAGGAGAAGCGGAATCTCCAGCGCCAGCAGAAAACCGGAATGCAGAAAATTCAGGATGTCCATGCGTCCCGGCCCTTGTGCCCGTTTTTGGGCGTCGCGGCATCACCGCCGGAACGCCGCCCCGTCCGCCGGGGCGGCAACGCCATCACACCTCGACGCGGTTGTACCAGCGCTTGGACCGCAACAGACCGGCGCGGCGGGGTTCCCACCCTTCATCGATCATCATGGTCTTGATCTGACGCTTGGCTTCCTTCTCGCTGATCGCGTCGTTGGAAAAATCGCGCAGAATGGCCGCCGACTGCAGAAACTGGTCCTTGCTGATCTTGCCCTTCTTGCCGGCGTAGCGTTCCAGGATCTGGTTCACGCGGTGGCAAGCCTCGCTCTCGAACACGAACTCCTCGTCCGCCGCCACGGTGCGCAGCACGCCGCGCGCGTCGTCCAGCGTCATCTCAAAGCGGGTCACGCCCTCTTCCAGGATCCGGCGCTCCGTCTCACGGCTGATGAAGGTGCAGGTCAGGCCGTTGAGCCTCACAAGATCGGCAAAACGCTTGCGTGCGTCTTCGTTGGCGGACATGGAGCTTCCTTATCGAAACGAAATGACGGCGTATCGGCCCGGCGCTGGCAGGTTGCTGCGTCGCATCAAGCGTCTTCGCGTCCCTGCCATCCGCGTCTCTGCCACGGTTCAATGCGGCCCATTTAGGGTTGGCACGCAACGCCCTGTCAAGGTGGGAGAATCCCCTTACTTGTTAAATTCCTTGTCACAATTCACCACATTTCATTCCGTTCATTGCGGTCGCGCCAACTCCACAACCATGGCGACGCTTCCGTCCGCCGCGCAACGTTCGCCCATGCAAAAATACGCCATCGCCCAGCCGGGACAGGCTCCCAAAAGGGCAGAAGCGTCGCTCAATCGGCCACGCGGATCGTCAATGGTCGAAACCGTCAAGCGAACGCCGCTGTCGTTGCGCGCCACCGTGCCCAGCCCGCGCAACCGCTCGACGCAGGCCAATTCCGCCCGTTGCCGCTCCGCCTCCCCCGACTCGGCCAACCACCCGGCGCGCACATACAGACCAAGGCCCATGCCACCAAACACCGCGCCCAGCACGGTCAGCAGGATGGTCAACACACGAACGGTCTTGGCTTCAAACATCGGATGACACGCCCGGTTCCATGGCAGCGGCGCGCGGCCGCACGGGTTAGAGAGCCTGCCGGGCGAGCTGGTCGGCGATCTGCATCATCGGCAAAATCGTCAACCCGAACAGCACCATGCCGGACAGGCCAAGAAACACGATGCCGACCCCGCGCATCATCGGCTGCGCCAGACCGACGTTCAACAGGTACAGGTCGCGGTGCTGCTGCGCCAGCGTTTGCAGCGTGCGCGCCACCTCCTCCCGGTTGTCGGCGGCGGCCAGCGACGCGCGGTCGGTCGGGTGGATCGAGCGCAGGGCGTCGGTCCAGGGCCGTCCCATCACCACCGCCCGCGCTGCCTGCCGCAGTTCCCCACCCAGAACGCCGCGCCCCGCCGCCTCCCCGATCAGGGACAGGGCCTTGTCCATCGCCACCCCGGCCCCAATCAACAAGGCCAGCTTGTGGAAGGTGACATATTGCTCCAGCCCGCTGGCGATGTGGCGGTAGATCGGCATCAGCCGGAACAACCGATCCACCACCACCGGGGCCACCGGCTTCACCACCCCGTTGAGAAACGCGATCCCGCCCAGCAGGCCCAGGAACAGGACCACCACCGCCGTGCTGAGATTCGAGGACAGGAGGATCCAGCCGATGTCCACCTTGGTGCGGGCGTCGCGGAACAGATCGGTGGACAGCAGCCAGGGCGTCAACACATGGGTGGTCAGGATCATGGTGACGGCCCCCAGCAGGGAATGGGCGATGGCCACCCACAAGCCGCTGCGGAACTCCCGCATCGGGCGGACCATGTCGGATTCGAAGCCGGCGGCGTTGCGCAGCGCCTCCGACGTGCCGATGCCATAGCCCCCCGCCCGCACCAGCGCGATCACGGTGATGGGAAAATCGGCGGGTTGGCGTTCCATCGCCGTCGGCAGATCGTCGCCGATCTCCACCGCGTCGGCCAGTTGTTCGGCCACCCGGCGGATGCGCCCGTCGAAGGAGGACGCCAACCGGCGCAACGCCTCGGCCAACCCCACGCGCGAATCGAGCATGGAGGCGAGGCGGATGAACAGGATGTGGCGTTCGTTGTGGCTCAGGGTCCGGCTCAGGGTCCAGGATGGGCGGCGGCGCACCGACAGGATCCGCCCGCGCCCGCTGACCCGCGCCCGCGCGGTGTCGGCGTCGCTGGCGTCCACCAGCAGCGTCCGCGCCTTTCCACCGGCGATCAGGCGAACCTCGAAACGCGGCACGCGCGTGGCCTCCCTGCCCCGTTCCCCCGTCTGCGGGCCACCAGTCTACCCGATGTCGGGGCGGACGGGATCAACCGCCCTGCTCGACAAAGACGGTCACGGTCGGGCGGACGACGACGAACAGCGCCTCCTTCGTCACGGTCTGGGCGCGATGGCCGATGACGGAGGTCGCCCCGCCCGGTGCAGCCGCCGTCGCCTCGCCCTCCGGCCGGGTCGCCACCGGTTCGGCGTTGTCGTAGCTGGCGTTGTCGACTTGCAAGCCGCCCAGCACCACCGTGTTCCCGGCCAGCACGCGCACGATGTCGTTCAGCGCCTGTTCCTGCGTTTGCGGCTGGGTGATGGTCCCGACCTGATTGCCCGCCGACAGTTGGACGAAGCGCACCAGGCTGTTGACCAGGATGTTCAGATCCGCCGTCACGATGCGGGTGTCGGCGTCGTAGAAGGGAGTCAGCTTGATCGTCAGGCCGGTCTTGACCGTCGTCGTCTGCGCCGACCCCAGCAGCGCGCCCGACGAGGAGGAACCGGAGGAGCCGCCCAGCGTGTTGACGCCGACGCCGCTGACATAGGGGATTTCCTGGCCGCTGCGCAGCGTCACCTGCGCGCCGGACAGGGTGTGAACCTCGACGTTCTGCTTGGTGTCGGTGGTCCCGAATTTCGACAGGTAATCGATGGCCCCGGCGACGGTGAACGTCCCGCTGACCCCCAGCAACCGCCCGGTCGGCGACATCGCCCAGGCCAGCGGCCCGCCCGCCGTGGCGGTGGAACTGGTGCTGGTCGAACTGGTGGAGGTGGTGGATGTCGTGCTGGAGGATGTGCCGCTGCTGGTGCCGCTGCTGGTGCTGCTGGACGCGCTGCTGAAGCCCAGGGCCAGCTTGCTCCAATCGAATCCGGTGGCCGAACTGTCGTTCAGGGTCAGCGACACCACCGCCATCTGAATCTTGACCATCGCCATGTTGCGGTGGATGCGGTCGATGTAGGGGCGCACGACCTCGGTGTAGAGGCTGGGCGGGGCTGAGAAGAGGATTTGCCCGCCGCGCAGCGACGGCGTCAGGTCCGACACCCCCATGCTCTTCAAATCATCGGTGATGGACCGGATCACATCGGGGATTTGCGGCACGGTGAAGGCGTAGCGGTCGCGGTCGGTCAGGAACAACGTGCCGTCCTGCCACCAGGACACCACCCCCATGCCGCCCTGCAACACGCCGGTCAATTCGGCAATCGTGCCGGAGAAGGCGCGGAAGGGCAGCGGGCGGCGCAGCATCTCGGCGTCGTTGGCCTGCTCGAACCGGGTGGCGACGCGGATGCCGGAATAGCTCAGCATCGTCACCAGCCGATCCAGCGTGTTTTCCCCCGCCGGGTAGCTGACCGAGATCGTCCGTTGCGCCATGACGGCGGGCAGGCGTTCGCGCACCGAATGCACCACCAGCATTCCCCGGTTGACCGGGACCACCGACACGGCGGGGACCCCGTCGTTTTCCAACCGCTGGGTTTGTTCCCGCAGGATCTCGGTGCGCGGCGGCAGGGTGCCGGGCTGGGGCAACGCACAGGCCGACAGGCCGGACAAGGCCAGAAGCGCGGCCGCCGCCGCGCGGGTGCGAACCACCACCGAACACCCCCTCATCGCCCGCAGGCTCCGGCCCCGCCCGAGGACGGGGGAAAGGCGCGCGGATCGACCAGGAAGGGCGACCCGGCGCGGTCTTGAAAAAAGGCCTGCCCATCCAGACACCCGATGAACACCGCGCCCGGTGGGACCGGATCGGATCCCGTCGCCGCCATGCCCATCGTCTGTGGCGGCGGTGGTGGCGGCGGCCCGGAACCGGCGCTTCCGGCAAAGCTCGGCAAGGGTGGCAAGCCCGGCAGACCCGGCGGCAGGCTGGTGTTGGCGGCGACGGGTGCGGCGACCGGCGCGGCGGCCCCAGGCAACGGCGGCGGCGCGTATGGTGCGGCCATCGCCGGAGCAGACGGCGTCGGACCGGGCCGACGCACGGCGTCTTGCAAGGGTTTGGGCGCGCCGGTGATGTCGCGCCCGTTCAGCGCGTCCACCACAGCCTTGAGCAAGCGGTCTTCAGCGGCGGCGACGGCGCGGTCGATGCGGGTTTGCAGACGGGCTTCCATGTCGTCGCCGCGCTGGGCGGGCGGCAGAAACGGATTCGGTTCGAACGCCAAAGCCGGTGGCGGTGCGGCCCAAAGGGCAATGGCGACAGCAAAAGGCAGCGCAGACGACAACCGCCGCAGCCTCGATCCGCCCGTTGCGCTCCCCTTCGCCCGACGATGCCCCCGCACGACCGCGCCCATGACCGTTCCCCCGGCCATTAGCTATACGCCGCCCCGGCTTTGCCGCGCAACCGGCGCGGTGGGCGCGGACAGGTCAATCGGGTGAAGGCTTGAAATTCCTCTATTAGGACATTCGTCATCCCCGCGAAGGCGGGGATCCAGAGTTCGCAGAGTGGTTCTGACGGGAAAGCCTGGATCCCCGCCTTCGCGGGG
>JAIXPD010000087.1 GCA_027486405.1 Azospirillum sp. | reverse complement strand
TATTAGGACATTCGTCATCCCCGCGAAGGCGGGGAACCAGAGTTCGCAGAGTGGCTCTGACGGGAAAGCCTGGATCCCCGCCTTCGCGGGGATGACGGTAAATTCTTCGTATAGGTTTACAAACCCTCAAGCGATTGCCCTGCGTCCCCGCCAACTCCGCAAGCGCGATCAACAGCCCCCCGGTTAGGGTGTGGGCACAGGAGCCAGACGACGATGCCCGCATCCTTCCCCAATCCGCCGTTTCCCGGTTTCGCCACCGCCCCACACCCCGACCGTCCGGCGAAGCCCGACACGCTGCTGGAGTATGGGCGGCGGATGGATCGGGTGGTGACGCACATCGCCGCGCATCTCGACGATCCGCTGGATCTGGACGCGTTGGCGGCGGTGGCCTGCTTCTCGCCCTACCATTTCCACCGCATCTACCGGGCGATGGTCGGGGAAACCGTGACCGACACCCTGCGGCGGCAGCGGCTGCACCGCGCCGCCGGGATGCTGGTGACGGGTGGGGAAAGCATCGCCGTCATCGCGCGGCGGGCCGGGTATGGCAGCGTCGCCGCCTTCACCCGCGCCTTTGCCCAGAGCTACCGCCTCGCCCCCGCCGCCTACCGGCGACAGGGCCTGGCCTCGCCCTTCGTCTGGCCCCTGGCCGACCCACTCACCCCGGTTTCACCCCACGCCAACGCGGAGAGCGCCATGCGCAGCGTCACCATCGACAGCCTGACCCCGGCCACCCTGATCGGCTTCGACCATCGCGGTCCTTACATGGAGATCAACACCGCCTTTTCCCGCGCCCATGCCTGGATGGTCGGGCGCAACCTGCTGACCCCGGCCACCCGCTGCATCGGCGTCTATTTCGACGATCCGTCGGCGGTCGCCCCGGCCGATCTGCGCTCCTTCGCCGGGTTCGTGGTGGAAGGGACCCCGGCGCTGGAGGATGGCGCGCGCAGCCTGTCCCTGCCCGGCGGCCGCCACGCCACCATGATCCACAAGGGGCCTTACGCCGAATTGGGGGCGGCCTACCAATGGCTCTACGGCGAGTGGCTGCCCGCCAGCGGCCACACGCCCGCCGATCAACCCTGCTTCGAGGAGTATCTGAACGACCCGCGCGCCACCCCGCCTGAGGACTGGTTGACCCGCATCTGCGTGCCGCTGGCCGGGTGACGCGACGCCCGCGCGCCATCCGCCAAGTAAGGATAGGCCGGTGACGATGCGCGGGTAAGGATGCCCTGATCGTCGCGCCCTCATCGTCGCGCCCTCATCGCCGTGCAGGGGGGGGTGCCCAGCGGCGGGGGCGCGGTGCTATGGTCCGCCACCGCACCGTTTTCCCCGCACAAGCCACGGCAGCCCCCTTCATGAGCATCGACGATCTGCGCGCCCAGTACGAGGTCTATCCCTACCCGGCGCGCGCCCCGGCGGACGAGGCCAAGCGCCTGATCACCGGATCGCCCAGCCATCTGGACGAGATCACCCATTGCGTCTTCGGCGGTCGGCTGCCCACCGACCGGCCGTTGCGGGTGCTGGTGGCCGGTGGCGGAACCGGCGACGGGACCATCATGCTGGCCCAGCAACTGGCCGACGCCGAACGGGCTGGCCGCATCCCGCCCGCCCGCATCACCTACGTCGATCTGTCCGACGCCAGCCGCGCCATCGCCCAGGCCCGCGCCGACGCGCGCGGCCTGACCAACATCCGCTTCCAACGCGGCTCGCTGCTGGAGTTGGAAGCGGTGACGGCGCAGGACGGGCCGTTCGACTACATCGATTGCTGCGGCGTGCTGCACCATCTGCCCGACCCGTCGGCGGGTCTGCGTTCGCTCGCCGCCGCCCTGGCCCCGGGCGGGGGGATCGGCCTGATGGTCTACGCCCCCTATGGCCGCACCGGCGTCTACCCGATGCAGGCCGCGCTGCGCACCATGACCGACGGGCTGCCCCCGGCGGAGCGGGTGGCGCTGGCCCGCCGCCTGATCCAAACGCTGCCCGCGTCCAACTGGCTGCTGAACAACCCCTTCGTCAGCGACCACCGGCAGGCCGACGCCAACCTCTATGACCTGCTGCTGCATTCCTGCGACCGTCCTTACACGGTGACGGAACTGGCGGAGCTGGCCGACAGCGCCGGGCTGGCCATCGGCACGCTGATCGACCCGATCCGTTACGAACCGTCCACCTGGGTGCGCGATCCGCGCCTGCTGAAGCGGTTGGACGGGCTGTCGCGGCTGGAGCGCGCCGCCTGGGCCGAACAGATCTGCGGCAGCATGACCAAGCACATCGCCTATCTGCTGCGCCCCGCCGATCTGGCCGGGGCCGTCGCCCTGTTCGACGGGCCGGAGGTCATCCCGGTGCTGCGCGATCTGGATGGCGCGGCGGTGGCCAAGGGCCTGCCGCCGGGCGGCAGCCTGGAGGTGGAGGTGCTGGGCAGCGTCCTGCCCCTGCCGCTGCCCCGTCTGGCCGGGCCGATCCTGTCCCGGATCGACGGCACGGCGACGCTGGCCGACATTCACGCCGCCATCGCGGCCAAGACCGGGGCGAGCTGGGATCTGTTCTTCCAACAGGCCAAGACGCTGTTCGAGGCGCTGAACAGCGTGGGGAAAATGCACCTGCGCCGGTGAGGGGATGGGGCGGGCCGTCTCATCCCCAATCCGCCCCCCAATCCGCCCCCACACCATCCGCTCAAACACAACGCCCCCCCAAAAACAAAGGCCGCCGGGTTGCCCCGGCGGCCAGGTTCTGGATGGAAGACGTCAACCAAGCCTGTTCTTAGTGGATGCTTTCGCCGTGCAGGGCGAGGTCGAGACCGTCGCGCTCCACATCTTCTTCCACACGCAGGCCCATGACCACATCGATGACCTTCAGCAGGACGAAGGTGGCGATGGCGCACCAGCCCACAGTCCAGGCGATGCCCTGGATCTGGATCCACACCGCCGACGCGTTGCCTTCCAGCAGGCCCAGCGTGGCTTTCGGATCGGCCTGGAGGACCGCCGCGAAGGCGTTTTCGCTGTTGGACACCGACATCTTGGCGAACACACCGGTCAGCACGGCACCGATCAGACCGCCCACGCCGTGCACGCCAAAGGCGTCCAGGCTGTCGTCATACCCCAGGGCCTTCTTCAGGCTGGTGGCCGACCAGAAGCAGACGACGCCAGCGATCAGGCCGATGATGACGGCACCCGTCGGATCGACGAAACCAGCGGCGGGCGTGACGGCGACCAGACCGGCAACCGCACCCGAGATGATGCCGAGGACCGAGGGCTTGCCCTTGGCGGCCCATTCAGCCAGCAGCCAACCCAGCGCCGCACCGGCGGTGGCGATGTGCGTGGCGGCCATGGCCATGCCAGCGCGGGGACCGGCGGTCAGCGCCGAACCAGCGTTGAAGCCGAACCAACCCACCCACAGCAGCGAGGCGCCGATCAGCGACAGCACCAGGTTGTGCGGCATGAAGGCTTCCTTCGGATAGCCCTTGCGCTTGCCGATCACCAGCGCGGCGACCAGACCGGCGATGCCCGCGTTGATGTGAACGACCGTGCCGCCGGCGAAGTCCAGAACGCCCAGGCCGAACAGGAAGCCCGCCGGGTGCCAGACCCAGTGCGCGATCGGCGCGTAGACGACCAGCGACCACAGGGCGGTGAAGACCAGCAGCGAAGAGAACTTCATGCGGTCGGCGAACGCGCCGGTGATGAGCGCCGGGGTGATGATCGCGAAGGTCATCTGGAACATCATGAAGACCGGCTCGGGGATCGTCGTCGGGACCGGAGACGCCCCGCCTTCACCCAGGATGAACGGGGTGGCGAAGTTCAGGCCCTTCAGGAACAGACGATCCAGACCGCCGATGTAGGGGCCTTGGCCGGTGAAGGCCAGGCTGTAACCGATGACGTACCACAGCACGCTGACCAGACAGGTGATGGCAAAGCTCTGCATCACCGTGGCCAGCACGTTCATCTTGCGGACCATGCCGCCGTAAAACAGGGCAAGACCCGGGATGGTCATCATCAGGACGAGCGCCGTCGAAACCAGCATCCAAGCGGTGTCGCCACCGTTGATGGTCGGCGTCGCCGCAGCCGCCGGAGCCGCTGCGGCGGCAGCCGCCGCAGCTGCCGCAGCGGCCGCAGCCGCCGCAGGATCTTGCGCCAGGGCGTCGGCGGGCAGACCGGCCAAGCCCAGAGCAACCGCCATCATCGGTGCGGCCAAAAGGAACAGACGGTTCATCGAGGCTCCTCTTTCTTCGATATCACTCCCGCCCGTTGCGGCCCGCCCGGAACCCAAGGTCTGCCGGACGATCCCCGCAAGGGGCACCCCGTCCCGGTCGCCCCGTCCCCGGCAAAGACGGGGCGGCGGACGGGACCAAGGACGCCCCACACTCTTCAAGAAGCGTGCCAGCCAAAAATGGCGGGGAATCGTCGGGGTTGTTATCGCCCACCCGCCGCCGCCGCCACGCAGACACCGAGTCGCGCCCCCGATCTGCCTGAAAAACAGGCAGGCCCGATCATCGAAAATCCGCCACGCTTTTCGGGCTTTGACCCCCCATTCGCCGGAAAACAGCACATCGAACCCGCCGAGTCTGGTGCGGTTCGGTGCACATGATCAAAATATGTGCACATTGTGCGCCGCACTCTTGCGCAGCCGCCGGGCGGTCCGGTGAAAAAAGCGCGGGCGTCCGCCACCTCTTGGCCCACGGGTGCAGATGTGGCACCGTCAACGCCTTCATCGGGATCGCCGATCGGCAACGGCAACCTCAAGGAAGCGTTGGGGCAAAAAGAAGCATTAGGGAGTGACGGTCATGCTCGACAAACGGGATTTGCGTCTGGCGCCGCGCCGCGCCGTGGCCCTGGTTCTGGCCGGGGGGCGCGGCAGCCGCCTGAAACAGCTGACCGACCGCCGCGCCAAGCCCGCCACCTATTTCGGCGGCAAGTTCCGCATCATCGATTTCGCGCTGTCCAACTGCGTGAATTCCGGCTTCCGCCGCATCGGCGTCATCACGCAATACAAGTCGCACAGCCTGCTGCGCCATCTGCAACGCGGCTGGAACTTCTTCCGGGGCGAGATGAACGAGTTCTGCGACCTGCTGCCCGCCCAGCAGCGCATCGATGAGACCTCCTGGTACCAGGGGACCGCCGACGCGGTGTATCAGAACCTCGACATCCTGCGCAGCCATGACCCCGAACACATCCTGATCCTGGCGGGCGACCATATCTACAAGATGGATTACGGCGCGCTGCTGCTCGACCACATCGCGCGCGGGGCCGACGTGACCGTGCCCTGCGTGGAGGTGCCGCGCGAACAGGCCACCGGCTTCGGCGTCATGCATGTGGACGACGACCGCCGCATCATCGATTTCGTCGAAAAGCCCGCCGACCCGCCCGCCATGCCCGGCAAGCCCGACATGTCGCTGGCCAGCATGGGCATCTACGTCTTCAACGCCCAGTTCCTCTACGACCAGTTGGAGCGCGACGTCGCCACGCCGGGGTCCAGCCGCGATTTCGGCAAGGACATCATCCCCCATCTGGTGAAATCCGGCGCGCGGATCATGGCGCACAATTTCGCCGACAGCGCGGTGATCGACGCGCCCGACGACGTGCCCTATTGGCGCGATGTCGGGACCATCGACGCCTATTGGGAAGCCAATCTCGACCTGTGCCACGTCACGCCGCAGTTGAACATGTACAACCGCGACTGGCCGATCTTCACCTATCAGGAGCAGTTGCCCCCGGCCAAATTCGTGTTCGACGACGAGGACCGGCGCGGCATGGCGGTGGATTCGCTGGTGTCGGGCGGCTGCATCATCTCCGGCTCCACCGTGCGCCGCTCGCTGCTGTTCAGTTCCGTCCGCGTCAACTCCTACAGCGAGTTGCACGAGGCGGTGGTGCTGCCCGATTGCGACATCGGCCGCCATTGCCGCCTGACCAAGGTGGTGATCGACCGGGGCGTGACCATCCCCAACGGGCTGGTGGTGGGCGAGGATCCCGAACTCGACGCCCAGCGCTTCTACCGCAGCGAGGGCGGCGTCTGCCTGATCACCCGCGAGATGATCGACGCCCTGCCCAAGGACTGAGCGGCCCGCACCGCCCCCTCCCCTGCCCCGGCGGGGAGAGGGTCCGGGCGGCGCGCCCGCCGTTCCGCTCCATTCCCCTTCCTGACCGAGCCGCCCCGCCGATGCGCGTCCTTTACGCCACCTCCGAATGCTACCCGCTGGTCAAGACCGGGGGGCTGGCCGACGTCTCCGCCGCCCTGCCGCCCGCGCTGAACGCCGCCGGGGCCGACGTCCGCCTGCTGCTGCCCGGTTATCCGGCGGTGCTGAACGGGCTGTCGAACCTGCACGAGGTGGGCGACCTCATCACCGACCTGCCCGGCTGCGACCGCGCCCGCCTGCTGCTGGGGCGCACGGCGGACGGCGTGCTGGCCTACGCGCTCGACGCGCCGTCGCTCTACAACCGGCCGGGGAACCCGTATCTGGGGCCGGACGGGCGGGATTGGCCGGACAACGCCCAGCGTTTCGCCGCACTCGCCTGGGCCGCCGCCGGGTTTGCCGCGCACGACAGCTACGATCCCTGGTGGCGGCCCGACGTGCTGCACGGGCATGATTGGCAAACCGGCCTCATCCCCGCCTATCTCACCCTGCGCCCCGACCGTTTCGGCGGGCCGTCGCGCCCCGGGACCATCCTGACCATCCACAACATCGCCTATCAGGGCAATGTCGGCCCCTGGATGCTGGGGGAGCTGGGCTTGCCCGCCTCCTGCTTCCGCATGGATGGGGTGGAGTATTACGGCAACATCGGCTTTCTGAAGGCGGGCTGCTATTACGCCGACCGCCTGACCACGGTCAGCCCGACCTACGCCCACGAAATCCAGACGCCGGAGCATGGGACCGGCCTGCAAGGGCTGCTGGCCGGGCGGGCCGCCGATCTGTCGGGCATCCTGAACGGGGTGGATTACGACATCTGGGATCCGGCGCGCGACCCGCACATCGCCGCCCGCTACACCCCCGACGATCTGGGCGGCAAGGACGCGTGCAAGGCCGATCTGCAATCCGCCTTCGGCCTGGACCGCCGCCCGGACGCGCCGCTGGCCGCCGTGGTCAGCCGCCTGACCTGGCACAAGGGGCTTGATCTGGTGCTCGACGCCGCGTCGCACTGGGTGGGCTGGGGCGGCCAACTGGTGGTTCTGGGCAGCGGCGACCCGGCCAGCGAGGCCGGTTTCCGCCAATTGGCGCAGAACCACCCGCAATCGGTCGGTGTCCGCATCGGCTATGACGAGCCGCTGTCCCACCGCATCCAGGCCGGGTGCGACCTGTTCCTGGTGCCGTCGCGGTCGGAACCCTGCGGCCTGACCCAGATGTACGCCCTGAAATACGGCAGCCTGCCGCTGGTCCGCCGCACCGGCGGTCTGGCCGACAGCATCATCGACGCCAACCCCGCCGCCATCGCCGACGGCAGCGCCACCGGCTTCCAATTCGTCGCCCCGACCGCGCAGGAACTGCTGTGGTCCCTGCGCCGCGCCATCGCCCTTTACCGCAAACCCGACCGCTGGCAAGCCATGCAACGCCACGCCATGACCCGCGACCTCGGCTGGCGCGGCCCGGCGGAGGAGTATATGGAGCTGTACCGGGGGGTGGTTCCGTAAGGGCGGGGGTGCGCCACCGCCGTGCGCCGCGCAACCGTGGAACAGGGGCTGGAACGCTGTTTCACGGTGTTTCATACGTTCCATTCGCCGGTCCAAGACCGGTCGCGGCTCCACACCAGCGTTGCGCCCCTGCCGCATCGGCCCTATGGTGCGCGGCAAACTCTGAAAGTCCCTGGGCACCGATGACTGACCTTTCGCACATCCGCAATTTCTCGATCATCGCGCACATCGACCACGGCAAATCGACGCTGGCCGACCGGTTGATCCAACAGTGCGGCGGCCTTGACGCGCGCGAGATGCGCGAACAGGTGCTCGACAGCATGGACATCGAGCGCGAACGCGGGATCACCATCAAGGCCCAGACCGTCCGCCTGCTCTACAAGGCCGAAGACGGCAAGCAATACACCCTGAACCTGATGGACACCCCCGGCCACGTCGACTTCGCCTATGAAGTCAGCCGGTCGCTGTCGGCCTGCGAAGGCTCCATCCTGGTGGTGGACGCCAGCCAGGGGGTGGAGGCGCAGACGCTCGCCAACGTCTATCAGGCGATCGACAACAACCACGAGATCATCCCGGTCCTGAACAAGATCGATCTGCCCGCCGCCGAACCCGACCGGATCAAGCAGCAGATCGAGGATGTGATCGGGCTGGACGCGTCCGACGCGGTGGAGATCTCGGCCAAGACCGGCCTGAACATCGGCGCGGTGCTGGAGGCGGTGGTCAAGCGCCTGCCCTCCCCCCAGGGCAACGCCGATGCGCCGCTGAAGGCGCTGCTGGTCGATAGCTGGTACGACCCCTATCTGGGCGTCGTCATTCTGGTCCGCGTCGTCGATGGCGTGCTGAAGGTCAACCAGAAGGTCCGCTTCATGGCGGCGGGCAGCGCCCATGATGTCGACCGTGTCGGCGTGTTCACGCCCAAGGCCCTGCTGACCGGCGAGCTGCGCCCCGGCGAGATGGGCTTCATCACGGCGGCGATCAAGGACATCACCCAGACCAAGGTCGGCGACACCATCACCGACGAACGCCGCCCGGCCACCGAACCGCTGGCGGGCTTCAAGCCGTCGATCCCGGTGGTGTGGTGCGGTCTGTTCCCGGTGGACGCCGCCGATTTCGAACGGCTGCGCGACAGTTTGGGCAAGCTGAAGCTGAACGACGCCAGTTTCCATTACGAAGCCGAAACGTCGGCGGCGCTGGGCTTTGGCTTCCGCTGCGGCTTCCTTGGCCTGCTGCATCTGGAAATCATCCAGGAGCGGTTGGAACGCGAATTCAACCTGGACCTGATCACCACGGCCCCGTCGGTGGTCTACAAGCTGACCATGACCGACGGCACGGTCATGGACCTGCACAACCCGGCCGACATGCCCGACGTGGTCAAGATCGACCACATCGACGAGCCGTGGATCAAGGCCACCATCATGCTGCCCGACGAGTATCTGGGCGGCGTGCTGCAACTCTGCACCGAACGGCGCGGCCAACAGATCGAACTGACCTACGCCGGGTCGCGCGCCATGCTGGTCTATCGCCTGCCGCTGAACGAGGTGGTGTTCGATTTCTACGACCGCCTGAAATCGATCAGCCGGGGTTACGCCAGCTTCGATTACCAGATGGACGCGTATGAGGAGGGCGACCTCGTCAAGCTGTCGATCCTGGTGAACGCGGAGCCGGTGGACGCGCTGTCGATGATCGTCCACCGCAGCCAGTCCGAACGCCGGGGCCGCATGCTGTGCGAACGGCTGAAGGAGCTGATTCCCCGCCAGCTCTTCAAGATCGCCGTGCAGGCCGCCATCGGCGGCCGCGTGATCGCCCGCGAAACCATCAGCGCCATGCGCAAGGACGTGCTGGCCAAATGCTACGGCGGCGACATCAGCCGCAAGCGCAAGCTGCTGGACAAGCAAAAGGAAGGCAAGAAGCGCATGCGCCAATTCGGCCAGGTCGAAATCCCGCAGAGCGCGTTCATCGCCGCGCTCAAGATGGGGGATGAGTGATCCCGGTCGGGTGAGCGGTTTTGCAAAGACTTCGAAAAGACAAGGGGCGGATGCGATCCGCCCCTTTTTTGTTGCGACCGGCTGTTACCCCGCCGTCACCGTCAACTCGCCCACCAGCGGCACCGGCATCAGCGCCTTGACCTCGGCGCTCGATTTGCCCGACGCGAACAGGCAGACCAGCTTGGCCAGCGAGGCTTCCGGGGTCATGTCATAGGCACCGATGGCCCCGACCGCGCCCAGACCGGTGGCGTAGGCACCGGGCAGCACCGAACCGGCCTGCACCTGGGTGTTGTCCATCAGCACCACGCCGTTCGCGTTGGCGTCGGACAGCGCCTGAAGGAAGGCCGGGTCGGACGGGCCGTTGCCCTCGCCAAAGGCCAGCAGGACCGCGCCCTTGACCGCCGGTTGCGTGGCGGTCAGCACCGCCGTGACCGTGCTGGCCTGGATGCCGGGGTACAGCCACAGCATCACGGCGGAAAAGCCGGTGACGGCCTGGGCCTGCGCGGCCAGGGCGGTTTGGCAGGCGGCGAGGTTGGCCGGCTCCGACAAGGACGTCTCCGGCCCCGGCATCGGCAGCCACAGCGCGGTGTTCTGGGTGATGAAGCTGCCAACCTCGGCCAATGGCGGGAAGTTGGGCGACCCGAATCCGGCGAACTGGTTGGCGTTGATCTTTTCCGACCGGTTGCCGCGCAGCAGCTTGGTGTCGAAATAGACCGTCGCCTCCGGGATCGCCACGGTCCCCGCCACCACGATGGCCCCGACCAGATTGGTCAGCGCGTCGGTCAACGAGAAGATCAAGGGCACCTGCGAGCCGCTGACCACCACCGGCTTCGACAGGCCGGGCAGCAGGAAGGACAGGGCCGACGCGGTGTAGGCCATGGTGTCGGTGCCGTGCAGCACGACGAAGCCGTCATACTCCTGGTAGACGCTGGTCAGCTTGCTGGCGATGGTGATCCAGTCCGACGGCGTCATGTTGGAACTGTCGAGCGTGGTGTCGAACCACTCCATCGTCCAGGTCAGGCCCGGGTAATCGGCGACCTGATGGTCGGCCAGCCCCGGCATCGACAGGACGAGCTGTTCGAACTCCGGCCCCGGCATCGGGGCGAGCGCGCCCTGATCGTTCGGTTTGCAGCCGATCGTTCCACCGGTGTAGAGGACATAGACCTTTGCCATCGCCTGTTTCTCCGCGCCATCGTTGATTGGGACCGGCTCGCGTCGAACGGGTCGCCGCCAGCCACCACCCCGAATTGTATTATCGGGATATGTTCGCCGAAACGATAGTGCAGATCGGCGCGTTCCTCAACGCAGAATCACGCGCACGGTGACGCCGCCGGTCGGGGTGGCGCGCGGATCCCACAGCGGGGCGTCCAACCGGGCGGACGTCAGAACGGGCGCGTGTTCCAACCGCAGGCGGGGCGGGGTGGCGTCCTCGGGGACCGCGCGGGCGTTGGGTTTGGGTCCGGGCGTGCCGGTGGCGGTCAGGATCAGATGGGCGCAGGCGGACAGCAGGGACATGATCGTCTCCATGGGACAGGGGCGGTGGGGGTGGGCCGACCATGCGCGCACCGACATTCCCTTTGAAACGAATAGGCATTATGACCTCATCACGAATCGTGATGACCAGCCGTTGCGGCGGTCGGGCCGCTCTGCTTGAATGGGTGACGCTGTTGTGAGTGCCCGTCGTCATGCCCACCAACCTCGACACCGACCTGCTGCGCGCCTTCGCCGCCGTCGCCGACACGTTGAGCTTCACCCGCGCCGGTGAACAGCTGTTCCGCACCCAGGCGGCGGTCAGCCAACAGGTGCGGCGGCTGGAGGACACCGTCGGCAAGCGCGTGTTCGAACGCGACACCAAGGGCGTGCGCCTGACCCGCGACGGCGAGGTGCTGTTGGCCTACGCCCGCCGGATGCTGACCCTGAACGACGAGGTGATGGCCCTGATGCGCCGGACCACCACGGTGGCCAGCGTGCGCATCGGCACGCCCGACGATTACGCCACCATGCTGCTGCCGGAGGTGCTGGCCCGTTTCAACGCCAGCTACCCGGATGTGATGGTGGAGGTGGTGTGCGACAACAGCCCCGATCTGGTCGCGGAGATCGAACGCGGGCGTTACGATCTGGCGCTGGTGACGCAGCGGTCCGACACCCCCGGTGGTGAACTGGTGCGGCGGGAGCCGGTGGCCTGGGTCGCCCCGCCGCGCGATCCCGCCCTGCCCCGCCCGGTGGAGGATCTCGATCCGCTGCCGCTGGCGCTGTTTCCCAAGGGCTGCGTTGTCCGCGATCTGGCGGTGGACGCGCTGGACCGCATCGGGCGCGACTGGCGCGTCGCCTTCACCAGCAAAAGCGTGGTCGCCGTGCATGGGGCGATCCTGGGCGGGCTGGGGGTGACGGCGATGGAAGCCTGCACGGTCCCAACCAGCCTGCGGCGGCTGGACGCGGCGGACGGCTTCCCCGACCTGCCCGACATCCACATCGCCCTGCACCGCACGCCCGGAACCCTGGCCAAACCGGCGCGGCTGCTGGCCGACGCCATTCATGATCTGGTGGGAGAAACCGCGCGATGACCCGGCGGATGCCCTGGCCTGTGTCGGCCCTTGCCCTGCTTGCGGTGTCCCTGCTGGCCGCTCCGATGACGGCGTTGGTCATCGCCCCACCGGCGCGGGCGCAAAGCCCGGTCGCCATCGGCGCGCCGCTGACCGGCGAGGTCATCCTGAACCGCGACATCGAGGTGCGGATCGATCCCAACGCCGACGCCCGCATCGTGATGACGCTGAAACAGGGCAAGGCGCTGAACGCGCTGGACACGCCGCGCGGCACCTATTGGACCAAGGTCGCCATCGGCGGCCAGCCCATC
The DNA here is from genome assembly GCA_027486405.1 of Azospirillum sp. Lineage (GTDB taxonomy): Bacteria > Pseudomonadota > Alphaproteobacteria > Azospirillales > Azospirillaceae > Azospirillum. Next base: position 17,331 of record JAIXPD010000087.1, on the reverse strand, counting down.
GGCTATGTCCCCGCCGACAGCCTGGATCCGGCGCTGATGGTCACGGGCCGCCCGGCGGTGGGCGGCGAAGGGCCGCAACCGGCCAAGCCCGCCAGCAACGGCAAAGCCGCCGAACCGCCCTACAGCGGCCGCACCGCCGCCGTCGTCCCGCGCGAGGCGTGGGAGAAGGCGGCGCAGACGCCGGGCCAGGGCTATGTCGTCGCCGCCAAACCGATCAGCGCCACCGAATTCGTCGATTCGAAGAAACGCCGCCCCTTCACCCTGCGCAAGGGCGACGTCGTTGCCGTCATCAGCATCGCCAACGGCCAAGCCACCCTGGCGCTGCCCGCCGGAACCCGCGCCACCGCCCCGGTGGAGGGGATGATCGGCGTCGTCGCCCCCTATCCCCTGCCCGGCATGCCGCCGATCGAACCGGGCATGCTCTATGGCGCGAAGCTGGGCCAATATGTGAGTTACAGCGAGGGGATGCGCGCCTGGCGGGAGTTCACAGCCGGTCCGGGCAGCGCCTATCGCGATCTGCCGCCGATGGTGTGGCCGGTCTTCAAGGGCGGGCGCACGCTGTATGATCTGGGTGTCGGCCCCTTCACCCGGTTGCAGGTGGACACCGCCTGCGGCACGCTGGCCCAACGCGGGCTGGACTGCACGGTCATCGAATTGGAAACCTTCTGACCGATTCGTTAAGCTTTGTGTTGCAATGTGGATCCCCGCCCATCCGCCGCCCCACCCGCCCGCCTTTCGGACCTCGCCCGCATGACCCACACCGATCCGACCACCGGCGACGCCCCCGACGACGATCTGTTCTTTCTGGACGAGGGAGAGGACAACGCGGCGGACAGCGCGGCGGCCGCCAGCCCGGCCCACCCGTTGACGGCGACGCCGTCGGGCCAGCGGTGGAAGCTGCTGATCGTCGATGACGAGCCGGAGGTGCATTCGATCACCAAGCTCGTGCTGTCCGATTTCGCGTACAAGGGCCGCCCGGCGCAGTTCATCTCCGCCCATTCGGCGGAAGAGGCGCGGGCGATCCTGGCGCGGGAAAGCGACATCGCCATGATCCTGCTGGACGTGGTGATGGAGACGGAGGACGCCGGGCTGCAACTGGTCCACCACATCCGCGAAGAGCTGAAAAACCGCCACGTCCGCATCATCCTGCGCACCGGCCAGCCGGGGCAGGCCCCGGAACGGGCGGTGATCCTCGATTACGACATCAACGATTACAAGGCCAAGACCCAGCTCACCGCCCAGCAACTCTTCACCACCACGGTCGCCGCCCTGCGCTCCTACGAAGACATCATGGCGATCGAGGCCAACCGGCGCGGCCTGCAAAAGATCATCGACGCGTCGTCGTCGCTGTTCCAGGCGCGCTCGATGAAGCTGTTCGCCGGCGGCGTGTTGACGCAACTCTCCGGCCTGCTCGGCGTCGGGCCGGACGCCATCCTGTGCGTGCAGCGCGGGTCGGTGCTGGGCGGGGCGCGCGACGGGCTGTATGTGCTGGCCGGGGCCGGGCGGTTCGAACCCCTCATCAACGAACCGGCCATCAATCATGTCGATCCCGACGTGCTGGGGCTGGTGATGGCCTGCCTGGAAAGCCGCGCGAACCATTACGCGGGCGAACACATCACGCTGTACATCCGCACGCCGAACCGGCGGGAGAATGTGGTCTATCTCCGCTCCGACCGCCCGCTGTCCGATCTGGACCGCGAGTTGATCGAGGTGTTTTGCGGCAAGATCTCGGTCGGCTTCGACAATCTGTATCTGTACGAGCAGTTGCACCGCGCCCAGCAGGGCACGTTGGCGGCCCTGGCCGATCTGGCCGAACGGCGCACGGCGGACGAGGACGGCGACAACCGCTTCGCCCGGTCCCTGCGCATCGCGGCGGTGACGGAACGGATCGCCCGCCAACTGCGCGACGAAAACCGCTTTCCCGAGATCATCGACGATTCGTTCCTGTCGATCATCGGCCTGTCGGCGATCCTGCACGACGTCGGCAACGCCGCCATCGACCCGTCGATCACCGCCAAGCCCGGCCCGCTGTCCCCCGACGAACGCGCGGCGATGCAGCGCCACACCCTGGCCGGGGCCGATTTGCTGACCCGCGCCAGCCGCCTGACCGACGGACAGACCCATCTGCACGTCGGGGCCGACGTCGCCCGCTGGCACCATGAAAATTGGGACGGTTGCGGCTACCCCGACGGTCTGGCCGGGGACGCAATCCCACTCAGCGCCCGCATCGTCGCCGTCGCCGACGCCTACGACGCCATGCGCCACCACCGCCCCCACCGCGCCGCGCTCAGCCACGCCGCCACACTGACCGAAATCCGCAACGATTCCGGCCACCGCTTCGACCCGGTGGTGGTGGCCGCCTTCCTGGCGGTGGAGGGGGAGATCGCGGGGTTGTGAGGGGGGATGCTCGCCCCAAGAAACACGGGGAGCATGATGGGAGCATGTCAGCGTGTGTTTGGGTGAAACAATGACTGGGGTTTGAGGTCTGCGCTGGAAAAGATTCCCTGCGCAGCGATCACCTGCCCCATCGGCACCATCAGGTCCCGCGCGGCTCCTGCCCCTTTCAGCAGACCGGCGCGGTGGTCGGGGTCGGGATGTTCGTGCGAGCCACCGGGGGCAAGGGTGCAGCCGTCCACCGTGATCGCCCCCAGAATCTGGCTGCCCGATCCCAAATGGCTGACCCCGAACACCGCAGCGCCATTCAGATAGCGGCCATGATCGCCGATGGTGATGGCGGCACCGGGGCGGTTGGTCTTGGCGGTGAAACCACCTTCACCAAACTGGTTGCCGGAACCGATGCGGATCGGGCCGCTGACCGCCTCAATCAGGGTTTGGCTGAAAAAACGGTTGTTGTCACCGATCTCCAGGCCGCCTTCGTCCCGGCACAACAGTGACACGCAGGGAAAAAAAACGTTGCCGCTGCCGATCCGCGCCGCAGCAGCGATCAGCACGGAGAAAGGATCAAAAACGATGTTGCCGCGATCAACCAGCGCGGCCAAGGCGTCCATGGTCATCAAACCTTGCGCCCGGCGCACATCGTCGATGAAGGGGGGCAGCGTCATGGCCGGGCGACCTCCGCATTGTGGCAAGACAACTCAACCAGAGCATCGCACCACCTTCAAGAAACCTCGCCTTACAAGGTGTAACTTCACCAACAAAAAAGGCCCCCGCCATCGGCGGGAGCCTTTCTGACCTCAAACCACTCTCATCCCACGCGCAGGATCACCCGCGCAGCGACCCGCCGGTCGCCTTGATGACCGCTGCGACGATCTTTTGGCCGACGGCCTCGATGGCTTCGTCGGTCAGGGTGGCGGTGGTCGGTTGGTAGGTGACGGAGACGGCGACGGATTTTTGCCCCTCGCCCACGCCCGGCCCCTGGTAGACGTCGAACACCGTCGCGTCCTTGATCAGCGCCTTGTCGGCCCCCTTGGCGGCGCGCAGGATCTTGTCGGCCTCCACGCCCTGGCCGACGACGAAGGCGAAATCGCGTTCGATCGGCTGGAAGGCGGAAAGCTGAACCATCGGCTTGGCGGTGCCGGTCTTCTTCTTGGGCAGCGGGATGGTGTCGAGCATCACCTCGAACCCGACCATCGGCCCCTTGACGCCCAGCGTGTCGAGCACCGACGGGTGGATCTCGCCAAAGCGGGCCATCACGGTCGGGCCAAGGCGCAGCACGCCCGACCGGCCCGGATGGTACCAGCCGGGGGCGTCGGTGGTGACTTGCAGGTTGGCGGTCGGCGCGCCCGCCGCTTCCAGCGCGGCCAGCGCGTCGGCCTTGGCGTCGAACACGTCCACCGGGCGGGTCTTTTCCGACCAATGGCGCGGCACGGCGGCCCCGGCGCGGATGCCCGCCGCCACGCTGTCCTGCCCATCCGGGGCCGGGGTGCGGAAGGCCGCCCCCACTTCGAACAGACGCACGTCGGCATGGCCACGGTCGGCGTTGCGGCCCGCCGCCTGGATCAGGTTGGGCAGCACCGACGGGCGCATCACGTCCAGATCGCTGCTGATCGGGTTGACCAGCCGCAGCCCCTCATGGCTGGCCCCGAACAGGGCGGCGGTGGCCGAGGCCAGGAAGGACCACGTCACCGCTTCCGACAGGCCGCGCGCGGCCAGCGCCCGGCGGGCGGCAGCCACGCGGCGCTGCTTCAGCGTCAGGGCCGGGCGGGTCAGCACGGTCAGGCGCGGCAGCGGGGTGGCCGGGATGGCGTCGAAGCCGTTGACGCGCAACACCTCCTCCACCAGATCGGCTTCGCCATGGACATCGGCGCGCCAGGACGGAACGCCAACGCGCAGGGAGCCGTCATCCTCCTCGCCCTCAATCGTGAAGCCGAGATCGGTGAGGATGCGGACCTGCCGGTCGTGCGGCAGATCGACCCCGCCCAGGCTCTTCACCCGGCCCGGGCGCAGGGTCAGCGTGCGTTTCCACGCGGGTTCGGCCCCGGCGATCACGAGGTCGGAGGCTTCGCCGCCGCAGATTTCCAGGATCAGGCGGGTGGCGCGCTCCACCCCCTCGACCACCGCCGCCGGATCGACGCCGCGTTCCAGACGGTAGCGGGCGTCCGATTCGACGCCCAGACGCCGCCCGGCCTGGGCCACGCGCACGGTGTCGAAGATCGCCGCTTCCAGGAACAGGGTGGTGGTGGTTTCGGTGCAGCCCGACTCCTCGCCGCCGATGATGCCGCCCAACGCTTCGGCCCGCGCGTGGTCGGCGATGACCACCATCGACGGGTCGAGCGTGTACTCCTTGCCGTTCAGCGCCTTCAGGCTTTCGCCCTCGCGCGCCATGCGGACGACGATGCCGCCCTGCACCTTGTCGGCGTCAAAGGCGTGCAGCGGGCGCGCCACGTCGAAGGTGATGTAGTTGGTGATGTCGACCAGCGCCGAGATCGGGCGCAGGCCGATGGCCAGCAGCTTGTCCTGCATCCATTGCGGCGACGGGCCGTTCTTCACCCCCCGGATGGTGCGGCCGACATACATCGGGCAACCGTCCAGCGCCTCGATCGTCACGCCGATCGGGCTGGGGAAGGATCCGGCGACCGGGGTGGCGTTCAGGCGGCCGTCGGTCAGCGGCTTCAACCGGCCCAGACCGGCGGCGGCGAGATCGCGGGCGATGCCGCGCACCCCGGCGCAATCGGCGCGGTCGGGCGTGAGGTTGATGTCGATCACCGGGTCGTTCAGACCGGCATACTCGGCGAAGCTGGTCCCGACCGGCGCGTCCTCCGGCAGTTCGATGATGCCGTCATGCTCGTCCGACAGCTTCAACTCGCGCTTGGAGCACATCATGCCGTTGGATTCGACGCCCCGGATGACGCCCTTCTTCAGCGTGATGTCGGAACCGGGGATGTAGGCCCCTTCCGCCGCGAAAACGCCCTTCAGCCCGGCGCGCGCGTTGGGCGCGCCGCAGACGACCTGAAGCCTTTCGGTGCCGGTGTCCACCACCAGCACGCGCAGTTTGTCGGCGTCCGGGTGCTTTTCCGCCGACACGACATGGGCGACGCGGAAGGGGGCCAGCTCTTTCGAGCGGTCCTGAACGCCTTCGACCTCCAGGCCCAGGGCGGTCAGTTTGTCGGTGATCTGGTCGAGCGTGGCCTCGGTGTCCAGATGGTCCTTCAGCCAGGACAGCGTGAACTTCATGGAACCGGCTCCTTATCGCGTCAGGCCATGGGCGATGTTGGGGATGTCGAGCGGCACGAAGCCGTAATGCTTCAGCCAACGCAGATCGGCTTCGAAGAAGGTGCGCAGATCGGGGATGCCGTATTTCAGCATCGCCACGCGCTCCACCCCCATGCCGAAGGCAAAGCCCTGGTATTTGGTGCTGTCGATGCCGCAGGCTTCCAGCACGTTCGGGTGCACCATGCCGCAGCCGAGAATCTCCAGCCAATCGCCGTAATTGCCCAGCTTCAGCTCGCCGCCCTTGCGCAGGCAGCCGATGTCCACCTCCGCCGACGGTTCGGTGAAGGGGAAGAAGCTGGGGCGGAAGCGCAGCGGCAGATCGTCCACATCGAAGAAGGCGCGGCAGAACTCCACCAGGCAGCCTTTCAGATGCCCCATGTTGGTCGCCTCGTCGATCACCAGACCTTCGATCTGGTGGAACATCGGCGTGTGGGTCATGTCGTAGTCGGAGCGGTAGGTCCGGCCCGGCGCGACGATGCGGATCGGCGGCTTGTTGTTCAGCATGGTGCGGACCTGCACCGGGCTGGTGTGGGTGCGCAGCAGCATCTTCTTGTCGTCTGCGTCGGGCAGATAGAAGGTGTCGTGCATGTCGCGCGCCGGGTGGCCGACCGGGAAATTCAGGGCGGTGAAGTTGTGGAAATCATCCTCCACATCCGGCCCTTCGGCGACGGCGAAGCCCATCTCGGCGAAGATGGCGATCATCTCGTCCATCGTCTGGCTGATCGGGTGGATGCGGCCTTCGGTTTCCGGGCGGATCGGCAGGGTGACGTCCACGCGCTCGGCCTCCAGCCGCGCCTTCAGATGGGCGGCGGACAGGTCGGCCTTGCGGGCGTCGAGCGCGGCGGCGATCTCGTCCTTCAGCGCGTTCAGCGCCTGGCCGCGCTCCTTGCGCTCGTCGGGCGACAGGCCGCCCAACTCCTTCATAAAGCCGGTGATGCGCCCCTTCTTGCCCAGCGCGTTCACGCGCACCTCGTCCAGCGCCGGAAGATCGGCGGCGGCGTTGACCAGCGACAGGAGTTCGTCTTTCAGCGCGTCGAGCATGGCGGTTCCCGGCAAACGTGGGGAAAATTCGGAATCGAAACAAAAAGGGAGCCGGACCCAAAGGCCCGGCTCCCTTCTCTAACACGTGGCGCCTGAAAAAGCGTCCGCGAACGGGTCGCGAGTGCTTTACGCGGCGGCCTTGGAGGCGAGCGCGGCCTGGGCCTTGTCCACCAAGGTCTTAAAGGCTTCCGGCTCACGCGCCGCCAGATCGGACAGAACCTTGCGGTCGATCTCGATGCCGGCCAGCTTGATGCCGTTGATGAAGCGCGAGTAGGTCAGGCCATACTGACGGACGCCGGCGTTGATGCGCTGGATCCACAGGCCACGGAAATCGCGCTTCTTGTTGCGACGGTCGCGGTAGGCGTAACGAAGCGCCTTTTCGACCTTCTCGATCGCAATGCGGAAGTTCTTGGAATTGCGACCGCGATAGCCCTTGGCGAGCTTCAGGATCTTACGGTGACGGGCGTGCGTGGTGACGCCGCGCTTAACACGAGCCATGGTTCAGTTCCTTCCCAGTATCAGGCGTTGCGCAGCCAGTTCTTCAACACCGTGCGGGCGTTGGAGTCGCACAAAGTCATCATGCCGCGCGCGTTGCGCTTCATGTTCGGGGACTTCGGCTCGAGGCAGTGGCGCTTGTAGGCCGCCTGGGCGCGGACCTTGCCGGAGGCAGTCACCTTGAAACGCTTCTTGGCGCCGCTCTTGGTCTTCAGCTTGGGCATTTTCAGTCCTATTCGGATAGGGTCGACTTCCAACGGACGGTTGGGCATGCCCTGGCCTTTCGGCCTGGCCTCGCCGCCCGTGGAAGGATCGCCTTATACGCGCCCGCCCGCCGCAACGCAAGAGCCGGTTATGGCCGCGCGACGCTCGGCAGTTCCGCCAGCAGCGCATCGCGCGCCGCCCGACCGCCGGGCGTGTCCGACGCGTGGTCGCCCAGTTCCAGGCGGGCGAAGACGATGCGCCCGCCGCCGCGTTCGGCCCAGCCCACGAACCAGCCCAATGGGCGGTTGCGGTCGGGCCTGCCCGCCGCGTCGCGCATCCAACCGCTGCCGGTCTTGCCCCACACGGTCCAGGCCCCGCCGAAACGCCCGCCATCCTCGGCGGTGAATTGCGGCAGAATGGCCGCCGTCATGTCCTGCGCCCGCCGCGACACCGGCAGGCCGCGCGCCAGCAACCGCCGCAGCATCTGCACCTGTTCGTCGGGCGAGATGGTCAGCGACGACATCAGCCACGCGTGGGTCAGGCCATTGTTCTTGCCCGGCGCGCCCGACAGGTCGCGGTTGCCATAGCCCAGACGGTCGACATAGCCCTGGAAACGGGCCATGCCCAGCTTGCGGGTCAACGCCTGCGAATACCAGACGATCGAATCGCGTTCCCAGTCGGTGGGGTCAATGCGGCGGGTGTCGGCGGGGTTGGTGCTGGATTCGGGACGCCCCTCCCACTGCGGGCGATGCTCGTCCTCCAGAATGCCCGCGTCATAGCCCATCAGGGCCAAGGGAATCTTGAAGGTCGAGGCCGGGCTGAACCGCTGGTCGCACGGCCCTTGCCGGTGCAGCGCCCGCCCCGACTCGGCGTCGAGGACAACGGTGCACACGGTTTTGTCCGCCCGGGCCGACCGCGCGGCAAGGGGGGCCGTGACCGCGCCCAGGACCAGACCGATGCAAATTGCTTTTGTAACTCTCCAACGACCGAACACGGCGTCATCCTTGATGTTTGTAAGGTTTTGATCGGGTGACACCAGGAATAGGGGGATGGCAGCCATCACACAAACGATGATAAATCGGTCGAGTCCCTAGAAAAATTTGGCCTTACGATCAGGCTGGAACACCGGTTTTGACTGGAACACTGGTTTTGAAAGGTCAGGCGTCGCCATGGTCCGCCCCCATCTGCCGTTGAACGCGCTGCGCGCCTTCGAAGCGTCCGCCCGCCACCAGAGCTTCACCAAGGCAGCGATCGAGCTGTGCGTGACCCAGGCGGCGGTCAGCCATCAGGTGAAGACGCTGGAACAGCGGCTGGGCGCGGTGCTGTTCCGTCGCCTGCCGCGCGGGCTGGCCCTGACCGACGAAGGGTTGGCGTTGCTGCCGGTGCTGCGCGACGCCTTCGACCGCATCGGCGACCTGCTGGAACAATTCGACACCGGCCATGTGCGCGAGGTGCTGACGGTCGGGGTGGTGGGGACCTTCGCGGTGGGCTGGCTGCTGCCCCGCCTGCGCGCCTTCACCGACGCGCACCCCTTCATCGATCTGCGGCTGATGACCAACAACAACCGGGTGGACATCGCCGCCGAAGGGTTGGATTACGCCATCCGCTTTGGCGATGGCGCGTGGCACGGCATCGACGCCGCCCCGCTGTTCGACGCGCCGCTGTCGCCGCTCTGCGCGCCGGACATCGCCGCACGCCTGGGCAGCCCCGCCGATCTGATGCAGGAAAAGCTGCTGCGCTCCTACCGGTCCGACGAATGGCCGCGCTGGTTCGCCGCCGCCGGGCTGGAAGCGCCGCCGATCCGGGGGACCGTGTTCGATTCGTCCTGGATGATGGTGGACACGGCGATCCAGGGCGACGGGGTGGCGCTGGCCCCGCCGCTGATGTTCTCCCGCCCGCTGGAGGCCGGGCGGATCGTCCGCCCCTTCGCCATCGACGTCACGCTGGGCGGCTATTGGCTGACCTGGCTGAAATCAAAACAGATCACGCCCGGAATGCGGGCCTTCCGCGCCTGGATCGCCGCCGCCTGCGGTCGGCTCAGCGATACTCCTTGAACCGCTCGGTCGCCTGGGCCGCGACGACGCCCCCTTCACGCACCTTCAATCTCAGAGTGTTGATTGCTTTGGTTGCTTTTCCGAGATCTTAAAACCCTATGCTGAGCATGGAATACGCTGCGTGTATTTTTCATCGCTCAATTTTGCCAAATGCACATATTTCGCATCAAATTGTATTATCCCTCACACGAACGGTTGAATGAGATCTGATTTCTTGCAAGTGTTTACCGCCGCTCGGCGGGAAAAAATTTTGGAGAAAAATCATGGGTATGGTCAATCTGACAAATCTTGCCGGAAGAGGCATCACCATCAACAGTTTTTCAATCAACAACACAAAAGTCATCGGTTCCCTGAGCCACGTGCGATTCGGGCAAACCTTCATGGCGACGTACAACGACAAACCCGGGTCGGAGTTCTCATCCCTGAAGCTTGTGATTGTGATGGACAGCGTCACGTATCACATTGACTTGAACAAAGATCATTACTTTGGCGGTGGGGACTATCACTATCCTGGGAATGATTCGGACGTCAGCTACACGCTGTTCGGAACAAACGACAGCGGCAGCCAGATACAATTCCGTCTTGTTTATGGAAAAATTGGCGGCGACCACCTGATCTACACCAACGACGCCAAGTACCTCGACCGCGTCTGAAGCGTCACACACAGAACGGATCGCGTGAAATCTCTTCCGATTTCACGCGATCCGCTCCAGCCGCTTCCACTGTCAACAATCGTCAGAGCGCCGCTCAGCGATACTCTTTGAACCGCTCGGTCGCCTGGACCAGCGCCGCGCGGATGCCGGGTTCCATGGCGGAGTGACCGGCGTCGGGGATGATGCGGTAATCGGCCTCCGGCCACGCCCGGTGCAACTCGTCCGCCGACACCACGGGACAAACCACGTCGTACCGCCCCTGCACGATGACGGCGGGGATGTGGCGGATGCGGTGCACGTCGCGCAGCAGCTTGTCTTCGGGGGTAAAGCGGTTGGAACGGAAGTAATGCGCCTCGATCCGCGCCAGCCCCAGCGCGTGGGTGTCCTCCCCGCTCGCCGCGATCAGTTCGGGCGAGGGCAGCAGCGACGAGCAACTGCCCTCATACACGCTCCACACCCGCGCGGCGGCCATGCGCACGGCACGGTCGGGCGAATCGAGCCGTTTCCAATAGGCTTCCAGCAGATCGCCCTGCTCCTCGGGCGGGATGTGGGCGGCGAAGGCGGCCCAGGCCTCCGGGAACAGGACGCGCATCGAATAGAGGAACCAATCGATCTCGCTCTTCCGCATCAGGAAGATGCCGCGCAGGATCAGGCCCAGGCAACGGTCCGGGTGGGTCTGGGCGTAGGCCAGCGCCAGGGTGGACCCCCAAGACCCGCCGAACAGATGCCAGCGCTCGATCCCCAGATGGCGGCGCAGGGTTTCGACATCCTCCACCAGCTTTTCGGTGGTGTTGTCGCGGGTTTCGCCCAGCGGGGTGGACCGCCCGGCCCCGCGTTGGTCCATCACGACGATGCGGTAATGGGCCGGATCGAAAAAGCGGCGGTGGGTGGGCGAGGCCCCGGCCCCCGGCCCGCCGTGCAGAAACATCACCGGCACGCCGCGCGGGTTGCCCGCCTGCTCCCAATAGACCGTGTGAAGATCGTCCACCGCGATCGTTCCGGCCTGATACGGGTCGATGGGCGGGTAAAATTCGCTGCGCGGCATGACGGGAATCCTTGGAGTGCGTCGGTCCTGTGGTGCGAGGCGGGAGTGTAAAGGACCGACGCCGGGTTGCGCCAGCGGGCAAAACCCCAAGGCCGCCATGTTTCTGGACAGGGCGCAGGACCGCCACCGTTACGGCGTCTTCCTCCCGGCCATGTGGCCAAGATAGGCGACCAGCCGGTCAAGATCGGCGTCGCTCAGCATCGTCGCATCAAAGCCGGGCATCTGCTGGTTGGGCCAGCTCCGCACCGCGCGCGGGTCGCGGATCAGTTTGGTCAGGCCGGTGGGGGTCAGATATTCGGTCGGGTTCATCGGGCGGTTCAGATCCGGCCCGACGTTGGCGCTGCCCGCCCCGTTCAGCGTGTGGCAGGCCATGCATTGGGTGACGAACACCGCCTGACCGGCGCGGATCGGCGAGTCCACCGCCAGCGCCGCGTCCACCGCCAATTGCGGCCAGCGTTTCAACGGGTTGTCGGTGCTGGCGATGCGGGCGAGCTGGTAGGGCCATTGCTCGCTGCGCACGCCCGAGGCGTCGGGCCGCACCCACACCAGATAGAAGGGACCGGCCGACACCGTCTTGCCCGGCAGCGGCGGCCAGGGCTGATCGGCCGGTTCCACCGCCAGGAAGGCCACCGCTCCGCTGTCGCCGGTGCGCAAACACAGTTCCGGCGGCAACAGGGCAGCGAACCCATCGCTGGCGATGCCCTCCAGCGTCGTGTCCTTCGGCACGCTGTCGGCGGCGATCAGGCTGGCGAGCGGCACGGCGCGGTAGCGCATCGCCCGGCCGTAGGCGACGTCGTTGGCGATGTCCACCGTCACCGCGTCGGGTCGGGCGAGCAGCGCGTCGCGATCGATGCGGCGTTCCACACCGGCGATCGCGATGGTCAACTCCGGCCCGGCGGCCAGCAGCGGCGACGCGATCAGCAACAGACAGGCGGTCAAGAGACGAGCGATCATTCCGGGTCGTCCTCTTCGTCGATGGGTGGGGCGGTGGGCGGGGTGGCGGGCGGGGTGGCGGGCGGGACGGAGGAGGCGGTGGCGGGGGTGGCACCGGATGGCCGGACCACAGGCGGGGCGGCGGCGGGCGGCTCCGGCGAACCGGCCCCCGCGCTCACCCGCTCGATCTGCTCCGGGTGGGTGGCCTCGATCATCGGGCCGCTGCGCAACCCGATCCAGCCGCGCACGCGGATTGTTTTGCCTTCATACGATAACGGGTCGATGCCCGCCTTGGCAAACTCCCGCATCACCCCGCGCGCGATGTGCACGGTCACGTCGCTGCGCCAGTCCGCGCCGAAATCAAGATAGGCTTCGCCCCCGGTTTTGGTGACGCGCAGAACCCGGCCTTCCACGATCTGGAAGCTGTCGCGGTCACGCGCCAGCGTCTCCGGATCCGCCGGGCGGACGGCGTAGACGCGGGTCCGCCACAGGCCGCGCCGGTCGCGCCGCGCCGCCTCCTCCGTCGCCAGCAATTCGGCGGCGAAGGCGCGGGCGTCGGGGCGGGTGTGGACGCGGGCGTGGCCCTGGGCCAGCAGGTCGGCTTGCAGCCACAGCCCATCGTCGCGCAACAGATGGGCCAGCAGTTGGCCATGGCGGTCGGTCGCCACCGCCCCGCGCGGCGTCACCGCCCGTCCTTCCACCAACCGGGCCAAGGCCGCCGTCGCCGCGTCGGCCAAGGGCCAGAGCCGTTCACCGGGCACCGCAAAGCGCGGCGGCTTCGCCGCCTCGATCCCGGCCAGACGGACGCGCCGCCCGTCGGTCAACTCCAGCGTGTCGCCATCGATCACCGAGGCCACGCGCCAAGGGTCCGCCGACGCGGCGGTGGTCCACAACAGCGGAAAGACCAGGGCAAAAAGCAGCGTCCGGATCACCGTCGCAAGCTTCAAGCAAGCGGGCGCGGGTGTCATGCCCGCATCCTATCAGCGGGCCGGGGCCACCCGGCAAGCCTGTCTCTTATATTTCACCCTTCGCGGGTGCGGCACGGGTTGCCCCGGTCCGCCCCGGTCGGGTACGGTGCCGCCATGCCCGACCGCTCTCCCGCGTCCCCGACGGACCACGCCCGGCCCTTGCCCCGGAAGCGGTTGCGCCTGCCCATCGCAGCGGTGCTGGTCGCCGGGTTCGGCTCGCTGATGCTGGCGGCGGTGGCGAGCGTTCTGGTCCTGGGGCTGGTCAGCGCCAGCACCAACACCTTTGCCCTGCTGAACGACAAGGCCGATCTGGCGCTCGCCGGGGTGGAGGTGCGGGTGCGCCACCAGCTCGACCCCGCCCGCGACATGGCCCGGTTCGTGGCCGGTCTGATCGAACGCGGCGACCTGGATCCCAGCGACACCGACCATTTGACCATCACGCTGCGCGGCGCGCTCGCCGCCGCCCCCGACGTGACCGGCGTGGCCTTTCTGCGCCCCGACCTGACCGGCGCGCAGGCCGGACGGATGAACGGCGGGCTGATGGCCGGAACCATGGATTTGCAGGGCGACAGCACCATCCCGCCGGAGCTGCTAAACGGCCCCAGCCGGGGGGCCGCCGCCTGGGCCGATCCCTTTTGGCTGAAGGAAGCCTCGAACAGCCTGATCACCCTGTACCAGCCGGTGCGGCGCGATGGGCGTTATCTGGGGCAGGTGGCGGTCGGCGTGTCGCTGGGCGACCTGTCGCGTTTCCTGTCGGCCCTCTACGTCGAGCAGGGGTTGAACGCCTTTGTGCTGTACGACCGCACCCATGTGCTGGCCCATCCGGCCCTGGTCGGGCGCAGTTTCGATTTCTCCAACAAGCCGGACGGCCCGCCGCTGCCGCGCATCGATCAGGTGGACGACCCCGCGCTCGCCGCGCTCTGGACCAACGGCGTGCCGGTGGACGCCCTGAAAAAGCGCGTGATCGGCCAATCCGTCCACATCGGCGGGGACGATTACCTGTTCCTGATGCGGTCGATGGCGGGCTATGGCCAGCAGGAATGGATCATCGGCATCGGGTTCCGCGAAAGCGAAATGAACGGCGAGGTGCGGCGGCTGGTGAAGACCGGGTTGGCCGGGCTGGCGATCCTGCTGATTTCGGTGGCCGTGGCGCTGTTCGTCGGGCGGCGGATCAGCCGCCAGATCGCCCGGCTGGCCGAGGCCGCCGACCGCGTCCGCGCTTTTGAATTCCAGACCATCACCGACCTGCCCGATTCGCGGTTGCAGGAGATGGCGCGCGCCGCCACCGCCTTCAACGCGATGGTCGCGGGCCTGCGCTGGTTCGAAACCTATGTGCCCAAGGCGCTGGTGCTGCGGCTGATGCGCCAACGGGCCACCCAGGGCGACGGGCTGGATTCGGTCCAGCGCGAGGTGACGGTGATGTTCACCGACATTCGCGGCTTTTCCCGCATGGCCGAACACCGCAGCGCCGCCGACACCGCCGCCCTGTTGAACGAGCATTTCACCCTGCTGGCCGCCTGCATCGAGGCGGAGGGCGGCACGGTGGACAAATTCATCGGCGACTCGCTGATGGCCTTCTGGGGCGCGCCGGAAAAGCAGGAGGACCACGCCGCCCGCGCCCTGCGCGCCGCCCACGCCATCCACCGGGCGGTGCTGGCCGACAACCGCCGCCGCGTCGCCGCCGGTCAAGAACCGATCCGCGTGCGCGTCGGTCTGCACAGCGGCCCGGTGGTGGTCGGCAACATCGGGTCGGCCAACCGCATCAACTACACCATCATCGGCGACACCGTGAACGTCGCCGCCCGGATCGAGGAGCTGTCCGCCGCGCTTCAGGGCGACGCCGACGTGATCGTGCTGACCAGCGGCGTCACCGCCACCAAGGGCGATGGAACCGCCCCGCTGGTGCGCCAGGGGGGCCGCTCCCTGCGCGGCCGCACCGGCATGACCGAACTGTGGCGGTTGGTGGCGGAGGACGAGGACGAGGACGAGACGGACAAGGCCGAGGGCGAGTCGCCGTCCGCCACACACGACAACGCCCACCCGCGCGAACGCGGACGGGCGTTGTCCGGAGCCGATTGACCAGCCGAGACGACGAATGGGGCCTTTCGCCCCGATCAGCGCCGCTTACGGGTTGGCGACCAGATCGCCGGAATCCTCCACACGCTTCAGCATCGAATCGCGCAGCTTCATCATGGCGCGGTGTTCCAACTGGCGGACCCGTTCCTTGCTGACGCCCAACTCGCGGCCCAGCTCTTCCAACGTCGCCCCTTCGTCGCGCAGGCGGCGTTCGCGGATGATGGTGCGTTCGCGCGGGCTGAGTTCGCCCAGCGCTTCGGCCAGCCATTGGGAACGGGTGTGCGCGTCGCGCATCCCGATCACCACCTCCTCCGGCGAGGGGCGTTGATCGGCCAGGAAATCCTGCCAATCATCGTCCGATCCGTCGGCAACGGGGGTGTTGAGCGACTGGTCGGCCCCGGACAGGCGCATTTCCATCGCCTCCACCTCGGCCACATCCACGTTCAGTTCACCGGCGATCCACTCCCGGCCTTCCTTGGTCAGCCGGTTGCCGCTGCCGTTCTGCGACGCGCTGTCGATCTTGGCGCGCAGGCGGCGCAGGTTGAAGAACAGGGATTTCTGCGCGGCCGTGGTTCCGGTGCGCACGATCGACCAGTTGCGCAGGATGTAATCCTGCATCGCCGAGCGGATCCACCAGGCGGCGTAGGTGGAAAACCGCACCTCGCGGTCGGGTTCGAAGCGGCTGGCGGCCTGCATCAACCCGACATTGCCCTCCTGCACCAGATCGCCCATCGGCAGACCATAGTTGCGGAACCGCGACGCGGTGGCGATGACCAGACGGGTGTAGGCGCGCACCAACTCGTGCAGGGCGCGCTCGTTCCCCTCTTCCCGCCATTTCCGGGCCAGTTCGAATTCATGATCGCGCGACAGCAGCGGTTCGCGCATGGAAGCCTTGATGAAGCTCAGATTCGCCCGCTGAGTCTCCGGATCGTCAATGTAAGCCATCCGTCCCTTCCTTCCCGTCTGGGCGGCGCCGTGCAGCGATGGTGCAGCCAGTCTCGCGCGTTGGGGTGGCCGTTGATCCCGTCTGATGAACCCCGGCCGTTCAGAACGGAGCGGTCGGAGGACAAGGGTCGGGACGGTGGTCGGTTCACCCGGTTGATGGTGATACGTATGGTAAAATGATTTGGATCACGCGGACTGGAACTTTTTTGAATGACTCCAGATTTCAGCCCGCATGGCCGGTATGACGCCGCCGGGGGATGGTTTACGCCAAGGCGGCGGGTGAGCGGATCTGCCGCCTGGTCGCGTCCCTGGTCATCCAGCATCGTGGCGAGCGCATTCCGGTCACGACCAGCCTGGGGCTGGCCTGGTCGGATGGCGGGTATTCAGGCTGGGATCACATGCTCCAGGCGGCGGACAGCGCGCTGTACACCGCCAAGCAAGCGGGGCGCAACCGGGTCGCCGTTCAACCGCCGCCGCTGGCGGCCGCGACCGCCGGGACCGCGCCGTAACCGCCCGCCCC
The DNA here is from genome assembly GCA_027486405.1 of Azospirillum sp. Classification (GTDB taxonomy): domain Bacteria; phylum Pseudomonadota; class Alphaproteobacteria; order Azospirillales; family Azospirillaceae; genus Azospirillum. The sequence goes on along the minus strand of JAIXPD010000087.1, from coordinate 724 downwards.
TACTCCCCTTCCCCCAGAAAGGCGTCGAGGGCGCGGCGGTCGCGCTTGGTCGGGCGACCGCTGCCGGGCGCGCGGTAAGGATCCTCCAACCGCTCCTCGGCCACCGGCGGGGCGAGATCCTCGTACAGCGCCTGGGCCTCCGGGGCCGGTCCGCGCCGACTTCCCAGCCCCAGCACCTTGATGACGCGGATGTGACGGCCCTGGGCGAAGGTCAGGACATCCCCCGGCTTCACCGCCGCGTGCGCCTTGGACACCACCGTTCCCGACAGCCGCACCCCACCGTCGTTGCAGATCTTGGCGGCGAGGCTGCGCGTTTTGAAAAAACGCGCGTACCACAGCCATTTGTCGATGCGCAGGCGTCCGGTGGGCAGGTCGTCGCGGTCGTCGTCGGTCATGCCGGTCTCGTTCCTGGTGGTTGCTTCCTGGTGGTTGCCGGTCCCGCAAGGCGGCATCCGCCAGCGCCCCATCGATGCACGGGCGGCGGCGGGTGATCCTGGTCAGGATGGGAAAAGGGTAATCCAGCCAACCGCGCAAGTCATCACGGGCCTGGAAACGCGAAGGGCCGACGCGCGCTGCGCTCGGCCCTTGGATATCGCTTGTATCGTGTGTTTTGTGCTGTTCACCGGAGAACTGGAGCGGGCGAAGGGATTCGAACCCTCGACCCCAACCTTGGCAAGGTTGTGCTCTACCCCTGAGCTACGCCCGCGTTCCCGTCGTCCGGGAG
>JAIXPD010000015.1 GCA_027486405.1 Azospirillum sp. | reverse complement strand
GATTCTATAAGACAAGCGCCGTGCTCAAAACATGAAACAGTCCACGGCGCTCTATGCCTTTGTTTATCGAGCATCTTCACGCGTCAAATCGATCCCGATTTAACGCGATCTGCTCTAACCGGGTGGGACCGGTCAGAAGGACGAGTTCGGCTCCTGCAGAAACGCGGTTTCCTCTTCCGTGTTCGGGCGTCCCAAGATCGCGTTCCGATGGGGAAAGCGTCCGAATCGGACGATCACATCCCGGTGCCGGTGGGCGTAATCCACCGTCAGCGCGTCGCCCACCCGTTCGGTGAACAGCGCGATCGAGCGGTCCTGATTCGCCAGATCCTCGTGATGTTCGAAGGGCAGATACAGGAAGGCCCGGCGGTCCGCCGGGCAGGCCAGATCATGCCCCTTGGCCACCGCGTGTCTGGCCACCGCCCGCGCCTGGGGATCGGTGGCGAAGCTGCGGGGGGTGCCCCGGAAGATGTTGCGCGGCACCTGATCCAGCAGCACGCACAGCGCCAGACAGCCATCGGCGCTGTCCATCCAGCCGTCGCACTCCCCGCGCGTGGCGGCCTCGTGCAGCGAACCCAGCCGGTCGGCAACCTCCTGGTCGAAGGCGGCGGACTTGGCGAACCAGAAGGGCTTGGCGCTGTCGCCGAACCAGAACTCCAGAACCGCAGCAATCCGCTGATCCATCGCGCCCTCCGCCGTTGGCTGGACACCACACGCCCAAAACCAAACAGGGCACCCCGAGGGGTGCCCTGTCCAGTCGAAAATCAACGTTCGGCGTCAGCCGGAAGACGATGCACCGATCAGTGCAGCGTGCTCCACAGCTTGCGCTTGGACGCGTACATCAGACCCGCCAGCACGAGCAGGAACAGGATGACCTTGACGCCCATCTGCTTGCGCGCGTCGTGGTGCGGTTCCGCCACGAAGGTGAGGAAGGTCGAGACGTCGCGCGCCTGCTGTTCCACCGTGGCCTTCGTGCCGTCGGCGTAGGTCACGCCATCGGGCTGAAGGATGTTCGGCATGCCGACCTGATGGCCGGGGAAATACTTGTTGTAGTTCATGCCCGGCATCAGGTTGACGCCCGCAGGCGCTTCCTCGAAGCCGGTCAGGAACGCGTGCAGGTAATCTTCCCCGCCGACACGGGCCTTGGCGATCAGCGACAGATCGGGCGGTAGCGCGCCGTTGTTCGCCGCGCGGGCCGCCTGCTCGTTGGCGAAGGGCGACGGGAAGCGGTCGGCCGGAATGGCCGGACGCATGAACATCTCACCGGCGTCGTTCGGACCGCCCTGGACCTCGTACCCGGCGGCCAGCGCCTTGAGTTCGTCGTCCTTGAAGCCGATGCCCGCCAGCGTGCGGATCGGGACCAGACGCATGGAGTGGCAGGCCGAGCAGACTTCCTTGTAGATCTGGAAGCCGCGTTGGGCCGCCGCCTTGTCGATGGTGCCGAACATGCCCGCGTGCGGCCAGCTCTGCTTGGGCAGATGAACCGCTTCCGACGCCTGCGCGGCCCCGGCGAGGCCGAGAGCCAGCGCCGCCGAGAGGATTGCAGTCTTCAACGCGCGCATCAGGCCTTCTCCATCGACTTGGCGTGGGCGCCCTTCAGAACGGCTTCGCTGATGCTGTTGGGCAGCGGCAGGGGACGTTCCAGCTTGCCCAACACCGGCAGCAGAACCAGGAAGTGGAAGAAGTAATAGAAGGTGCCGACCCGGGCGATCAGCAGCCACGCGCCTTCGGCGGGCATGGCACCGGCGTAGCCCAGAACCAGGCCGTCGATGGCCAGGATCCAGAAGAACTGACGGTAGATCGGGCGGAACTTGCAGCTGCGGACCTTCGAGGTGTCGAGCCACGGCAGAGCCATCAACAGGGCGATCGAGCCGAACATGGCAATGACGCCGCCCAGCTTGTCGGGGATCGCGCGCAGAATGGCGTAGAAGGGCAGGAAGTACCATTCCGGCACGATGTGCGCGGGCGTCACCAACGGGTTGGCCGGAATGTAGTTGTCCGGGTGGCCCAGATAGTTCGGCATGAAGAAGACGAAGAACGCGAACACGATGAGGAACATGACGACCGCAAAGCCGTCCTTCAGCGTGACGTAGGGGTTGAACGGAACGGTGTCCTGCGGCCCCTTCGCGTCGATGCCCAGCGGGTTGTTCGAACCGCAGACGTGCAGTGCTGCCGTGTGCAGGATCACCAGACCCAGCAGGACGAAGGGCAGCAGGAAATGCAGCGCGAAGAAGCGGTTCAGCGTCGGGTTGTCGACCGAGAAGCCGCCCCACAGCAGGGTGACGATCGGATCGCCGACGATCGGGAAGGCCGAGAACAGGTTCGTGATGACGGTCGCGCCCCAGAAGCTCATCTGGCCCCAAGGCAGCACATAGCCCATGAAGGCGGTGCCCATCATGACGAGGAAGATGATGACGCCGAGGATCCACAGGATCTCGCGCGGGGCCTTGTAGGACCCGTAATAGAGACCACGGAACATGTGGATGTAGACGGCGATGAAGAACATCGACGCGCCGTTGGCGTGCACATAGCGCAGCAGCCAGCCGTAATTCACGTCGCGCATGATGCGCTCGACCGAATCGAAGGCCAACGAGGTGTGCGACGAATATTGCATCGCCAGGAACAGGCCGGTGGCGATCATGATCACCAGCATGATGCCGGCAATCGCACCGAACGCCCACAGATAGTTGACGTTCCGGGGCATCGGGTAGTGGTTGTACTCGTGATCCAGCATCGTGAAGATCGGCAGACGGCTGTCGATCCAGTTCACGAGCGGGTTCTTGAATTTCGAGGCTTGAGCCTGAGCCATCTCGGGGTCTCCTGAACCTTAAGGCCGCTTAACCGAGGCGGATCTTGGTATCGCTGGTGAAGGCGTACGTCGGAACCACGAGGTTGGCCGGGGCCGGACCCTTGCGGATGCGCCCGGCGGTGTCGTAGTGCGAACCGTGGCAAGGGCAGAACCAGCCCTCGAAGTCGCCGCGCGGATCCGTGACCTTCTGCCCCAGCGGGACACAGCCGAGATGCGTGCAGATGCCGACGACGATCAGCCATTCCGGCTTCTTGACGCGGGCCTCGTCGGCCACCGGGTCGCGCAGGTCGCCGAGATTGACCGTCTTGGCCTGCTCGATTTCCTTGGCGTTGCGGTGACGGACGAACACCGGCTTGCCGCGCCACGTCACGGTGATGGCCTGGCCTTCGGCGACCGGGGCCAGATCGACGTCGATGGACGCCAGCGCCAGGGTGTCGGCGGCCGGGTTCATGCTGCTGATGAAGGGCCAAGCCGCCGAAGCGGCCCCGACAACGCCAACCGCGCCGGTGGCAAGATAGAGAAAATCGCGGCGGTTGGAACCGTCGCCGGAGGCCGCGTGGCCACCCGTCCCGGGCGGATGCGTGGTCTGAGCCATAAGCCTGTTTCTCCTCAAGGCATGCCCGACGTGCGCAGGTTCACGCCGGACGACCGATGGACCGTTCTGTAGCACGACTTGACGGGCTTGTCCGTCGGGTCGATGAACCTCGGGCACGCCGCGTCGCTCCAGAGTCCAGGACTCTGGTGTTTCGGGGTTGCGGTATACCGTTGCGCTGCCCACTTGAAAAGGCTTTGTCGCCGGACACGGTGTCGCGCGTTGCGATGCAGCATGATTTTGTACGCACACGGATGGTTTTTCAGAGGGATTCCAATGCGCCTCGTCCTGTTCCAACCCGACATTCCCCAGAACACCGGCACGTTGATGCGGCTGGCGGCGGGGTTGGGCCTGCCACTCGACCTGATCGAGCCTTGCGGATTCGTTTTGGACGACCGCCGTCTGCGCCGGGCCGGGATGGACTATCTCGACCAGTTGATATGGATCCGCCACAGCTCGTGGGAAGCCTACGCCGCCAGCCCGCAGGTCGGGCGTCTGGTGCTGCTGACCACCCGCGCGGCCCAGCCCTACACCGGCTTTGCCTTTGCCTCCGACGACCGGATCATGGTGGGGCAGGAGAGCGCTGGCGTGCCCGACGCGGTGCACGACGCCGCCGACGCCCGTCTGGTCATCCCGCTTCGCCCGCCCGCCCGCTCCTTGAACGTTGCGATCAGCGCCGCGATGGTGTTGGGTGAGGCGCTGCGGCAAACCGCCTCAGCCGACTCCGGTCCCGCCCCTGTCCCCGTCCTTTGAGCCTGCGAGCCTGCCATGACCGCCCCCGTTCCGCCCGCCGCTCCCGCCGCCGCCGCGACCGATCCGGCCCTTGTCGAGGCGCGCAAGGCCCGCGCCGCCGCGTGGTTCGCCAGCCTGCGCGACCGGATTTGCGCCGGGTTCGAGGCGCTGGAGGACGAGTTGACCGGGACCCACGCCGATCTGCCCCCCGGCCGATTCGAGCGCAAGAGCTGGACCCGCCCCGATCACGGCGGTGGCGAGGGCGGCGGCGGGACCATGGCGGTGATGAAAGGCCGGGTGTTCGAGAAGGTCGGCGTCAACATCTCCGTCGTCCACGGCGTGTTCAGCCCGGAATTCCGCGCCAACATCCCCGGTGCGGCGGAAACCGGCGCATTCTGGGCGGCGGGCATCAGTCTGGTGGCGCACATGCGCTCCCCCCTGGTCCCGGCCACCCACATGAACACCCGCCATCTGGTGACGACGAAAAGCTGGTTCGGCGGCGGGGCCGACCTGACGCCGATGATCCCGGACGATCAGGACACGGCGGATTTCCACGCCGGGCTGAAGGCCGCCTGCGACCGCCACGACCCCGAATATTACGCCAAGTACAAGGAGTGGTGCGACCGCTACTTCTTCCTGCCCCACCGCAACGAGGCGCGCGGCGTCGGCGGCATCTTCTTTGACGGCCTCGATTCGGGGAATTGGGAGGCGGATTTCGCCTTCACCCAGGACGTCGGCACCGCCTTTTTCGAGACCTACGCCGATCTGGTCCGCCGCCACATGAATCGCCCCTGGACGGTGGAGCAGCGCGAACACCAGCTCGTCCGCCGGGGTCGCTACGTGGAGTTCAACCTGTTGTACGACCGGGGAACCACCTTCGGCCTGAAGACCGGCGGCAACACCGAAGCCATCCTGATGAGCCTGCCGCCGGAAGTGAAGTGGCCGTAAGCCGTCAGGCGTCCAGCATCCCCCGCGCCTGGTCCAGGCAGGCCGCACGGTCGGCCCGGAAATCTCCGGCGATCCACCACGCCTCCACCCGTTTCAGCAGCGCGCCCAGCGCCGGGCCGCGCTCCACCCCCAGCGCCAGCAGGTCGCGCCCGGCGATGGGCAGGCGCAGGGTCGGCAAATCCTCCGCCACCGCCAGCGCGGCGCGCGGGTCGGCGAGGTCAAGGGGGCCGGGGGCGTCGGTGGCGGCCAGCAGAACGAGATCATGGTAGAGCGCGGCGTTGCCGACGCGGTAGAGGGCTTGGCGCAGCGCGGTGCGCTGGTGTTCGCTGGCGGCGGCGTGGATCGGCAGCGCCACCGGCGGTTCGGTCAGGGCCGCCAACCGGTCGCGCTCCGGGTTGGACAGGCGCAACCGGTCGGCGATGCGCAGCGACTCGGCGCGGTCGGCGTCGAGCACGGCGGCCAGACGGCGGGTCGGGTCGGCGGGGATGCCGAGGTCATGCTCCAGCCGGGCCAGGCGGGCCAGCCGGGCGGTGCGGGTGGCGCTGGGCAGCAGGTGGGCCATCACGCCGTGATCGATCATCAGCCGCCACACCTCTGCGGCGCTGGTGGCGGCGGCGTCCGGGGTGGTCAGCAGGCGGAACAGCTCGCCGCGCACCCGTTCCCCCGACAGGTTGGGCAGGCGGGGGGCGAGCGCGACGCAGGCGGCCAACGCCTCCGCGTCCGGCGCGCCGCGCCCGTAATGGGCGTAAAAGCGGAAGAAGCGCAGCAGGCGCAACACATCCTCGGTCATGCGGCGCACGGCGTCGCCGACGAAGCGCACCCGCCCCGCCGCCAGATCGGCCAAGCCGCCGAGCGGGTCATACACCAGGCCGTCGGCGGTGCAGCTCAGCGCGTTCATCGTCAGGTCGCGGCGGGCGGCGTCCTCCTCCCAATCGTCGGTGAAGACGACTCGGGCGTGGCGGCCATCGCTCTCCACATCCCGGCGCAGGGTGGTGATTTCATAGGGTTGGCCGCCCGACAGCGCCGTCACCGTGCCATGGGCGATGCCGGTGGGGATGGCGCGCAGCCCGGCGGCGGTCAGCAGCTCCATCACCCGGTCGGGCGGGGCGTGGGTGGCGATGTCGATGTCCTTCACCGGCCGCCCCAGCCACGCGTCGCGCACGCAGCCGCCGACAAAGCGCGCGTCGGCCCCGCCCGCAGCGAGCGCGGCGAACACCGCCCGGCTGGCGGGCGCGGTCATCCAGGGTTGCGGGTCCAGGCGGGCGGCGGCGGTCATGACCCGATCCTGCCCGGCGGCGGCCTTCGGCAAGGTGGTGCGCGCACTCAATCGGCCCGTTCCAGCGCCCCGTTCAGCGCCACCCCCAGCGCGTCGCGCAGGTTGACCAGCATCCCGGCGGTCGCCCCCCAGATGAAGCGGTCCTGATAGGGGAAGACGTAAAAGAAGCGATCCTTGCCCAGAAACACCCGGCTGTGCCGCTGCGGGTGGTCGGGGTGGAGGAAGACCGACAGCGGGACCTCGAACACCTCCGCCACCTCGACCGGGTCGGGGGCCAGCGTGAAGGGGGGGGAGACCACCCCGACCACCGGCGTCACCCGGAAACCGGTGCGGGTGACGTAGGTGTCGAGCCGCCCGATGATCTCGATCCGCTCGTGCGACAGGCCGATCTCCTCCGCCGTTTCGCGCAGGGCGGCGGCCTCGGCGGAGGGATCCTCCGGCTCCAGCCGCCCGCCGGGGAAGCTGATCTGCCCGGCGTGGGCGCTCAGCGTCGTCGTGCGTTGGGTCAGGATCACCGTGATCCCGTCCGCCCCCCGGTCCACCAGCGGGACCAGCACGGCGGCGTCGCGCAGCGCCGGGGTGTGCGCCGGGCTGGAATCGGGGGCGAAATCAGGGTTCAGGTCGTGGTCGCCGCGCAGGCCCCGCGCGCCGTCGCCCGCCGCCAAGCGACGGCGGATCTCCGCCAGGGGCATGGTCGCCACCGTCATGTCCGTGATCGTCATTCCTCCGGCAGCGTCCCCAGCGCGAAAAACACCCCGTTGCTCCAGACACCCACCTCGGATGCACCGGATTCGGTCGCGCGGGCGTCGCTGCGCGCCACCATGTCATAGAAGATGGGCCGGGCGATGCGCGCCTCCAACCCCCTTGGCAGACCGACATAGGGCGTCGGCTCCCCGCTGTCCGGGTGGACGGCCACACGGATCGGGTGATCGGGGCCAGCCTCCACCCATTGGTCCAGATTGGTGCGGAAGGACAGGACCTGTTCGGCCCCGTCGCCCGCCACAATCATCTCCACGGCGACGAAGGGCGCGTCCTCCACCCAAATCCGGCCATGCTCGACCGGGGTCATCAGCCAGTAATCGCCGACCGCGTCGCGTTGCAGGATGGTGGCGAACAGCTTGGCCAGCTCGATCCGGCGGATCGGCTCGCCGTTGTGGAACCATGTGCCGTCGCGGGCGATGCGGATGTCGTAGGCCTCCTCCCCCGGCAGACGGTCGGGCAGGGGGGGCGCGCCGACCGGTGGCGTCAGCGCCGCCCGCCGCGCCGCGCGCGTCTCGTTCGCTGTGTCGTCGCCGCTGGTCATGCCGTTCCATCCCTTGCGTGTTTTTTTGGGTCGCTCCGCTGCGTATTTTCGCCACACTCGGGGCGCAGGTCCACTAGAGTTGATGGGGCGGGGTGCCGCCCCCGAAACAGGTCACACCGGATCGCCAGACAGAGGAGCGCCAGACGTTGAACGCATCGGAGATCCCGCACAGCCTGTCATCGACGATGGCGGAGGACCCCCGCCGCCTGCTGGCCGAGATCGAGGAGCTGGGCGCGCGGCTGGCGGAGGTGCGGGCGGGCGTGGCCCGGATCATCTTCGGTCAGCAGGACGTGATCGACCGGACGCTTGTCACCCTGCTGGCGGGCGGCCATGTGCTGCTGATCGGCGTTCCCGGTCTGGCGAAAACCCGGCTGGTCGAAACGCTGGGCGCGGTGCTGGGGCTGGGGGAAAAGCGCATCCAATGCACGCCCGACCTGATGCCCGCCGACATTCTGGGGTCGGAGGTGCTGGAGGAAAGCGACAGCGGCCGCCGCTCCTTCCGCTTCCTGCCCGGCCCGGTCTTCAGCCAATTGCTGATGGCCGACGAGATCAACCGCGCCAGCCCGCGCACCCAATCGGCGCTGTTGCAGGCGATGCAGGAGCATCGCGTGTCGGTCGCCGGGCAATATCACCCGCTGCCGCAACCCTTTCACGTGCTGGCCACCCAGAACCCGTTGGAGCAGGAGGGGACCTATCCGCTGCCCGAGGCGCAGCTTGACCGCTTCCTGATGCAGATCGACGTCGATTACCCGGATCGCGACGCCGAACGCCGGATGATGATCGCCACCACCAGCGCCGACAGCGCCCGCGCCCGCCCGGTTCTGTCCGCCGACGATCTGCTGGCGGCCCAGCGGCTGGTCCGCCGCCTGCCGGTGGGCGACGCGGTGGTTGACGGCATCCTCGATCTGGTGCGCCGGGGCCGCCCCGACAGCTCCGAGTTGGAGGAGGTGCGCCGTCACGTCGCCTGGGGGCCGGGGCCGCGCGCCAGCCAGGCGCTGATGCTCGCCGCCCGCGCCCGCGCCGTGCTGGACGGGCGGCTGTCGCCCTCGCTGGACGATGTGCTGGCGCTGGCCAAACCGATCCTGAAGCACCGCATGGCGCTGAATTTCGCCGCGCGGGCCGATGGGGTGACGCTGGACGCCCTCATCGACCGCCTGTGCGAGCCGTTGGCCTGACCCCGTTCCCAACCGAAAGCCCCAAACCGAAAAGCCCCTTGCCGAAAGCCCGCGCCCGTGCCCCAGCCCCCCGGATCCTCCACCTCCCTGCACGCCCGCCACCGGGCGGAAGCGCTGTCGGCGGCGCTGCCGCCGCTGCTGGTGGCGGCGGAGCGGGTGGCGGCGACGGTCGCGCCCGGCGTGCATGGCCGCCGCCGGGTCGGCTTGGGAGAGAGTTTCTGGCAGTTCCGCCGGTACCAGAGCGGCGATTCGCCGTCGATGATCGACTGGCGGCAATCGGCCAAATCCCAACCGGTCTATGTCCGTGAAAACGAGTGGGAGGCGGCGCAAAGCGTCTGGCTCTGGCGCGACCGCTCGCCCTCGATGGCGTTCCGCTCCGCGCCCGGCCTGCCGACCAAGCGCGAGCGCGCCGACCTGCTGCTGCTCGCCACCGCCGTGCTGCTGGCGCGCGGGGGGGAGCGGATCGCGCTGCTGAATTCCGGCGTCCGCCCCGACCATGGCAAGGCGGCGGTGGATCGGCTGGCCCGGCGGATGACCGACCCCAAAACGGCCAACGATCAGGCGGCCAACGATTCCGATCCGCTTCCCCACCCGGAACCCCTGCCGCGCCACGCCCAAATCCTGCTGATCGGCGATTTTCTGGCCCCGTTGGACCGCATCGCCGCCTGTGTCGCCGCGTTGAGCGGGCAGGGGCTGCGCGGTCATCTGTTGCAAGTTCTGGATCCGGCGGAAGAAAGCCTGCCCTACACCGGCCGCGTCGCCTTCGATGGGATGGAGGGGGAGGGGCGCTTGCTGGTCCCGCGCGTGGACGCCATCCGCGACGCCTACCGCGCCCGGCTTCAGGCCCAGCGCGACGGGTTGGCGGCGCTGGCGCGCGGTGTCGGTTGGAGTTTCGCCACCCACCGCACCGACCGGCCGCCGACCGGCGCGCTGTTGGGGCTGTGGGGTGCCTTGGCGCGGGAGGTGCCATGACCCATTGTCTGTTCCGCGCCCGTCTCTGGCGCGCGCGCCGACCCTCTCTTTCCGCAACCCCGTAAGACGCGCCGATGCTGGGCCTTGGACCGATCGCCTTTGCCGCCCCCTGGGTTCTGACCGCGCTGGCCGCCTTGCCCGCGCTGTGGTGGCTGTTGCGCCTGACGCCCCCGGCGGCCCGGCGGGTGCGCTTTCCGGCGCTGCTGCTGTTGCGCGACCTGATCGCGGCGGAAGAAACCCCGGCGCGCACGCCCTGGTGGCTGCTGGCGCTGCGATTGCTGCTGGCCGGTCTGGTGATTCTGGCGCTGGCGGGGCCGCTGCTGAACCCGCGCGCCGCCTTGCCCGGCGGTGGGCCGCTGCTGCTGGTGGTGGACAATGGATGGGCGTCGGGGCGCGACTGGCCCGCCCGGCGGCAGGCGATGGAGGCGTTGATCGCCCAGGCCGAACGGCAGAGCCGCCCGGTCATCCTGCTGCCCACCGCCCCGCTGCCCGGCGGGGAGACCCGCCCCCCCGCGCTGGCCGTGCCCGCCGCCGAGGCCCGGCGCTTGGCCCAGGCGTTGGAGCCGCTGCCCTGGCCGACCGACCGCGCCGCCACCCTGGCGTCCGTGCGCGCGCTGGCCGTCCAGGGGGCGATCCAGGGATCGGCGCACGCGGTGTGGCTGGCCGATGGGGTGGGCGACCGTTCCGCCCGCGCGCTGGCCGAAAGCCTGCAACGGCTGGGGTCGGCGGACATCCTGGACGATTCGGCGGACAAGCCGCCCCATCTGCTGCTGCCCCCCACCACCGAGGGCAACGCCCTGGTCGCGCGCGTCCTGCGCGCCGACGCCGCCCGGCCCGATCCGGTGACGCTGCGGCTGTCCGCCGCCGACGGGCGGTTGCTGGCCCGCGACACCATGGTGATGGAGGTTGGCCAGAAGGCCCGCGAATTGCGGCTCGACCTGCCAGCCGAGCTGCGCAACGACGCCGCCAGCCTGCGGATCGAAGGCGACAGCACCGCCGGGGCCACGGTGCTGCTGGACGAGCGGTGGCGTCGCCGCCCGGTCGGTCTGGTGTCCGGCCGACCGGAGGGCGAGAGCCAACCCCTGCTGTCCGATCTGCATTACCTCGACCGCGCCCTGTCGCCCTACACCGAGGTGCGGCGCGGCACGACGGCGGAACTGCTGAAACGCGATCTGGCCGTGCTGGTCCTGTCCGACATCGGCGCGCTGACCGGGGCGGAGGCGCAAAGCGTCGATGGCTGGGTGCGCAAGGGCGGGGTGCTGTTGCGCTTCGCCGGGCCGCGTCTGGCCCAGCACGCCGACTCCCTGATTCCCGTTCGCCTGCGGGTGGGCGACCGCGCGTTGGGCGGGGCGCTGTCCTGGTCGGAACCGGCCAGCCTGCAACCCTTCCCCGCCAAATCCCCGTTCGAGGGGCTGGTGGTGCCGCCCGATGTGCTGGTGAACCGGCAGGTGCTGGCCGAACCGGCGCTGGATCTGGCCGAACGGACCTGGGCGCGGCTGGCCGACGGCACACCGCTGGTCACGTCCGAACGGCGCGGCGACGGTTGGCTGGTGCTGGTCCACACCACCGCCAGCCCGGATTGGTCCAACCTGCCGCTGTCCGGCCTGTTCGTGGACATGCTGCGCCGGGTGCTGGCGTTGAGCGGCGGCGTGGCGGGCGGAACCGGGGCTGGAGTTGGAGGGGCGGCGGCGTTGGAGCCGGTCAGCCTGCTGGACGGAACCGGGCGTCTGGTCGCGCCGACCGCCACCGCCTTTCCCATTCCCGGCAACGCGGCGGCGGACATCGTCGGCCCGCGCCACCCGCCCGGCTTCTACGGTGGGGAGGAGCGCCGCCGCGCCGTCAACCTGTCCCCAGCCATCGCCGGGTTGGAGCCGCTGGGGCCGTTTCCAACCGGGGTGGCCCGTTCCGGCTATGGCGGGCGGGGCGAGGTGGCGTTGAAACCGGCGCTGCTGGCCGCCGCGCTGGCGCTGTTGACGGTCGATCTGGTGATCGCGCTGGCCCTGCGCGGGTTGCTGACCCCGGCGGCGTGGAGGCGGCGCGGCGGTGCGGTGGCCGGGCTGCTGCTGGCGCTGGCGCTGTTGCAGCCGGACGTGGCCCGCGCGCTGGGCATCGATCAGGCGGTGGGCGATCAGGCGGTGAAGGTCACGGCGGAAACCCATCTCGCCCATGTCCTGACCGGGGACGGCGCGCTGGACGACACCGCGCGCGCCGGGTTGGAAGGGCTGGCGGCGGCGTTGAACCTGCGCACGGCGGTGGACGCCATGGGCGTGGTCGGCGTCGATCCCGAACGCGACGAGCTGGCCTTCTACCCGCTGCTCTATTGGCCCGTTTCGGATCGGCAAGGATCCTTGTCCGACGCCGCGCGGTCGCGGGTGAACGCCTATCTGCGCGGCGGCGGGGCGATCCTGTTCGACACGCGTGATCAGGCGGCGGGTGGCGGATCGCGGGTGTTGCAACGGCTGGTCGATGGGTTGGACATTCCGCCGCTGGCCCCGGTCCCGCCCGACCATGTGCTGCGCAAGTCCTTCTATCTGCTTCAGGATTTCCCCGGCCGCTCCACCGGGTCGGATTTGTGGATCGAAGCGCGGGAGGGGCGCGGCAACGACGGCGTGTCGCCGGTGGTGATCGGCGGCAACGATTGGGCGTCGGCCTGGGCGGTCAACCGCAACGGGCAACCGATGTTCGCGGTCGTTCCGGGTAGCGAACGGCAGCGTGAAACCGCCTATCGTTTCGGAGTCAATCTGGTGATGTACGCGCTGACCGGCAATTACAAGGCCGATCAGGTCCATGTTCCCGCCATTCTGGAAAGGCTTGGCCAATGAGTCCCGCCGATCCCTGGTCGGGCGCGTCGGTCGCCTTCGCCCCGCTGGTCCCCTGGGGCCTGCTGGCCCCGCTGGTCGGGGTGGCGCTGCTGGTCGTGCTGGTCGCGCTGCTGCGGCGGGCGCGGGGAGCGGGGTTGCGGCTGCTGGCGGTGCTGGTGCTGGCGCTGGGCTTGGCCAACCCCTCCCTGATCCAGGAAAAGCGGGAACCGATCAAGGATGTGGTCGTCGTCGTCGTCGATGATTCGCCCAGCCAATCCATCGGGCAGCGGCGGGCGCGGGCCGAATGGGCGCTGGCCGATCTGACCGCCAAGCTGAAAGCCGTTCCGGACCTGGAATTGCGCGTCGTCCGCGCCGGTGGGGATGAGAACGGAACGATCCACGAAACCCATCTGTTCGATGCGCTGAACCGCGCGATGGCCGACGTGCCGCGCCGCCGCATGGCCGGGGCGGTGTTGATCACCGACGGGCAGGTGCACGACATCCCCGACCCGGTCAGCAAGCTGGCGGGCATCGGGCCGGTTCACACCCTGCTGACCGGCGATCATGACGAGGGCGACCGCCGCATCGCCATCGTCCAGGCCCCCAGCTACGGCCTTGTGGGCAAGTCGGTCGATCTGACCATCCGGGTGGACGATATGCCGGGCCGCCAATCGCCCGACGCGGCGGTGACGCTGCGGCAGGATGGCGGGGCGGCGCGCCGGTTCCGCGTGCCGGTCGGGCGCGATTTCCGCATCGACCTCGCCATCACCCACGGCGGCCAGAATGTGTTGGAGCTGGAGGTGGAAGCGGCGGCGCAGGAATTGACCCTGGCCAACAACCGCGCGGCGGTGGTGGTGAACGGCGTGCGCGACCGGCTGCGGGTGCTGCTGGTGTCGGGCGAGCCGCACGCCGGGGAACGGACGTGGCGCAACCTGTTGAAGGTCGACCCGGCGGTCGATCTGGTCCATTTCACCATTTTGCGCCCGCCCGAAAAACAGGACGGCACGCCGATCCGCGAATTGTCGCTGATCGCCTTCCCGATCCGCGAATTGTTTGAAGTGAAGCTGGACGAGTTCGACCTCATCATCTTCGACCGCTACCGGCGACGCGGCGTGCTGCCGCAAATGTATCTGGAAAACATCGCCGATTACGTGCGCAAGGGCGGGGCGTTGCTGGAGGCGTCGGGGCAGGGTTACGCCTCGCCGCTGTCCTTGTACCGCACGCCGCTGGGGTCGATCCTGCCCGCCGCCCCCACCGGGCGCACCATCGACCAGCCGTTCCGCCCGCGCGTGACCGACACCGGACGCCGCCACCCGGTGACGGCCGATTTGCCGGGCGACCGGATCGATGGCGAACCGGCCTGGGGGCGGTGGTTCCATCAGGTCGCGGTCACGCCCAACAGCGGGACCGTGGTGATGCAGGGGGCCGACGACCACCCCCTGCTGGTGCTGGACCGGGTGGGCAAGGGCCGGGTTGCGCAACTGGCCTCCGACCAGATTTGGTTGTGGAGCCGTGGATTCGAAGGCGGCGGCCCGCAGGCCGAACTGCTGCGCCGTCTGGCCCATTGGCTGATGAAGGAACCGGAGCTGGAGGAAAACGACCTGCGCACGCGGGTGGACGGCAACCGCATCACCGTGGAGCGCCGCGCGCTGGAGCCGGACCCGCGCCCGGTGACGCTGACCACCCCATCGGACGAGACCAGCCCGCTGACCCTGACCGAAGACGCCAGCGGCCACGCCACCGCGACCGTGTTGGCCAAGGCACCGGGGATTTACCGGGTGTCGGACGGCGCGCGCACCGCGCTGGCGGTGGTTGGCACGGTCAACCCGCCCGAACTGGCCGACGTGCGCGCCACCGGCGACCGGCTGAACCCGGTTGCCAAGGCCACGCGCGGCGGCGTGCATTGGATCGTGGACCACCAGACCGGCCCGCGCGCCGGTCTGGACGTCCGCCGCACCAACCCCGACCGCGATCAAAGCGGCCCGACCTGGATCGGCCTGCGCGCCAACGGCGATCACACGGTGACGGGCGTGACCGACACCCCGCTGGTTCCGGTGGGCGCGCTGTTGGCCCTGGCGCTGGGGGCGCTGGCCTGGGCGTGGCGGCGGGAGGGGCGCTGACCCACGCCCCGAAACGGGCGGATGGCAAAAAAATGCATGAACGCAATCAAACACCTGTTGCGTTCCCCACCGCTTCCGACTATGGTGCCGCTCCCGCCGGTGATTGAACATCACCGTGTCGGTTGGGGCGTCGCCAAGCGGTAAGGCAGCGGTTTTTGGTACCGCCATTCCCAGGTTCGAATCCTGGCGCCCCAGCCAACTTTCCCAATCCCAAAATATGCTTTAGAGCAGATCGCGTTACATCGGGATCGATTTGACGCGTGAAGATGCTCGATAAACAAAGACATAGAGCGCCGTAGACTGTTTCATGTTTTAAGAACGGCGCTCTAAATCAATGGCTTGGGCCTCGGTCACGACTCCTTTTCTATGATGGTCAGTCAGGGTTTGGGACAAATCCTTGTGACCAAACACCGACAGCGCCGTCGATCGCGCGAGACCCAGATTATGGGTGGCGATTGTGGGAGACGATCATGGGGGAGTGTGGGGGCCGGGCCGGAGACGTTCGGGCATCCGTCTCCGTGGCCATGAGGGAAAAACGCGGGTCGATCCGGGGATCAGTGCAGCTCTTCGGGGTGAAGATCGGGCGGGTGCGCTTCCCGATACGCCTCTTCATAGACATGATGAATCGCGCACACCTCGTCCCAGCGGTCGAGGAAGGCATCGACGAACACCGGATCGAAATGGGTCCCGCTGTTGGTTTCCAGAAAGCTGCGGGCGGCTTCCAGGCTCCAGGACCGTTTGTAGGGCCGGGTCGAGGTCAAGGCGTCGAACACGTCGGCGATGGCGACGATCCGCCCGCTGACCGGGATGGTGGTTCCCGCAAGACCGTTGGGATAGCCGCTTCCGTCGAATTTTTCGTGGTGGGTCAGGGCGATTTCGGCCGCCATCTGCAACAGCGGCACGTCGCTGCCCGCCAGAATGCGATGACCGATGGATGCGTGCTGGCGCATGATCGTTTGTTCCGCCGGGGTCAGGCGGCCCGGTTTCAGCAGGATCATGTCGGGAATGCCGATCTTGCCGACATCGTGCATCGGGGCGGCCTTCACCAGATTGGTGCAGAACTCGCGGTCATACCCGGCGGATTCGGCGATCAGGCGGGAGTAGCGCGACATCCGTTCCAGGTGGGAACCGGTTTCCGGATCGCGGTATTCGGCCGCGCAGGACAGGCGGAGCACCAACTCCTCCCCCTGGCGTTGCAGGGCGGCGGTGATCCGCTGCACCTCCGCCGACAGCAGGGCCGCGCGGTCGCGCAGCAGGGCGCGGCTCTGGCGCAGCGCCAGCAGGTTGCGCAGGCGGGCCTGCACCTCCGGGATGATGATCGGCTTGGTCAGGAAATCGTTGCACCCCTCGTCCAGCGCGCGGATGCGGGTGTCAACGCTGGTGTCGGCGGTGACGATGATGACCGGGACGGCGTCCAGGCTCTTGTTCTCGCGCACGCGCTGCAACAGCGTGATGCCGTCCATGTCCGGCATCATCTGGTCCAGCACGATCAGGTCGGGTTCGTTGCTTTCCAGCCAGGTCAGCGCGTCGATGGGGTTGGAAAAGGTGGTGGGGTCGACGTCATCCAGGCGACGGACGACGGCGGCCATGATGATGAGGTTGGTTTGGTCGTCGTCAACGATCAGCACATTCATTCACGCGCTCCCCTTTCGCCGGGCAGCGTCCAACAGCGACCGCACGGTGTCGAGCAAAAGTGTGATGTCCACCGGCTTTTCAAAGGCGGCGTCGGCCCCCAGCAGGCGGGCCATGCCGGGCAACTCCATGCGCAACCGCGCGCTGCCGCCGGACACGGCGATCAGGGGCAGGCGGCCAGGATCGCTTTTCACCCGTTGGATGATCTCGTACCCGTCGGCCTCCGGCATGATGATGTCCGTCAGCACCAGATCGACCCCGTGCCGTTGGAACACCTCCAGCGCGGCGCGGCCGTTGGCCGCCTCGTGCACCCGGTACCCGGCGCGGGTCAGGGCGGTGCTGACCATGCCACGGAAATCGGGATCGTCATCGACCAACAGAATGTTGGCGGGTTTTGCCGTCGCTCTCAGCTCATACATGGTCATTTCCATGGCGTCGATCCTCGCTGTCCACCGGGTCGGGTGGCGGTTCGGCGGCGTGAGCCGGGGGTGGGCGGGCCAAAAGGTCACTGGTCCGAGAGATTGGGTTCAAAACATGTGTGGCGGACCGTCCGGGCGGGGACGGACAACCACAGGCTTTGCTGCTTCTGCGTCCCAGACTACAGCCATCCATGGGAATTGAGGCCAGGGATGAGGGATAACGAAGCGGGGCAATGGGATAGCCGGGGGGATAGCCCGGGATAATATCCCCTGTTCAAGAGGGGGTGGACAATGGTCGAACCCACAGACCTTGCATCACATTTCCGCTTTCCTCTTCGACTTTGGTGCTACACTCCCAACCGGGTCGGAAGGGCGGGTGCCGGACGGCGGAGGCGGTCGATGAAGATTCTGGTGGCGGACGACCACCCTTTGTTTCGGGACGCTCTTGAGTTGTCCATCCGCCAGGCGTGGGCGGACGCGGACATCGTGTCGATCGGTTCGCTCGACGGGATCGGGGCGGCGCGCTTTGACCTGATCGTGTTGGATTGGCGGATGCCCGGGGCGGGGGCCGACCCCTTCACCCGTCTGCGCCGCGCCGGTGTCGAAGGCCCGGTTGCCGTCGTGACGGGGGCCGAGGATCTGGAAACCGCCATCGAGGTGCTGCGCAGCGGGGCCGACGCCTTTTTGCCGAAAACCACGCCGCGCCGGATTCTGGCGCAGGCGCTGCGTCTGGTGGCGGAGGGCGGCAGCTTCGTGCCACGCGACATCGCGCTGGGGTTGTTGGGGCAGGCCGGGCCGGTGGTGGAGTGCGACGGCGCTGGCGATGAGATGGCCGACGCCGGGGAAGCCGATGGCGACACCGATTTCGGCGTCTCGTCGCCCTTGACCGAGCGGGAGGAGCAGGTTCTGAGCATGCTGGCCACGGGGGCGACCAACAAGGAGATTGGTCGCCAACTCAGCCTGCAAGAGGTGACGGTGAAGCTGCACACCCGGCGCATTCTGCGCAAATTGGGCGCGCGCAACCGCACGGACGCCGTCCGGCGGGCGCAAGAGGCTGGCTTGTTGAACCACGGGTTGAGCGCGGCGTCCTGATTCCAAAGTCTTATGCGGCGGCGGCGGTGCCGCGCCGGACCGCCAACACCGTGCTTCCCCTAACTGTTCGTTACCAATCAACGCGCTATTGTGTGTGATCGCGTCGACTCAACAGCGGTTTCCGGCGTCACACCGTCATCCGCAACGCGTTGTCCGAAACGATTGAGTGATGGATGCCCGTGACCACGCCCCCCCCGTCCGACACCGCCGTCGGGTCGTCCCACTGGAAAGCCTCCCATTGGAGGGCCTTTGTTGTGGCTCCGCTGGCGGCGGCGGGTGTGGTCGGGGTGGCGGCCCTGTGGATGTCGCCGCCGGGCAACGAGCGGGCGGCGCTGGTCTGGCTGTTCACCGCCTCGGCGGCGCTGGCGGGGTCCGGTCTGTTCGCCCTGTTCGCCGCGCGGCGCGAGGTGCGGCGGTTGGAGCGGGAGTTGCGGCGGGAACGGGCGGCGGCGGCGTGGCGGGAGGACGCGGTGCGCGCGGCCCTGCTCGACGACGACCCGGACGATTCCGAGGATCACGCCGACGCTGAACCGGTCTTGACGGTGACGGATCTGCGCACCGCCTTTGACACGGCGGGCGAGGCGATGCTGATCCTGGACCGCGATCAATGGGTGCTGGCCCGCAACCCGGCGGCGGCGGCGCTGCTGGCGGCGGCGGCGGCCCCGGACACCCGGTGGGACGACGCCACGGTCTGGCCGACCCCGGTGATCCCGCTGCGCGTGCCGCTGGAGGATGGCAGGACCCTGCTGGTGGGCCGGGATTCGGCCCAGGACCGTTTGCGCGCCGCCCAGCTTGACCGGATGGACGCCGCCGCCGAACTGGCGGGCATGATCGTTCATGACGTGAACAACACCTTGGGCGCGGTGGCGGGATACGCCGATTTCCTGGTCGCCGACCTGCCCGGCGACTCCCCCCAGGCGGGTTACGCCGCCCGCATCCTGGCGGCGACCGACCGCAGCAAGGCCGGGTTGCGCCGTCTGCTGTCCGCCCTGCGCGATCTGCCGATGGAGTCCCGCCCGATGGCGGCGGCGGCGGTGCTGGCCGAGTGCGACCGGCTGATGCGCGCCGCCGGGCGCACGGCCCCGGCCCTGCGCAACGAGGCGGGCGCGGCGGAGGGGCTGGGCGACAGCGGCGTTCTCAGCCGGGCTTTGGTTGGTTTCGCCCTGAGCAACGATCATGCCGACGGCGATCACGGCGATTCCCTTACGGACGAAACGGGGGAGGCGCGCCCCGCCGAGCGGGCGGTGGCGATCCGCACCGCCCGTTGGGTCGGAACGGAGGACGCGTTGCGCGCGCCGACCGGGTGGTCCTGCCATCCGCTGCTGCCGCCCCGGCCGACGCCGCATCTGATCATCGAGCTGCGCCTGTCGGCGGCGATGCGGACGACGCCGACTTCCGCCCTGACCATCCCCCAGATCCGCGCCTTGACCGATCCCCTGATGGTCACGCGGGGGCACGAGCGCGCGGGTATCGTGGGCGAGGCCCCGCCCTCGACGCTGGCGGTGGCGCGCGCCGTCGATGGCGGGCTGGTCCTCTGGACCCACCCCAGCGATGGCGTGGTGCTGCGGCTGTTCGTTCCGCTGGCTCCGTCGTCTCTGGCGATGGCGTTTCCGGCCCGGCGGTCCACCCAGCATGTGTTGGTGGTTGATGAATCGCGCGACAGCGGCGATCGCCTGTCCATCGGGTTGGAGCGGCTGGGCTGTGAGGTTGCCGTGTGCGAAAGCGCGGCCGAGGCGCTGGAAATCCTGGTGGACGAACCGGGCTTTTTCGACATCGCCGTGGTGGCGGGGCCGTCGGCGGGCGGCATGTCGGCCCTGTCGCTGATCGGGCGTTTCAAGGCGTTGCGCCCGGATTTGCCCTGCGTCCTGTGCGCCGAAACCCGGCCATCCATGGATGGCGGGCGGGGGCCGACCGGTTCGGCGGCGACCGATGGGGCCGATCTGGTGCTGGACAAGCCGGTGGATGTCGATCATCTGCACCGCGCCATCACCCGGCTGATCGGCCGCCCCAGGGAGGATGACGAGGCGCTGGAATGAGGGCGCGCAGCCAGCATCTCCACTTCTCCGCCGCCGTCTGGGCGGCAACCCTGGCCATGGCGGCGGCGCTGTGGCTGGCCGCCCTGACGCTGGTGCGCCACGACGAGGCGGATGTCATGGCGCGGGCGGAGCGCGACACCGGCAATCTGGCCCGTGTGGTGGCGGAGCAGACCTCGCGCGCGATCGCCGAGGCCGACCAGATTCTGCTGTTCCTGATCGACGAGTTGCAGATCCACGCCATTCGGGGCAACCATGACATTCACGACCTGATCCGCAACGCGGTGCAGCGGTCGGGCATTCTGGTGCAGATTGCGGTGATCGACGACCGGGGCGATCTGGTGATCACCAGCGTGGACGACGCCCCCGCCCGTGTTTATCTGGGCGACCGGGAGCATTTCCGGGTTCATGTCACCGACGCGAATGCGGGGCTGTTCATTGGAAAGCCGGTGTTCGGCCGGGCGTCGGGCAAATGGTCGATTCAATTGACGCGCCGGGTCAACCGGCCGGACGGCGCGTTCGCCGGGGTGATCGTCGCCTCGATGGATCCCTTTTACTTCAGCCGGTCTTTGGAAAATCTGGACGTCGGGCCGGATGGGGTGGTGGCGATCATCGGCAAGGATGGCATCCTGCGCGCGCGCTCCATCCTCAACGAACAGATCATCGGCCAGGACCTCAGCCAATCGCAGACCGTGCGCGAGGCGCTGTTTAAGCCACGGGGCTTTTTGCGGTTGAGCAGCGTCATCGACCGCATCCCTCGCCTGCAATCCTATCGGGTGCTGAACGACTATCCGTTGATTGTCACCGCCGCCTTTGGCGAAAACGCCTTTCTGGCCGACACCCGGTTCCGGCAGCGCGTCTACATCGTTGGGGCCAGCACCACCAGCCTGGGTCTGCTCGGTCTGGCGCTGCTGGCCACCCGGCA
Organism: Azospirillum sp.; assembly: GCA_027486405.1. Lineage (GTDB taxonomy): Bacteria > Pseudomonadota > Alphaproteobacteria > Azospirillales > Azospirillaceae > Azospirillum. The sequence continues at coordinate 66,942 of JAIXPD010000015.1, read as the reverse complement.
ATCGGCGCGTCTGGCGGCGGCGGCCCAAGGCTTGGCGGACAGCGAGCAGCGTTTCCGCGATCAGGCGGAAACCGCGTCGGACTGGTTTTGGGAAATGGACGCGGAACTGCGCTTTTCCCGCCTGATCGGGCCGCTGGTCCCGCAGACGGCCGATGGCGGTCTGCCCATCGGGTTGAAGCGGGAGGATGTCGCCCTGCGCGAGCCAGGGGACGTCGCCAAATGGACCGAGCATCAGGGCGCGCTCGACCGGCGGGAGCCGTTCCGCAACTTCCGCTACCGGGTCAAAACACCGGGTGGCGTGCGGTATTTCAGCGTCAGCGGTCGCCCGATCTGGGGCGAGGAGGGCGAGTTCCTGGGCTATCGCGGATCGGCCGCCGACATCACCGAACGGGAATTGTCGGCGCTGCGTCTGCAATCCAGCGAAGCGCGCTACCGCGCCATGTTCTCGTCGGTCGGGCAACCCATCATCACCATCGACGAGTCCGGGGTGGTCGATGCCCTCAACCCGGCGGCGGAGCGCCTGTTCGGCTACACCGCGCGCGAGGTGGTCGGCGGGTCGATGGCCCGGCTGTTGCCCAGCGCCTTTTCGGTCGCCCCCGATGGGCGGTTGGAGTTCTACCGCAGCGTCGGCGGATCGGCCCCCTTGTCGGACGTGCGCGATTTCGTCGGGCGGCGCAAGGACGGCAGCGAATTTCCGGTTGAGGTCACGTTGGCCAGTTGGCGCGACGGCGACCGCCGCTATTACACCGGTGCCCTGCGCGACATCACCGCCCAGCGCGAGATCGAAGCCAGCCTGCGCCGCGCCAAGGAGGCCGCCGACCACGCCAACCGGATGAAAAGCGAATTCCTGGCCACGATGAGCCACGAGATCCGCACGCCGATGAACGGGGTGCTGGGGGCGCTGGCGCTGGTGGACGGTCCCAACCTGGACGCCGACCAACGCCAGATGCTCGACATCGCCAACCGGTCCGGCCACGCGCTGTTGCAGATCATCGACGACATCCTGGACCTGTCGAAGCTGGAAGCGGGCAAGGTGGAGGTCGAACCGCTGGATTTCGACACCCGCGCCACGCTGGCGGACATCGTGCAACTGCTGCACCCCACCGCCAGCGGCCGGGCCTTGAGCCTGGAGGCGACGGTCAGTCCCGGTGTGCCCGACCGGGCGCGGGCCGACGTGCGCCGCATCCGGCAGGTGCTGGTCAATCTGATCGGCAACGCCCTGAAATTCACCGACCGGGGCGGGGTGTCGGTGCGGGTCCTGCTGGAGGAGCCGGTGCAGGCCGACGGCGGTTTCGCCCTGCGGTTCGAGGTGGAGGACACCGGCATCGGCATTCCCGCCGATGTGTTGCCCAACCTGTTCCGCCGCTTCACCCAGGCCGACAGCTCCACCACCCGGCGCTTTGGCGGGACCGGGCTGGGCCTGGCCATCAGCCGGGAACTGGTGACGGTGATGAACGGGCGGATCGGTGCCCGCAGCAGCGAGGGGGTGGGCAGCACCTTTTGGTTCACCGTGCCCTGCCAGGCGGCGGCCCCGTCGACCGAAACCGCTCCGGCGGCGGCGCTTGCGGCAACCGCTCCGGGGTCCGGCTCGCCGCCGATCACCGCCCGCGCCTTGCGGGTGTTGGTGGCCGAAGACAACGAGATCAACCGAGACATCGTGCTGACCATGCTGGAACGCGCGGGCCATCGGGCGGCGGCGGTGAGCGACGGCGCGCAGGCGGTGCGGATGGTGCAGGATCATCCGTTCGATCTGGTGTTGATGGATGTGCAGATGCCGGTGATGGACGGCATCACCGCCACCCGCCGCATTCGCGCCCTGCCGGGGGAGGTGGCGCGGATTCCCATCGTCGCCCTGACCGGGAACGCCATGCCCGGCCAGCAGGCGGAGTATCTGGACGCCGGGATGACCGCCTATCTGGCCAAACCCATCGTCACCGCCGACCTGTTCACCCTGCTGGCCACCCTCGCGTCCGGCGCGGTCCCGGAATCGGCCAACGCGGTGACGGCCTCTCCCGGTGGTGCGGCGGTCGGCTTGATGCCGCCGAGCGACGAGGTGATCGACCGTCGGCACGCCGATTCGCTGCGCGGGGCGGTGGGGGCGGCGGCCTGGGGGCAGGCGACCGCCACCTTCACCAGCACGGCGCGTAAAATGGTCGCGCAGCTGCGTGCGGCGGCGGACTCCGATCCGGTCTCCGTTTCGACGCTGGCGCACAATCTGAAGGGAACCTCCGCCAACATCGGGGCGCTGCGGCTGAGCCGGGCCGCCGCCCGTCTGGAAAAATGCGACCTGCCCGACGATTGGCCGCCCCTCCTCGAGACACTCGACGCGGCGCTGGCCGACACGCTGGCGGCGCTTTCCGCCGACGAGACCGTGTGACCGGTGGCACCCGGGCGATCGCCTTTTTGATGGGCAGCTTCATGACAACAGAGTAATCTGTGCCGTCGTTTACTTGCGATTGGCGATCGGTGATTGCCTGTGAAAATCATTCGCAAACAAATGATTCGATCTCACTGGTGTGGCGTTGGTCATGAATCTTCTGCATGTCATTTCGATCCGCGCAAAGGTCGTTGCGGTGGCCGTGTTTGTGTTCACCGCCGTCGGCCTGTCCTCCCTTCTCACCATGCGGGACCTGGATCGGCAGGCGGGCCATCTGACCGTGATCCAGCAGGCGACGGACGATGTGGTGGCCCGCGTCGTGCCGCTGGTGTCGGTGGTGGCCGACATCCGCTACGACGTGGCCCAGACCCAGCAATGGTTGACCGACATTTCCGCCACGCGCGGCCAGGATGGCTTGGACGATGGCGAAAAGAAGGCCGACGACTACGCCAAAAAGTTCGAGGAGCACACCGCCACCGCCGCCAAGCTGGCCCGTGATCTCGGGCTGAGCGAGGTGGTGCGCCAGATCGAGGACACCAAACGCGCCTACGGCCCCTTTTATGAGATGGGCAAGCGGATGGCGCGGGCCTACATCGACGGCGGCCCGGCGGCGGGCAACACCATCATGGGCACGTTCGACAGCGTGGCCGACGCCATGGGCGACAGCCTGGAAAAACTGGGCGACAGCGTCGTGGCGGTCAGCGGTGCCCGCATGACCAGCCTGACCGGCGCGATCACCGAGGTGCAGCAGGTGTCTGGCGCGCTGCGGCTGACGCTGATCGGGGCCGGTCTGGTCATCGCCTTGATGGCGGCGGCCTGCGTGCTGTTCCTGGAGGCGGCGATGATCCGCCCGTTGGAACGGTTGCGCCGGGTCATGGTCGATCTGGCGGGCGGTCGTCTGGACGTGACCGTCGGCATGGAGGAGCGCCGCGACGAATTGGGCCATATGGCCGACACCGTGCGGGTGTTCCAAAGCGCCGCCCAGGAGAACGCCCGGCTGCGCGCCGCGCAGGAGGAATTGCGCGAGCGGGGCGAGGAGGAGCGGCGCAAGTCCCTGGCGGCGATGGCCGACAAGGTGGAGCACGAAACCCGCGTCGCCGTGGACAAGGTGGCCGAAAGCACCGCCCAGATGAGCGGCAACGCCGGGGCGATGTCGGACTCGGCGGTGCAGGTCAGCGACAACGCCCAGAATGTGGCCGCCGCCGCCGAACAGGCGCTGGCCAACGCCGAAACCGTTGCCGCCGCCACCGAAGAGCTGTCGGCGGCGATCAGCGACATTGGCCAGCAGGTGGCGACCGCCGCCACGGTGACGGGCCGCGCGGTGGACCGGTCGGGCACGGCCCGCGCCACCATCGAAAAGCTGTCGGCGTCGGTGGAGCGGATCGGCGCGGTCGCGCGTCTCATCAACGACATCGCCAGCCAAACCAACCTGCTGGCGCTGAACGCCACCATCGAGGCCGCCCGCGCGGGCGAGGCCGGGCGCGGCTTCGCCGTCGTCGCCAACGAGGTGAAGAACCTCGCCAACCAGACCGCCAAATCCACCGAGGAAATCAGCGCGCTGATTGGCGAGGTCGAAAGCGTGACCGCCACCGCCGTCGGCGCGGTGACGGAGGTGGCGGAGACGATCACCGAGGTGTCCAGCATTTCGTCGTCCATCGCCGCAGCGGTGGAGGAACAGGCGGCGGCCACCAACGAGATCGCCCGCTCGGTCGCCCAGACCAGCGACGCGGCCAAGGAGGTGTCGCGCCGCATCGCCCGCGTGTCGGAGGAGGCCGCCGCCACCCAGAGCCGGGCGACGGAGGTGCGCACCATCGCCGACGACGTGGCCGGGGGCATCGACAGTTTGCGCAATGTGCTGGTGCGGGTCGTTCGCACCTCCACCACCGATGTGGACCGCCGCCGCCGCCCGCGCTTTGCCGTGTCGATCAACGGCGCGGTGGAGGTGGGGGGGCGCGCGCCGGTGCGGGTGCGGGTCGCGAACCTGTCGTCGGGCGGGGCGATGCTGATGGATGGGCCGGACGCCGTGGCGGGTGGCACGCTGGTGCTGCGGGTGGACGGCGTCTCATCGCCCGTGCCCTGCCGGGTCAAATCCTGCGAGCATGGCCGAATCCACGTCAAATTCGAACTGGGGGCCGCCGATCAGGGGCGGGTGGATCGCGAGGTGGGCCAGTTGACGCGGGGGCTGACCCCGCTGGAAAACGCCGCCTGACGGTGGCGGCGTGGCGTCTCGGCCCGCAACACAGTGCCTGTGACAACACAGACGCTGTGACAAAGGAAAGCCCCGCCGACCGTTCACCGGTCAGCGGGGCTTTTTGTTCAGTCCTTGCCGCTCAGAAGTCCTTGCAGGCGGATCAGGTCAACATACTGGTGCGGACGCTGTTGCAGCAGGTCGGGAGACGCCTGATCGTTTTCCCGCGCGCATTCCGCAACATACCGCACCAAAAGACTGCGCATGACCTCCGACAGCGGTGTTTGCCGTTGTCGCGCGTAATTCTTGGCCGCCATCTTGACCTGATGATCGACGCGCAGCGAAATCGTCGCTTTCCTTGGATGAAACGCGTCTCTCATCATGATGAACACCCATCAAGTTTGCCGATGCACCATGATTGGATATTTCAGATTCGGCGCGGATACAAGAACAGGCGGCGCGGATTCCATTCTTTTCTGGGGATGATGGGGTGAGCATTTCTGTGAATATCTGTGGATAAGTTTTTGAGCCTGGGTCTTCTCCACAGAATCTGTGGATAGATGTGTGCGCAATCGCCGAACAAGACTCCCGCCGCCCTTGGGAATCGCCAACACCGCCTGTGGATGAGTGGGTTTGCCCAAAAAATAGGCATGTATAAGCCGCCTCGGACCGGTCCCCGCCACCACCATCGCCGCCCCCTTCGCCGTCCCCGCCGCCGGTCCGCCCACCCTTTGAGATTGCCGAAACGCCGTGTTAGGGTGCGATCCACCGCGAACCCTCTGGTACCATATGAGATGCGAGTGATTCCGTCGGGTTTCCCGGCCTGTCGAGAGGGGCTTAGGATGGCGAAGTTGCTGGCGGCCTTGCTGCTGATGATGGTGGCGATCGGCCCCGCTTGCGCGGTTGCGCCGATCAACCGGGCCGACACGAACGCCGCGTTGGAGCGTTACCGCGCCGAATTCGCCAAGGCGCGCGGCTATGGCACCCTGTCCACCGCCGACCGCAACTATGTCCTGTTCGCCGACGCGCTGCGCCGGGTGCTGACGGAGCATGTGAAGACCTATGACCCGCAGGTGCTGGTGGACAAGGCGCTGGCGGGGTTGACCAAGAAGAAGACCGACACCCCGCGCGCCACCGACCGCGCCCTGACCGAAGCGGCGCTGGACGGCATGCTGGGCACGCTCGATCCCTATTCCAGCTTCCTCGACGCCGAGCGTTACCGCTATCTGCGCGAACAGACCCAGGGCGAGTTCGGCGGCTTGGGGATCGAGGTGACGATGGACGAGGCCAGCGGCCTGATCCGCGTCGTTTCCCCCATCGATGGCTCCCCCGCCGCGCGGGCCGGGCTGCGCAGCGGCGATCTGATCGCCAAGATCGACGAGGTGGCGGTCAAGGGGTTGAATCTTCAGGACGCGGTGGCGCGCATGCGCGGGCCGGTGGGCAGCGCCGTGGCGCTGACCCTGCGCCGCCCGCCCGCGACCGAGCCGACGACCCGCGTGTCGTTGACCCGCGCCATCGTGAAAATCCACCCGGTGCGTTACCGGTTGGAGGGGGATGTCGCCTATGTCCGCATCGCCACCTTCAACCAGCAAACCACCTCGGCGCTGGAGGCGGCGGTGGAGGACATGCGCCGTCAGGCGGGGGGGCGTCTCAGCGGCGCGGTGATCGACCTGCGAAACAACCCCGGCGGTCTGCTCGACCAGGCGGTCAGCGTCTCCGACCGTTTCCTGGAGGCGGTGGACGTTGTCAGCGTGCGCGGGCGTGACCCGGACGAGGCGCGCTCCTATCATGGAACCAGCGGCGATCTGCTGCCGGGCCTGCCCATCGTGCTGCTCATCAACAGCGGGTCGGCGTCGGCCTCGGAGATTGTGGCCGGGGCGATGCAGGATCATGGCCGGGCGCTGCTGTTCGGCACCCGCTCCTACGGCAAGGGGTCGGTGCAGACGATTTCGTCCCTCAGCTCCGACACCGGCATCCGCTTGACCACCGCGCGCTATTTCCGCCCGTCGGGCGCGCTGGTCGATTGCTTTGGCGTGTCGCCGAACGTCGAGGTCAAACCGGCGAACGGCAATGTCGAGGAAACCCACCCCGATCCGGCCACCTGCGACCCGCACGCCCCGCCGCCGCCGCCGCCGCGCGTGTGGCGGATGGACGACATGTGCCCGGACGTCGCCAACAGCACGCCGAAGCCGGACGCCGACCGCCCGCTGGAGTGCGCCGTCGCGGCGATCCGCACCCGGCTGACCGGCACCTTGGCGGGCCGCTGAGAGGGGCGTTCTTGCGGGGGGGCGGGTGATCCGCCCCGGCTTCACCGCCCGCCCGACACCGGGATGATGGTCCCGGTGACGTAGCTCGACCGGTCGGACAGCAACCACGCCACCGCGTCGGCCACCTCCGCCGCCGCGCCAGGGCGGCCCAGCGGCACGCCGTCGGCCATGCGGTGGACCCGGTCGGGATCGCCCGCCGTGGCGTGGATGTCGGTGTCGATCAGGCCGGGCGACACGGCGTTGACGCGGATGCCCTCCCGCCCAACCTCGCGGGCCAAGCCGATGGTCAGCGCGTCCACCGCCGCCTTGCTGGCGGCGTAATGCACCCACTCCCCGCCGCCACCCAACCGCGCGGCCTGGGACGACAGGTTGACGACGCTGCCCCCGGCCCCGCCCCGCACCGTGGACATCCGCCGCACCGCCAGTTGCGCGGCGACGAAGCAACCCTCCACATTGGTGGCCAGCACGCCGCGCAACGTGTCGATGGGCAGATCGGCCACGCGGGCAAAGCCGCCGGTGATGCCCGCGTTGTTGACCAGACCGGTCAGCGTCCCCATCGCATCAACCTTGGCAAAAGCCGCTGCGATCTGCGCCGGATCGGCCACGTCGCAGCGCGTGGCCTGCGCCCGACCGCCGCACGCGGCCACCAACCGGTCCGCCGCCGCGCGGTCGCTGTGGTAGGTGAACAGCACGCTGTGTCCGTCCGCCACCGCCCGTTTCACGATGGCGGCACCAATGCCCCGGCTGCCGCCGGTGATGAGGATGAGTCCCATAGCGGCTCGTTTCGGTCTGTTTGTTCGATTCGGCGATGGTTGATGAGGCCACGCACGGCGTGCGGAGTCCGCGCGGCTGGCCTGCGTGGATGGTGAAAAAGGTTAACCTTTGCTTAACCAGCCGGGAGCATTGTCCCGCGATCTTTTTACCCCCCGCTTCACCCGTCTTGCATCACCGTTTGGAATCGAGCGCCTCATCATGGGCAACAAAACCGTCAAGCTGTCCGACAAAGTCGGCTATCGCACCGTTTCGCTGGATGATCTGCCGCGCAACGTCCGCGCCGCCGTCACCGATCTGTCGGCGAAAAACCCGGTGTCCGACATTCTGGTCGATCAGGCTGGCATGCTCTACCGCATTCACCTGACCGCGCCGGCGAACATCACCTGGGACGTTTTGGCGGTCGCCTGATTGTTCAGGCGGCGTCGGCCAGGCGGCGTCGGCCAAGCGGCGTCTGCGGTCCAGCGAAGGGGCGGCACACGATCCGGTGCCGCCCCTTTTTCGTGCCGCTCTTTGCTGTGCTGGCTCTTTCGTGCTGGCTGGCTCCGCCGTCAGTGCACGCGCCCTTCCAGGCGGCGCAACGCGTGGTCCAGCACGATCAACGGGATCATCATCACCGCGCCGCACAGAACGGCGCGCACATCCTCCACATCCAGGCCGGTGGCGGCGGCGAGCGCCCCTTCATCCATTCCCCGATCCTCGGCGATCAGGGTGATCCACCCGGCCAGCGTCTGGGCCTGGGCCATCTGGGCGGCGGACAGGGTGAAGGAAAAACGTCCCGTTGCCGGGCCTGATATCGGTGTTGCGTTTTCGAATGGATGCATTGCGAGCCTCCCCAAGACGATGCGTGTGTCTTGTCCTCACGCTCTTTCGCATCTGCACAATATTTTGCATCTGCTCAATGTGCGGTGCGTTTTGTTTGGTGGCGCGACGCCACCATCACAATGCGCGCGGTTCTGTTTTTCAGATAGTCTCTCCTACGTCATAGACAATGGGTGGGGACACGCGAACCGTGCCCGGTTGGCGGGCGGGCTTCGGGATTCTTTGAAACTGTCTTCACGGCATGGGGGCTAGGGGGCGGGAAAGCCGGGATACTATGATGCCGGGTATTTCCGTTTGTTTGGGACGATTCCCCGATGCCTCATCCGCCGCTTTCCGGGCAATCCCTTCTTGAGCGCAGCGACGCGCTGGCGGCGATCAGCGCCGACGAGGGGCGGCTGTCGCGCCATTACCTGACCCCCGAACACCGCCGCGCCAACGATCTGGTCGCCGCCTGGATGGTGGAAGCCGGGATGGCGGTGCGGGAAGACGCGCTGGGCAACATCATCGGCCGGTATGAGGGCGACAGGCCGGGCCTGCCCGCCCTGCTCATCGGCTCCCACCTCGACACCGTGCGCGACGCGGGCAAGTATGACGGGATGCTGGGCGTGCTGTCGGGCATCGCCGTGGTCGCCGATCTGCACGCGCGTGGCCGCCGCCTGCCCTTCGCGGTCGAGGTCATCGGCTTTGGCGATGAAGAGGGCGTTCGCTTTCAGTCCACCCTGATCGGCAGCCGCGCCATCGCCGGAACCTTCGACCCGGCGGTGCTGGACAGCCGCGACGCCGACGGTGTCCGGCTGGGCGACGCGCTCGCCGCCTTCGGTCAGGATCCCGCCGCCTGGGCCAGCGCGGCCCACCGCCCCGATCGGGTCGCGGGCTATGTCGAACTGCACATCGAACAGGGGCCGGTGCTGGAGGCGTTGGGCCAGCCGGTGGGCGTCGTCACCGCCATCGCCGGGGCCACCCGTCTGGCGGTGACGGTGGAGGGCTTCGCCGGGCACGCCGGAACCGTGCCGATGACCCTGCGGCGCGACGCGCTGGCCGCCGCCGCCGAGATGATTTTGGCGGTGGAAAGCCTGTGTTCCGGCCAGGAACGGCTGGTCGGCACCGTCGGTCGGATCGAAGCGACGCCGGGGGCGACCAACGTCATCGCCGGGCGCGTCCGCTTCACCATCGATCTGCGCGCCGACCGCGACGCCCTGCGGCTGGAGCGGGTGGCCGCCGTCCGCGCCCGGCTGGAGGCCATCGCCGACCAGCGCGGCGTCTCGGTGTCCATCGCGCCGCTGCACGACAGCCCGGCCGTGGCCTGCTGCCCCGCCCTGATGGCGCAACTGGCCCAATCGGCCCGCGCGCTGGGGCTGGAGGCCCCGGAACTGCCCAGCGGGGCCGGTCACGACGCCATGGCGGTGGCCGCGCTGACCGACATCGCCATGCTGTTCGTGCGCTGCGAACGGGGCATTTCCCACAACCCCGCCGAACGCATCACCGCCGCCGACGCCGAAACGGGTGCCCGCGTGCTCGCCCATTTCGTTGACCATTTTCAGCCCGCATCGGAAGCCCGTTCATGACCACCCCGAACACCGCCCTTTACGCCGCCCTGGCGGACGCCGTTGACGCCGATTTTGACGCCGAAACCCGCTTTCTGGCCGAACTGGTCAAGGTTCCGTCGGACAACCCGGCGGGCGATTGCGCCCCCCACGCCGCCCGCGCGGCGGAGCTGCTGGAGGCGATGGGCTTCACCGTGGAGCGCCACCCGGTCCCGGCCGATCTGGTCCGCGCCAACGGCATGATCAGCGCCACCAACCTGATTGTGCGCCACCGCTTCGGCGACGGCCCGACCGTGGCCCTGAACGCGCATGGCGACGTCGTGCCGCCGGGCGAGGGCTGGTCCAGCGACCCCTATGGCGCGGACATCCGCGACGGCGTGATGTATGGGCGCGGCGTGGCCGTGTCGAAATCGGATTTCGCCACCTACGCCTTTGCCTTGAAGGCGCTGATGGCGACCGCCGCGCCGCTGGCGGGCACGGTCGAACTCCACCTGACCTATGACGAGGAGGCCGGGGGCGAGATTGGGCCGAAATGGCTGCTCGATCAGGGGCTGTCCAAGCCCGATTACGCGGTGTCGGCCAGCTTTGCCTATTCGGTGGTGACGGCGCACAACGGCTGCCTGCATCTGGAGGTGCAGGTCGATGGCAAATCCGCCCACGCCGCCCGTCCCGACACCGGCTTCGACGCGTTGGAGGCGGCGAACGGCATCCTGTCCGCCCTGTACGCCCACCGGCCCGATTTGGCCAAACAACGGTCCGCCGTCACCGGCATCACCTGCCCGTCGCTGACCATCGGCCTGATCCAGGGCGGCATCAACACCAACGTCGTGCCGGACCGCGTCACCTTCCGCCTCGACCGCCGCATGATTCCCGAGGAAAACCCGGCGGAGGTCGAAGCCGGTCTGCGCGCCCTGATCGAACAGGCGGTGGCCGGGCGCGAGGGCATCCGCGTCAGCGTCCGCCGGGTGCTGCTGGCCCGTCCCTTCCGTTCGGTCGGCGACGCGCCGCGTCTGGCCGCGCTGTTCGCCGGTCACGCCGAAGCGGTGCTGGGCCAGCCGGTCGGCCAGACCGGCATCCCGCTCTACACCGACGCCCGCCATTATTCGGAAGCCGGGATCCCGACGGTGCTCTATGGGGCCGGGCCGCGCGACCTGCTGGAGGCCAACGGCCACCGCGCCGATGAAAAGCTGAAGCTGGAGGATCTGCGCAAGGCGACGTTGGTGGTGGCCCGCGCGTTGGCCGACCTGCTGGCGGCGTAACCGCTGGAAACGCCACGGCGGTGTTGTTCCGCCGTGGCGCTTTTGCTTGGATCAGCTCACACCCAGATACCGGCCGGGCTTGTGGTTGATCGCCAACAGAAGATTGACGATCACCGCCCCCACCACCGACAGCAGCAGTTGGTCCGGGGCCAGCACGAAGAACGCGGCGGCCAGAATCACCAGATCGACCGCCAACTGGAAATAGCCCGCGCGCACGCCGTGGCGCTCTTGCAGATACAGCGCCAGGATGTTGATCCCGCCCAGGCCGGTGCGGTGGCGGAACAGCATCAGCATCCCAGTGCCGAACAACCCGCCGCCGATCACCGTGGCGTAGAGCGGATCGAGACGCTCCAGCCCGATCCAACCGCCGGTCAGGCGGGAGAACAGCGCGACCAGCCCGACGGCGATGGCGGTGCGCAGTGTGAACATCCAGCCCATCCGCTTCCAGGCCAGCGCGTAGAACGGCATGTTGACCAGAAAGAACAGCGCGCCGAAATCCAGCCGGGTGACGTAGCTGAGCAGCAGGGCCGCCCCCGCCACCCCGCCGGTCAGCAGCGTGGTTTTCGTGTACATCAGCATGCCCAGCGCGATGAACAGCGTGCCGAGCAGCATCGCCAGCGCGTCTTCGTACAGGCGATGACGCTCCACCGGCAAAGCAGGGGCGGGGGATGTGGCGGCGTCTGCCAAAATGGCCTCCGGTGCGTCGACATGGTTTTGCGGAATGGTTTGCGTGCGGTGCAACAAACTCCCGCGCGGGTGGCCTGTCAACGGGGCATGATGTCGGGGGCAGGGCAATCGGTTGAAGCATCATCTCCCAGACCGGAACAAGAGTTGCCACGGATTTCACGGATTTTTTCACGGATTTCGCGGAACACGCATCAGAGCCACCCTGTTTGCGATTGTGCGGCAACCCTCATGATGGGATGCAGGACGCAATGGGAGTCGAAAATTCGCGCAATCCCTCATTTTGTCCGTGAAATCCGTGTCCATTCCTTCTGGAGTGACGTTGATCGCTTGTTCAAGGGATCGCCCTGCTGTCAGGGGCGCGGTGGCAAAGGTTGCGCGATCGGATCGCCGCATGGCTGCGCTGACGCTGATGACGGTTGCCGGGGGGAAATGTTCGTGGTCCCCTGATCCCCCGCACCCGCGTTTCACCCATCACCGGAGCCGCCGTCGATGACTTGGCAGACCCTCGCCTTCTTCTTCGCCACCGCCTTTTTCATCTCGGCGACGCCCGGCCCAAACATGCTGTTGGCGATGAGCCTGGGGCTGCGCTTTGGCGCGCGCCGCGCCGTGTGGGGCGGGGTCGGCATGTGCGTGGCGCTGGCGATCATGGCCACGCTGTCGGCCTTCGGCCTGGGTGCGCTGCTCTCCACCTCCGTCGTCGCGTTCGAAGCGGTGCGTTGGGCCGGTGTCGCCTATCTGACCTGGCTGGGCATCGCCGCGTGGCGCGCGCCGGTGACGGAGGCCGGGCCGCGCGATGACGCCGCCATGTCGGGTGTGGGGGAGGGCGCGCCCGTCCGCCTGTTCCTGCGCGGCATGCTGGTCGCCTTCAGCAATCCCAAGGCCTTGGTGTTCATGGCCGCGCTGTTTCCGCAATTCATCGACGCCGCCGCCCCGTTGGCCCCGCAACTGACCCTGCTGATCGCCGCGATGACGGTGAGCGAGTTCGGTTGGATCATGGCCTACGCCGTCGGTGGCGACCGGCTGGCCGCGCGGCTGACCAACGCGTCGGCCGCACGCGCGCTCAACCGCCTGACCGGCGGTTTGATGATCGGGGCCGGTGGGTTGCTGGCGCTCGCCCGCCGGGTTTGATCCTCGGTGCTCTGTGCTCGTCGTCACGGAAGCGTCACGTCTGGCGTGGGCGCGGTGTGCTACCCTTGGCAACACCACCCCGTCCAAGGCATGAGGTCGTCCGATGCGCAACATTCCTCATCCATTTTCCGGCTTCCGTCGACGCCGTTTCTTGACCATCGCCACCGCCGCGTTGGCCCTGCTGACCGTCGCTCTGCCCGTGTCGATCACCCCCGCCGCCGCCCAGGACAAGATCGTCCGCCTGACCTCGTTGGATTGGCCGCCCTTCAGCGGCGACGCGCTGAAGGACAAGGGGGCCGCCGTCGCCGTGGTGCGCGCCGCCTTCGCCGCCGTCGGTTATTCGGTGGAGGTGCTGTTCTACCCCTGGAACCGCGCCGTGGCGCAGGTGAAGGATGGCGGTGAGTTCCAGGGCTATTTCCCCGAATACGCCGGGGCGGAGGTGGAGCGCGACTTTACCCTGTCGGTGCCGCTGGGAAGCAGCCCGTTGGGCTTTGCCGAACGGACGGCGGCCCCGGTGTCCTGGTCCAGCCTGTCGGATTTGGCGGGCAAGCGGATCGGCGTCGTCGATGGCTATGTGAACACCGAGGAGTTCGACAGCCGCATCGCCAAGGGTGAGTTGCACGCCGACAAGGCCAACACCGATCTGACCAATCTGAAAAAGCTGCTGGCCGAGCGGATCGATCTGGCGGTGATCGACCGCGCCGTGATGAACGACCTGATCCGCTCCACGCCGGATTTGAAGGCATCGGCCGACAAGCTGCGGTTCAATTCCAAGATCCTTGAGAACAAGACCCTGCACATCGCTTTCCGCAAGGATGCGAAGGGTCAGGAATTAGCAAAGGCGTTCGCCGAAGGGCTGGCGAAAATCGACGCTGCTGCCATTTTGTCCAACGCGCTTGGCAGTTAAAGCGCGGTGTTCAGTTAAAGCGCGGTGTTCAGTCGAAATCGATTCGACGCATTGAACAGGCTCTGCGGCGGGAGGTTTTCCCGCCGCAGGGAGGTTCAACCGCCGCCGAACACCGTGTTGAGCTGCGCGCCGACGCGGACGAAGGTGGTGCGTTTGGGGACCTCCTTCAGCTTGGTGGCCCCGATGTAGGTCATCATGCTGCGCACGCCGCCCATGATCTCCTGCACGGTTCCATCGACCGGGCCGCGATAGGGGACCTCCACCGTTTTGCCTTCCGACGCGCGATAGGACGCCACGCCGCCCGCGTATTTGTGCATCGCCGTGTCGGACGACATGCCGTAGAAGGTCATGGCAACCGCAGTCCGCTGACCATTCCGCTCCTCATACCGCAGGTCGCCTTCGCATTCGTCGTGCCCGGCCAGCATGCCGCCCAGCATGACGAAATCGGCCCCCGCGCCATAGGCCTTGGACAGATCGCCCGGCACGGTGCAGCCGCCATCGCCGCAGACCTGCCCCTTCAGCCCATGGGCGGCGTCGGCGCATTCGATGATCGCCGACAATTGCGGGTAGCCAACCCCGGTCATCTTGCGGGTGGTGCAGACCGATCCCGGCCCGATGCCCACCTTGACGATGTCGGCCCCGGCCAGCAGCAGCGCTTCGGTCATGTCGCCGGTCACGACGTTGCCCGCCATGATGACGATGTCGGGGTTTTCCTCGCGCATGCGGGCCACGGTGTCGACAAAGCGTTCCGTGTAGCCGTTGGCGACGTCGATGCACAGCTTGTCCACCGGTGCCCTGGCCTTGACCGCTTTGAATTTCTCGGCGTCGGCGTCGGTGATGCCCAGGGAATAGAAGACGTTGCCGGAGTCATCGCCCTGGAAGAAGGCGATCAGATCGTCGGCCGGGTAATGCTTGTGCAGCGCGGTCATCGCGCCATAGCGCGACAGCGCGCGCGCCATGCCCATCGTGCCGACCACATCCATGTTGGCGGCGATCAGGGGGAAGCCGGTCCAATCCCGCTGGTTGTGCAGAAAGGTGAAGGTCCGGTTGATGTTGACGTCGTTGCGGCTTTGCAGGGTGCTGCGCTTTGGCCGGATCAGCACATCCTTGAAATCGAGCTTCAGGTCGCTTTCGATGATCACCGCTCACCTGTCCTTGCCCGCGTGACCGGGCTGCCGGTTGAAAGACGCGCTCTATCTTGTACAGAGTGGGCGGGGGAAACGGCTTCGGCAAGCCCGATGTGCGCCCCACCCTGGAACAGCGGGCAACGGACAGAGCAGGATGAACGGCATGAACGAACAAACCAGCGGTTGGATGCGCCTGCGCGCGGCGGACGGGCACGGTTTTCGCGCCTACCACGCCCCGGCGCGGGGGGAGGAGATCGGCCGCATCCTGCTGGCCCCGGAGATTTTCGGCATCAACCGCCACATCCGCGCGGTGTGCGACGGTTTTGCGGCGGACGGCTATCGGGTGATCGCCCCGGATCTGTTCGAACGGGCCGAACCGGCGGTTGAACTCGCCTATGACGACGCTGGAGTCGCGCGCGGGCGCGCCCTGAAAGGCCGGGTGTCCACCGACGACGCGCTGCTCGACCTCGCCGCCGGGCTGGACGCGCTGGGCGGAGCGGCGGCGATGGTCGGCTATTGCTGGGGCGGCAGCCTGACCTGGGCGGCGGCGGCCCGCCTGCCGCTGCGCGCGGCCATCGGCTATTACGGCGGCGACATCGGCAAGAACCTGGACGATTCCCCGCGCGCGCCGACCCTGCTGCATTTTGGCGAACAGGACCACGCCATCCCCCTGTCGGTGGCCGAGGTGGTGCGCGCCCGCCACCCGACGGTGGCCGTCCACCTCTACCCCGCCGGACACGGTTTCAACTGCGACGAACGGGCCAGCCACCACCCCGCCAGCGCCGCCCTGGCCCGCACCCGCACGCTGGGCCTGCTGCGCGCGGTGTTTTGAGGGGGAGTTACTCCTCCTCCCCGCTCTCCTCCGCGCCGCCGTTGCTGTCCGATCCGTCGGCGACGTGGACTTGGCAGTCGGCGGTGGAGAGGACCTCCATCAGGTCGGGTGGGGGCAGGCGGTCGGTGAAGAGGTCGTCGAGGACGCGGACGTCGGCCATGCGGATCATGGCGTTGCGGCCGAATTTGGTGTGGTCCGTCACCAGGAAGACGCGGCGGGAGCTTTCGATGATGGCGCGGGCGACGCGGACCTCCTGTTCGTCGTAATCCAGAAGGTCGCCTTCGCTGTCGATGCCGCTGATGCCGATGATGCCGATGTCGACCTTGTAGCGGCGGATGAACTCCACCGTCGCCTCGCCGATGATGCCGCCGTCGCGTTCGCGCACCTGGCCGCCCGCGATGGACAGGGCGAAGTTGGTGTTTTTGTGCAGAATGGTGGCGACGTTCAGGTTGTTGGTCAGCACGCGCAGCCGCTTGTGGCCCAACAGCGCCTGGGCCACCGCCTCCGTCGTCGTGCCGATGTTGAGGAAGAGGGACGCGTCCTCCGGCACATGGCGGGCGACCATCTCGGCGATCTTGCGCTTTTCGTCCGCCATCAGGGTCTGGCGGGTGGAATAGGCGATGTTCTCCACGCTCGACGGCACGGTGACGCCGCCCCGGAAGCGGCGCACCGCCGCTTGCCCGGCCAGATGTTCGATGTCGCGGCGGATGGTTTGCGGCGTGACGTCGAAATGCTCGGCCAGCCATTGGATCTGCACCATCCCCTTGGCGTGGACCAGGGCGACGATCTCCTGCTGGCGGTGTTCGGCGTCAAGGCGTGCGTCCATCCAACCACTCTCCCAAAGACGAAAACGGGCACAAAGACGAAACAGGAAAAGGCATCAACGCGCCGGCATCAACGCGCCGACATCAACGCGTCTTGCGGCTCAGGCGGCGAAACGCGCGAAAGCGGTCAAAGCGAACAGCCGACCATCGCCGCGTGTTGTTTCGCGCCCCCGCCGATCACGGAACCGGACGTGGGCAAACCGTATCCGCAAAGTTGTTCGCAACACAAGCATGTTGCTTTACGAAAGCAAACGCGCATGGTATGACAAAATCGAAACACAGCGATCCGGCGATTCACCCTGGCAACCCAGCCGCCCTCCATCGGTGGGGTGTGGGCATGACCTTTTGCGCGACCGATGCGGGTTTTCCCCGGCTTCTTCGAACCGCTGATGCTGTTGCACGCTGAACCAACTCACGGCCGAAACGCTCGAAATCAAGCGCGACGACTGACGTAAGGGAGAGAACCATGACCGCCGCGTCCGCCACCCCGCATCCCATCGCCCCGCGCGGGCTGCGCATGGGCATTCAGGGCCGCCTGTTCCTGGCCTTTGGTGGTGTCGCGGCGCTGGCGGCCTTTGCCAGCGCCATGGCGTGGTGGTCGTTCGGTGTGCTTGGCGAATCGATGGCCCAGCTTGGCCGTCACGGTGTGCCGTCCATCGTGCAGTCGCTGTCGCTGGCCAAGGAAAGCACGGCCATCGCGGCAAACGCCCCATCGGTCGCCAACGCCGCCACGCCGGAGGAGTTGAGCGAACGCCTGGGCGCGCTGACGCAACGCCTGTCCGGCTTGAAGGAGCGAATCACCGCCTTGCGCGACGCCGCCGGGCCTGGGGCCTCGGCGGATTTGACCGCCGTGGCCGGGTTGGAACAGCGCATGACCGCCAACATCGAAAAGCTGGGCAAGCTGACCGGCGACCGGCTGGCCATCGAGAAGAAGTTGAGCGATCTGGTGGCCGACGCGGTCATGTCGCACGAGGATTTCACCGACCTGATCGCGCCGCTGCTGGAGGTGTCCACCCTGTCGGTCAAAAACGTCGTCACCGATCTGGCCAGCGCCCAGGGTGGGGACTCCGTCGCCACGCTGGCCAAACGGCTTGCGGGGGAGGAACTGCCGATCATCACCGCGATGATGAGCGTCCAGGCCAACGGCAACCTGGCCTATGGCATGATCGCCGCCGCGTCGAGCGTGCCCAGCGGCCCGTCGCTGAACAGCATCCGGTCCAAATATGATTGGGCGCTGCTGCGCGTGAACAACGCCATCGACAGCGTGCCGAAGGACAATCAGGACCGCCCCGCACTGGTCAAGGCGCGCGACGGCCTGGCGGTGTTCGGCAGCGGGGCGACCAGCGTGTTCCGCATCCGCAACGATCAATCCAGCGTGATGACGGCGATCGACGGCGCGCTGACCGAAACGCTCAACAGCGCCACGGAGCTGAGCCAGACCATCGACCGCGTCGTCGCCAGCCAGCAGGGCCGGGTGGACGAGGATGTGGCGGCGTCGGAGGACAGCGTCAGCCACGCCGTGGCGGTGCAGAGCGCCACCACGGCGCTGGTGCTGCTGTCCTCGGTCCTGATCGCCTGGTTCTACGTGCGCAACCGGTTGACCCAACGCCTGCTGCGGGTGATCGCGGCGATGCGCGCGGTGGCGGATGGCGACCTCAGCGTCGATGCGGCGGTGGGGGGAAGCGACGAGATCGCCGACATGGCCCACACCGTCGGTGTGTTCCGCGCCAAGGGTCTGGAAATCCAGGATTTGCACGCCCGCCAGGAAACCATCCAGAAGCAGGCGGAGGAGGAGCGCGCCCGCACCGTCACCGCCATCACCTCCAGCATCGAGGCCAGCGTGAAGGGGGCGACGGCGACCATCGCCAGCACCTCCGCCGACATGCGCAGCGCCTCGGAAAGCATGACCACCACCGCTGAACGGACCAGCGAGCAGATGGCGGCGGTCCGGCAGGCCGTGGCCGAAACCGCGCTGAACGTGCAGACGGTGGCCTCCACCGCGACCGAACTGTCGGCCTCCATCGCCGAAATCACCCGGCAGGTCAGCGACAGCAGCCAGATCGCCCGCAACGCGGTCGATGAGGCCCGCCACACCAGCGAGCTGATGAACGCGCTGGCCACGGCGGCGCAGAAGATCGGCGATGTCGTTGGCATGATCAACGCGATCGCCGGGCAAACCAACCTTCTGGCGCTGAACGCCACCATCGAGGCGGCCCGCGCCGGGGAGGCGGGACGCGGTTTCGCCGTGGTCGCCGAAGAGGTGCGCAACCTCGCCAGCCAGACCGCCAAGGCGACGGAGGACATCGCCCAACAGGTGGCGTCGGTGCGCACCACCACGCAAGGCGCGGTGTCGGCCATCGACGTCATCGGCCGCACCATCGGCAAGATCGACGAGATCACCGCCATCGTCGCCAGCGCGGTGGAGGAGCAGGTGGCCGCCACCAACGAAATCGCGCGCAGCATCAACCACGCGTCGGGCGCGGTGCAGAGCATTTCCGAAACCGTGGCGGTGGTGGGCGAGGCGGTGAATCAGACCGGAAGCGCCGCCAACAAGGTTCTGAACGCAACACGCGCGCTTTCGAAACAATCCAGCGACCTGTCGGCGGATGTTGACCATCTGTTGACGCGCATCCGCGCCGCCTGATCGCGCCCGAATGGCCCCGCAGTCAAAACGCCCCGTCCTCGCCCAACGAGGACGGGGCGTTTTTGTGACAGATTCATTGCACACCAATGATCTATGCGGGTTGGGTTGACCATGGCCGCAGGCGTGCGCGGGGCGGTTCGGAAAACGCCCGGTCGGCTGTGGTGTTCGTTGTTTTCGATAGGCAAACGGATCAAAGGGGCGTAGCGTCGAAATATGGTCCGTTCAACCAACATTTTCCTTTTCACGCGCTAACGAACATTGTATGTTCCAAAACGAAAGCAGCCGACCCCGGGACGGGGCGGCGCGACACGGAGAGGAACGATGACGAACGCGTCCAGCGATGCGGTGGATCTGCTGATCGTCGGCGGCGGCGTGAACGGCGCGGGCATCGCCCGCGACGCGATTGGGCGGGGCCTGTCGGTGGTGCTGTGCGAACAGGGCGACCTTGCGGGCGCCACCTCGTCGGCCAGCACGAAGCTGATCCATGGCGGCCTCCGCTATCTTGAATATTACGAATTCCGTCTGGTGCGCGAAGCGTTGCAGGAGCGCGAGGTGCTGTTGCGCGCCGCCCCGCACATCATTTGGCCGTTGCGCTTTATCCTGCCCCACGACAGCAGCATGCGCCCGGCCTGGATGGTGCGCATCGGTTTGTTCCTTTACGATCATTTGGGAAAACGCAAGCTGCTGCCGGGATCGAACGGCGTCGATCTGACCAGCAGCCCGGCGGGCAAGCCGCTGACCGGTGACTTCACCAAGGCGTTCGAATATTCGGATTGCTGGGTGCAGGACAGCCGTCTGGTGGTGCTGAACGCCATCGACGCGCGCGAACGCGGGGCGGAGATCCTGACCCGCACCCGCTGCGACAAGGCCCAGCGCCTGAACGGCGAATGGGTCGCCACGCTGGTCAACACCGACAGCGGCGAAACCCGCACCGTGCGCGCCCGCGCGCTGGTGAACGCCGCCGGTCCGTGGGTGCGCGACGTCATCAGCCGCCGCACCGGGGCCACGGTGGACAAATCGGTGCGTCTGGTGAAGGGCAGCCACATCGTGGTTCCGAAGATGTACGAGGGCGATCACGCCTACATCTTCCAGAACGACGACCGCCGCATCGTCTTCGCCATCCCGTATGAGGGCAAATTCACCCTGATCGGCACCACCGACCAGGATTACACGGGCGATCCCGGCGCGGTCGCCATCGGCGACGATGAAATCACCTACATGTGCCGGGCGGTGTCGCGTTACTTCAAACGCCCCGTGACCGAAAGCGATGTGGTGTGGAGCTACAGCGGCGTGCGCCCGCTGTTCGACGACGCCAGCGGCAACGCGTCGGCCGTCACCCGCGATTATGTGCTGGAGATGGACACGCCCGCCGGGCAAGCGCCGATGCTGTCGATCTTCGGCGGCAAGATCACCACCTTCCGCCGTCTGGCCGAAGAGGCGACCGACAAGCTGCTCGCCGCGCTGGGGCGCAAGGGCGGTTGCTGGACCGCCGATTTTGCGCTGCCCGGCGGCGACATCGCCAACGCCGATTTCAACGGCTTCCTGACCGATCTGCGCCGTCGCCGCCCCTGGCTGCCCGCAGACACCGCGCTGCGCCTGGCCCGCGCCTATGGCACGCGGGTGGACCGGGTGCTGGGCAAGGCCACGAGCCTGTCCGATCTGGGCCGCGATTTCGGCGGTGGGGTCTATGAAGCGGAACTGATCCACGCCGCCACCGAGGAGTTCGCCGTCAGCGGCCAGGATTTCCTGTGGCGTCGTTCGAAACTTGGGCTGCACCTGGACGCGACGATCCGGGACGCCATCGGCGCGTGGTTTGACCAGCGCCGACACGCTGCGGCGGCCGCCGCCGACAATCCGGGCGGGCGGCTGTCGATGGGAGGACTCCGGTGACTGTAACCCTTGAGGGCGTCAGCAAAAAGGTTGGCGCCGATCTTCATCTTCACACCCTGTCCCTGGCGCTCCAGCCCGGCACCTTCAACGTGCTGTTGGGCCGGACGCTGGCGGGCAAAACCACCCTGATGCGGCTGCTGGCCGGTCTGGACGCGCCCACCACCGGGCGGGTTCTGGAAAACGGCAAGGACGTGACGGGCGCGCCGGTTCGCCAGCGCGACATCGCCATGGTCTATCAGCAGTTCATCAACTACCCGGCGATGTCGGTGTACGACAACATCGCCTCGCCGCTGCGCCGCCAAGGCAAATCGGCGACCGAGATCGACGCGCAGGTGCGCCGCACCGCCGACATGCTGCGCATCACCCCCTATCTGGGCCGTCTTCCCGCCGAATTGTCGGGCGGCCAGCAGCAGCGCTGCGCCATCGCCCGCGCGCTGGTGAAGAACGCCGGCCTGCTGCTGCTCGACGAGCCGCTGGTCAATCTGGATTACAAGCTGCGCGAGGAGTTGCGCGCCGAACTGCGCGACATCTTCGCCGACGGCAAGACCACCGTGGTCTACGCCACCACCGAACCGCAAGAGGCGCTGATCCTGGGCGGGGCCGTGACGGTCCTGCACGAAGGCCGCCTGTTGCAGACCGGCCCGACCAACGCGGTGTTCCAGGCCCCGGCGACCGAGGAATGCGCGTCGGTGTTCAGCGATCCGCCGATGAACGTGCTGGAAGCCATCCTGACCAACGACCGGGTGGCGCTGAGCGACGGGACCAGCCTGCCGCTGTCCGCCCACGACCGCAATTTGCCCGCCGGTCCCTGCCGCGTCGGCATCCGCGCCAACCATTTGACGGTGCTGCGCCGGTCCGAACGGCTGGTCCCGATCACCGGACGGGTGGAGTTGTCGGAAATCAGCGGTTCGGAAACCTTCATCCACCTGCGCCACGGCAACACCACGCTGATCGCGCGGGAGGACGGTGTCCACACCCACCCCATCGGGTCCGAGATCCAGGTCTACGCCGACCCCGACCGCATCTTCGTCTTCTCCACGGCGGGCGATCTCGTCGCCGCTCCGCAGGGCCGACGCGGCATGCTGCGCAACATCGCGTGAGGCGCTGACATCATGGCGACCATTGAATTCGACAATCTGGGCCATTCCTATCACCCCCGGCCCAGCTCGCCGACCGATTACGCCCTGCGCCGTCTGTCGCAGGAGTGGGAGGACGGCAAGGCCTACGCGCTGCTCGGCCCGTCGGGCTGCGGCAAATCCACCCTGCTGAACATCATCTCCGGCCTGCTGGTTCCCAGCGAAGGGCGCGTGCTGTTCGATGGGTTGGACGTGACCCGCTGCACCCCGGAAGAGCGCAACATCGCCCAGGTCTTCCAGTTCCCGGTCATCTACGACACGATGACCGTTTACGAAAACCTCGCCTTCCCGCTGCGCAACCGCAAGGTTCCCGAGGCCGATGTGGACCGCCGCGTCCGCCAGGTGGCCGAAGCGCTGGACCTGAGCGCGGATCTGCAAAAGCGCGCCCAGCGCCTGACGCCGGACGCCAAGCAGAAGATTTCCATGGGGCGCGGTCTGGTCCGGTCCGACGTCGCCGCCATCCTGTTCGACGAGCCGCTGACCGTCATCGACCCGCACACCAAATGGATTCTGCGCCGCAAGCTGCGCCAGATTCACGAGGAATACCGCCTGACCATGATCTATGTGACCCACGATCAGGTGGAGGCGCTGACCTTCGCCGACAAGGTCGCGGTCATGTACGAAGGGGCGATGGTCCAGCTCGGCACCCCGCAGGAGCTGTTTGAAACGCCGCGCCACACCTTCGTCGGCTATTTCATCGGCAGCCCCGGCATCAACCTGATGCCCTGCACGTTGGGCGGCGATCAGGCCATCGTCGAGGGCATCACCATCCCGCTCGCCCCGGGTTCGGCCAACGGCCTGCCCAACCACGAGCTGCCGAAGGTCGGTGCCAAGTTCGAGCTGGGCATCCGCCCCGAATTCGTCGAGCTGACCCGCAGCGGGACCGCTGGCGCGATCCCGGTGCAGGTGGTCGCGGTGGACGATCTCGGCACGTCGAAGCTGGCGACCGTGCGCATGGGCAGCCACACGCTGAAGGCCCGCGTGTCCGAGGATCAGGAGATCCCGCTCGACGCCGCCATCCGCTTCCCCACCCGGTGGACCAAGCTCTACCACGACAGCTATCTCGTGAATTGAGGAGCCAACGCCATGGATAAGGTCCAGGACAACCGGGCTTGGTTCCTGATCATTCCCGTGTTCCTGATCGTCGCCTTCAGCGCCATCCTGCCGCTGATGACCGTCGTCAATTACTCGGTGCAGGAAATCTTCGGCCCCGGCCAGACGCTGTTCGTCGGCACGGAATGGTTTGGAAAGGTGCTGGCCGACGACCGGCTGCACGACGCGCTGTTCCGCCAGATCATCTATTCGCTGGCGGTGCTGGCGATCGAAATCCCCTTGGGCATCGTCATCGCGCTGGGCATGCCCGGCGGGCGCAGCGCCAAGACCTCGCTGACGCTGGTGCTGCTGGCCCTGCCGCTGCTGATCCCGTTCAACGTCGTCGGCACCATCTGGCAGATCTTCGGCCGTGGCGACATCGGTCTGGCCGGTGCCACCTTCCGCGCGCTGGGCATCAACTACAACTACACCTCCAGCCCGCTCGACGCGTGGTTGACGGTGCTGGTGATGGACGTGTGGCACTGGACCAGCCTGGTCGCGCTGCTCGCCTACGCCGGTTTGCAATCGATCCCGCCCGCCTTCTACCAGGCGGCCAAGATCGACGGTGCGTCGAAATGGGCGGTGTTCCGCTACATCCAATTGCCCAAAATGCGCGGGGTTCTGGTCATCGCCATCCTGCTGCGCTTCATGGACAGCTTCATGATCTACACCGAACCGTTCGTCCTGACCGGCGGCGGCCCCGGCAACTCCACCACCTTCCTCAGCCAATATTTGACGCAGATGGCGGTGGGGCAGTTCGACATCGGTCGGGCGGCGGCCTTCTCGATCATCTACTTCCTGATCGTGCTGCTGTTCTCCTTCGTCTTCTACACCATCATCACCAACACCGGCTCGGGAGAGAAGAAATGAGCAAGGCCGCCGCTCTCGCCCCTGGTTCTCTCACCGCGCCCGCCAACATCCGCAAGGCTCAGTCACGGGTGTCGCGCCGAACCATCATCCTGATTGCCTACATCGTCTTCCTGATGTTGCCCATCTATTGGATGGTCAACATGTCCTTTAAGACGAATGAGGAAATTCTTTCAGGATTGACTTTGTTCCCGCAAGCGCCGACACTGCGGAACTACGCCATCATCTTTACGGACCCGAGCTGGTACAGCGGGTACATCAACTCGATTTATTACGTCACGCTGAACACGGTGATTTCGCTGCTGGTGGCCTTGCCCGCCGCCTACGCCTTCTCCCGTTACCGCTTCATCGGCGACAAGCATGTGTTCTTCTGGCTGCTGACCAACAAGATGGCCCCGCCCGCTGTCTTCCTGCTGCCCTTCTTCCAACTCTATTCGGAAGTCGGCCTGTTCGACACGCACATCGCGGTGGCGCTGGCCCACTGCCTGTTCAACGTGCCGCTGGCGGTGTGGATTTTGGAAGGTTTCATGTCCGGCGTGCCGCGTGAGATCGACGAGATGGCCTACATCGACGGTTACAGCTTCCCGCGCTTCTTCACCACCGTGTTCATGCCGATGATCCGCGCCGGGATCGGTGTCACCGCCTTCTTCTGCTTCATGTTCAGCTGGGTGGAACTGTTGCTGGCCCGCACGCTGACCTCGGTCAACGCCAAGCCGATCGCCGCGACGATGACCCGCACGGTCAGCGCGTCGGGCATGGATTGGGGGTTGTTGGCGGCGGCGGGGGTGCTGACCATCCTGCCGGGCGCGCTGGTGATCTGGTTTGTCCGCAACTACATCGCCAAGGGCTTTGCCCTGGGCCGCGTGTGATCGGGAGGTCGCGACCATGGATTTGCAATGGATGGCGTGGACCCTGCCGACCGCGCTCTTTTTCACCGGGATTGCCACCATGCTGGTCCTGATGACCGTGTGGGAACTGGTGTCGCCGACGGTGGAGGCCAAGGGCTTCCTGCCGATGCGCACCACCCGGGGCGACCGTTTGTTCATCGGGCTTCTGGGCAGCGCCTTCATCCATCTGGGATGGCTGGCGGCGACCGATGCCGCGCTGTGGGGGGCGCTGGGCGTTTCCCTGGTGTGGACTGCCTTCGTCATCCGGTTCGGCTGAAGAACCGAACCGGTCCTTCAAGAACAGCTCTCTCGGTCAACCAAGATTTGATCCAATTGGGAGGAATCATGCGTCAGGGAATGACTGCGACCGCGACCAACGGCTCGACGCTGCGTCGTCGGTTGACAGGGGCGGTGATGGCCGGTGGCATCGGTGTGCTGCTCGCCATGGCTTCGGCGGCACCCGCCGCCGCGCTGACCGCCGAACAAGAGGCCGTCGCCAAGAAGATCATTGAGGAATTGCAGCCCTCCACGCTCTCCAAGGAAGAGCAGATGAAGGAGCTGGAATGGTTCGTCAAGGCGGCCGAACCCTTCAAGGGCATGGACATCAACGTCGCTTCGGAAACGCTGACGACGCACGAGTTCGAGTCCAAGACGCTCGCCAAGCTGTTCAGCGAGCTGACCGGGGTCAAGATCAAGCATGATCTGATCCAGGAAGGCGACGTCATTGAAAAGTTGCAGACCCAGATGCAGTCGGGCCGCAACGTCTATGACGCCTACATCAACGACAGCGACCTGATCGGCACCCACGTCCGCTACGGTCACGCCATCCCGCTGTCCGATTTCATGACCGGCGAAGGCAAGGACGTCACCCTGCCGACGCTGGACGTGAAGGACTTCATCGGCACCAGCTTCACCACCGGCCCGGACGGCAAGCTGTACCAGCTGCCCGACCAGCAGTTCGCGAACCTGTACTGGTTCCGCGCCGACTGGTTCGCCCGTCCCGACCTGAAGGAGAAGTTCAAGGCCAAGTATGGCTATGAGCTGGGCGTTCCGGTCGATTGGTCGGCCTACGAGGACATCGCCAACTTCTTCACCAACGACGTGAAGGAAATCGACGGCGTCCGCGTCTATGGACACATGGATTACGGCAAGAAGGATCCCTCGCTCGGCTGGCGCTTCACCGACGCGTGGCTTTCGATGGCTGGCGGCGGCGACAAGGGCCTGCCGAACGGCAAGCCGGTCGACGAATGGGGCATCCGCGTTGAAGGCTGCCGTCCGGCGGGCGCGTCGGTCGCGCGCGGCGGCGACACCAACGGCCCGGCGGCGGTCTACTCGCTGACCAAATACATCGACTGGCTGAAGAAGTACGCTCCGCCCGAAGCCGCTGGCATGACCTTCTCCGAAGCCGGTCCGGTTCCGGCCCAGGGTGCGGTCGCCCAGCAGATCTTCTGGTACACGGCCTTCACCGCCGACATGACCAAGCCGGGCCTGCCCGTGGTCAACGCCGACGGCACGCCGAAATGGCGCATGGCCCCCTCGCCGCACGGCCCATACTGGGAACAGGGCATGAAGCTGGGCTATCAGGACGTCGGTTCCTGGACCCTGCTGAAGTCCACCCCGCTGGAACGCCGCAAGGCCGCCTGGCTGTACGCGCAGTTCACCGTGTCGAAGACCGCGTCGCTGAAGAAGACGCTGGTTGGTCTGACCCCGATCCGCGAAAGCGACATCAAGTCCGACGCGATGACGGCCGCCGCGCCCAAGCTGGGCGGTCTGGTCGAGTTCTACCGCAGCCCGGCCCGCGTGGCCTGGACGCCGACCGGCACCAACGTGCCGGATTATCCGAAGCTGGCCCCGCTGTGGTGGCAGAACATCGCCGAAGCCGTGACGGGTGAGCGCACCCCGCAGCAGGCGATGGACAATCTGGCCGAGCAGATGGAGCAGGTGATGGCCCGCATGGAGCGCGCCAACATCGGTGGCGACTGCGCGCCCAAGCTGAACGCGAAGAAGGACCCGAAGGAGTGGTTCTCGACCACGCAGGCTCCGAAGGCCAAGTTGGCCGACGAGAAGCCCAAGGGTCAGACCGTGGTCTACGAAGACCTGCTGAAGGCCTGGAAGGAAGGCCGCGCCCAATAACACGGGTTGCGGTTGACGGTTCACCCTCCTGGTTGCGCCGGGGGTAAACCTGGGGGCGGCGGCCCGCCGCCGCCCCCGTTTTTCATGTCCGACACCATCGACCAATCCCCTCTCCCCCCGGGGGGGAGAGGGGGAAAAGGGGGAAGCACCCATGAGCCGAAACGGCCACATCCTCGCCATCGACCAGGGCACCACGTCGTCGCGGGCCATCGTGTTCGACGGACGCGGAACGCCCATCGCCGTGGCCCGCCGCGAGTTTCCACAGCATTACCCCGGCGATGGCTGGGTCGAGCATGATCCCGCCGACATTCTGCGCGATGTCCGCACCGTTGCGCGCGAAGCGATGGAACAGGCCGGGCTGACCGCCGCCGCCATCGCCGCCATCGGCATCACCAACCAGCGCGAAACCACCGTCGTGTGGGACCGCGCGACCGGCGAGCCGATCCACCGCGCCATCGTCTGGCAAGACCGCCGCACCGCCGCGCTCTGCCACCAGATCGCCGACGCCGGGCATGGCGAAATGGTCCGGGCCAAGACCGGCCTGTTGATCGACGCCTATTTCTCGGCCACCAAGATCGCCTGGATCCTCGACCATGTTCCGGGCGCGCGCGACCGCGCCGAACGCGGCGAGCTGTGTTTCGGGACCATCGACAGCTTTCTGATTTACCAGTTGACCGGCAAGGCGGTGCACGCCACCGACGCGACCAACGCGTCGCGCACCATGCTGTTCGACATCCACACCCAGGATTGGGACGACGAATTGCTGGCCCTGTTCCGGGTGCCGCGCGCCATGCTGCCGCGCGTGCTCGACAGCTCCGACGATTTCGGCGTCACCGAACCCACCCTTCTTGGCGCCCCGGTTCCCATCGCCGGGGTGGCGGGCGACCAGCAGGCCGCTGCCTTCGGGCAGGCCTGTCTGTCGCCGGGCATGGCCAAATCGACCTACGGGACCGGCTGTTTCGCCCTCATCAACACCGGCACGACGCCGGTGGTGTCGAAAAACCGGCTGCTGACCACCGTCGCCTACCGCCTGAACGGGGTGACGAGCTACGCGCAGGAAGGCTCCATCTTCGTCGCCGGGGCGGCGATCAAATGGTTGCGCGACGGGTTGGGCATCATCACCCACGCCAGCCAGACCGACGATCTGGCCACCCGCGTGCCCGACAGCCACGGAGTCTATCTGGTTCCGGCCTTCGTCGGTCTGGGCGCGCCCTATTGGGATTCCGAAGCCCGCGCGGCCATCTTCGGCATGACGCTGGACGTCGGCCCCGCCCACATCGCGCGGGCGGCGCTGGAGGCGGTCGCCTACCAGACCCGCGACCTGATGGACGCGATGGCCGGGGATTGGGGCGGGGCGATCAACGCGCTGCGCGTCGATGGCGGCATGGCCGCCAACGATTGGCTGTGCCAGTTCCTGGCCGACCTGTTGGGCATGCCGGTCGAGCGGCCCCAGATCATCGAAACCACCGCGCTGGGGGCCGCCTGTCTGGCCGCGCTCAAGGTCGGTCTGTTCGATGGGTTGGAGGCGGTGTCCGCCGGGTGGCGCTGCGAACGGCGGTTCGAACCGCGCATGGATCCGGCCAACCGCGACCGTCTGTTCGCCGGGTGGCGCGACGCGGTCGCCCGCACCCGGTCGCGCTGACATCCCCTGCATCGAAATCCCATCGGCGGCGGTGTGCCGCCGACGGGATCCGGTTCGCTCAAGGTCACTCCGGGGCGGTTCGTCCGCCGCCCCGTGCGGCCCGGCGGAACCGCGTCATCGCGAGTTCCAACAGGGCGGCGTCGCTGATCTCCGCCCCGTCCAGCACATGACGGTGGCGGTGGTGGCGACCCTGGCCCGCCCGGCGCACGTCGTGGCCCAGCTTGCGCAGGTGCAGGATCGCTTCGTAGAGCCGCTGCGGCTCCCCGGTGGCGGCGCGCGTGGACATGATCGCGCCCTCCCTCACGCCAGCACGACCAGCAGGTCCTTGGTTTCGACGCTGCGGCCCTGGATGGCGACGATGCGCTCCACCACCCCGGCGCGCTCGGCCCGGACGGTGGTTTCCATCTTCATCGCTTCCAGCGACACCAACGAGTCGCCCGCCTCCACCGTCTGTCCAACCTGCACCAGGATCCCGGTGACGAGGCCGGGCATCGGTGCACCGACATGGGCCGGGTTGCCGTCCTCCGCCTTGGGGTGGGCGGCGCGGGCCGGGGCGACCTTGCGGTCGGACACCTTGATGGTGCGCGGCTGGCCGTTCAGCTCGAAGAAGACGGCGCGGCGGCCCTCCTCGTCGGCTTCGCCGGTCGCCAGATAGCGGATCAGCAGCGCCTTGCCGGGTTCCAGCTCGACGCTGGTTTCCTCGCCCTGGATCAGCCCGTGGAAGAAGACCGGGGTCGAGAGCACGCTGACGTCGCCATAGTTTTTGCGGTGCTGGGCGAAGTCGGTGAACACCTTCGGGTACATCAGGTAAGAGGCAAGCTGCCGGTCGTCGATGGCCAGCCCGGTCTTGGCGGCGGCGGCGGCGCGTTCGGCCTCCAGATCGGCGGGCGGCATGGTGGCACCGGGCCGGGCGGTGAGCGGGGCCTCGCCCTTCAGGACCTTGCGCTGCAACGCCTCGGGGAAGCCGCCGGGCGGCTGGCCCAACTCGCCGCGCATCAGTTGCACGACGGACTCGGGGAAGGCGATTTCCTTGGCCGGGTCGAGGATGTCGGCTTCGGTCAGGCCACCCGTCACCATCATCAGCGCCATGTCGCCGACGACCTTGGAGGTCGGCGTCACCTTCACGATGTCGCCGAACAGCCGGTTCACGGTGGCGTAGGCGCGGACCACATCATCCCAATGATGCTCTTCGATGCCCAGCGAGCGGGCCTGTTCGCGCAGGTTGGTGTATTGCCCGCCCGGCATTTCGTGGCGGTAGACCTCCGACGATCCCGACCGGATGGTGCTTTCAAACGGCGCGTAGGCGGCGCGCACCTCCTCCCAATAATGGGCGATGCGGCGGATGGATTCGGGATCCAGGCCGCTGTCGCGCGGGGTGTGGCGCAACGCGGCGACGATGGACCCCAGCGGCGGTTGCGAGGTCAGGCCGGACAGGCTGTCCATCGCCGCGTCCACCGCGTCCACCCCGGAATCCACGGCGGCCAGCACGCTGGCAGCGCTGGCCCCGGAGGTGTCGTGCGTGTGGAAATGGATCGGCAGGCCGACTTCCTGCTTCAGCGTGCGGATCAGCAGCGACGCGGCGGCCGGCTTGCACAGCCCGGCCATGTCCTTGATCCCCAGAATGTGCGCGCCCGCCGCCTCCAACTCCTTGGCCAGCCCCACATAATAAGCCAGATCGTATTTGGGCCGCGACGGGTCCAGCAGATCGCCGGTGTAGCAGATCGCCGCCTCGCACAGCGCCCCGGTGTCGCGCACGGCGTCGATGGCGACGCGCATGTTGTCCACCCAATTCAGGCTGTCGAAGACGCGGAACACGTCCACGCCGCTGCCCGCCGCCTGTTGGACGAATTGGCGCACCACATTGTCGGGGTAATTGGCGTAACCGACGGCGTTGGACGCCCGCAGCAGCATTTGCAGCAGCAGGTTCGGCATGGCCGACCGCAGCCCGTCCAGCCGTTCCCACGGGTCTTCCTTCAGGAAGCGCATGGCGACGTCGAAGGTCGCCCCGCCCCAGCATTCCACCGAAAACAGATCGGGCAGCAGGCGGGCGTAGGCCGGGGCGACCGCCAGCAGATCATGGCTGCGCACGCGGGTCGCCAGCAGCGATTGGTGGGCGTCGCGGAAACTGGTGTCGGTGATCAGCGTCTTGGTCTGCGCCCGCATCCAGCGGGCGACGGCGTCGGCCCCCTGGGTCTGCAACACCTGCTTCAGCCCGGGGGGCGGGGCGTCGTGGGACACGACCGGGGCCTTCGGTTCGGCCGGGCGCGGGTGGTTGCCCGCCTTCAGCTCCGGGTTGCCGTTCACCATCACATCGGCCAGGAAGGTCAGCAGCCGGGTGGCGCGGTCGCGGCGCGGCGGGCGCTGGAACAGCTCCGGCGTGGTGTCGATGAAACGGGTGGTGTAGGCCCCGCTGCGGAACAGCGGGTGGTCGATCAGCGCCTCAAGAAAGGCGAGGTTGGTGGCGACCCCGCGAATGCGGAACTCGCGCAGGGCGCGGTCCATGCGGGCGATGGCCTCCTCCGGCGTCGGTGCCCAGGAGACGACCTTTTCCAGCAGGCTGTCGTAATGGCGGGTGATCAGCGCGCCGGAAAAGGCGGTGCCGCCGTCCAAGCGGATGCCGAAGCCGTTGGCCCCGCGATAGGCGGTGATGCGGCCGTAATCGGGGATGAAACTGTTGTCGGGGTCTTCGGTTGTGATGCGGCACTGGATGGCGTGGCCGCTCAGGCGGATGCCGGGCTGGTCGGGCACGCCGCTGGCCTCGTCGCCGATGGCGGCCCCGGCGGCGATGCGGATCTGCGCCTTGACGATGTCGATGCCGGTCACGACCTCGGTGATCGTGTGTTCGACCTGGACGCGCGGGTTGACCTCGATGAAGTAAAAGGCCCCGGTGTCGGCGTCCATCAGGAACTCGACGGTTCCGGCGTTGCGGTACTGGGCCGCCCGCGCCAGCTTCAGCGCGGCGTCGCACAGGCCCAGCCGCTCGTCGGTGGTCAGATAGACGGCGGGCGCGCGCTCGACAACCTTCTGGTTGCGGCGCTGCACCGTGCAATCACGCTCGAACAGATGGACGAGGTTGCCGTGGGAATCGCCGATCACCTGCACCTCGACATGGCGGGCGCGGCGGACCAGCTTTTCCAGATAGACTTCGCCGTTGCCGAAGGCGGCCTGCGCCTCGCGCCGGGCGGCGGCGACCAGATCGGGCAGATCCTTGGCGGTTTCGATGACGCGCATGCCGCGCCCGCCGCCGCCCCAACTGGCCTTCAGCATCAGCGGATAGCCGACCTCCTCGGCCAGCCGCGCGGTCTCCGCCGGGTCGTCGGGCAAAGCACCGGTGGCGGGCATCACCGGGACCCCCGCCGCCACCGCCAGATTGCGCGCCGCGACCTTGTTGCCCAGCAGCCGCATGGTGTCGGACGACGGCCCGACGAAGGTGATGCCGTTGGCCGCGCAGGCGTCGGCAAAGGCCGGGTTTTCCGACAGGAAGCCGTAGCCGGGATGGATGGCGTCGGCCCCGGTCTGCTTGGCGACGTCGATGATGGCGTCGATGTCGAGATAGGCCTCGATCGGCCCCTTGCCCTCGCCGATGCGGTAGCTTTCGTCCGCCTTGAAGCGGTGCAGGGCGAAACGATCCTCCGTCGAATAGACGGCGACGGTGGGGATCCCCAGTTCGGTGGCCGCGCGCAGCACGCGGATGGCGATCTCGCCGCGATTGGCGACCAGAAGTTTGCGGAAGACGGGCGTCGGCATGGGCGCGGGTTCCTCAAAATATGGGGCGAGACACAGGCTGTGCAGGCACAAACGGAGACACAGGCGCAAACGGGCGTGGTCGCCGGTGCGGTCATCGCACCGGCGGGCCAGCCTTGGAAACTTGACCCTTCGTAGGGGGGTCAGCGAACAATCACGACGACCAGCCGTTTCGGGCCATGCACGCCATAGGCCAGCGTCTGTTCGATGTCCGCCGTCTTGCTGGGGCCGGAGATCAACAGGGCGTTGGTGGGCATGCCATCGGCCCACCGGCCGTCGCGCATCGCTTGCCAAAAGCTGTCATACAGGGCATCCGCCCGCAAAAGCGCCACATGAATGTGTGGGACCAGCGACAGCAGCCGGGGTTCCTGGGCGCTGGGCCACAGGATCAGGCTGCCGGTGTCGGCGATGGCCCCCAGCGTGCCGGTCAACCCGGCGTCGATGCCCTCGAACATCTGTTGTTTGAAGTCTTCGATGGGCCGGTCGTAAGGGATGAGGGTGAGGCTGCTTGCGACATCCCCCTCACCCCGTCCCTCTCCCCGGGGGGGAGAGGGGGAATGGGTGTTCGCCGACAGTTTCGCGCCGTCGATGGTTTCGGGGGCGTAGAGCAGGGTGGAGGCCCCCTCGCGGGTCAGGAAATCCGTCACCACGGCGGGCCAATCGGCTTCGGTGGCCTCCAGAAACTCGGTGTGGACCGCCTCCATCAGGCGGCGGATGCGGGGCAACCGCTCCTCCGGCGGCCATTGCTTCTCGGCCAGCGGGGTGAAATCGGACGGCGGCGGGGTCAGCGGGTGGGCGTCGCGGGTGCGGCGGAGCGTTCCCAGAATGGCGGCGCGGGCGTCAGACATCGGGGATCCCCTTCTTGCGGGCCAGATCATGCAGGGTTTTGGCGGCAAAGCGCGGCTTGCTGCGCACGCTGGTCCAATCCTTCAACAGCGGCAGGCTGGCCGGGGCGGCGTTGCCGACGGCGGACAGCGCCGTGGTCGCCAGCCTGTAGGCGAGCGGCGAACTGTTCATCGCCGCCCAGCCCTTCCACACCAGCGCCTCGGTGCGGCTGGCCTGCGCGCCCGCGTCCTTCACCGTCGCGCTGGGGCGCACCGCCTCGACGCGCAGGCGGCCCATGATCTCGACGATGGGGATCTTGACCGGGCAGATCTCGACGCAGGCGTTGCACATGGTGCAGGCGTGGGGCATCTCGCCGCGCTTGGCCAACCCCTCCATCTGCGGAACCAGGATCTTGCCGATCGGGCCGGGGTAGGGGGCCTGATAGGCGTGGCCGCCGACCTTGGTGTAGACCGGGCAATGATTCATGCAGGCGCCGCAGCGGATGCAGCGCAGCGTGTCGCGCAGTTCGGGATCGGCGTAGACCGACGAGCGCCCGTTGTCGAGGATGACGACGTGGATCTCGCGCGGGCCGTCCTTTTCCCCCTCCTTGCGCGGGGAGGAGATCATGTTGACGTAGGTGGTGATCGGTTGCCCGGTGGCCGAACGCGGCAGCAGGCTGATGATCGGCGGCACGTCCTCCAGCCTCTCCACCACCTTTTCCAGGCCCATGAAGGCGATGTGGACCGGCGGGACGGTGGTGCACATCCGCCCGTTGCCCTCATTCTCGATCAGGCAGAGCGTGCCGGTTTCCGCCACCGCCGCGTTGACGCCGGACATGCCGACCCCGGCCTTCATGAATTTCTGGCGCAGGATGCGGCGGGCCAGATCGGTCAGGGCGGCGGCGTCCTCGCCGGTGGACGCGGCGTCCTTGATCTTCTGCTTGAACAGATGGGCGATCTGTTTGGTGTTCAGGTGGATGGCGGGCATGATGATGTGCGACGGCATGGTCCCGTCCAACTGCACGATGTATTCGCCCAGATCGCTTTCCAGAACCTCAATGTCGTGATCTTCCAGGAAGGCGTTGAGGTGCATCTCCTCCGTCACCATCGACTTGCCTTTGACGGCCAGCGTGGCGTTCGCCTTGCGCATGATCTCCAGCGTGATGGCGTTGGCCTCCGCCGTGGTCGCGGCCCAATGCACCTGGATGCCGTTGCGCGTCAGGTTGGTTTCGAGCTGTTCCAGCAATTCGGGCAGCTTCGACAGGGCGCGCAGCCGGACCGACGCGGCGAGCGCGCGCATCCGGTGCCATTCCTGCCCATCGGCGAACTGGACGGCGCGCTTGGTCATCAGCCCGTCCATGGCGCGGCGGAAATTGCCGCGCAACTCGCTGTCCTGCAACGCGGCCTTGGACGCGGCGGCGAAGTTCACGGCCTGGGCGGCATGGTCAGCCATGGATGCGCTCCTTCAGGAACTGGGCGATGTGCTGGCCTTGGACGGGTTTGCGTCCGGCCTCCAGCGCGCCGTTGATGTTCATCAGACAGCCGCAATCGCCCGAAACGACGCGCTTGGCCCCGGTCTGCTCGATGTCGGCCAGCTTGTCGCCCACCATGGCGGCGGAGATCTCCGGGTGGCGGACGGCGAAGGTCCCGCCGAAGCCGCAGCATTCCTTTTCCCGCTTCAACTCGACCAACTCCACATTGGCCAGTTGGCGCAGCAGCGCCTTGGGTTCCTCCACCACGCCCATTTCGCGCTGCGCGTGGCAGGACGCGTGCCAGGTGATGCGCACCGGCTCGCCCTTGTCGGTCAGTTGCACGTTCAGCACCTGGACCAGGAACTGCGTCAACTCCCACACGCGGGACGACACCTGCACCGCCTTGGCCTCGTCCGCTTCGCCGTGGAACAGGTGGGGCCAGTGCTTCTTCATCATGCCGGCACAGGATCCCGACGGCACGACGATGGGCAGGTCGCCGGGGAACAGGTCCAACTGCGCGCGCGCCACCTTCAGCGCGTCGTCGCGGTAGCCGGAATTGTAGGCGGGCTGGCCGCAGCAGCTTTGCCCCTGGGGGAACACCACCTCCAGCCCCTGGGCCTGCAACAGCTCCATCCCCGCCATCCCGGCGTCGGGAAAGAACAGGTCAACCAGACAGGTGCCGAAAAAATAGACCTTGGTTGGCTTGGTCGCCAGTGTGGAGGGCGGCGGTGTGGGGCGGTCCATGGCGGTGGTCCTGTGACGGCGGGGAGGAGAGGCGGCGGTGTGAAGAAGGGACCCGGTCAGAAGGCGGGCACCGGCGCTTTGGCGCGCGAGCAGGCGTCCACCAGATACACAATCGAACGGTACGGCACGCCCGCGTGCTGCGACAGCCCGATTTCGCAAGTCCGGCTGGTCGAATAGCCGGATTTGGCCCCGGCGGGCACATCCTTGGCCAGATGGCGCAGGGCGTGGGCGTTCAGCTCCGGCGTGGAAAAACCCTTGTCACCGGCAAAGCCGCAGCAGCCGACATCCTCCGGGATCACCACGTTGCTGGAACAGGCCCGCGCCACGGCGGTCAGGGCACCGTCCAGTCCCATGCGGCGGGTGGAGCAGGTCAGATGCAGCACCACCGGTTCGTCGGTGCGGACGA
The DNA here is from genome assembly GCA_027486405.1 of Azospirillum sp. Lineage (GTDB taxonomy): Bacteria > Pseudomonadota > Alphaproteobacteria > Azospirillales > Azospirillaceae > Azospirillum. The sequence goes on along the minus strand of JAIXPD010000015.1, from coordinate 30,728 downwards.
TCTCCAGCCGGGGCAGGGCGTGGCGGTGCAGGAACTCGGCGACGTCGAGGATCGCCAGGCCCCCATCGGTCAGGCGCTTTTTCAGGCGCAGGGCGCAGGGGCTGGTGTCCATCACGATGGGCAGCGCGCCGTTGCGGCTGGCGGCGCGCAGGGCGGCGAGCATCGCGTCGGCCTTGGCGTCGGCCTGGGCGGCCAGACCCTTGCTTTCCAGCGGCATGCCGCAGCATTGCCCGGCCAGATCCTGCGGGTAGAGCACGCGGAACCCGGCCTTGCGCATCAGCCCTTCGACCTTCTGCGGCAGCGGCGTTTGTTCCGGGTCGCTGGCCGCCGGTCCCATGCTGCGGCTGACGCAGCTTGGGATGTAGACGACTTCGGGGATGCCGTCGCTGGCCTCTGCCGCCGCCGCCGCCGCCGCCGCCGCCGGGGCGGGGGTGAAGCGGGTGGCGGTCGGCAGGGTGCGCGGCAGGCGGGTGACGTGACCGCCGGTCAGCACCCGCGCGGCGGTGTCGAGTGCGGCCGGGCCGACGGTGCGGCGGGCCAGATCGGCCAGACGCAGGCCGGTGCGCGCCACCTCCAGCGTTCCGGCGGTGTGATCGGCCACCCAATCGCCGACGCGCTGGGCGACCGCGCCGCGCCGCTGGCCGCGCAGCGCCTTCACCAGCAACCCGGTTTCGATGCCGACCGGGCAGGCGGTGGAGCACAGGCCGCAGGCGGCACAGGTGTCGATCCCCTGGTAATCATAGGCCGCACTCAGGGCGTCGAGCCGGGCCGGGTCGGCGCCGTCGCGGCTCAACCGGGCGATCTCGCGCCACCCGACGATGCGCTGGCGCGGCGACAGGGTGAGTTTGTGCGACGGGCAGGTCGGTTCGCAGAAGCCGCATTCGATGCAGGTGTCCACCAGCCCATGGGCGGCGGGCATCGCCTTCAGATCCTTCAGATGGGCGTCGGGATCGCCGTTCAGGATGACGCCGGGGTTCAGCAGCCCCAGCGGATCGAACAGGCTCTTGATCTCCTTCATCAGGGCGTAGGCCTGCGGCCCCCATTCCAGCTCGACGAAGGGGGCCATGTTGCGGCCGGTCCCGTGTTCGGCCTTCAGCGAGCCGTCGTAATCCCGCACGACCATGGCGCACACCTCGTCCATGAAGCGGCGGTAGCGGTCGATCTCGGCGTCGGTGTCGAACGCCTGGGTGAAGACGAAATGCAGGTTGCCTTCCAGCGCGTGGCCGAAAATGATCGCCTCGTGGTAGCCGTGCTTGGCGAACAGCGCCTGCAAGGCCAGCGTGGCGTCGGCCAGCCGGTCGAGCGGGAAGGCCACATCCTCGATGATGACGGTGGTTCCGGTCTGGCGCACCGCGCCCACCGCCGGAAACAGCCCCTTGCGGATCTTCCAGAAGCCTTCGCAGGCCTGCGGATCGGTGGTGAAGGCCCCATCGCCGATGGTGGTGGTCTGGGCCAGCACCGCGCCGATGCCCTCCACTTGGGCGGCCAGCGCGTCGGCGCTTTCGGCGCGGGTTTCCACCAGCAGGGCGGCGGCGTCCGGGCCGAAGCCCTTGATGGCGGGCGGCATGCCCGGCTTGTTTTCGATGGAGCGCAGGCCCGCGCGGTCGATCAGCTCCACCGCCGACACCGGCGTCGGCTTCAGCAGGGCGACGGCGCGGCAGGCTTCGGCGATGTCGGGGAAGAACAGCAGCGCGCTGGCCTTGTGCGCGTGCTCCGGCACCGTGCGCAGCGTGATCGAGGACAGGAACCCCAGCGTGCCTTCCGATCCGATCATCAGATGCGCCAGGATGTCGATGGGATCGCTGTAATCGACCAGCGCGTTCAGGCTGTAGCCGGTGGTGTTCTTGATGCGGAACTTGCTGCGGATGCGCTCGGCCAAGGCGGTGTTGGCGCGGGTGCGGGTCCCCAGCGCGGCCAGCGCGTCGAGCACATGGGCGTGGCTCTGCGCGAAGGCGGCCCGGCTGGCCGGGTCGGCGGTGTCGAGCGGCGTCCCGTCGGCCAGAACCAGCCGCATGGACTCCAAGGTCCGGTAGCTGTTCTGCGCGGTCCCGCAACACATGCCGCTCGCGTTGTTGGCGGCGATGCCGCCGATCTTGGCGGTGTTGATGGAGGCCGGGTCGGGGCCGATCTTGCGGCCCAGCGGGGCCAGCTTGCGGTTCGCCTCCGCCCCGATGACGCCGGGTTGCAACGTCACCAGCGCGGCGTCGGCGGACATCGTGCAACCGCGCCAGCCATCGCCCATCACCACCAGCAGGCTGTCGCTGACGGCCTGGCCGGACAGGCTGGTTCCGGCGGCGCGGAAGGTCACGGGCGTGGCGTGGGCGCGGGCGACGCGCAGCAGGCCGATGACCTCCGCCTCGCTCTCCACAATCGCGACGATCTTGGGAATCAGGCGGTAGAAACTGGCGTCCGTGCCATAGGCCAACGTGCGCAGCGGATCGGTGATGAGGCGCGCGTCGGGCATCAGGCCGCGCAGCTCGGTCAACACGCGATCGTAAGGGGCCGGCAGGGTGGTCAGCATCGGTCCAGGTCCTTTGGATCAGGGGGGGGCGGATCAGGGCGGGTGAATCAGGGTGGGCGGATCAAAAGACGATGATCGGGCAACGGGCCGGTCGGACGGGGCGGACCCCGCCCGACCGGCGGTTCAAGGCACGCTCAGGGGATCATCCAGGGAACCAGATAGGCCTGGATCGTGGTGATGGCACCGATGATCGCGACAAAGAACAGGCTGTGCTTGACGGTGAAGCGGAACAGGTCAGCCTCGCGCCCCACCAGCCCGACCGCCGCGCAGGCGACCGCGATGGATTGCGGCGAGATCATCTTGCCGGTGACGCCGCCCGTCGTGTTGGCCGTCACCATCAGGATGTCCGACAGGTTGAGCTGTTGCGCCGTGGTGGCCTGCAAGGCGCAGAACAGCGCGTTGGACGAGGTGTCCGACCCGGTCAGGAACACGCCCAGCCAGCCCAGGACCGGCGAGAAGAACGGGAAGGCTTGCCCCGTGCCCGCCAGCAGCAGCGCCAGGGTGGAGGACAGGCCCGAATAGTTGGCGATGAAGGCGAAGGCCAGCACCATGCCGATGGAGTAGATCGGGCGGCGCAGCTCCGACAGCGTTTCGCCGAAGGTGGCGACGGCGGCGGCGGGCTTCATCCGCAGGAACACCACCGTGACCAGCGCGGTCAGCAGGATGGCCGTGCCGGTGGCCGACAGCAGATCGAGCTTGTACACCGCGTCATAGCCCTTGGGCGACGGCACGATGGGGGCGACGCGCATCACCAGCTGGTGCAGCCCGTCGATGGGGAAATAGAGGACGGTGGAGGCCAGCGCGCCGGTCTTGGCGAACAGCGCCTTGAAGGGGGCGAGGCTCCACACCGTGACGATGGCGGTCAGGACCAGGAAGGGCGACCACGCCTTGACCACCTGCCCGGTGGTGTAGACCGGGGCCGACGCCGACGCCGGGGCCTGTCCCTCGAAGCGGAAGATGCGCTTGGGTTTCCACACCTTCAGGAACAGCGTCAGGCAGACCAGGCTGATGAGCGCCGACGTGATGTCCGGCAGCTCCGGTCCGATGAAGTTGGAGGTGAAGTAGACGCCAAAGGCAAAGGTCGAACCGGCGACCAGAACGGCGGGCCACGTCTCGCGCACGCCGCGCACGCCGTCCATGATGAAGACGATCCAGAAGGGCACGAACACCGCCAGCAGGGGCAGTTGGCGGCCCGCCATCTGGCCGATCTTGAAGGGATCCAGCCCCGTCACCTGTCCGGCGACGATCATCGGGATGCCCATCGCGCCAAAGGCGACCGGCGCCGTGTTGGCGATCAGGCACAGGCCGGCGGCGTAGAGCGGGTTGAAGCCCAGCCCGACCAGCAGCGCGGCGGTGATGGCGACCGGCGCGCCGAACCCGGCGGCCCCCTCCAGGAACGCGCCAAAGGAAAAGCCGACCAGCAGCATTTGCAAACGCTGGTCCTCGGTGATCGACAGCACCGACGAACGGATGATGTCGAACTGACCGGTCTTGACCGTGATCTTGTAGAGGAACACCGCCCCGACGATGATCCAGGCGATCGGCCACAGACCATAGAGGAAGCCGTACACGGCGGACGCAAAGCCCATGCCCAGCGGCATCTTGTAGAACAGGATGGCGACGGCCAGCGCGATGGCGACGGTGATGGTGGCGGCGATGTGCCCTTTCATCCGCAGCACGGCCAAGGCCACGAAGAAGAAGAGGATCGGCAACGCCGCGATCAGCGCGGACAGCCACAGGCTTCCCGCCGGATCATAGACCTGCATCCAAGGTTGCATTTTCCATCCATTCGTTTGTGCGACCGCACAGGAATGGCCCGGCGCAGACGCGGGCGCGCGCCATGGGGCCACCCGTGTGCGAACAACGGGGGTTCCTGGCCTGGACGGTGTGGGGATTGGGCCGTTGGCGTGGCCGGGCGACCGGCAACACACGGGCGTTCGCCGCCGCCCGATGGCCGCGACGCGGTTGCGCCTTTCGGCGGGACCGTCCTTTCCCCAGAAACCCGGATGCCCTTGACCGGCCGCATCACCGGACAAGGTGCTTGCCCGAAACGCGGTGGTGTGGACATCTCCTGTCCAAGATTGAAAGTTTGGATAAAAGATTTTACCAAACTGCGCAACGGCAAAACCATTCGCCCGACGATGCACTTTGGTAGGGGGGTGGGGCGCGCATTGCCGTCCGCACGGGCAGGACGGTGGACGGGGCAGTGGACGGCGTTGGAATCCATGGGGTATGGAAGAACGACACGCGCAGAAGGACCCTTTCCCCCATGCCTGGGACGATCAAACCGGCCAAGCTGGCCGACGCCATCGCCGATCATCTGGAAAAGCTGATTCTGGAAGGCGCGCTCCGTCCGGGGGAAAAGCTGCTGGCCGAACGCGAATTGGCGCAAAAGTTGGACGTGTCGCGCCCGTCGCTGCGCGACGCCATCGCCAAGCTGGAGGAGCGCGGGTTGCTGGTGACGGGGCGCAACGGCACCCACATCGCGCAATTCCTGTCCCACATCGGCGAACCGCTGGTGTCGCTGTTGCAGAACAACCCCGACACCTCTTTTGATTATCTGGAATTCCGCAGCGCCATCGAGGTGGAGGCCGCCGCCCTGGCCGCGCGGCGGGCGACCGACCTGGACCGCGACGGCATCCGCGCCATCGTCGCACGGATGAAGGCGGCCCACGGCAAGGACGACAGTTCCGAGGAGGCGGACGCCGACGCCGAACTGCATCTGGCGATCTACGAGGCGGCGCACAATGTGGTGATGCTGCACATCATGCGCACCCTGTCGGACATGCTGCGCAACGATGTGTTCTACAACCGCGCCGATCTCTATTCCCGCCCCGGTGTGCGCGACCTGCTGCTGGAACAGCATCTGGCCATCGCCGACGCGGTGCTGGCGGGCGACGGCGACCGCGCCCGGCGCGTGGCGGAGGCGCACGTCGCCTTCACCCTGAAAACCCTGCGCGAGATTCGCGAGAACGACGCCCGGCTGAAAGTCTCCTTGCGGCGGATCGGGCGCACCGATCTGATCGACTCCTCGGATTGATCCAACGGAGAACAAAGGGAAACTGGTGGGAATCCCCGCCGCAGGGTACACTTTCTCCGTTGATGACGACGAACGAAACGGACCATGCCCGTCCAGTCCAAGCCCCGCGTGCTGTTGATCGAGGACACGGTTCCACTGGCGAAACTCTACATCGAGTTTTTGCGGGGCGAACCGCTGGAGGTCGTTCACGTCACCCGTGGCGGCGACGCCCTGGCCAACGCGGAGGAGCGCGCGCCCGACGCCGTCGTTCTTGACCTGAAATTGCCGGACATGGAGGGGTTGGACGTGCTGCGCCGCCTGCGCGAGCGCGCCCCCGGCGTGTCCATCGTCATCATCACCGCCCATGGTTCCATCGACATCGCGGTGGAGGCGATGCGGCTGGGGGCGTTCGATTTCATCGTCAAGCCCTTCAACGCCGACCGGCTGAACCTGACCCTGCGCAACGCGCTGGAGCGCCGCACCCTGACGCGGATGGTCGAGGGCTATCGCAAGGATCTGGACCGCGACCGTTTTTACGGCTTCATCGGCGGCTCGGCGGAGATGCAGGCGGTGTACCGCACCATCGAAAGCGTCGCCGCCAGCCGCGCCAACGTCTTCATCACCGGGGAAAGCGGGACGGGCAAGGAGGTGGCGGCCCAGGCGATCCACCGCGCCAGCCCGCGCCGGTCCCAGCCCTTCATCGCCCTGAACTGCGCGGCGATCCCAAAGGATTTGCTGGAAAGTGAGATTTTCGGCCATGTGAAGGGGGCCTTCACCGGGGCCAGCGGCGACCGGCCGGGCGCGGCCGTGCTGGCCAACGGCGGGACCCTGTTCCTGGACGAAATCTGCGAAATGCCGATCGATCTGCAAAGCAAGCTGCTGCGCTTTGTCCAGACCGGCACGGTGGTTCCGGTGGGCAGCGGGCAGGAGGAGCGGGTGGACGTGCGGTTCGTTGCCGCCAGCAACCGCGATCCCCTGGCGGAGGTGCAGGCCGGGCGCTTCCGCGAGGATCTCTATTACCGCCTGCACGTCATCCCGCTGGCGCTGCCGCCGCTGCGCGACCGGGGGGAGGATGTGGTCCAGATCGCGCGCGTCTTCCTGGCCGATTACGCGCGCGAGGAGGGCAAGGCCATCACCGGCTTCGCGCCCGAGGTGGAGGCGCGGTTGCGCGCCTATGACTGGCCTGGCAACGTCCGCCAGTTGCAGAATGTGGTGCGCAACGTGGTCGTGCTGCACGACGGGCCGCAGGTGACGGTGGCGATGCTGCCGCCGCAACTGGTCGCTCCGCTCCCGGTCGCCGCCGGTCCGTCCGCCGTGCCCCCGGCGATCCCGGCGTCTCTGGCGGGCGATGACGACAGCGTGCCGCCCCTGTGGCGCATGGAAAAGGATTTGATCCTGCGCGCCCTGCGCCTGTGCGGCGACGACGTGCCGCGCGCCGCCCTGATGCTGGAGATCAGCCCGTCCACCGTCTATCGCAAGCTTCAGCAATGGCGCAACGCCGGGGAGGGCGCGTCGTGAGCGCCGTTCCGGCCCCGTTGCCCCCGGACGAGGCGGCGCGTCAACGCGCGCTGGACTCCTATTGCGTGGTGGGAACCGACCCGGAAAGCCGGTTCGACAACATCACCCGTTTGGCCGCGCAGTTCTTTGGCACCACCATCGCGCTGGTGTCGCTGATCGATCACGACCGGCAATGGTTCAAAAGCCAGGTTGGGCTGGACGCCACCGAAACCCCGCGCGATCTGGCCTTTTGCGCCCACGCCATCCACAGCGATGACGTTCTGGTGGTGTGGGACGCGCTTCAGGACCCGCGTTTTGCCGGAAACCCGCTGGTCACGGCGGCCCCCCACATCCGCTTTTACGCGGGCGCGCCGCTGCTGGCCGACGGGCATCGGCTGGGCACGCTGTGCGTCATCGACACCGTCCCGCACCCGGATTTCAGCCCGCGCGACGCCGAAACCCTGGCCCAACTCGCCAAGCTGGTGGTGGATGAGCTGGAGTTGCGGCGCGAGATCCTGCGGCGCGAGCAGGCCGAAACCGAGCTGCGCGAACGCAGCCGTCTGCTGAATCTGGCCGAGGAGGTGGGCGAGTTCGGCCATTGGTACAGCAACCTTGTGACCGGCGAACGGCGCTGGTCGGACGAAATTTACCGCATCCTCGGCCTGGATCCGTCGATGGAGCCGCCATCGAGCGCGCTGGCGATGAGCGTCACCCACCCCGACGACCAGGAGTTGGTCCGGGTTTCGCTGGAACGGGCGCGGACGCTGGGCGAGGGCTTCACCATCGCCGTGCGTTTCGTGCGTCCCGACGGCAGCGTGCGCCACGCCTCGGCCCGCTGCACGGTGGATGTGGACGCCAGCGGCGCGCCGGTCGGCCTGTTCGGCGTGATCCACGACATCACCGACCGCCGCCGCGAGGAAGAGGCGCTGCGGTCCAGCCGCGAGCTGTTGGCGCTGACCTTCCAGGCGACGCGCGACGGGATTTGGGATTGGGACCTGCGCACCGAGACCGTTTGGTTTTCGCCGATCTGGAAGGAGCAGCTTGGCTACCGCGACGACGAGCTGGACAACAGCCTGGATTGCTGGGCCAACCTGATCCTGCCGGAAGACCGGTTGGCGGCGCTGGCGCTGGTGGAGGATTACAACTCCGGACGGGTCCCGGTGTTCGAGATGGTCCAGCGCTTCCGCCACAAGAAGGGCCACATCGTTCATGTCCTCAGCCGCGCCATCCATGTGCTGGACGAGGAGGGGCGGGCGGTGCGCATGGTCGGTGCCCACACCGACATCAGCCGCGAGAAGGAGGCCGAAGAGGCGCTGCGGCTGGCCAAGCAGACCCTGAGCGACGCCATCGAAGCCATTCCCGAAGGCTTTGTGTATTATGATTCGGATGACCGTCTGATTTTGTGCAATCGGCAGTATCTGGACGCGCACCCCCGCACCGCGCCGATCATCCGGCCCGGCGTTCGTTTTGAAACCATCCTGCGCACCGCGATCGCCAACGGCGAATTCGGCGGCCCGCCCCCCGACATCGGGCTGGAGGATTGGATTCGCAGCGAACTGGCGCGGCACCGCAACCCCGGTGCGCCGTTCGAACGGCATCTGGCCGATGGCCGGTGGATTCTGGTGGCGGAAAACAAGACCGCCAGCGGTGCCCTGGTCGGCACCCGCACCGACATCACCGAGCGCAAGCGCTTCGAGGCGGAGTTGCAGCGCCAGGCCGCCGACATGTGCGCGCTGGCCGAAGGCTTGGATTCCGCCCGCGAGGAGGCCGACGAGCAGCGCTTGCGCGCGGAGGAGGCGACCCGCGCCAAATCCGATTTCCTGGCGACCATGAGCCACGAAATCCGCACGCCGATGAACGGCATCATGGGCATGACCGAACTGCTGTTCGACACACCCCTGAACGAGGAGCAGCGCCAGTTCGCCCAGGCCGTGCGCGGATCGGCCAACGCCCTGTTGGCGATCATCAACGACATCCTCGATTTCTCCAAGCTGGAGGCGGGCAAGGTCGTGCTGGAGGCGCTGCCCTTCGACCCCGCCGACGTGGTGGAGGGGGTGGTGGAGCTGCTGACGCCGCGCGCGCGGGAAAAGGACATCGAAATCGGCTTTTTCGTCGATCCGCATTTGCGCCGGACCTTGATCGGCGACCCGACGCGCATCCGGCAGATTCTGGTCAATCTGGTCGGCAACGCCGTCAAATTCACCGATCACGGGACCATCGCCATCGAGTTGGAGGCGGTGGAGCAGGCCCCCGACCATCTGGTGATGCGGGTGTCGGTGACGGACAGCGGCATCGGCATTCCGGAAGAGGCTTTGCCGACCCTGTTCAACAAATTCCAGCAGGTGGACGGTTCCATCACCCGCAAATACGGCGGGACCGGGTTGGGGCTGGCGATCTGCCGCCAATTGACCGACGTGATGGGCGGCAGCATCACCGTGCACAGCCGGTTGGGGCAGGGCAGCCGTTTCCAAGTCGATCTGCCGCTGGCCTTCGGCGGGGAAGAGATCGCGCCGACCAGCCGCCCGCTGGCCGGGCGGCGTGCCCTGGTCGTCGATGACCTCGCCATCAACCAACGCGTGCTGTCCAGCATGCTGGATTGGCTGGGGGCGAACGTCACCGTGGTGGACAGCGCCATGGCCGCCCTGGACGCGCTGGACCGCGCCTCGATGATCGGCCAGCCGTTTGACGTGGCCCTGATCGACCAGACCATGCCGGTGATGGATGGCGGGACCCTGATGGCGGCGATGGCCGGACAGCCGGGGTTGGCGCGGACCAAGCGGGTGCTGGTGACGTCGATGGGGCTGGGTGGGCGGATCGACCGGGGGCTGGCCGACGCCGTGCTGACCAAACCGCTGCGGCAGGCCGCCTTGCTGGCCGCGTTGACCGGCCTGTTCGATCCCGATTCCGTCACCGCTCCCGTGGATGTGGCGGACAGCGCGCCGGAGCCGCCCGCCGCCCCGCGCGGCGGTCACATCCTGTTGGCTGAGGACAACCGCACCAACCAGCTTTTCGCCTCCACCCTGCTGGAACGGCTGGGCTACACGGTGGAGGTGGCGGAGGACGGTGAACAGGCGCTGGCCATCGCGTCGGCCGGGGGGATCGACCTGATCCTGATGGACGTGCAGATGCCGGTGATGGACGGGTTGGACGCCGCCCAGGCCATCCGCCAATTGGACGGGCCGCGCGGTCTCGTGCCGATCATCGCCCTGACCGCCGACGCCATGCCCGGCACCCGCGAGGAATGCCTGTCCGCCGGGATGAACGATTACATCACCAAGCCGATCAACCGCTCCGGTCTGGTGGCCGTGCTCGACCGTTGGCTGATCACGGCCCCTGCCCCGGCCGCCGCCGTGGCGGTGGACGCGGCGACGGCCAACGGCAACGCCGCCGAACCGGAGGTGGGGGAGGCGGAGAGCGGCGACGTGCTCGACGAATCGGTGCTCGCCGGGCTGGAGGCCAGCGTCGGGGCCGACAGTCTTGGCCTGATCGTGGACAGCTTTCTGGAGGATGTCGCCGACCGTCTGGAACGGTTGGCGGCGATGAACGCCGACGGCGACGCCGCGAGCCTGGATCTCGACGCGCTGGCCGGGGAGGCGCACGACCTGTCCAGCATGGCGGGCAGCTTCGGCGGCATGGGGGTGATGCATCTGGCCTGGAGGCTGGAGGTGTCCTGCCGTCACGGCGAACGGGCGCAGGCGCACGCGCTGTTGCCCGTTCTGGTCCGCGAGGCCGGACGGCTGGAACGCCGCTTGCGCCAGCGGGTGGCGGAGGGGGTCTGAGCGTCGGACGCGCCGCGCGGGCGCGTCGTTCGCTGGTCTGGCCAATGGTCGGGGGGCCCCCTGACCCCTGCGGATCGCGCGTGCCCGACCGGTGGGCGGCGTGTTAATCTGGCCCCGGCCAACCGCGCCGACGCTCGCCGCAGGGTGGGGCGATGGCGCGGCGGTGCCAGCGAAAGAACCAGCGAAAGAACCAAGACGGCGCAACCCCTCGGTTCGGTCGAACCCGACGCATCGCTGATCGGGGCGGTCGGGCCGGACTGCAAAAAATGACGCAGCGCATCACGCAGCCCTAGGAGAGTGACAAGCATGGAATCGAGCAAGCACACGCCGCACGGTGACGTGACCGAGGTCGGCACCCTGACGCTGACCGACAACGTCACGGGCAAAACGGTGACTCTGCCGCTGCTGGAAGGGTCGACAGGGCCGCGCGTGGTCGATATCCGCAAGCTCTACGCCGCGACCGGCTATTTCACCTACGATCCGGGCTTCACCTCGACCGCCGCCTGCGATTCGGCGATCACCTACATTGATGGCGACGAGGGCATCCTGCTGCACCGGGGCTACGCCATCGCCGATCTGGCGGACAATTGCGATTTCCTGGAGGTCTGCCACCTGCTGCTGAACGGCGAACTGCCGGACGCCGAGCAGAAGGCCGGTTTTGAGCGCACCATCACCTATCACACCATGGTGCACGAGCAGTTGGCCCGCTTCTACAGCGGTTTCCGCCGCGACGCGCACCCGATGGCGATCATGTGCGGCGTGGTCGGCGCGCTGTCGGCCTTCTACCACGATTCGACCGACATCTTCGATCTGAAGCAGCGCGAAATCGCCGCGCACCGCCTGATCGCCAAGATGCCGACCATCGCGGCGATGGCCTACAAATACACCGCCGGTCAGCCTTTCATGTACCCGCGCAACGATCTGTCCTACGCGGAAAACTTCCTCTACATGACCTTCGGCACGCCGTGCGAGCCGTACAAGGTGAACCCGATCCTGTCCAAGGCGATGGACAAGATTTTCATCCTGCACGCCGACCATGAGCAGAACGCCTCGACCTCGACCGTCCGTCTGGCCGGGTCGTCGCACGCCAACCCGTTCGCCTGCATCGCGTCGGGCATCGCCGCCCTGTGGGGTCCCGCCCATGGCGGTGCGAACGAGGCCGTGCTGAAGATGCTGGAGGAGATCGGCTCGGTCGAGCGCATCCCCGAATTCATCAACCGGGCCAAGGACAAGAACGACAGCTTCCGCCTGATGGGCTTCGGCCACCGGGTCTACAAGAACTACGACCCGCGCGCCAAGATCATGCGCGAAACCTGTTACGAGGTGCTCGACACCCTGGGCATCAAGGACGAACCGCATCTGGCCATCGCGATGGAGTTGGAGCGGATCGCGCTGTCCGATCCGTACTTCATCGAGAAGAAGCTGTACCCGAACGTCGATTTCTATTCGGGCATCATCCTGAAGGCGATGGGCTTCCCGACCAGCATGTTCACCGTGCTGTTCGCGCTGGCGCGCACCGTCGGCTGGATCAGCCAGTGGAAGGAGATGATCGAGGATCCGGCGCAGAAGATCGGCCGCCCGCGCCAGCTCTTCACCGGCCATCCCGCCCGCGATTTCGTGCCCCTCGACCAGCGTTGAGCCAGACCGGCGTTTGTTGAGTCATGACGGTTCCACCCTCCTCTCCGGTCCGTGCCGGGGAGGGGGTGGGCTGTGCGGAGTGTGCCTGTGTGACCTCTGATCTTCAGTTGGGCCTGTCGGTCGCCGTTGTCGCGGTGGCCGGGACGGTCCCGCGCGTGGTGACGGTGCGCAGCGGCTTCAGCGTCCCGGCGGAACACCGCCGGGCCGACGAACCGTTGCCGCACCGCGACGCCTTGCCCGGCGCGCCGTTCGAACCCGACCGTTTCCGCACCCTGCAAGACGGCGTGCGCGCGGTGGCGGAGGGGTTGTCCGGCCTGTCGCTGCGCTACGTCGAACAGCTTTACACCTTCGGCGACCGCTTCCGGGATCCGCACGAGCTGTTCGGCGGGCCGCGTTCCGTCGTCGTGGCCTATCTGGCCCTGGTGCGCGACGCGCTGCTGGCCGGAACCGGGGCGGAATGGCGGGCGCTCTACGATCATTTCCCGTGGGAGGATTGGCGCGACGAACGCCCGGCCCTGATCGACACCGTCGTCGTTCCGGCCCTGCGCGGCTGGGTCAACGCGGCGGGCGACGCCGACGCCCGCGCCCGACGCGGCGAACGTGCCCAGCTCGCCTTTGGCCTGGACGGGGCCGATTGGGACATGGAACGGGTGCTGGAGCGCTACGAACTGCTCTACGAAACCGGGTTGCTGGTCGAAGCCTTCCGGGATCGGGAGCTGGCGGCGCGGATGGCCGACGCGGCCCCGCCCGGCGGCGTGATGCCGCGCGCGCTGGGCCGCCCGATGGCGCGCGACGGGCGGCGCATCCTGGCCACGGCGCTGGAACGGCTGCGCGGCAAGCTGAAATACCGCCCCATCGTGTTCGAACTGTTGCCGCCCACCTTCACCTTGAACCAGCTTCAACAGGTGGTGGAGGCGCTGTCGGGCGAGCGGCTGCACAAGCAGAATTTCCGCCGGATGATGATCTCCGGCGGTTTGGTCGAGCCGACGGGGCAATTCGAAAGCCAGACCGGCGGCCGACCCGCCGAACTGCACCGCTTCCGCCGTCAGGCGATTCACGAACGCACCAGCGCCGGGGCGATTCCGACCGCCGAACCCACCGCCGAACCCACCGCCGCCCCCCCCACAGGGTCCGGGCCGGGTGCCGCGTGACCGGTCCGGCATGATCGACGACACGGCGGGCCTCTCCCTGATCCTCCTGTGCGTCCTCGCCGCCCTGCCGGTCGGGCGGGTGATCGGGGCGATGGCGGTGGCGCTGCCGGACCGTGCGTGGCCGTTGGGGGAGGGCTGGCGGGGCCGCCCGCGCCCGCTGGCGACTCTGGGGGCTGGGGTGGTGGCCGGGATGGCGGCCCTCTGTTCCCCGTGGCCGGTGACGTTGGTGGCCTGCCTGTTCGGCTGGGCGTTGCTGCTGGCCGCGCTTGTGGACGCGCGCTGTCGGCTGTTGCCGGATGTGGTGACGCTGCCGCTGCTGCCCCTGGGCTTGGCGGTGACGGGATGGACGGTCCCGGACGGCGATCGGTCCGGCGCATTGATCGGCCACGCGCTGGCGGCGCTGTTGGGCTACGCCCTGTTCGCCGGGCTGGCCGCCGCCTATCGCCGACTGCGCGGGCGCGACGGGCTGGGGTTGGGCGACGCCAAGCTGTTGGCGGTCGCCGGGGCCTGGGTCGGGGTGGAGGGGCTGCCGTCGGTCGTTTTGCTGGCGGCGGTCAGCGCGCTGGCGGTGGCGCTCACCCTGGCGGCGCTGCGGGGCGACCGCTTGTCGGGTGGCGCGTCAATCGCGTTCGGCCCTTATCTCGCGGCGGCGTTGTGGCTGATATGGTTGGCTGGCAGCCTCCGGTGAGCGGCACGGCATTCTTTTTTCTGGAAAAGGTTGTCGCGCGGCGATGGGCGCAGTTGTCAACGCGCGTCCGGGGGCCGATACTGACCGTTATGGTTTTTGCATCGGATTGTCCATGTCTCACCGCATTCTGATCGCCGACGATCACCCGTTGATGCGCACCGCGCTGGCCCAGACCATCGGGCAGGCGATGAGCGGGGCCGTGATTCTGGAGGCGTCGCGGTTCGACCAGATCAAGCCGATTCTGGAAACGGGGGAGGGGGTGGACATCATCCTGCTCGACCTGCACATGCCGGGGATGAGCGGCCTGATCGGCCTGATGATGCTGCGGTCCGAACACCCGGCGATCCCGGTGATCGTGGTGTCGGCGTCGGAGGATCCGGTGACGATCCAGCGCTCCATCGATTACGGTGCCTCCGGCTTCGTGCCGAAATCCGCCCCCAACACCCAGATCGTCGAGGCGATCAACGCGGTGTTGGACGGCGAGCTGTGGTTGCCCGATCTGCCCGCCGCGCACGAGGCCGACACTCCCGACCCGGCCCAGCGCGCGGCCACCCTGACGCCGCAGCAGCTCCGCGTTCTGGCGGGCATCGCCGAAGGCAAGCTGAACAAGCAGATCGCCTACGAGATGAACGTGGCCGAAACCACGGTGAAGGCCCACGTCACCACCATCCTGCGCAAACTGAACGTGCTGACCCGCACCCAGGCCGCCGTTCTCGCCAGCCAACTGGCCCTGGCCCCGTCCCCGCCGCCCCTGACGGAGTGAGGCGAAAAAGCCCCCTCCCCACCTGGGCAGGGCAATCGCTTGAACGAACGCTCATCGTCACGCAAACAGGAATGGACGCGGATTTCACGGACAAAAGGAAGGATTGCACGGATTTTCGACTCCGATGGCCTCCTGCACCCCGCCATGAGGTTTGTCGCAAGATCGCAAGCAGGGCAGCTCTGGTGCGCCTTCCGCGAAATCCGTGAAAAAATCCGTGAAATTCGTGTCCACTCTTGTTTTGACCGGGTGCACGGTACTTGAAGCGATTGCCCTGCCCCGCCGGGGAGAGGGTTGGGTGAGGGGGCATAACGCCCAGCAAGGCAGGAAACAGTCTTTCCGTGGTCGGTGCGGTGTGCCTTCGGCACCCCCTCATCCTGGCCTTCTCCCCAGGGGGGAGAAGGAAGGGCCGTTCTTGTTGAATCCACCGATCACCAGCCTCGACGCGGTGCCTGTGACGTGATAGGCCCTGCGAGTGATTGTGATTGACGCTCTAAGCGTTACATTATAACGTCTTACCTCGACGGTTCCCCACCGGGGATCAAAAGGGAACACGGTGACGCCCGCGCGGCGGAGTCCGTGGCTGCCCCCGCAACTGTCAGCGGATCGCCTCAGGTCCTGGTGACGCGCCTTCGTTCCACAACGGGGGGCGTCATGCCACTGCGCGCCGGTTTTCCCGGTCCGTGGGAAGGCAGACCGAACGGCCATGATCCGCGAGCCAGGAGACCTGCCGTCGTCGTTGCCATCCACGCCGGGCGGGGTTGTCCGGGTCAGGAGTGTTCATGATGACGCCGCGCGCAGCCCTTTTGCGCTGAGATTTCCCGCCCGCCGTTGCTCCGCGCGCCCCGGATTTCCGGTGTCGTTGCGCGTGCCCGTGCGATGACGCGCGCGCCGGTTCCGGCCGCCGCGCGCGGTTCCATGCCCATATGCTCATTTTTCCTCATCGCCACCCCTGTGGCCCAGGATTGTCATGACTGTTTTCCGTTTGCCCTCCCGCCTGCGCGCGCTTTCACTCGCCGCCCTGTCTGCCCTGGTTGGGTCCACCCTGGTTGGGGCCACCCTGTTCGTCGCGTCGGACGCGGCGGCGGCGGCCACCCGCTACCCGTTGACCGTGACGAATTGCGGCCAGCCGCTGACCTTCGCCCAAGCGCCCAAGCGCGCGGTGTCCATCGGCCAGAGCAGCACGGAAATCCTGCTGTCGCTGGGTTTGGCCGACCGGCTGGTCGGGACCGCCGTCTGGTTCGGCCCGGTGCTCAAGCCGTTTGAGGCGGTCAACGCCACGATCAAGCGTCTGGCCGACAACGACCCGAGTTTCGAGGCGGTGGTCGGGCAGGCCCCCGATCTGGTGACGGCGCAATATGAATGGCACATCGGCCCGAACGGGTCGGTCGGCAAGCGCGAGCAGTTCGCCGCCCTTGGCGTCCCGGCCTATGTCTCCCCCGCCGATTGCGTGGAAAAGGACAATTCCGGCAGCGGCGACGGCGTGCGCAAGCGGCTGTTCACCATGGATCTGATCTATCAGGAAATCCGCGAACTGGCCCAGATCTTCGACGTGGCCGACCGGGGCGAGGAGCTGATCGGCACGCTGCGCGCCCGCGAGGCCGCCGCGATCAAGGCGGTGGCGGGCAAGGCGGTGGCGGGCAAGGGCAAGGACCGCGCGGTGGTCTTCTGGTTCTCCAGCAAGGACGTGAAGGGCGACGCCTTCGTCGCCGGGCGCAACGGCGCGCCCGCCTACATCCTGTCGGCGCTGGGTGCCCGCAACGTCATCGACACCAACGAGGAATGGCCGCTGATCGGTTGGGAGGGCATCGCCGCCGCCAACCCGGCGGTGATCGTGATCGCCACCATGGACCGCCGCCGCTTCCCCGCCGACGATGTCGAGGTCAAGCGCGCCTTTCTGGCCAGCGACCCGGTGGCCAGCCGGTTGGAGGCGGTGCGCCACAACCGCGTGGTGCTGATGAACGCGCAATCGATGAATCCGTCGATCCGCACCATCGACGGCATCGAGGCGCTCGCCGCCGGTCTGGCCGCCATCGAGCCGGGTCAATGACGTCATGGCCGCTGGCGTCGGCGCGCCCCATCCTGGTGGTCGCGCTGGGGCTGGCGGGCCTGGCCCTGTCCATCGCGCTGGCCGCGTCCATCGGTGAAATGACGATCCCGCTGGAGGTCATCGCCAAAACGGTCAGCAACCGGCTGTTCGGCACCACCCACGCCCTGAACCGCATTCAGGAGGGGGTGGTGTGGGATTACCGCCTGAGCCGCGCCGTGGTCGCCGCCTGCTGCGGCGGGGCGCTGGCGGTGTCGGGGGTGATTTTGCAAGCGCTGCTGCGCAACCCGCTGGCCGAACCCTATGTGCTGGGCATTTCCGCCGGGGCGTCCACCGGGGCGGTGCTGGTGATGATCGTCGGGGTCGGCGGCGGTGCCGTCACGCTGTCCGGCGGGGCCTTTGCCGGGGCGGTGGCCGCCCTGTCGCTGGTCGGGCTGTTGGCGCTGGGCAGCGGCGGCGGGTCCGACCGCGTGCTGCTGGCCGGGGTGGCGGGGTCGCAACTGTTCAACGCCATGACCTCCTTCATCGTCGCCACGGCGGCCAACGCCGAACAGGCGCGCGGCGTGCTGTTCTGGCTGCTGGGCAATCTGGGCGGGGTGCGCTGGCCCGATGTGTGGCTGGCGCTGCCGGTGGTGCTGGTCGGTTTTGTTGTGGCGATGCTGCACGCCCGCGCGCTCGACGCCTTTGCCTTTGGCGCGGACGCGGCGGCGGCGATGGGGGTGTCGGTGACGCGGGTGCGGGTGGTGCTGTTCGCCCTGACCGCCGCGATGACCGCCGCGATGGTCGGCATCGTCGGGTCCATCGGCTTTGTCGGGCTGGTGATTCCGCACGCGGTGCGCTTCCTGGTCGGCCACCGCCACGCCCGGCTGCTGCCCGCCGCGCTGGTGGTCGGGGCGGTGTTCCTGGTGCTGGCCGACATCCTGTCGCGCGTGCTGGTGGCGCAACAGGTGTTGCCGGTGGGGGTGGTGACGGCCCTGTTCGGCGCGCCCGCCTTCGCCCTCATCCTGTTCCGCGCGAGGCACGCCCGATGACGCTGGCAACCCGGGATGTGCGGTGGGGCGTTGGCGGCCTGCCGCTGGTGGATGGCGTGACGCTGGCGGTGGAGCCGGGGCGGACGCTGGGGCTGATCGGTCCGAACGGGTCGGGCAAATCCAGCCTGCTGCGGCTGATGGCGCGGCTGCGCCGGGTGTCGAGCGGCGTCATCACGCTGGAGGACCGCGACATCGCCACCCTGTCGCGCCGGACCTTCGCCCGCCGGGTGGCGTTCGTGGAGCAGCACGCCACGACCGACGCGGCGCTGACCGTGCTGGACGTGGTGCGGTTGGGCCGCACGCCCCATCGCGGTGCGCTGTCGCCCTGGAACGCGGCGGACGCGGCGGCGGTGGACACCGCGCTGGCGCAGGTGGGCATGGCCGACCGACGGGACCGCCTGTGGCACAGCCTGTCCGGCGGGGAGCGCCAGCGCGCCCTGATCGCGCGCGCGCTGGCGCAATGCCCCAGCGAATTGCTGCTCGACGAGCCGACCAACCACCTCGACATCCGCCACCAGTTGGAGATTCTGGCGCTGGTGCAGCGGTTGCCGGTGACGAGCGTGGTGGCGCTGCACGACCTCAACCTCGCCGCCCTGTTCTGCGATCGGCTGGCGGCGCTGCATCAAGGGCGTCTGGTCTGCGTCGGCACGCCGGAGGAGGTGTTGACGCCCGACGTGATCGGTCACGTCTTCGGCGTGCGCGCCAGCGTCGAACGGTCCCCCCGCGACGGGCGGTTGCAGGTTCATTTCCTGTTGGGGTGATGGGGCCGGGGCCGTTCAGCGCCGGTTCAGGTGGGCGGGGGTAGGGTGATGGCATCGGGTGCGGGGCGGCGCTGGCGCGCCTCCCGCCTCCCTCTCCCGCCTTCCTCTCCCCCCTCCCACCCCCGTTGTCCGAATCCGGAGCCTGTCCATGGCGACCTCGTCCTACAGCCCGATGCAAAAGACCCTGCATTGGTTGACCTTCCTCCTCATCATCGGTCTGTATGGTCTGGCGCTGGCCGAAGACCTGTTCGAGCGCGGCGACCCGGGCCGGGCGATGGTGTGGTGGCTGCACATCTCCTTTGGTTTGATGCTGGCGGTGACGGTGGCGGCCCGGCTGGGGCTGCGCCTGACGCGCGGCGCGCCCGACCTGCCCGCATCGATGGCCGGGCACGAACGCGCGCTGGCGCATCTCGCCCACATCGGGCTGTATGGGCTGATGATCGCCCTGCCGCTGCTGGGCATCGTGTTGACGTGGCTGCGCGGCGACACGCTGACCTTTTTCGGCCTGTTCACCATCCCGGCCCCCTTCGCCCCCGACCGCACGCTGGGCCGCACGGTGAAGGAGATTCACGAACTGGCGGCGAATCTGATCCTGGCGCTGGCCGCCCTGCACGCCGCCGCCGCCCTGTGGCATCATCATGTCCGCCGCGACGATGTGCTGAAGCGGATGATGCCCGGCACCCGCGCCGATGTGGTGGAGGGCTGATCCGGCCTTGTCCGGATTTCCGGTTGCCGCAGGGCAATCGCTTGAAGCGTCGTGCGCCCAGCCGGAACAAGAGTTGCCACGGATTTCACGGATTTTTCTCGCGGATTTCGCGAAACCGGTCTCAGGGGCATCCTGTTTGCGAGCCTGCGACACACCTTGTGACGGGATGGATGAAGCGATTGAGGGTGGAAATCCGTGAAATCCCTCATTTTATCCGTGAAATCCGTGTCCTTTCTTGCCCGCGTGACGATGATCGCTCGTTCAAGCGATTGCCCTGGGTCGCCGTGTCTCTGATTGACGGCGGCTTGCCTCACCCCGAAACGCGCCCCATCGCAACGCGCTCGTGGCTCCCGGAACGGAGGCAAGGGCGCGTTGTTCGTTTCCGCCCTTGCCGGTTTCGGTCGCAAACGTCCAAATCCCTGACGGTCTTGATGACGAACGCTTGGCGTGGTGTCATGTTGGTTGAACAGAGTGTCTGCGATCCTGACGCTTTCCAAACCCGTGGTCGGCGCGACCGAATCCATCGGGCCTTGGGACACAAAGGGTTTCAGGCGCTTTTGCATCATGGCCGATGGTTGGCACGCTTCATGCTTACGTAAGCGGCAAACGCGAGCGCAAGCGCGGGCGTGGCCCGCAAGCGGCAAAGGCCCCACCGGGCAACGGCGGGGCACCACGAGGGCGACAGGGGAGGGGGTAACGCAGCCGATGAGCGACGACATCATTCTGGAAGCGCGCGGCCTGACGAAGGAGTTCAAGGGCTTCGTCGCGGTGAAGGAGGTGAACCTCCAGGTTCGCCGGGGAACGATCCACGCGTTGATCGGGCCGAACGGTGCGGGCAAGAGCACGGTGTTCAACCTGCTGACCAAATTCCTGACGCCGACCCGTGGGCAGATTCTGTACAAGGGCAAGGACATCACCCGGACCAAACCGGCGGAAATCGCGCTGATGGGGCTGGTGCGGTCCTTTCAGATTTCGGCGGTGTTCCCGCACCTGACGGTGCTGGAAAACGTCCGGGTCGCGCTGCAACGGCCGCTCGGCACCAGCTTTCATTTCTGGAAATCGGAATCGACGCTGCACAGCCTGCACCAGCGGGCGTTGGAACTGATCGAGGACGTGAACCTGTCGCCCTGGGCGCATCATCTGGCCGCCGAGCTGCCCTATGGCCGCAAGCGCGCGCTGGAGATCGCCACCACCCTGGCGCTCGATCCCGAAGTGATGCTGCTGGACGAACCGCTGGCGGGCATGGGGCACGAGGACATCGAAGGGACCGCCGCGCTGATCAAGCGGGTGGCGGCCAGCCGCACCGTGCTGATGGTGGAACACAACCTGTCGGTCGTCGCCCATCTGTCGGACACCATCACCGTCCTGCGGCGCGGCGAGATCCTCGCCGAAGGGCCATACGACGTCGTATCACGCAACGCCCAGGTCATGGAGGCCTATATGGGCACCGGTGGAGGGGTTGGGCATGCCTGACGGTTCGATCACGACAACCGCCATGCTGGAAATCAGCGACCTTCACGGCTTCTACGGCGAAAGCCACGTCCTGCACGGCGTGTCGCTGGAGGTGCGGCAGGGCGAGGTGGTGACGCTGCTGGGCCGCAACGGGGCGGGCAAGACCTCCACCATGCGCGCGATCATGGGAATCATGGGCAAGCGCACCGGCTCCATCCGCTTCCAGGGGCAGGAACTGATCGGCATGGCCCAGCACAAGATCCCGCGCCTGGGCATCGGCTATGTGCCGGAGGAGCGTGGGATTTTCTCCAGCCTCAGCGTCGATGAAAACCTGACCCTGCCGCCCGTCATCAAAGAGGGCGGGATGACGGTGGAGCAGATTTACGACCTGTTCCCCAATCTGAAGGGACGCGGCTCGACCCAGGGAACCCGGCTGTCGGGCGGTGAGCAGCAGATGTTGGCGATCGCCCGCATCCTGCGCACCGGGGCCAATCTGATCCTGTTGGACGAACCGACCGAGGGCCTGGCCCCGGTCATCATCGAACAGATCGGCGTGGCGGTGCGGGCGCTGAAGCAGCGCGGCTTCACCATCGTGCTGGTGGAGCAGAATTTCCGCTTCGCCGCCACCATCGCCGACCGCCATTACGTGATGGAAGAGGGGCATGTCGTCGACATGATCCCGAACGACCAGCTCGACGCCAACATGGACAAGCTCCACACCTATCTCGGCGTCTAAACCTCCTGCTTTAAAAGTCGTGTCTGCGGCGACGTCGTTTTCCCTGTGATCCGGGGAAAACGGCGACCCCCGGCGGCTTGCCTGAACACTGGATTTTAAAAATTCGCGCGGATGAAACCGCACGAACGCCCGGCCATGCCCGGGCACGGACGCACCCATCCAACCCTGACCATCCAACCAACGCACACAACAACGCACCCGAGGGAGAGAGACCGATCATGCGCAGCCTTCTTCTTGCCGGCACCGCCCTGCTGACCCTGACCAGCGGGGCCGCCTTTGCCCAGATGTCCAACGACGTCATCCGCATCGGCGTTCTGAACGACCGGTCGGGCATCTACGCCGACCTCGCCGGGGAAGGCTCGGCCATCGCCGCGCGGATGGCGGCGGAGGAGTTCGGCGGCAAGGTCGCCGGTGCCCCCATCGAAATCGTCGTCGCCGACCACCAGAACAAGGCCGACATCGCCGCCAGCAAGGCGCGCGAATGGGTGGACACCGGCAACGTCGACGTCATCGCCGACGTGCCGAACTCCGCCGCCGCACTGGCGGTGCAGGGCATCACCCGCGACAAGAAGCGGATTTTCCTGATGTCCGGCCCCGGTGCCACCGCGCTGACCGGCGCGCAATGCAGCCCCTACGGCTTCCATTGGGCCTATGACAATTACGCCATGGCCGCCGGGACCGGCCGGGCGCTGTACGAGCAGGGCAAGAAGAACTGGTATTTCGTCACCGCCGACTACGCCTTTGGCCAGTCGCTGGAGGAGGAAACCACCAAGATGGTGAACAAGCTGGGCGGCAAGATCGTCGGCAGCGTGCGCCATCCGCTGGGGTCGGCGGACTTCTCGTCCTTCCTGTTGCAGGCGCAAGGCTCCAAGGCCGACGTCATCGGCTTTGCCAACGCCGGGGCCGACGCCACCAACGCGGTCAAGCAGGCCGCCGAATTCGGCATCACCCAGAGCGGCCAGAGCCTGGCCGGGCTGCTGCTGTTCATCACCGACATCCACGCGCTGGGTCTGCCCGCCGCGCAGGGGCTGATGTTCACCGAGGGCTTTTACTGGAACCTGGACGACCAGACCCGCGACTGGTCGAAGAAATTCGAGGCCAAGGCCGGGAAGAAGCCGACCATGGTCCAGGCCGGTGTCTATTCCGCCGTGCGCCATTACCTGAAGGCGGTGGACGCCGCCAAGACCGACGATCCCGACAAGGTCGCCGCCAAGATGCGCGAATTGCCGGTCGAGGATATGTTCGCCAAGAAGGGCAAGATCGCCGCCAACGGCCGCATGTTCCATGACATGTATCTGGTCCGCGTCAAGGCCCCCGGCCAGTCGAAAGGCCCGTGGGATTACTACGACGTGGTGAAGACCATCCCGGCCGAAACCGCCTTCCTCGACCCGGCCCTGAGCGGCTGCCCGCTGGTGAAGTGACGGGCGGGGCGCGGTGGCCCGGCCCGGTTCCGCCCTTGGGCGGGACGGGAGCGGGGCCGCCGCGCCCATCACAGACAAAACCACCACGCGCGCGGTCGCGGGCGCGACATTCGGGGGAGGAATGGCCATGTTCGATCTGCTGGGGGTCTCGCCCCAGGTGCTGTTTGGCCAATTGCTGCTGGGCCTGATCAACGGGTCCTTTTACGCGCTGCTCAGCCTGGGGCTGGCGGTGATTTTCGGAATGCTGAACGTCATCAATTTCGCCCATGGCGCGCTCTACATGGTGGGTGCCTTTGTGGCGTGGCTGCTGCTGAATTATCTGGGGCTGGGCTATTGGTGGGCGCTGTTCCTGGCCCCGACCGTGGTCGGGCTGGTCGGCATGGCGCTGGAAAAGACCATGCTGTCGCGCCTCTACAAGCTCGACCATCTCTATGGCCTGCTGCTGACCTTCGGTCTGGCGCTGATTCTGGAAGGGGCGTTCCGCCATCAGTACGGCGTGTCGGGTCAGCCCTACCCCATCCCCGATCTGCTGAAGGGCGGGCAGAATCTGGGCTTCATGTTCCTGCCGAACTATCGCGGCTGGGTGGTCGCGGCGTCGCTGATCGTCTGCTTCGGCACTTGGTTCGCCATCGAACGCACCCGGCTGGGGGCCTATCTGCGCGCCGCCACCGAAAACCCGGTGCTGGTCCAGGCCTTTGGCATCAACGTGCCGGTGATGGTGTCGCTGACCTACGCGTTCGGTGTGGCGCTGGCCGGGTTGGCCGGGGTGCTGGCCGCGCCGATCTATCAGGTGTCGCCGCTGATGGGATCCAACCTCATCATCATCGTGTTCGCCGTGGTGGTGATCGGCGGCATGGGGTCGATCTTGGGGGCCATCGTCACCGGCCTGGGGCTGGGGCTGATGGAGGGGCTGACCAAGGTCGTCTACCCCGAAGCCTCCAACATCGTCGTGTTCGTCGTGATGGCGATTGTTCTTCTCATCAAGCCT
Source organism: Azospirillum sp. (assembly GCA_027486405.1). Lineage (GTDB taxonomy): Bacteria > Pseudomonadota > Alphaproteobacteria > Azospirillales > Azospirillaceae > Azospirillum. Next base: position 6,533 of record JAIXPD010000015.1, on the reverse strand, counting down.
GCGGGCCTCTTTGGACGGGAGCGCTGATCCACCATGACCGCCGCCAGCCAAGCCACCGCCGCCACCGCCACCGCCACCGCCACCGCCACCCTGCGCGGCCCGGACGCCGGAACCGCCCGCACCGCCCTGCTGTTTGTCGTCGGGCTGACCATCGCCGCACTCGCGCCCTTCGCGCTGTATCCCGTCTTCGTGATGAAGGTGCTGTGCTTCGCGCTGTTCGCTTGCGCCTTCAACCTGTTGATCGGCTTCGCCGGTCTGCTCAGCTTTGGTCACGCCGCCTTTTTCGGCGGGGCCGCCTACGTCACCGCCCACGCGGTGAAGGTCTGGGGCCTGCCGCCGGAACTGGGGCTGCTGCTGGGCACGGCGGCGGCGGCGCTGTTGGGGGTTCTGTTCGGGGCCATCGCCATCCGCCGCCAGGGCATCTATTTCGCCATGATCACGCTGGCCCTGTCGCAGATGGTCTTCTTCATGGCCCTGCAACTGAAATTCACCGGCGGGGAGGATGGCATCCAGGGCGTGCCGCGCGGCGTCCTGTTCGGTGTCTTCGATCTGACCCAGCCGCTGACCATGTATTACGCGGTGTTGGCCGTCTTCGTCTTCGGTTTTGCCCTGATCTGGCGCGCCGTGCATTCGCCCTTCGGACAGGTGTTGAAGGCGATCCGCGAGAACGAACCGCGCGCCATCTCGCTGGGCTACCGGACGGAGCGGTACAAGCTGTTGGCCTTCGTCCTGTCGGCCAGCCTCGCCGGCTTGGCGGGTGGGACCAAGGCGCTGGTCTTCCAATTGGCCTCCCTGACCGATGTGCAGTGGCAGATGTCGGGCGAGGTGGTGCTGATGACGCTGCTGGGCGGCATGGGCACGCTGGTCGGCCCGGTGGTTGGGGCCGGTCTGGTGGTGACGCTGGAAAGCTATCTGGCCGCCACCAGCCTGCCGGTTCCGGTGGTCATCGGCGCGATCTTCGTCGTCTGCGTGCTGCTGTTCCGGCGCGGCATCGTCGGCGAAATCCTGGCGCGTCTGCCCGGGCGCAAGGCCTGAGCCGGGCGGGGCGTTGTCCGCGATGGCGACGCCCCGTCCAGGGTTGTGGACGCAGACAACAAAGCGGGTCTTTTTCCGTCTGTCTGGCCCTGAAATCTTATCCAATCATTTCCGCGTGTTGCCGATTTTTCACAACGCCCCGTCCGGCTGGCACGTGATTTGCGCAAGTTGAGGAAAACATCCGGCAAATCCACGCCGTTTCGTCAACAGACGCCAATCCGGGCCGACAGGTCTCTCCCCCCATCTCCTTGATCGAGACCTCAACGCCGCGCGACGAGGGAGGACAGCAACATCATGGATGGTTCCAGCGTCACCGCCGCATCGCTTCACACCGGCCATCTCGACCGCATCGCCGAGGCGGCGGGCGGGATGTCCGTCGGCATCGCCGAAATCTCCGGCCGGATCGAGGACATCAGCGGCCGGATGGACCGTGGGACCACCACCCTGGGCGGGTTGCACCAGACCTCCGTCGCCATGGCGCAGGCGGGGAAACGGATCGCCGCCTCGGCCCGCGCCACCTGCGACACGGTGGCGACGGCGCGCGGGCGGGTGGACGAGTCGCGCGCCACGCTGGATCAGGCCATCGCCTCGATAGGCGCGCTGCTCGCCACCGTCGGGACCATCGACGGCGAGTTGCACGAGTTGCGCGAGGTGATGAAAAGCGTTGGCGCGGTGGCGCGGGAGATCAACGCGATCGCCCGCCAAACCAACCTGCTGGCGCTGAACGCCACCATCGAGGCCGCCCGCGCGGGGGAGGCCGGGCGCGGCTTCGCCGTGGTCGCCACCGAGGTCAAGGCCCTGTCGCGCAAGACCGCCGAGGCGACGGTGGGGATCGAGCGCACCTTGCGGATTCTGGACGAGCGGGCGCGCCGCCTGCTCGATCACGGGGCGCAGGGGGTGGAGCGCGCCGCCGCCGTGCGCGGCGGGACCGACGCCATCGCCGGGGTCTTCGCCGCCGTGTCCACCGTGATGGATGTGGTCGGGGATGAAGCCCGGCGCATCGACGGTGAGGCCGTGACCATCCACGACCAGTGCCGCGACATGGAAGGCCGCATGGCTTTGATCGCCGCTGACATCGCGTCGTCCAGCGCCGATGTGGCGGGCGCGCGCGATCAGGTGGCCGGGCTGTTGAGCCTGGGCGAGAGCCTGATTGAGGCGACGGTGGATCTGGGGGTGGAAACCGCCGACAGCCCGTTCCTGCGGCGGGCGCAGCGGGTCGCCATCCAACTGTCCACCCGGCTGGAAGCCGGTTTGGCCATCGGTGAAATCGGCGAGGCCGATCTGTTTGACGAGGATTACGCCCCGGTCGCCCACAGCAACCCGCCGCAGTTCAAAACCCGCTTCACCGATTTCACCGACCGCGCCTTTCCCGACATCCTCGAACCGGCCTTTGCCGCCGATCCGCGCACCGCGTCCTGCGTGGCGGTGGACCGCAACGGCTATCTGCCCACCCACAACCAGCGCTACGCCAACCCGCAGGGGCCGGACCCGGTGTGGAACGCCGCCCATTGCCGCAACCGCCGGATCTTCGACGACCGCGCCGGGTTGGCGGCGGCGCGCAACCGCAAACCTTTCATCCTGCAAACCTACCGCCGCGACATGGGCGGCGGACGCTTCGTCACCATCAAGGAGGTGTCGGTGCCGATTCTGGTGCGGGGCCGCCATTGGGGGGCCGTGCGCCTGAATTACCGGCATGAACCGGCCCCACCACCCAGAAACCATCACCCAAAAATCATCACAGGGAGTGAAGACACATGATGCTGTCGCGCAAGACGGCGGTCGTCACCGGATCGACCAGCGGAATCGGCCTTGGCATCGCCCGCGCCCTGGCCGGGGCGGGGGCCGATCTGGTCCTGAACGGCTTTGGCGCGCCGGAGGAGGTGGAGCGGCTGCGCGGGTCCATCGCCTCGGAATTCGGCGTGCGGGTGGTCCATCACGGGGCCGACCTGTCGAAGCCCGACGAGGTCGCCCGCCTGTTCGCCGACGCCCGCGACGCGTTCGGCCGGGTGGACATCCTGGTCAACAACGCTGGAATCCAGCACGTCGCCCCGGTGGAGGATTTTCCCGTCGACCGCTGGAACGCGGTGATCGCCATCAATTTGTCGGCGGTGTTCTTCGGCACGCAACAGGCGTTGCCCGCCATGCGCGAACGCGGATGGGGCCGCATCATCAACATCGCGTCGGTCCATGGCATGGTCGGGTCGGTCAACAAGGCCGCCTACGTCGCCGCCAAGCACGGCGTCGTCGGCCTGACCAAGGTGACGGCGCTGGAAACGGCGGGCAGCGGCGTGACCTGCAACGCGATCTGCCCCGGCTGGGTGCTGACGCCGCTGGTGCAGCAGCAGATCGACGCGCTGGCCGCCGCCAAGGGGGTGAGCGTCGAGGAGGCCGGTCGGCGGCTGGTCGGTGAAAAGCAGCCGTCGCAGGAGTTCGTCACGCCGGAGCAGATCGGCGGCATGGCGGTGTTCCTGTGCTCCGACGCGGCGGAACAGATGACCGGATCGGCGGTGACGATGGACGGAGGATGGTCGTCCCAGTGACCGCAAGGCCGGTCGGGTGTTGGCGTTGGGCGGTCGGCCTCCTCCCTCCACGGCGTGTTCGGCGTCAACACCCTCTCTTTCCATAAGGTTGTGTTTGGTGGTTTTGACGAAATTCGTCACAAAACATCAACAAAACGCGCGAAATGACAAAGATGTTGTCGGCGGTTGGCTCGCGGGTGACGCCCGCGTGCCGTGCATAGGCGCGCGTCTTCCCTTTGCTCTCACGGATGGGCTACTATGTTGACGACTGAAATTGTTGAGAAAATACGCTGCGATGCAGCGAGCATCTGCGGCGCGGCAACAATAAACGGTCCAATCTGGGAGGCTGGCGTGGACGACATCGTCGATTTCGAAGCGTTGCGGCAGCGCGCGGTCCATTCCCTGTTCGAACATCTGGAAAGCATGTGCGTGGGCGCGGTGACGGTGGACCGCAACGCCCGCATCGCCTGGATGGACGAGAAGTACAAGACCTTGTTGCGCGTCACCGGCGACCCGCGCGGCAAGCCGGTGGAGGACATCATCCCGAAAAGCCTGCTGCGCCGGGTGATCGAAACCGGCCAGCCGATGCCGCTGGACATCATGGAGTTCGGCGACCGGTCCTTCGTCGTCACCCGTTTGCCGCTGTTCGGGGCCGATGGGTCGCTGATCGGCGCGATCGGCTTCGTGCTGTTCGACCGCGCGGAGTATCTGCGGCCCTTGGTGAAAAAATACGAACGGCTGCAAGAGGAGCTGGCCCGCGCGCAACAGGAGCTGGCGCACGAGCGCCGGGCCAAATACAGCTTCTCCCAATTCCTGGGAACCAGCGAATCCATTCGGGAAATCAAACGTCTGGGCCGCCGTGCCGCGCAGATGGATTCCACCGTCCTGTTGCTGGGCGAAACCGGGACCGGCAAGGAATTGCTGGCCCAGGCCATCCACAACGCCAGCCCGCGCGCCAACCGCCCCTTTGTCGGCGTCAACGTCGCCGCCATTCCGGAAACCCTGCTGGAGGCGGAGTTCTTCGGTGTCGCCCCCGGGGCCTTCACCGGGGCCGACCGCCGCCACCGCGACGGCAAATTCCAACTGGCCAACGGCGGGACCCTGTTCCTGGACGAAATCGGCGACATGTCGCTGCCGTTGCAGGCCAAGCTGCTGCGCGTGCTCCAGGAACGGGAAATCGAACCGCTCGGCTCCAACAAGGTCATCCGGGTCGATGTGCGCATCATCGCCGCGACCAGCCGCGACCTGATCGGGCTGGTGCGCGACAAGCAGTTCCGCGCCGATCTCTATTACCGGCTGAACGTGGTCCCGATCACCCTGCCGCCACTGCGCGACCGGCCGGAGGACATCGAGAGCATCGCCGACCGCATTCTTGAACAATTGGCGATCCAGCAGGGAACCCCGCCGCGCGAACTGCTCGATTCCGCCGTGCAGGCCCTGCGCGATTACGATTGGCCGGGCAACGTGCGCGAGCTGTACAACACCTTGGAACGGGTGGTGGCGCTGACCGACGCGCCGATCCTGACCGCCCCGCACATCCGCAGCGTTCTGCCCGGCGCGCCGATGCACCCGGCCGGGGCCATCGCCCTGACCGGGGCGCAGTTGGGCGCGCGCCCGCTGTCGGAGGTGTTGAGCGCCGCCGAACGCCACGCCATCGCCGCCGCGTTGGAGGAGGCGGGCGGGGTGAAGGCCCGCGCGGCCAAGCTGCTGGGCATCTCCCGCGCGTCGCTCTACGAACGCATGGTCTCGTTGGGGTTGGGGGCCGCGCAATAAGGCGCGGTCATCAAATTTCGATCAACGGAAATTTGTTCCGAAAATTGACCTTTGCCGTGATCCCTGCAAGGATGACGCTCCTGTCATTCTTCAACCGGTTGAGGTCACGCCATGCGCAAACGGGACGAGGCTCTGGTCGCCGATGACCCGGCGGTGGACGAGGAAAAGGACCCCCGATTCGTCACCGCGCTGGCGCGCGGGCTGGAGTTGCTGCGCGCCTTCCGCCGCAACGAAACGGCGCTGGGCAATCAGGAATTGGCCGAACGCACCGGCCTGCCCAAGCCGACCATCTCGCGCCTGAGCTACACGCTCGCCAAGCTGGGCTATCTGGTTTACGACCCGATGACCGGGAAATACCGGCTGGGGACCTCGGTCCTGGGGTTGGGCTACGCCTGCTTGTCGGGCATGGGGATCCGGCAGGTGGCCCGTCCGCTGATGCAGGATTTGGCCAACCAGACCGGTTTGGCGGTGGCGCTGGGCGGGCGCGACCGCTTGAGCATGATCTATCTGGAATGCTGCAAGGGGGCCGGGCCGATCACCCTGTCGCTGGACGTCGGTTCACACATCAAGCTGTCCACCACCGGCATGGGCCGCGCCTATCTCGCCGCCTTGCCGGAGGCCGAACGCGCGCCCTTGATGGCCAAGCTGGAAGAGCATGAGGGCGAGCGCTGGCCCGCCGTGCGGGACGGGATTGCCCAGGCCATCGAGGATTACCGGACGCGCGGTTATTGCCGCTCCATCGGGGCCTGGAAAAGCGAGGTTCACGCCATCGGCGTGCCCTTTGTCCCGCGCGACGGCTCGCAGGTGTTGGCCTTCAACTGCGGCGGACCGGCCTTTCTGGTCGATCCGGTGCGGTTGGAGGAGGACTACGCCCCGCGCCTGATCGCCATGGTCCGCCGCATCGACGCCACCCTGTTCAACGGCTGACGCCGTCAGCCTGTCTCCCTCAGCCTGTCTCCCCAGGGCAATCGCTTGAGCGAGCGGTCATCGTCACGCAAGCAAGAACAGACACGGATGTCACGGACAAAAGGATGGATTGCACGGATTTTCGCCTCCAATGGCCTCCCGCATGCCGTCAGGAGGGGGGCGCACAATCGCAAACAGAGTGGCTCTGAGACGGGTTCCGCGAAATCCGTGAAAAAATCCGTGGAATCCGTGTCCATTCTTGTTCTGGTCGGGTGCCCAATGCTTCAAGCGATTGCCCTG
>JAIXPD010000056.1 GCA_027486405.1 Azospirillum sp. | reverse complement strand
GGTGAAGGCTTGAAATTCCTCTATTAGGACATTCGTCATCCCCGCGAAGGCGGGGATCCAGAGTTCGCAGAGTGGTTCTGACGGGAAAGCCTGGATCCCCGCCTTCGCGGGGATGACGGAAAATTCTCCGTATAGGTTTATAAACCTTCAAGCGATTGCCCTGTGGACGCGGAGGTCCCCTACCCGCCCCCTCAGGCCTGTTCGGCGGCCAGACGGCGGGCGTTGGCGCGGGCCTTGCGGTGCAGGGGCTTCAGGCTGGCGGCGGAGATCGCGGCGGCGGCCTCCGCCGTGCGCAGGGCGGCGTGGACACCGCTGTCCACCATCTGGGCCACCGCGCGGCGCTGCACCTCCGCCCATTCCGCCGGGTGGCGGCAACGGGACAACTCGGTCAGGGCCTGAACCGTGGCCTGGGTCTGCCCGGTCAGCAGCGCCACCCAGGTCGTCCCCAATTCAGCCAGCCCGTGGGTGACGGCCTGCATCGCCTCGACCGAGGCCTCGACCTTTTCCGCCCCCATGCGGATGAATTCGGGGTTGGCGAAACCGGTGGGCGAGGCCAGCGCCGCCGCCATCATCGCGCTGCGATAGCCGATGGTCTGCGCGGCGGCCACGCCCATTTCGCCGCTGCGGCGGGTGGTGTCCACCAGCGTGTCGGCGACCGCGCTCAAGCGCTGGGCCGGATCGGCCGCGCCGTGTGTGTTGTTCGCCATGCCACTCGCCTCGCTTCTGTCAGGGCCATGGCGGTCCATGCTGCACTGCAACATGGACCGCTGAAGCAACCTTTACGCCTGTGACAGCGCGCGGTCCAGATCCTCGATGATGTCCTGGGCGTCTTCCAGACCGACCGACAGGCGCAGCAGGCCCGGCTTGATCTGCGCCGCCACCTTTTCCTCGTCCGTCAGCTTGGAATGGGTGGTGGTGGCCGGGTGGGTGATCAGGCTCTTGGAATCGCCCAGATTGTTGGAGATCATCACCATGCCCAGACCGTTGAGCGTGTTGAACGCCTCGGCCTTGCCGCCCTTCAGGAAGATCGACAGCATGTTGCCGCCGCCGCTCATCTGCTGGCGGACCAGATCATGCTGCGGGTGGCTGGGCAGCATCGGGTAGAGCACGCGCTCCACCTTCGCGTGACCTTCCAGGAAACGCGCCACCTCCAACGCGGAGGCGGTTTGCGCGTTGACGCGCAGTTCCAGCGTCTCCATGCCCTTCAGCAGCAGCCAAGAGTTGAACGGGGCAAGCGTCGGACCCAGGTTGCGCAGGAAGGGGTGGATGACCTCGGTGGCGTATTTGATGTCCTTGGCCAGGATCACACCGCCCAGGCAACGGCCCTGCCCGTCGATGTGCTTAGTCGCCGAATAGATGATGACGTCGGCCCCGAAGTCGAACGGGCGTTGCAGCACCGGCGTGGCAAAGGCGTTGTCCACCACCACATAGGCCCCGGCCTTGTGGGCCAGATCGCAGACGGCGCGCAGATCGACAACCTCCAAGCCCGGATTGGACGGGGTTTCCAGGAACACCGCCTTGGCCGGTTTGGACAGCGCCGCTTCCCAGGCGCTCAGGTCGGTGCCGTTGATGAACTCGACCTCGATGCCGTAGCGCGGACACAGCTCCTTGAGGATCCAGTAGCAGGAGATGAACAGGGCGCGCGGCGCGACCACACGGTCGCCGCTGCGCAGGCCGCTCAACAACGCGCCGTGCACCGCCGCCATGCCGCTGGCGGTCGCGTAGGCCCAGGCCGCGCCCTCATACTCGGCCAAACGATCTTCGAACATCGCGTTGGTCGGGTTGCGGAAACGCGAATAGACGTGGCGCGAACCGTCGTTGGCAAAGGCGTTCTCCGCCTCCTCCGCCGAGCCATAGACGAAACCGGAGGTTTGGTAGAGTGCCTCGCAGGTCTCGTCAAAGGACGAGCGGCGGATGCCGCCATGGACCAGCTTGGACCGGGGCCGCAGGCCCGTGACGTTCGGCGTGCGATGATCGGTGCGGGACATGAACCGCGTCTCCCCTCGATGCTGCCGGTGGGGCGAGGCCGGCCACAAACAGAAAACGCCCCGACCGATCGGGTCGAGGCGCGGACGCGGCTCGGACCTTTTTAGCGGATTGTTTTACGTGGCCCGCAAGCCGGTCGCCCAAATCACCACGTAAACCCGCTTTTACGACCGTGACTCGCGACCGTCAAGCGCGCCGACGGCATGACACCCGCGCGTCAGTCGCGCGTCAATCCCGTTTCAGGTGGGCCGCTTCAGAAAGGATCGCAGGTCGCTGATCCGCGCGCCGCCCAGCGCCTGCACCAGCGCCCCGAACAGCAGAACGCCGCCCGCCACCAGCGCGCCCAGCGCGGCAAAGCGCACCGCCGTCGCCGGGTGGGCCAACCAGGGGGTCAAAACCGACTGGCCAAGGACCAGCCCCACCCCCATCCCCGCCGCCGCCGCCGCGATGCGCGGGCCACGCCGCCACAACCGGGCGTCCAGCGACAGGATCCCGCGCTTGCGCATCGCCACCACCAGCAGCCCCACATCCAGCCACGCCGCCAGCCCGGTGGCAAGCGCGATGCCGACATGGCCCAGCACCGGCAACAGCGCCAACGCCAGCCCGACGGTGGACACCGTGACCAGCACGGCCACCCGCACCGGGGTCGCCGTGTCCTGGCGGGCGAAAAAGGCGGCGTTCAGCGACTTGGCGATCACATAAGCCGGGATCCCCAGCGCGTAGGCGGCCAAGGCCAAGGCGGTCGCCTGGGTTTCCGCCGGGCCGAACGCCCCGCGTTCGAACAGCACCGCCACCATCGGCCCGCCCGACACGCCCAGCGCCACGGCGGCGGGCAGACCCAGCAACAGGCTGAACTCCAGCGCGCGACTCAGATAATGGCGCACCATCGCTTCGTCCCCCGCCGCCGCGTGGCGGGCCAGCACCGGCAGCAGGGCGGTCCCGATGGCGATGCCGATCACCCCCAACGGCATCTGGTTCAGCCGGTCGGCGTAATAGAGGAAGGACACCGACCCCGACGGCAGCAGCGACGCCAGAACGATGTTCAGGAACAGATTGATCTGCATGACCCCGGCCCCCAACGCCCCCGGCCCGACCAGCCGGAACAGCCGCCGCATCCCGTCGGTCAGGCGGGGACGGCGCAGCCGCAGGCGCACCCCGGCCGCCCGACAGGCCCAAACCATCCACACCACCTGGATCACCCCCGACAGCGTGACCGCCGCCGCCATCGCCCGCCCCGGCATCCACCCCAGCGGCGGGGCCACCAGCAACGCCGCGACCAGGGTCAGGTTGAAGGCGATGGGAGCCGCCGCAAAGGGGCCGAAGCGATCCAGCGCGTTCAGGATGCCGCCCAGCAGCGCCACCAGGGACACCAACGTCAGATAGGGAAAGGTCAGCCGCGCCAACTCCACCGCCAGGGCGAATTTCTCCGGCTCGTCGACGAAGCCGGGGGCCAGCCCGTGCATCAGCCACGGCATCACCGCCAGCGCCACCAGGGTGAAGGGCAGCAACGCCGCCAACAGCACCGCCAGCGCCTCTTCGGCGAAGCGCACCGCCGCCGCGCGCCCCTGGGTCTGAAGTTCGGCGGCGAACAGCGGCACGAAGGCGACGCCGAACGCCCCCTCGGCAAACAGCCGCCGGAAAAAATTCGGCAGCTTCAACGCGATGAAAAAGGCGTCCGCCACCGGCCCGGCCCCCAGCACCGACGCCGTCAGGATGTCGCGGGCGAAGCCAGCCAGACGGCTCAGCAGGGTCAGGCCACCCACCGTGGCAATGGCGCGGGAAAAGCTCATGCCCGGCGGTATAGCCCGCGACCGCGCGCCATCCAAGCCCTCGCGAACCGTCGCCCCGCACATGTCACCCCGCACACGTTGCGCCACACCCGTTGCACCAGCCCGCCGCGCGCATGGAACATCCTCGGCCACACCACCGCCTTTTCGGTAACGTTGTTGCGCCGAAATGCCCAATACGGCATGGTGGATCCGGTGCCGACAGACGTTGCGTTGCAGCGGCTCTCCATCCGCCCAACCCCGAGCGAGACCGTGACGCGATCTCCCAGGCAATCCACGGGCATTGAAAGCCGTCTGCTCCTTCCGGGGCTGGCGATGACGCTGGCCATCGCGGCGCTGTGGTGGGTGCTGATCGACCGCCTGAATCGCGAAGAACGTCTGCTCAACCACTCCGCGCACGAACAAACCGCCGTCTTCGCCCGGCTGGTGGAGGAACACGCGGCGGCCACCCTGCGCCGCGTCGATGACCTGCTGCTGGATCTGGCCGCCCATGTGGACGAAGGCCGCGCGATGGAACTGTCCAACCGCCGCGCCTTCGAAGAGGGGTTGGTGATGGGGGTGCGGGTTTACGACCACACCGGCTTGTTGACGATGGAGGCCGGGCGCGCCGCGTTCCGAGAATCCATCCAGGAGCGTGAGGAGTTTGCGGAACACCGCAGCAACCCGCGCCGCCGCCTGCTGATCGGCCGCCCCTATGTTTCCCCTGATTCCCACGACACCCTGATCCCGGTGTCGCGCCGGATGAACGACCGGACCGGGGCCTTCACCGGCATGGCGGTGGCCGATGTGCCGGTGGCCTCCTTCGTCCGCGTCTACCGCGTTCTGGGCCTGCCGGCCGACGCGTCGGTCACACTGATGCGGGGGGATGGCGTGCCCCTGGTCCGTCACACCGCCCGGCCCGACGACGACCCCGACGACGCGCGCGAAGCGGTGGAGGTGGTCGGCGAATTCCAGCAGGCCTCCCCCAAGCCCTATGGCCACAGCCAATCGGTCAGCCCGGTGGATGGGGTCGAGCGGATCATGGCCTATCGCCTGACCCAGGATTACGCCCTGGTCGCGCTGGTCGGGGTGTCGGTGGATTCGGTGTTCGGCGCGTGGCGGACGAACGCCCGGCTCTATCTGGCCGGGGCGGCTTTGGCCACCCTGGTGATTGTCCTGCTGATTTTGGGGTTTGCCGTGGAATGGCGCTGGCGGCGTCAGACCGAACAAGCCCTGCGCATCCGCAACCGCGCCATGGCCTGGAGCGGCGACGGCATCCTGATCGCCGACGCCACCCTGCCCGGCATGCCCATCGTCTATGGCAACCCGGCCTTGGAACGGCTGATCGGCCTGCGGTTTCCCGCACAAAGGGGCGAAGGGGCGCTGTGGGTGCTCGACCGCAGCATCGCCGACCCAGCCGCGCTGGAGCCTTTGCGCCAAGCGGTGGCGATGGGGCGCGATGTGCGGGTTGAGCTGTCCCGCCCCGGCCCCCTGGAGGACGCCCCCATCCATTTGGAGCTGCGCGCTTCCCCCGTGCGGGACGAGGCCGGGCATCTTGTCAGCCTGATCGCCATCGTCCGCGACATCACCGCCCACAAGACAACCCAGGCCGCGTTGGCCGAGGCGCAGAGGGAGGCCGAGCGCGCCAACATCGCCAAATCCAAATTCCTCGCCGCCGCCAGCCATGACCTGCGCCAACCGGTGCAGGCGCTGATGCTGCTGATGGACACGCTGGCTGAACGAACGAGCGATCCGATCACCCGTGGCCTGTTGGGCACGATGGACCGGGCGCTGGGGGCACTCAAATCGCTGCTCGACGGCCTGCTGGACGTCTCGCGTCTCGAAGCCGGGGCGATCACCCCCACCCTGCGCCCGTTCCCGGTGGCCGAATTGCTGGACCGCTGCGCTGCCAACAGCCAGCCGGTGGCCGACCAAAAGGGGCTCTCCTTCCGCATCCGTCCTTGCACCGCCGCCATTGTCAGCGACCCCATGCTGTTGGGGCGGGTGTTGCAAAATCTGGTGGAAAACGCCCTGCGCTACACCGAGCGCGGCGGCGTCCTGATCGGCTGCCGCCGTCGCGGCGACCATCTGCGGATCGAGGTGTGGGACACCGGCATCGGCATTCCCGCCGACCAGCAGGACGACATCTTTGAAGAGTTCGTCCAGATCGGCAATGTCAGCCGCAACCGCGACCAGGGGCTGGGCTTGGGGCTGGCGGTGGTGCGCCGCCTGTCGATCATGCTGGGGCATCGGGTGACGCTGCGCTCCGCCCCGGGTCGCGGTTCGATGTTCGCGGTGGAGGTCCCCTTGGCCAACCCAGTCGCCAACCCAGCCGCCAATCCGGCCGCCGATCCACTCGCCAATCCGATGGTTGGCGCGCCCACCCTTGGGGATGCCTGCCCATCCAACCGTCCCCGTCCGGCGCTGAACGTCACCGTTCTGGTGGTCGAGGATGACGCCATTGTCCGCGACGGGCTGAGCGCGATGCTGACCGGCTGCGGCTGCCGGGTGCTGACCGCCGCCACCTGCGCCCAGGCGCTGGACCATGCCAACCGGGGGCCTCGGCCCGACGTGATCGTCGCGGATTACGGGCTGAGCGACGGACGGACGGGGACGGAGGCGATTCGCGACATCCGCCGCGCCTTGGGCCACGCGGTGCCGGGCATCCTCATCACCGGAGACACCCATCCGGCCCGTGCGCAGGACGCCGAAATCGGGCATTTCCGCCTGTTGCACAAGCCGGTGCGCGCCGAAGAGATGCAACGGGCCATCGCCGACGCCACCCGCACCGATTGCGGCACCGATCAGAGGATGGCGGAAACCACGCCCTGAGCGGGCGACGCCCCGCCACCCACCGGATGACGGGGCAGACGCAGGGTGAAAACGGCCCCTTCCCCCGGCGCGCTGCGCGCCGTCAGTTCCCCGCCCAAGGTCTGCCGCACCAGATTGTAGGCGATGTGCAACCCCAGCCCGACGCAGTTCTCATGCCGGGCGGTGGTGAAGAAGGGGTCGAAAATCTTGGGCAGCACGCTGTCGAGGATGCCTTGGCCGTCGTCGCTGTGCAGCACCTCGATCCACTCGTCATCCACCGCGCGGATGTCGATGGTGACATTGCCGCTCTGTTCGGGACGGAAGGCGTGGGTCAGGGCGTTGCGCAGCAGATGGGTCAGCACGCGGGCGAAGGCCCCGGGATAGCTTTCGATCTGCAACGCCTCCGGGCAATTCAGGATCACCCGGTGGCCGGAGGAGCCGATCTGCGTGTGCAGGCTCAACAGCACGTCTTCGGTGTATTCGCGCAAGTAGAAGACCCGGCATTCGTCGCCGGTCTGGTCGGCGGCCACCTGTTTGAACATGTGGACCAGGGCGGCGATGCGTTCCGTGTTGCTGACCAGCAGTTGGCCCGCTTCCTGCGCCACCTCCAGAAAGCCCGACAGGGCGGAGCGGGTCAGGGCGCTGGCCCCGAACTGGCGCTTCACATCCTCCGTCCGGCTCAACAGGTGGGAGGCGGTGGTCAAGGCGACCCCGACCGGTCCGTTGACCTCATGCGCCACCCCGGCGACCAATTGACCAAGCGACGCCATCTTTTCCGTCTGAACCAGGCTGTTTTGCGCCGCCTGAAGGTCGGTGTAGGCCTCTTCGACCCGTTCCTTGGCGGCGCGCAGCGCCTCGGCGGCCTTGGCCCGTTCGGTGGTGTCGAGCATGACGCCGAACACATGGGTCAAGCGCCCATCCAGATCGAAGCGCGGCGCGCAGGAGGAGGAGACGAACCGCACATCCCCCGCCCGATCGATCGCGCGGTATTCAACATAAACCCGCTTGGAGTTGCCGATCACGCTTTCCAGCATGCTGCCGAAGGACAGCCGGTCGTCCGGATGCAGGATCGACAGCAGATTGTCGAAACTCAGGGTGAAGTCGCGCGGGTCCTGGCCGTAGATGCCATAAGCCTCGTCGTTCCACACCAGTTCGCCGCTGTGGATGCCGTACTCCCAATAGCCGAGATGGCCGGTGCGGTACGCCTCCTCCAGCCGTTCCTTGGCCGATTCGAGTTGCGCGGCCGCCTGCGCCCGGTCGGTCACATCCATCGTCACGCCGAACACATGGGTCAAGCGCCCCTCCCCGTCCAGGCGCGGCGCGCAGGAGGAGGAGACGTGACGGATCCGGCCATCCTCGCCCCGCACCCGGTATTCGGCGTAACGGCGGGTCGGGTTGTCGATCACGCTTTCCAGCATGTTGCCCAGGGACAGGCGGTCGTCCGGGTGCAAAATCGCCAGCAGCCGGTCAAAGGTCGGCTCGAACCGCTCCCGGCTCTGCCCGAACACGGCAAAGGCGGCGTCGTTCAGCGTCAGCACACCGTCGGTGATGCCATACTCCCAATAGCCGAGCTTGGCGGTGCGGCAGGCTTCCTCCAGCTTGGCGGTGGCCAGCTCCAGCCCGTCTTCGGCCCGGCGGTGGTCGGTCCGGTCCTGGATCACCGCGATCCAGGGCGGCCCGCCCAGCCGCACCGACAGGTCGCGGGGCACGCCGTCGCGGTCGGGCGCGCGCAGCGTCAACGCGGCCCCGGCCTCGGCCTGCGCCAACGCGCTGGCCAGAACCGCCGGGATCGTTGGACCAAACTGGTCGAGAAAGGCGCGGTTGCCGATCAGCCGACCGGCCCCCTCCCGCATCAGGGCGGGCAACGGCAGGGCATCGAACAGCGGCAGGACCGCCGCCGCTTCCCTCTCGCCCGCTTCGCTCGTCACCGCCATCCGCGTCTCCGCACGCGCGCCGGGCAGGCCCGACACCCGCGCCATGATACCTCAAACGATGCCTCAAACACAGGCCGGACGCCCAACGATCCGCACACGCACCAACAGGACCCCGATCACGGGATCAGGGTGTTGAGGTCGAACTCCTGGGCAAAGGCCAGCATCGCACCGCCAGCGCTGGCCGAACCGACGCGCAGCACGCCGTTGCCGACCACGGTCGGGAACTTGCTCTTTTGCAGGGCCTGCTGCGTCCGTTCCAGATCGGCGACGCGAATCACGGCTCCGGCGAAGAAGGGACGCGGCGTGGCAAAGGCCGGGTCGCTGGTCCAGGCCCAATGCAGGCGGTCGGGCGTGGCGATGACAAGGGGCGTGTCGCCCGTGTCCACCCACAGGGCCGACCCGCGATCCGTCACCGCCCCGCCGAACAGCCGGGCGTACACGGCGGCGGTCGCGGCGGGATCGTCCGACGCGATGACGAAGGCGGCCAGCCCGGTGGCGCTGTTGGGATGCTCCAGGCAATCGGGACGCCACACCACGTCGCGGGTGTGGTGCTGGCACAGGAACACCCGCCCTCCCGGCGTGCTGGCCGGATCGATCTGGGTGATGGAAAAGCGGGCCTCGCGCGCGCCGCCGGGCAGTTCGACCGGACGGCCGAAATCCAGGGCCTCGGCCGCCGGGAACCCGGCCTCGGCCAGCGGCGCACGGGCGGCGCGGGCGTCGGCGGTCTTCAGCGCGACGGCGGCCACCCCCTCGCGCTGGCGCAGGAAGGCGGCGTAATGGGCGTTGATCGGGCGCTGCTCCTCGATCCCCAGCAATTCGATGTAATCGCCGCCCGCGAACATGACCGTGTGGTTGGCCGATTTCAGTTCGGTGTGATGACCGCGCGGCGTCACCGTGAAGCCGAGCCGACTGTAGGTGTCCTTCGCCACGTCCAGATCGCGAACGGCGACGACCAGATGATCCAGTCCGAGGCGGTCCCCGGTGATGTTCTGCG
Source organism: Azospirillum sp. (assembly GCA_027486405.1). Classification (GTDB taxonomy): domain Bacteria; phylum Pseudomonadota; class Alphaproteobacteria; order Azospirillales; family Azospirillaceae; genus Azospirillum. The sequence continues at coordinate 330 of JAIXPD010000056.1, read as the reverse complement.
TGCTCATGACGGCCCTGCCGGTTGAATGGTCCGGTGCAGCGATAGAACAGCCACGGGCAACGGGCAAGAGGGGCGAGCGACGTTCCCCCCACCATCCCCCCAAAAAGAAACGGGCCGGACGCCCCGGACAGGCGGCCCCCGGCCCGCAAAGTCACACCACCACCTGCGAACGGTGGCTCACACCGCTGCGGATGGGCAGCGGCGTCTCAGCACCACCCCGCTTACAGCGCGGCGGTCAGCTCCGGCACGGCCTTGAAGAGGTCGGCGACCAGGCCGTAATCGGCGACCTGGAAGATGGGGGCCTCTTCGTCCTTGTTGATGGCGACGATG
>JAIXPD010000019.1 GCA_027486405.1 Azospirillum sp. | reverse complement strand
CTCGTTATCTTTGCCAATGCCCTCTTGAGCAAAGGCCGAAAGTGGGACGAAAAATCCGCTTGTCCATAACGGATACTCTATGCCTTTGTTTATCGAGCATCTTCACGCGTCAAATCGATCCCGATTTAACGCGATCTGCTCTAATCCCAATCGTTCCAAACTCCCTGTCACGAGGTTTGCGGCCAAATCGCAAACAGGCTCGCGCGCAGGGTGGCTCTGAGGGGCGCTCCGTGAAATCCGTGAAAAAATTTGCGAAATCCGTGTCCATTCTTGTTCCAGTCGGGTGCGCGGTGCTTCAAGCTATTGCGCTGTTCCCGCGTCCTCCTCTCTTGTGCCGTTGGGTGTCCAGACGTTACACAGAGTTGGTTTGATGGTCGGTTTTGGCGTTTGGTGGTCCGCATGTCCAATCTGCTTGATGTTCAACGCGCGGCGCTGCTGAGCTATCTGGCGGACGCGGATTTTGATTCCGATAAGATCAACCGGTTGGCGGCGCTGTGCGACAGCATCCGCCGGGATGTGGCGCTGCCGGATCGTCTGGCTCTGGCGGATGCGCTGCGTCGGGATGGTTCCACCGCCGACACGGTCCGGCTCCATTCCGTGTTGTTCCAGTTGACCGGCGATCTGTATCACTACGAACGGATTCTCCATTATTTCCTGTTGGCGGGCGATCATGTCGATCCGGCGCTGCTGCATTACACCTATTGGTGTTTGTCGCGGCAATTGTTCCTCGGCACGGCGACGGGCGGCAAGCTGGCGGATTTCGTCTGCTGCGACCTGTACCGCTATTACGAGGCGATGGTGCGCCTGATCGCGCGCCGGTGGGGGCTTCGCCCGTCGCGCGCGCCGAAGAAGGTTGGTCCGATCCGGCGCGTGGCGCTGGTGACGAATCAGTTCACCAACGACCGCCACCAGCCGACGCGCGATTGCTTCGATTTTGCCAGCCGTCTTCAGGATGATTTTGGCTTGGACGTGGCGATCATCAACACCAACACGATGCCAACCTGGGTGGAAAACCTCTTCATTCCCCCCATGGTGGCGGAGCTGGTGGAGGAGTATGAGGGGGTGTTCGCCATCCGCATGATGGGGCGTCACGTGAAAGTGGCGTCCTTCACGCAGCGGCGCTTTACCCAGGACAAGATGACCGCGATCGTCGAGGCCATTGATGGCTATGACCCTGATCTGATCGTGTCCTTCGGTGGGTCGAACATCGCCGCCGATCTGTTTGCGGAGTCTGATGCGCGCCCGGTGATGTGCATCCCCACCACCTCCGGGCTGACGATTTCGCTGGCGCATGTTGTGCTGGGCTTTGACGAGCACGACTACACCGTCGGGATCGCCGACCTGTACCGCGCCCCGTTCGCTCGCCGGTTCCGCCCCTTCACCTTCGGCTACACGCTGCCGCCGTCCGATGGCGTTTATAATGACCCTCTCTTGGCCTCTGCCGCCTTCGTCTTTGTGGTTGTCGGCACCCGCCTGGACGAGGAGGTGACGCCGGAGTTCCTTGGCGTGGTCGATGCGATTCTGGACCATTGTCCGGGCGCGGTCGTTGCTTTCGCCGGGGGCGTCACCGCGCTGCCCAAGCGGTTGGAGGCTCTGCGTCACCGCGACGGCATCCGCTGTTTGGGCCATGTGAACGACATTCGGGCGCTGTATCGGCTCTGCCATGTCTTCCTCAACCCGGCCCGCCAGGGCGGGGGTGGGGGGGCTGCCTTCGCCTTGGCGGAAGGGGTTCCGGTCATCACTCATGGCTGGGGCGACGCGGCCAGCGTCTGCGGTCCGGAGTTCCAGGTGGCCGACCGCGCCGCCTACATCGACCGCGCGGTCTCCCTGTTCTCCGACCCAACCGAGCGCGACCGCAGCGCGTCCGCCGCCCGCGCCCGCTTCGCCGAGGTCGGCGACCGGCACCGCAGCGTCGAACGTCTGTTGGCCTATGGCGAGGATCTGCGCCGCCGCCCGATCTTCGGGGCCGTGGAAAATTAACCTTCCTTCATCACTTCCGTGCAAGCCTGACCCTGTCGGTTTGCTGTGCCGCGTTGTCCGCCAACCACCGTTTGGCCCGTCATGACCCAACACTCGTCACCCTTCGCCATCGCTGGTCGCCCCATCGGCGCGGATCATCCGCCCTATCTGATCGCGGAGATGTCGGGGAACCACAACGGCGACCTGAATCGCGCCCTGGCGCTGGTCGATGCGGCCAAGGCCGCCGGGGCCGACGCGGTGAAGCTGCAAACCTACACCGCCGACACCATCACCATCGACCATGATGGGCCGGGTTTCCGCCTGGACGATGGGCTGTGGGGCGGGCGCACCCTGCACGACCTGTATCGGGAGGCGCACACCCCGTGGGCGTGGCATGAACCGTTGTTCGCTCGCGCCCGCGCGCTGGGGCTGGCCATCTTCAGCTCGCCGTTCGACGAAACGGCGGTGGAGTTGCTGGAGCGGCTGGACGCGCCCGCGTTCAAGATCGCGTCGTTCGAGATGATCGACCTGCCGCTGATCCGCCGCGCCGCCCGGTCGGGCAAGCCGCTGATCGTCTCCACCGGTCTGGCGACGTTGGGCGAGATCGCCGAAGCGGTGGAGGCGGTGGGCGACTGCGCGCCGCTGGCGCTGCTGCATTGCGTCAGCGGCTACCCGACGCCGCCGGAGGACTGCAACCTGCGCACCATTCCCCATCTGGCCGCCGCCTTTTCCGGCGTGACCGCCGGTTTGTCCGATCACAGCACGGGCATCGCCGTACCGGTGGCGGCGACGGCGGTGGGGGCCACGATCATTGAAAAGCATTTCACCCTGTCGCGGGCCGATGGCGGGGTGGACAGCGCCTTTTCCCTGGAACCGGCCGAGTTCAAGGCGATGGCCGACGCCGTGCGCGCCGCCTGGGCGGCGATGGGCCGGGTCGAGTATGGGGTGAAGCCCAGCGAGGTTGGCGGGCGCGATTACCGCCGCTCCCTCTACATTGTCGCCGATGTCGCCGCTGGGGAGGTTCTGACGCCCGCGCAGGTCCGCTCGATCCGCCCCGGCTTCGGCATGGCCCCCAAACATCTCCCGGAGGTTCTGGGGCGGCGCGCGGCGCGCGCCTTGACCCGTGGCACGCCGCTGCGGTGGGACATGCTGGCTCCAGTGGAGGATTCTCCGGGGGAAGATAGGCTGTGATTGCCGCCCGCGCCCCTTTGCCCCGCCGCCCGCGCGTCATCGCCATTTCCCAGGCGCGGATGAACTCCAGCCGTTTGCCGGGCAAGGTGCTGCTGCCAGCGGCGGGCAAGCCGTTGCTGGTTCATCATCTGGAACGCTTGGCCCGCAGTCCGGGGGTGGACGGGGTGGTGTTGGCCACCACGGTCGGGGCGGTGGACGATCCGGTTGCGGCCACCGCGTCGGCCATGGGCATCCCGGTGTTTCGGGGCGATGAGGCGGATGTGCTCCAACGGTTCGCCGGTGCCGCCGCGATGGCCGACGCCGATGTGGTCGTGCGGGTGACGGCGGATTGCCCGCTGATCGATCCGGACCTGGTGGGGCAATTGATCGCCGCCTTCCTGGCCGGGCAGGCCGATAGGCCCCCGCTGGATTACCTGTCCATCGACGTGTCCCGTTATCCGCGTGGGTTGGACGCGGAAATCTTCCCGCGCGCGGTGCTGGACGAGGCGGCGGCCATGGCCACCCTGTCGGCGGAGCGGGAGCACGTCACCTATTACATCTACACCCGGCCTCAGCGCTTTCGGCTGGGCACGCCGTTGGCCCATGACGGCCCGGCCATCGAACAGCGCTGGTGCGTGGATGAGGCGGCCGATTACGAGTTGGTCCGCCGTTTGCTTGACGCCCACCGGACCGATCATCCGGCCTTTGGCTGGCGCGACTGTTGCCGCGTTTTGGCCGATCACCCGGATTGGGTGGACATCAACCGTTCGATCCGGCAAAAGACGCCGCACTGAGCGGCCCCGAACGACACAGGAGACAACCATGGATCGCAAAGAGTTCCTTTTGGCCCTGGACGAAACCCTGGAGTTGGAGCCGGGGACCCTGACGGGCGAGGAGACGCTCGAATCCCTGGAAAGCTGGGATTCCCTGGCCGTCATCAGCTTCATCGCCCTGGTGGACGATGTGATGGGCGTGGTGGTGGAGGGCGAAAAGCTGGCCCGCGCCAAGACGGTCGAGGATCTGTTGACCTTGGCCGGTGTCGCCGTCCCGGCCTGATCCGGTGCCGCGTCCGGCGTCGTCGGGCGGGCGTTTGCGCGGGGGCGTGGTCGCCCTGGCCAGCGGCCCGGCCAGCTATCTGTCGCTTGGAACCGGCGGCGTGCCGGTTGTGCTGCTTCATGGCTTCGCGGGCGACCGCCTGAGCTGGCAGTTCAACCTGTCGGCTCTGGCAGCCGATCGTCGCGCCTTGGCCATCGATTTTCCCGGCCACGGCGCGTCCCATCTGGAGGTCGGAAGCGGGCAGGTGCGGGATTTTGCCCCGTGGCTGCTGGCGCTGTTCGATGCGCTGGAGATCCCAACCGCGCATGTGGTCGGGCATTCCATGGGCGGCTATGTCGGGTTGGAACTGGCCCGTCTGGCCCCGGATCGGGTGGCGAGCCTGTCCCTGATCGCCAGCGCCGGGCTGGGGACTCCCTTTGATCTTGATCTGCTGCGGCGGGTGACGAGCCTGCGGGACGCGGACGAGGGGCTTGAGTGTGCTCAACGTCTGTTCGGCGCGCCTTCGCCCCTGACGCCCCGGATTGCCGAGGTGCTGCACGCGCAATGCGCGGATCCGCTGCGCCGCCGGGCCTTGCAAACCATTCTGGAAACCTCCTTCGCCCCGCACGCCGATGGCGGCCCGGCGGTGGAATGGGCGGACATCCGTGCGCCGGTCCAGGCGTTGTGGGGCGATGCGGACCGCGTCATTCCCATGCCCGGCCCCCACCATTTGCCGCCAGACTGCCCGCTGCACGTCTTTCCCGGCGTTGGCCACATGCCGCACGCGGAGGCCGCAGGCCCGTTGACGCTGACCATTCGACGCTTTTTGAGCGCGTGCGATGCGGCGCGGGCGACCGACGCACCGCCGTGTTCAACGCCCCCTCTGACCGAACCGGTGTGACCCGACCATGAGCGACACCCCCACGATTTTTGCCATCATCGCCGAGGAACTGGCCCGGATCGCCGCCGACAAGGGGGAGACGCTGCCCTCCCTCACCCCCGACAGCCTGTTTCTGGGCGGTGATCTGCCCATCGATTCGCTCGATCTGGCCACGCTGCTGGTGCTGTTGGAGCAGCGCACCGGGCAGGATCCCTTTCGCGACGGTCTGCGTCAATTCACCACGGTGGGCGAGTTGGCGGCGCTGTACCGCGAGACGGTGTGATGCACCCGCGTCCGCTCTGGCTGCACCCGGATGTCCATCTGCTGGAAGGCGATGGCGACGCCGTATGGCGGTCGTGGCGGTGGCCGGACCTGATGGGGCGACCGCTTCCCCCCGATGGGGTGGTGCGGGCGGACCGTCCCTCCACCCTTCTGGCCGCCCTGGCGGCGGCGGAACGGGAGGATCGGGCGCTTTTGCTGTCGCGTCGAGAGGGTGGAGCAAACGGGTGGCGGGCCGAACCCGGCTTTTCGATCACGCTGGAAAGCTCCGGGACCACTGGAGAGCCAAAGCGGGTTCGGCATGATGTCCAACGGCTTCTGGGGCGGGTGCGCGGGCGGGTGGACCCGTCGGCGCGCTGGTTGCTGACCTATGAGGCGGGGGCCTTCGCCGGGCTTCAGGTGGTGCTGACCGCCGCGACGACCGGGGCCACGCTGGTTGCGGTTCCGGGCGGCGGCGTGCAGGCGTTGGCGGCGGCGGCGCGGGACCAGGCCGTCACCCACATCAGCGGGACCCCCAGCTTTTGGCGCGCCTTTCTGATGGCGCTGGGCGACGGGTTGCCATCCTTGCGCAGCGTCACCCTGGGCGGGGAGGCGGCCGACCAGCCGCTGTTGGATCGGTTGTCGGCGGTGTTTCCGTCGGCCCGTCTGCGCCACATTTATGCCTCGACCGAGGCGGGGGCGGTGTTCGCCGTCGCCGACGGGCGCGCGGGCTTTCCCGCCGTCTGGCTGGACCAGGGGGTGGATGGCGTGGCCTTGCGTCTGAACGAGGGGGTGTTGGAGCTGCGCAGCCCGCGCGCCACGTTGGCGGCGGGGGATGGCTGGCTGTCCACCGGCGATCTGGTGGAACGGCACGGCGACCGTGTCCTGTTTGTCGGGCGGGCCGATGGGGTGGTGAATGTCGGCGGGGTGAAGGTGTCGCCGGAGGCGGTGGAACAACGCGTGCTCGCCGTGGCGGGGGTGGCGGACGCGCTGGTCCAGGCCAAGGCCAACCCGATCACCGGCTTTGTCCTGACCGCCCAAATCCAACCCGCGCCCGGCAGCGACGAGGCGGCGTTGCGCGCGCGGATCCGCGACGCTTTGGCGGAACTGGTTCCGGCGGCCCGCCCGCGTGTGATAACCCTGGTGGATCATATCCCCATCAGCACCACCGGCAAGAAAGGCCGCAAGGCAGTGCCATGACCGAAACACCGTCCGTGCCCCGTCATGTCATCGTCACCGGGGGCAGCCGTGGGCTTGGCTTGGGGCTGGTGGACGCTCTGCTGGCCGATGGCTACCGCGTGTCCACCTGCAGCCGGTCTCCCACGGCGGAGCTGGAGCGTTTGGCCGGACCCAACCTGTTCTGGCAGCCCTGCCGGATCGGCGACGCCGACGCGGTGAACGGCTTTGTCAAGGCGGCGGTCGCCTGGGCCGGGGACGCGCCCTTGTGGGGGCTGATCAACAACGCCGGTGTGGCGCGCGAAGGCATTCTGGCGACCTTCCCCGACGTGGACAGCGCCGACGTGATCCAGACCAACCTGACCGGTGCCATCCAGATGGCGCGGGCCTTTCTCCGGGCGAAATTGACGCAGCGTGGGGCCGGGAGCGCAGATGGCGGGGCCGGGCGGATCATCAACATTTCGTCCATCATCGGGCAGCGCGGCTATGTCGGGTTGGCGGCCTATTCGGCGTCCAAGGCGGGGCTGGATGGCTTGACGCGGGCCTTGGCGCGCGAGGTCGGGCGGCGCGCGGTGACGGTGAACTCCGTCGCTCCGGGCTATCTGACCACCGAAATGTCGGGAACCCTGTCGGCCGGGCAGCGCGACCAGATCATCCGGCGCACACCGCTCGGCCGGTTGGGCGAGGTGGCGGATGTGGTGCCGGTCGTGCGCTTTCTGCTGGGCGAGGGTGGGGCGTTCATCACCGGCCAAACCATCACCGTCGATGGCGGAATCACCTGCTGAACATCACCTGCTGGGCGCGCGGAGCCTCCGGCGGCGAAACGGAAGGAACGGCGATGGTTGCCAGCCTTGTGGACGGCGTGGCCCTGCGGGGTGTGGTGGGCTGCCTGCCCGCGCACCGGGAAAGCGTGGCCGATCTCGCCCTGCGTTTTGGCGACGAGGCCGCCGGGCGCATCGCCAAGGCCACCGGCATCACCACCCGCCATCTGGCGGGGGCCGATCTGTGCACAAGCGATCTGATGGCGGCCGCCGCGCGCCGGTTGCTGGACGCCTGTGGGTGGGACGCGGCGTCGGTCGATCTGCTGGTCTGCGTCACGCAAACCCCCGATCAACCCTTGCCCGGCAACGGAACCTTGCTGCAACGGCGGCTGGGGTTGCGCCGGGGCATGGTGGTCATCGATCTGACCCAGGGCTGCGCGGGATTTGTGCACGGTTTGTGGCAAGCGTCGGCCCTGCTCAAAACCCTGGGACAGCGCGCGCTGCTGCTGGTGGGCGACACCACGTCGCGCCTGATTGACCCCGAGGATCGCAGCGTCGCGCCCTTGTTCGGGGACGGAGCCGCCGCCATCGCCGTGGAGTGCCTGGCCGGTGCCCCGCCCATGCGGTTCGATCTGGGCAATGATGGCGCGGGCGCGCCCTATCTGTGCGTCAGCGGTGGCGGGATGCGTCAGCCGGACACGCCGGGCCGCCTGTTCATGGATGGAACCCAGGTGTTCGCCTTCACCCTGCGTGAGGTCCCGGGCAGCGTCAAAGCCGTCCTGGCCGCCGCTGGATGGGGCATGGAGGGGGTTGACCATCTCGTGCTGCATCAGGCCAACGCCCAGATGATCCGCCATCTGGCGCAAAAGCTGGGGGCCAGCGCCGAACAGACGCCGGTCGCCCTCGCCGAGGTCGGCAACACCAGCTCCGCGTCGATTCCTCTGGCGATGTGCGACGCGCTGTCCCCGTCGCTGACCACAGGCAACCGACGGTTGGTCCTGTCCGGGTTCGGTGTGGGGTGGAGTTGGGCCAGCGTGGCGCTGGAGTGTGGGCCGTTGGCGGTCTGCGAAACCACGCGGTTGCCCGGCAGAAACTGCCCGGCAGAAACGGCCACCCCGGCAAGGGATGCCGGGCGCTAGGCACAAACTGCCCTATGCCCGGCAAAAAATGCCGATCCGATTTTGCCCGTGGGCAGCGAATGCCCAGCAAATCCGGCAAATTTGATCTGGCCCGTTTTTTGCCTAGTATCGGATCGGGGGAATTAGTCCCCCTCCACCCATGCGCCCCATGCCGGGGGACGGGTGGACGATGATCCTCCAAAGGAGTGAGCACCATGGCGAACGAAGTCTCCTTGACCGCATCGATGCGCACCAACCTGCTGCAATTGCAGACGGTGCAGGATCAGGTGGCCAAAAAGCAGAACATTCTGTCCACCGGCAACAAGGTCAACACCGCCCTCGATGGCCCGACCGCCTTCTTCGCTGCCAAGGGCTTGACCCAGCGCGCGGGCGACCTGTCGTCGCTGAAGGACGCGATGGGCCAGTCGATCAGCACCATTCAGGCCGCCGACAAGGGCTTGAGCTCGATCAGCACCATGATCGACCAGGCCAAGGGTCTGACCACCGCCGCTTATGCCGCGCTGGGCACGGACGCCGCCTCGGTCGCCACCCGCAAGGCGTTGGCCGCTCAGTTCAACTCGCTGCGCAGCCAGATCGACAAGCTGGCGGGCGACAGCGGTTACGCCGGCAAGAACCTGATCGGCGGCAACGGCCTGAGCCTGGACAGCACCAGCACCTCGCGCGCTGCCGTCAACACCATCCAGGGTCTGGAAAACGCCCGCGTCACCAACGTGGTGTCGGCGGACACCTACTCGATCCGCGTCAAGGGCACCGGCTCGATCACGGGTGCCACCGGCGACCTCGGTTCGGCGGAAAGCGCGCACGGCCTGACCGGCCTGAAGCTGTCGGGCAAATTGTCGACCAGCGCTGGCAGCTTCTCCGACGTGCAGATCGAGGTGCGCGGCGCCACGGGCCGTGAGCGTTCGTTCATCGTGACGGACGGCAAGGAAAGCCGCACGATCTCTTACTTCGACAACAACCAGACCATCGACACCAAGCTGAGCACGGCGGCCACCTCGGGCGTCGCCCAGTCGTCGCAAGTCACCATCGGTGGCACGATCGAAGCCGGTGACGTGTTCTCGGTGACGGTCGAAGGCCAGACCTTCAGCTACACCGCGACCTCGTCGGACGTGGCCGTCGGTCAGACCTCCAAGGCCAACGTTGCTTCGCAGCTCCGCGCCTCGATCAACACCGCCTTGGCCTCGGGTGGCCGTCTGAGCGGCAAGGATGTCGCGACCACGGCGGTCGGCACCCAGGGGACGATCACGCTGACCGGTGCGACCACCGCCGGTGTGGCCCGTGAAATCACTCTGGCGGCGACCACCACCAACGCGCTGACCAAGCACATCTCGGAAAGCTTCTCGTCGGGCACGGTCGTGTCCTTCACCGTCGACCGCAAGCTGTTGGAAGCCGCCAACAACTCCGGCAACGGCATTTCCACCATCCAGAAGAATGTGGATCTGCAGGTCTCCGTCACCAACCTGAACGGTGCGACGGTCACGCGCGATGGTTTGAGCGACCGTGGTGAAGGCAAGCTGGCCGATGGCGAGCAGGCCTTTGCGTTCGACAGCGGCACCGTGCGTGTCAAGGTCGATCAGGAGACCATCCAGAAGGCGGCCTCGGCCAACTGCGCGGCGAACATCGTCACCAAGCAGGTCACGGACGCCAACTCGTCCAACGATCTGACCGTGCAGTTGAACGAGAACAACACCAACGCGATCAAGGTCGCTGCGGTGAACCTGACCTCCAGCGGCCAGGGCCTGCGTCTCGACGAAGCCCAGAACGATTGGACCGACCGTTCGGACATCGACAAGGCCGTGGAAGGCATTGACGCCGCCCGCACGACCATCCGGTCGGCCTCTCAGGCTCTCTCCACCAACCTGAACATCATCACGACCCGCGAGAACTTCACCAAGGAGTTCAGCAACGTGTTGACCGAAGGGGCCAGCAAGCTGACGCTGGCTGACCAGAACGAGGAAGGCGCCAACCTGCTGATGCTGCAGACCCGGCAACAGCTTGGCACCATTGCCCTGTCGCTGGCCAACCAGTCGCAGCAGTCGATCCTGCGTCTGTTCTAAGGCGCGGAGTTCGGGTAGGATCACACCCGGCGGGCGGCGGCTTCAAGCCGCCGCCCGTTTCTTTTCGGTCACGCGCGGCGAACGCTCCTCCGTTTCGTCGGATCAAAATGAACCGGGTTCACACATATGCCGCTCAAGTTTGTTCTTCGCCCGAATGAAAAGGTCATCATCAACGGGGCCGTTATTGGCGCTGGGGATCGGCCTGGATCGTTCTTCCTGTACAACACCGCCAACTTCCTGCGTGGCCGTGAGGTTCTGAAAGAAGAACAAATCGACTGCATTGAAAAGAAACTCTATTTTGTTATTCAATTAATCTACATCTTTCCGGAAGACGCGGCGCTGAACGTGCAGCGCTTCAACTCCATCATGGAGGAAACGCGCGTCGCCCGTCCGGACAGCGTCAAGATTTTGGATGAAATCGATCATCTGGTGGAAGCCAGAAACTATTACCGCGCCCTCAAACTGTGCCGGAAGATGTTCCGGGGGGGAGCGGAGACACCCGATGATGTGACGGACGGCCCGAACGCCGGTGGCTCGGATCTCTGATTCCGGCTCGATGTCGGGCGGATCCTCTGATCGGTTGCGGTCCGATTGGCTGAACGGCGCGTTGGACCATCATCGTGCGGGCCGCTGTGCACCGGCGTTGGTCGGCTATGATCGGGTTTTGGCACTGGCCCCCGATCACCCCGACGCCCTTCACCTGTCCGGCCTTGCGCTGCATCACATCGGGCGGTCGGATGCCGGACTGATCCGCCTGAACCGCGCGATCCGCGCGCAACCGGTGTTCCCCACCGCCTTCAACAGTCTGGGCAGCGTTCTGGCCGATCTGGGCCGCAACGAGGACGCCCGGCGCGCCTGTCTCCAGGCCATCGCCCAGCATGGGGATTACGCCGAGGCGCACACCAACCTTGGCACGGTGTTGCACGCCATGGGGGACTGGGCGGCGGCGGAATCGGCTTACCGACAGGCCCTGGCCTTGGCCCCTCAAAGCCTCAACGCGGCGTTGAATTTGGGTCTTTTGCTGCGCGACAGCGGGCGTGTCGCGCTGGCGGCGCAGCATTTTTATGATCTGATTTCCGCTCATCCCGATTTTTCAGCGGCTTGGCGCGGTTTGGCCCTGTCTCTGTGCGCCTTGGACCACGCCGACGCCGAATCCTGCCTGCTGCGCGCCTTGCGCGACACCCCAACCGATGCGGAGTTGCTGGCGCGCTTGGCGGAGCGATGGATCGCGCAAGGGCGCTGCGCCGAGGTGGTGGAGGTTTTGGAACCGGCGCGGTCCGCCCACCCCAATCATGCCCTGCTGCATTTTCTCCTCGCCCTCGCCCTTCAAGGGTTGAATCGTCTGGTTGAGGCGGTCCCCCTGTACCGTCAGGCGGTGGCCTGCGACCCTGGCTTGAACGGGGCCTGGAACAATCTGGGCGTGGCCCTGCTGGATCTGGGACGGGACCGCGAGGCGTTTCCGGTGTTGCGCGTCGCGCTGATCTGGCAACCCGGCGACGCGATGATCCTCAACAACATCGGCACGGTTCTGGAGGGAGCGGAGCGTTTCGACACGGCCGCAGCCCTGTATCGGCGGGCGTTGCGGCTCCGGCCTGATTACAGCAAGGTGTTGAACAATCTGGGCAGCCTGTGCACCGCCTGGAAGCAGCACGACCGGGCGGAAGCGCTGCGGCGGAAGGCCATCGCCGCGCAGCCCGATCACGCCGAAGCCTGGATGAATCTGGCGTCGGCCTACGAAGAACGCGATGAGCTGGCGACCGCCGAAGGGCTGTTCCGGCGCGCCGTGACACTGGTTCCAACCAATCCGCTGGCCTTGACCGGTTATGGCCTGGTTTTGCAGGTTCAAGGCAAATGGGATCTGGCGGAGGCGGCTCACCGCGCCGCCCTGGCGCAGGACGCGAACAACGCGAAGGCGCTGGCCAATCTGGGCATGCTGCTGTGGCAAAAGGCGGAGAACGCGGCGCAGGCGGAAGCCCACCTGACGCGCGCGCTGGATCGGGATCCCGCCCTTGCTCCGGCCCGGTTGAACCGGGGCATCATCCGCCTGACCGACGGGCGCTTGACGGAAGGCTGGGCGGATTACCAGTGGCGTTTGCGCGCCAAGGGCTATGTGGATCGCCGCATCGCCGCCATCCGTTGGAATGGGGAGGATCTGAGCGGCAAGCGCCTGCTGGTCTGGCCCGAACAGGGGGTGGGGGACGAAATTCTGTTCTCCGCCTGTTGGCCGGACCTGATCCGGCGGGTTGGTCACGCCGTTTTCGAGTGTGATCCGCGCTTGGTCCCGCTGTTCCAACGCTCCTTTCCGACCGCAACGGTCCGTCCCTTGTCCATCGATGCGAACGGTGATGAGCGGATTGTTCCGCCGGGCGTCGATGCGCACATTCCGGCGGGTGACGTGCCACGCCTTTTGCGCGGCACCCTTGCGTCGTTCCAATCCGCGCGCCCATGGTTGGTGCCGGAGCCGGAACGGTTGGGTGAATGGCGGCGACGGGTGCGGGCGCTGGGGGATGGTCTCGCGGTTGGTGTGGCGTGGCGCAGCCAGAAGATGACCACCGACCGTCTGGCCGCCTACACCCGGTTGGACGATTGGGGGGGCATTTTCGCCGTCCCCGGTCTGGTGTTCGTCAACGTCCAGTATGGTGACTGCGAGGCGGAACTGACCGCCGCCGAAGAGCGTTTTGGCGTGCGGATTCACCGTTGGGACGATCTGGACCTCAAGAATGACTTTGATGGGGTGGCGGCTTTGCTTGCCAACCTTGATTTGGTGGTGTCACCGGCGATGTCGGTGGGGGAACTGGCCGGTGCGGTCGGAACCCCGGTCTGGCGCTTTTGCCGACGGGATTGGACGCAGTTGGGCACGGCGGTTCGGCCCTGGTTCCCCTCCATGCGGGTGTTTCAGCCCCACCCGGATGAGGGCTTGAACGATGTTTTGGACCATATGGCAACCGCGCTGCGCGCCTTGTCACGCCCGCGCGTGGTCCCCGTGGTCACGGTTCCGGCGGCGGTGGAGGACGACGTCGCCGCCGCCATCGCCCTGTATCGTCAAGGGGATGTTGCGGCGGCGACCGACCGCGTTCAACGAGTTCTCCAGGCCGCCCCGGATCATGAGGTTGCGCAGCATCTGGCCGGGGTGCTGGCGATGCGGCGCAACGATCCCACCGCCGGGCGCGCGCATTTTGCCGCCGCTGCGCGCCGCAACCCGCTCAACGGTCCTGCCCACGCGGGCCATGCCGACGCCTTGCAGCGCCTGGACCGGTGCGAGGAGGCGTTGGTTTCTTTGCGCGCGGCGATGACCCTTGATCCGGCCGGGGCCGACAGCCTGGTGAATTTGACCGCGTTGCTGCGCCGTTTGGACCGTCCCGACGCGGCCCGACGCATGGCCGAACGCGCGGTGCGGCTGCGCCCGGATTTGCGCCTTGCCCACGCGCATCTTGCGGCGTTGTCCGATACGGCGGCGCAGGCCTTGGCGCTGCACCGCAACGCCGTGGTTTTGGCCCCCGACCAGGCCGAGGCGTTGAACAATCTGGCCGGTGCGCTTCATGGTGCGGATCGCTTTGGCGACAGCGCCCGTCTGTTTGGCTGGGCGCTGCGGCTGCTCCCCGGCTTGGTCGCCGCCTGGACCGGGCGCGGCAACAGCCTGGGCGCGCTTGGCCGTGTCGATGAGGCGTTGCGCTGCCACCGAACGGCCATCGCGCTCCAACCCGATTTCCCGGAGGCCTTTGGCAACACGGCCTTTCTGTTTCAGCGCATGAACCGGCGTGCGCCCGCCTTGTCGCAGTACCGGCGGGCCATCGCGGTCGATCCCCGTCATGGTCAAGCCCGCTACAACCGTGGGCTTCTGCTGTTGGAGGCGGGTGAGATGCGCCCCGGCTGGGCGGAGCATGAATGGCGCTTCGCCACACCGCAGTTTGCGGGCCAACGCCGTCGCCTGTCCGCCAAGGCGTGGCGGGGTGAGAACATCGCGCGATCCCGGCTGCTGGTGTGGCGGGAACAGGGAATCGGCGATGAAATCCTGTTTTCGTCCTGCTATCCCGATCTTCTCAAGCGCGCCGGCCGTCTGGTGATCGAATGCGACCGGCGGTTGGTGTCCTTGTTCACCCGGTCCTTTCCGGGGGCTGTGGTGCGCGTGGACAGCGGCGACCCCCGTGACGTCGATGTCCAGATCGCGGCGGGCGGCGTGCCACGGCTGTTGCGGTCGGAGATCCGGCGTTTTCCCACCAACGCCTCCTGGCTTGTCCCTGATCCGGCGCGTGTCGAGGCTTGGCGGCGGCGTGTGGATGCGCTGGGGCCGGGGTTGCTGGTCGGCATTGGCTGGCGCAGCCAGATCCTCAACGCCCAACGGCAGGGGGCCTACACCAGCCTGGAGCAGTGGGGGCCGATCTTCGCCGTGCCCGGCGTGACCTTCGTCAATGTGCAATACGGACCGTGCGAGGCGGAGATCCGGGCGGCGGAACAGCGTTTTGGCGTCACCATCCATCGTTGGGCCGACCTTGACCTGAAAGATGATTTCGAGGGCGTGGCGGCCCTGATGACGAATCTCGATCTGGTGCTGTCGCCCGCCATGTCGGCGGGGGAATTGGCCGGTGCGCTGGGCGTCCCGGTCTGGCGCTTCTGCGGGGCGGATTGGACCGAGTTGGGCTGCGCCGTCCGCCCCTGGTTTCCCAGCCAGCGCCTGTTTCATCCCGGTGCCGACGGCGCCCTGTCCGGCGCGCTCGCCCGCATCGCGGCGGAGTTGCTGCGGCTGCGCGGGGGAGGGGATGCCGGGGGTGCGACTCCCGCGCCCACGCCCGACGATGATCTGGAACGCGCGGTGGACGCCCATCGCGCCGGGGATTTTGATCGCGCGGCGACGCTCTACGAGCGGGTTCTCGGTCAGGACCCCGACCAGCCGGTTGCGCTGCACCTGTCCGGGTTGCTGCTGCACCAGCGGGGGCGGGCGGATTTGGGGGAATCCCGCGTGGCGGCGGCGGTTGCGGCGTGGCCCGATTACGCCGCCGCGCTGGTCAGCCTGGGAACCCTTCGTCAAGCGTTGGATCGCCCGGTGTCTGCGGCGGCCTGTTTCCGCGCTGCCTTGGCCCTTCGACCGGAGGATGGCGCGGCCTGGAGCAATCTGGGCAACGCTTGGGCCGCTTTGAACGCGCTGTCCGTGGCCGAGCGCGCCCATCATCACGCCGTGACCATCGCGCCGGATTTGCCGGACCTGCACGACAACCACGCCGTGGTGTTGAGCCGGATGGACCGTGTGGCGGCGGCGGTGGACGCGCATCGGCAGGCGTTGCGGCTGGCCCCCGACCGCGCGTCGAGTTGGGCGGGGCGGTCCGTCGCCGAACGCCGTTTGGGGCGTCTGGACGCGGCGGATCGGGCCGGACGGGTGGCGCTCGCCCTCGATCCATCCGATGCCGACGCGCTGGCCAACCGGGGGCGTTTGCTGCGGGAGTTGGGGCGTGCGGCGGCGGCGCTGCGCGTGTGCGACCGTGCCTTGCGCCTGGATCCCCAATCCGCCGCCGCCGCGTTCAACGGCGGGGTCATCCGGCTGGCGCAAGGGCAACTTCCCGAGGGGTGGGCCGGGTACGACCATCGCTTTCGATCCAACGCCACACAGGGGGCGGTTCGCCGCCCCGGCGTTCCCGAATGGCGTGGCGAGCCGCTGACCAACCGTCGGCTGCTGGTGTGGCGGGAACAGGGGATCGGCGACGAATTGATGTTCGCCACCAGTCTGCCGGATGTGATCGCGCAAGCGGGGCATGTGACGGTCGAATGCGACCCGCGCTTTGTGCCGTTGTTCGCCCGCTCCTTTCCCACCATCACCGTGCGGCCGCAGCCCGTGCAGCCGGGGGAGCCGGTTTCCGATGTCGATGTCCACGCGCCGATCGGGTCCTTGCCCCGCTGGCTCCGCCCCGAACTGTGCCGGTTTCTTTCGGTGGAGTCCCCCCTGCTGAGGGCCGACAAGGCGGCGGTGGCCGCTTGGCGGCGGCGGTTGGCGGCGCTGGGCGGGGGCCTGATGATCGGATTGGCGTGGCGCAGTGGCCAACTGGACCCCGAACGGCTGCCCGATTACACCCGGCTGGAGGATTGGGGGCCGCTGTTCGCCGTGCCCGGCGTGATCATCATCAACCTTCAATACGGGGAATGCGCGCCGGACCTGGAGCGCGCGCGCAGCCTGATCGGTCGTGCGCCGCACAGCTTTGCCGATCTGGATGTGAAAAACGATCTGGATGGTCTGGCGGCGCTGATGTCCGCCCTGGATCTGGTCATCACCCCGGCGATCTCCACCGGCGAGTTGGCGGCGGCGTTGGGCGTGCCGGTGTGGCGGATCGGACGGTCCGGCGATTGGACCGCGCTTGGCACGTCGGTGCGCCCCTGGTTTCCGTCGATGCGGGTGTTCCACCCGGCGGACGGCGGCGTTGTGGCCGATGTGATTCCGGCGGTGGCGGACGCGTTGCAGCGCTTGCGCCCAGAGGGGGCAGGGTGAGGATTCACATCGCCTGTTCGTGGTGTTCGGCTGCACCCGCAAGGCCCTGATTGCGCCGCGCTGACGCGACCAGTTCAGCGCGCCAGAGGAAAATGGCGGCTTGGCAGGTTTGCCGCGATCCCGGACACTGACCCCCTGACACTGACCGGTGTCGAAGCAGGGGCGGGCATGATCGCGCGGAAATATCTGTATCTGGTGGCGCTGGCCAAGGAGAAGCATTTCGGGCGGGCGGCGGCGGCCTGCAACGTCACCCCCTCCACCCTGTCCGCCGCGATCCGGGAGTTGGAAGCGGAACTGGGGGTGTCGCTGGTCGAACGGCGGCAGCAATTCACCGCGCTGACGCCCGAAGGGCAATGCGTGCTCGACCACGCGCGCCGCGTCATCGCCACCGCCAGCGATTTGAAGCAGGAGTTGGCGCAACAGCGTGGCGCGTTGACCGGTGTGCTGCGGTTGGGGGTGATTCCCACCGCGCTGACGGCGGTCGCCGCGCTGGACGCCGCCTTTTCCCGGCGGCACCCGCAGGTGACGGTTCAGGTTCTGTCGCTGTCCACACAAGACATCCTGCGCCGTTTGCGGAATTTCGAACTGGACGGCGGTGTGGTCTATGGCGGATCGGGCGACGCCGACGATCTCCGTCTCACCCCGCTGTGGCAGGAGAACCATGTCTTCATCACCGCCCGCGACGATCTGTTCCCCGACCGTGTGTCGGTTGGCTGGCGCGAGGTGGCGGACACGGCGCTGTGCCTGTTGACCCCCGACATGCAGAACCGAAAAATCATCGACGCGCAGTTCGCCCGTCTGGGCTGCCGGGTGACGCCGCAGATGGAAACCAACTCGATCATCAGCATGCTGGCCCATGTCGGCACCGGCCATTGGTCAAGCGTGCTGCCCCGCTCGGTCTTGGAGGTCATCCGCACGCCGGTGCGGGTTCTGGAACTGGTCGATCCGGCCCTGGCCTGGGAAATCGGTCTGGTCACGCTCGCCCGCACGCCAACGCCGCCGTTGGTGGCGGCCCTGTTGGCGGAGGGGCGGCAACCGCATGCCCTGTTCGGAAAAACCGAATGAGCTTTCGGGATTTCTTGATACCCCCACTGACGGTCCGGCATTAGTCTGTTGGGCAAACAAAGCGCGATTCGCCTTCGGACGACCGCGCGCCTGTGATCTCGGCGACAAGACCCATGGAGGAGACGCGCATGTCCGCCACAACGGTGGGGGCAATCCCCGGACTGTTGGCCAAAGAACGCATCATCGCCCGCCCTGGATTCAACCGTTGGCTTGTGCCACCGGCGGCGTTGGCGATTCATCTCTGCATCGGCATGGCCTATGGCTTTTCCGTGTTCTGGCTGCCGTTGTCGCGCGCGGTCGGCATCACCGAAACCCGCGCCTGCCCGGCGGACATGGGCTTTTTCCAGGAAATCATCGCCACCAACTGCGACTGGAAGATCTCGATGCTGGGGTGGATGTACACCCTGTTTTTCGTCTTCCTGGGATCGTCGGCGGCCATTTGGGGAGGCTGGCTGGAGCGGGTGGGGCCGCGCAAGGCCGGTGTGGTGTCGGCCTTTTGCTGGTGCGGCGGCCTGGTGATCTCCTCCATCGGGGTGATGACGCACCAGATCTGGTTGCTGTGGCTGGGGTCCGGTGTGATCGGCGGCATCGGCCTGGGGCTGGGTTACATCTCGCCGGTGTCCACGCTCATCAAATGGTTCCCGGATCGCCGGGGCATGGCGACCGGCATGGCGATCATGGGCTTTGGCGGCGGTGCGATGATCGGCGCGCCAATGGCCGACACCCTGATGAAGACCTTCGCCACCCCGACCTCGGTCGGGGTGTGGGAAACCTTCCTGACCATGGCGGCGGTGTATTTCGTCTTCATGATGGCCGGGGCGATGGGCTACCGCATCCCGGCGGCGAACTGGCGTCCGGCGGGTTGGACGCCGCCCCCGGCCAGCGCGGCCAAGGGGATGATCACCAGCAACCATGTCCATCTCGATATCGCGTGGCGCACCCGGCAATTCTGGCTGGTGTGGGCGGTGCTGTGCCTGAACGTCACCGCCGGGATCGGCATCCTCGGCATGGCCTCCCCCCTGTTGCAGGAGGTGTTCGGCGGCCGGTTGATCGGCGTCGCGGCGGCGTTCAACGAGTTGACGGCGGCGCAAAAGGCGCAGACGGCGGCGGTTGCGGCCGGTTTCACCGGTTTGCTGTCGCTGTTCAACATCGGTGGCCGTTTCTTCTGGGCCTCGCTGTCGGACAAGCTGGGCCGCAAGCTGACCTACGCCATCTTCTTCCTGCTCGGTCTGGCGCTCTACGCCTCCATCCCCTGGACGGCGACCAGCGGCAATCTGGCCCTGTTCGTGGCCTTCTTCTGCGTCATCCTGTCGATGTATGGCGGCGGTTTCGCCACCGTCCCGGCCTATCTCGCCGATATGTTCGGCACCCGCATGGTCGGGGCCATCCATGGCCGTCTGCTGACCGCCTGGTCCACCGCCGGTGTGCTTGGCCCGGTTCTGGTCAACTACATCCGCGAATACCAGCTTGAGCATGGGGTGGCGCGGGCGGACGTCTACAACATCACCATGTACATCCTGGCCGGGTTGCTGGCGCTGGGCTTTGTCTGCAACTGGCTGGTCACGCCGGTGTCGTCGCAGCACCACATGAGCGAACAGGAACTGGCGGAGGAAAAGAAGCTGGCCGACAACACCCACCAGCATTTCGCCTCCGACATCGGGGCGCTGGCGGGTGAAATCCGGCATTCCTGGGTCGTGCTGGCCGCCTGGGCTGCGGTGTGGATCCCGTTGGGCTGGGGCGTGTGGATCACGCTGCAAAAGGCGCTGCTGCTGTTCAAATAAGCGGTTCAAGCGATCCTCAAAACGAAAGGGCCGCATCCCGGCGGGGATGCGGCCCTTCGGTGTCGAGGGTGAACCTCTCACGCACAACCACGAGCGCGGGCCACCTTTGACGCCGTTGGTCGGCCGATGGCGTCGCTGATGAACGCCCCGGCCGCGATCAACCGATCCAAATCCACCCCGGTCTCAATCCCCAGACCGTTCAGCATGTACAGAACATCCTCGCTCGCCACATTGCCCGACGCCCCCTTGGCGTAGGGGCAGCCGCCCAGCCCGGCGACGGAGCTGTCGACCACCGCCACGCCCAGTTCCAAGGCGGCGTAGAGGTTGGCCAGCGCCTGCCCGTAGGTGTCGTGGAAATGAACGGCGATCTTGTCCACCGGGACCCGTTCGGCCACCGCCGCGATCATCGCCTGCGCCTTGGCCGGGGTGCCGGTGCCGATGGTGTCGCCCAGCGAGATTTCGTAACAGCCCATGGCGAACAGGCGGGCCGCCACCTCGGCCACCGCCGCCGGGGCGATGTTCCCCTCATAGGGGCAGCCGAGCACGCAACTGACATAGCCGCGCACCGGCACGCCCGCCGCCTTGGCCTGCGCCATCACCGGGGCGAAGCGGTCCAGGCTTTCAGCGATGGAGCAGTTGATGTTCTTCTGGCTGAAGCTTTCCGACGCCGCGCCGAACACCGCCACCTCGTCGGCCTTGGCGGCCAACGCCCCTTCCAACCCCTTCAGGTTGGGGGTGAGGGCGGCGTAGCGGACGCCGGGCTTGCGGGTCAGCCCGGCGAACACCTCGGCGCTGTCGCCCATCTGGGGAACCCATTTGGGCGACACGAAGCTGCCCGCCTCCACCACCGACAGACCGGCGTCGGCCAGCCTCTCCACCAGCGCGATCTTGACGGCGGTTGGCACGATGGTCTTTTCGTTTTGCAGGCCGTCGCGCGGGCCAACCTCGACCATGCGGACGAAATGGGGCAAGCGGGTCATGTCCGTCAGCCCTCCGCGATGTCGAGAACCAGCAGATCGACGCCCTCGGCGACCTGATCGCCCGCCGCGAAATTCAGGGCGGCGACCACCCCGGCGGCGGGGGCCTTGATGGTGTGCTCCATCTTCATCGCTTCCAGCAGCATCAGCGGCGTTCCGGCCTCCACGCTCTGGCCGACTTCGACCAGCACGCGGACCACGGTGCCGGGCATCGGCGCGCTCAAACGGCCCGAGCCGCCCTCCTGCTCCGCCGCGCGCGCGCTGGGGTCGTCCAGCTTCAGGCGGGTGGCCACGCCGTCGATCAGCACGGTCAGATCCAACCCCTGCTGGACCACGGTGGCGCGCAACCGCGCCCCGCCCAGGCTGACGGTCAGCGCCCCATCGTCAAAGGTGACGCCGGTCGCCGGTTGGGCCGGGCCGCCGTCCACGGCGATTTCGTAGCCGTCGCTGCGGAAATGCAGCGTCACCGCGCGGGCCGTCTCACCGTCGATCAGGCTGAGGTCGTAATGGGTTTCCTCGTTCAACCGCCAGCCGTTGGCGAGCAGCCAGGGCGAATGACGGTCCGACCGGGCGCGCAGCGCGGCCTGCGCCTCCGCCCGGCGGCGCAGCAGAACCGCCAAGGCGGCGGCGGAGAGGGCCGCGTCGCTGGCCGGGGCGGGCGGCGGCAACAGATCGGCGCGGTGGCGCTCGATGAAACCGGTGTCGATCTCCACCGCGCGGAAGGCCGGATGGGCGGCGATGGCCCCAAGGAAACCGATGTTGGTGGTGACGCCGACCACCTCATAGGCGGCGAGCGCGCCGCGCAGGCGGCGCAGGGCGGCGTCGCGGTCCTCGTCCCACACGATCAGCTTGGCGATCATCGGGTCGTAATACATCGTCACCGCATCGCCTTCGCGCACGCCGGTGTCGACCCGGACGTGATCGCTTTCGGCGGGGGGACGCAGCCGGGTCAGGGTGCCGATGGCGGGCAGGAACTCGCGCTGCGGATCCTCGGCGTAAAGCCGGGCTTCAAAGGCGTGGCCCTTGCGCGTCAATTGCTCCTGACGCAGGGGCAGTTCGGCCCCGGCGGCGACGCGCAATTGCCATTCGACCAGATCCAGGCCGGTGATCTTTTCCGTCACCGGATGCTCCACCTGAAGCCGGGTGTTCATCTCGATGAAGTAGAAACCGCCATCCTCATACAGGAACTCGACCGTGCCCGCCCCGACATAGTTCACCGCCTTGGCGGCGGCGACGGCGGCCTCGCCCATGCGGCGGCGCAGGTCGTCGGGCAGGTTGGGGGCGGGGGCCTCCTCGATCACCTTCTGGTGACGGCGCTGGATCGAGCAATCGCGCTCGAACAGATAGACACCGTTGCCGTGGGTGTCGCAAAAGACCTGGATTTCGACGTGGCGCGGGCGGGACAGGTATTTTTCCAACAACAGGCTGTCGTCGCCGAACGCCGCCTTGGCCTCGCGCTGGGCGCCCGCCACCGCGTCGGCCAGCTCATCGGCGCTGCGCACGACGCGCATGCCCTTGCCGCCGCCGCCCGCCGACGCCTTGACCAGCACCGGAAAGCCGATGCGGGCCGCTTCCGCCGACAGGGTGGCGAAATCCTGCGCCCGACCGTGATAGCCGGGAACCAGCGGCACGTCGGCGTTGGCCATCAACCGTTTGGATTCGGCCTTCGACCCCATGACGCGGATCGCCTCGATCGGCGGGCCGATGAAGACGACGCCCGCCTCCGCACAGGCCGCCGCGAAACCGGCGTTTTCCGACAGGAAGCCGTAGCCGGGATGGATCGCCTGCGCACCCGTGCGCTTGGCAACCTCCAGGATCGCGTCGCCGCGCAGATAGCTCTCGCCGACCGGGGCCGGGCCGATGCAGACGGCCTCGTCGGCCATCTGGACGTGCATGGCCTTGGCGTCGGCGTCGGAATGGACGGCGACGGTCTTGATGCCCATGCGCCGCGCGGTGCGGATGACGCGGCAGGCGATTTCGCCCCGGTTGGCGATGAGGATCGTGTCGAACATGGTCAGGTGTGACATGGGATTCTCAGCTCCGCCAGGACGGGTTGCGTTTGTCGAGGAAGGCCCCGATGCCCTCCTTGCCTTCGGCGCTGGCGCGCTGGCGGGCGATGCGTTCGGCGGTGTCGCGGACCACGGCGTCGGTCAGCGGGCGGCGGGCCACCGCGCGGATCAGCTCCTTGGCGGCGGTTTGCGCCGTCGGGCCGCAATCAAGCAGGTTCTTGACGGTCTTCTCAACCGCCGCCTCCAGCCCGTCGGCGTTGGTCAACTCGTGCAACAGGCCCAGCCGGTGGGCTTCCGCCGCCGAAAACCGTTCTCCGGTCAGGAAATAGCGGCGGCAGGCGCGTTCGCCGATGGCCCCGATGACGTAGGGGCTGATGGCCGCCGGGATGATGCCCAGCTTCACTTCGGTCAGGGCAAAGCTGGCCGTGTCCACGCCAATGGCGATGTCGCAGGCCGACACCAGCCCGACGCCGCCGCCGAAGGCCGGCCCCTGCACCACCGCCACCGTGGGCTTGGGGCATTCGTCCAGCGTGCGCAGCATGGTGGCCAGCCCCAGCGCGTCGGTCAGGTTTTCCTCGTAGGAATAGCCCGACATCCGCTTCATCCAGGACAGATCGGCCCCGGCGGAAAAGCTTTTGCCGACGCCGCGCAGCAGGACCGCGCGGACCTCCGGGTTTTCGCCGACCTGCCGGAAGGCGTCGGTCAGCCCGGCGATGACGCCCTCGTTGAAGGCGTTGTGAACCTCGCCCCGGTTCATGGTGACGGTGGCAACGCCGTTGGCGGCGATGTCGACCAAAATGTCTGGCAAAATGTCGCTCATGCCCACCCCCATCACATGCGGAACACGCCGAAGGTCGTCTTCGGCACCGGCGCGTTGAGGGACGCCGACAGGCCAAGGCCCAGCACCATGCGGGTGTCCGCCGGGTCGATGATGCCGTCGTCCCACAAACGGGCGCTGGCGTAATAGGGGTGGCTTTCGCGTTCGAACTTCTGGCGGATCGGGGCCTTCAACGCCTCCTCATCCTCCGCCGACCAGGGCTTGCCCTGCGCCTCCATCGCGTCGCGCTTGACCTGGGCCAGCACGCCCGCCGCCTGTTCGCCGCCCATCACCGAGATGCGGGCGTTCGGCCACATCCACAGGAAGCGCGGGGAATAGGCGCGGCCGCACATGCCGTAATTGCCAGCGCCATAGCTGCCGCCGATGACCACGGTGAATTTCGGCACCTTGGCGCAGGCGACCGCCGTCACCAGCTTCGCGCCGTCCTTGGCGATGCCGCCCGCCTCGTATTTCCGCCCGACCATGAAGCCGGTGATGTTTTGCAGGAACACCAGCGGGATGCGGCGCTGGCAGCACAATTCGATGAAATGCGCGCCCTTCAGCGCGGATTCGCTGAACAGGATGCCGTTGTTGGCGATGATGCCAACGGGATAGCCGTGGATGTGGGCGAAGCCCGTCACCAACGTGGTGCCATAGAGCGGCTTGAACTCGTCAAAGCGCGAGCCATCGACGATGCGGGCGATCACCTCGCGCACGTCGAACGGCTTGCGGGCGTCGCTGGGGATCACGCCATACAGCTCGTTCGGGCTGAACAGCGGCTCTTCCGGTTCGCGCAGGTCGAGGTCGATTCGCTTGGACCGGTTGAGATTCGTCACCACCCGCCGGGCCATCGCCAGGGCGTGGGCGTCGTTCATCGCGTAATGGTCGGTCACACCAGAGGTGCGGGAATGCACGTCGGCCCCGCCCAGATCCTCCGCACTCACCACCTCGCCGGTGGCGGCCTTGACCAGCGGCGGGCCGCCCAGGAAGATGGTTCCCTGGTTGCGGACGATGATGGCCTCGTCCGACATCGCCGGAACATAAGCGCCGCCCGCCGTGCAGCTTCCCATCACCACGGCGATCTGCGGGATGCCGTCGGACGACATGTTGGCCTGGTTGAAGAAGATGCGGCCGAAATGGTCGCGGTCGGGAAACACCTCGTCCTGATTGGGCAGGTTGGCCCCGCCGCTGTCCACCAGATAGATGCAGGGCAGGTTGTTGGCCTGGGCGATTTCCTGCGCCCGCAGGTGCTTCTTGACCGTCAGCGGGTAATAGGTTCCGCCCTTCACCGTCGCGTCGTTGGCGACGATCATGCATTCCTGACCGGCGACGCTGCCGATGCCGGTGATGATGCCCGCCGAGGGGATGACGTCCTCATACACCTCGTGCGCGGCCATCTGCGACAGTTCGAGGAAGGGCGAACCGGGATCGAGCAGTTGGCGGATGCGCTCGCGCGGCAGCAGCTTGCCACGGGCCAAATGCTTCTCACGGGCCTTGGCCCCGCCGCCCTGTTGGATGGCGGCAACCTTCTGGCGCAGATCGGCGACCAGCGCCGCCATGGCGTCGGCGTTGGTCTGGAATTCGGCGGAGCGCGCGTTGATGGCGCTCTTCAGGACGGTCATGCCGTCGCCCTCCCGTGTGAGAAATGACGGTTTGAGAAATGGCTTATTGGACAAGCGCGCGGCTGATGACCAGCCGTTGGATGTCGCTGGTGCCTTCGTAAATCTGGCAGACGCGGACGTCGCGGTAGATGCGCTCCACCGGGAAATCGTTGAGATAGCCATAGCCACCATGCACCTGGATGGCGTCGGAACAGACCTTTTCCGCCATTTCGGTGGCGAACAGCTTGGCCATCGCCGCTTCCTTGGTGCAGGGCAACCCGGCGTCGCGCAGAGACGCCGCGTGCAGCACCAGTTGGCGCGCCGCCTCGACCCGTGTCGCCATGTCGGCCAACCGGAAGGCGACGGCCTGATGCTGGATGATCGGCACGCCCATGCTCTGGCGGTCCTGGGCGTAGCGCACCGCGTGGTCGAGCGCGGAGCGCGCCATCCCCACCGCCTGGGACGCGATGCCGATGCGCCCGCCTTCCAGATTGGACAAGGCCACCTTGTAGCCGGCCCCTTCGGCCCCCAGCATGAGGTCGGCCGGAACGCGGCAGTCCTCGAACAGGATCTGGCAGGTGTCGGAGCAGTGCTGGCCCAGCTTGTCTTCGGTGCGGGCCACCGTGTAGCCGGGGGTGTCGGTCGGGACGATGAAGGCGCTGAGGCCCTTTTTCCCGGCGGCCGGATCGGTCACGGCGAAGACGATGGCGACGTCGGCGTTGGCCCCGGAGGTGATGAACTGCTTGGTTCCATTCAGCACCCAGTGATCGCCGTCGCGCCGGGCGCGGGTCTTGATCGCCGACGCGTCGGATCCGGCCTGCGGTTCGGTCAGGCAGAAGGCCCCCAGCATCTCCCCGCGCGCCATCGGCTTGAGGAAACGTTCCTTCTGCGCCGCCGTGCCGAATTTGAAGATGGGCATGCAGCCGACCGAATTGTGCACGCTCATGATCGTCGAAATCGCACCGTCCCCGGCGGCGATCTCCTCAATCGCCAGCGCGTAGGCGACATGGTCGGACGCCGCCCCGTCGAACTCCTCCGGGACCAGCATGCCGAGCAGGCCAAGCGCGCCCATTTCGGCCAGTTCGGCCTTGGGGAACGCGCCGCTGCGGTCGCGGTCGGCGGCGGTGGGGGCCAGCCGCTCCTGCGCGAAGGCGCGGGCCATGTCGCGGACCATGGTCTGTTCTTCGGTCAGGTGCATCGGGTTCCTCCGTGTTTTTTTGATCCCCTCTTATCCCCTCTCCCCCCTGGGGAGAGGGTTAGGGTGAGGGGGGTGCGCGTCAAGGAGCGTTCGGCAGGCGGTGCCCCCTCACCCCGGCCCTCTCCCCGGGGGGAGAGGGGGAATCAAGGCGGGAGAGTGGCGGTCAACCCACCCGTTCGACGGCGATGGCGGTGGCTTCGCCGCCGCCGATGCACAGGCTGGCCACGCCGCGCTTGAGGTCGTACCGCTCCAGCGCCGCCAGCAGCGTCACGAGGATGCGGGCACCCGACGCGCCGATGGGGTGGCCCAGCGCGCAGGCCCCGCCATGGACGTTGACCTTGTCGTGCGGCAAATCCAGATCGCGCATCGCCGCCATGGTGACGACGGCGAACGCCTCGTTGATTTCGAACAGATCGACCGACCCGGCGGACCAGCCAACCTTGTCGAACAGCGTCTTCATCGCGCCGACCGGGGCGGTGGTGAACAGGGCCGGGGCCTGGGCGTGGTTGGCGTGGCCCTTGATTTCGGCCAGCACGCGCAGGCCGCGCGCGTCGGCCTCGCGGCGGGTGGTGACGATCAGCGCCGCCCCACCGTCGGAGATGGACGAGGCGTTGGCCGCCGTCACCGTGCCATCCTTGGCGAAGGCGGGCTTCAGCGTCGGGATCTTGGCCGGATCGGCCTTCAGCGGTTGTTCGTCCTGGCTGATGACGGTGTCACCCTTGCGGCCCTTGACCGTCACCGGGGTGATTTCACCGGCGAAGAAACCGCCCTCCACCGCCTTGCGGGCGCGGTTCAGGCTTTCGATGGCGTAGGCGTCCTGCGCCTCGCGGGTGAAATTGTAGCTGCCCGCGCATTCCTCGGCGAAGGTCCCCATCAGACGGCCCTTGTCATAGGCGTCCTCCAGACCATCAAAGAACATGTGGTCCAGCACCTTGCCATGGCCCATGCGGTAGCCGCCGCGCGCCCGGTCCAGCAGATAGGGGGCGTTCGACATGCTTTCCATGCCGCCCGCCACCACCACCTTGGCCGATCCGGCCTTGATGACGTCGTGGGCGAACATCACCGCCCGCATGCCCGACCCGCAGACCTTGGAAATGGTGGTGCAGCCCGCCGCCTTGGGCAGACCGGCCCCCAGCGCGGCCTGACGCGCCGGAGCCTGGCCAACACCGGCCGACAGCACGCAGCCCATGAACACCTCGTCCACCGCCTCAGGAGGCAGGCCGGAGCGTTCCAGCGCCGCCTTGATCGCGGCGGCCCCCAATTGCGGGCCGGTCAGCCCCTGCAAATCCCCCTGGAAGCCGCCCATCGGTGTGCGGGCGGCGGCGGCGATGACGATGCTGTCGGTGGTCATGGGTCGCTTCCTCGTCCCTCAATGCTCGTGTCTTGCTCGTGTCCCGGCCCTCTCCCCCCCGGGGAGAGGGTGGGGTGAGGGGGTTGCGTCCGCCGGACGCTGGTCGCGCTCGTGTCCCCCTCATCCTAACCCTCTCCCCGGGGGGAGAGGGGACAAGAGATCGGGGAAAACGGAGGTTACGCGGTTTCCTTGAACAGCTCGCGCCCGATCAGCATACGGCGGATTTCGCTGGTGCCCGCGCCGATTTCATAAAGCTTGGCGTCGCGCAGCAGGCGGCCCGTCGGGTATTCGTTGATGTAACCGTTGCCGCCCAGGGTCTGGATCGCTTCCAGCGCCATCCAGGTCGCCTTTTCCGCCGAATACAGGATGGCGGCGGCGGCGTCCTTGCGGGTCGTCTCGCCCCGGTCGCAGGCCTTGGCCACGGTGTAGACGTAGGATTTGGCGGCGTTCATGATCGTGTACATGTCGGCCAGCTTGCCTTGCATCAGCTGGAACTCGCCGATCGACTGGCCGAACTGCTTGCGGTCGTGCAGGTAGGGAATGACGATGTCCATGCAGGCCTGCATGATGCCCAGCGGTCCGCCCGACAGAACGGCGCGTTCGTAATCCAGGCCGGACATCAGCACGTTCACGCCGCGCCCGACGCCACCCAGAATATTCTCTTCCGGCACCTCGCAATCCTCGAACACCAGTTCACCGGTGTTGGACCCGCGCATGCCGAGCTTGTCGAGCTTCTGCGCCACCGAAAAGCCCTTGAAGGTCTTTTCCACCAGGAAGGCGGTGATGCCGCGCGGCCCGGCGGCCAGATCGGTCTTGGCGTAGATCACCAGCGTGTCGGCGTCGGGGCCGTTGGTGATCCACATTTTGGTGCCGTTCAGGACGTAGCGGTCGCCCTTCTTGTCGGCGCGCAGCTTCATCGACACCACGTCCGACCCGGCGTTGGGTTCGGACATCGCCAGCGCGCCGATGTGTTCGCCGGAAATCAGCTTGGGCAGATAGCGGCGCTTCTGCTCCGCCGTGCCGTTCTTGCGGATCTGGTTGACGCACAGGTTGGAGTGCGCGCCGTAGCTGAGGCCGACCGACGCCGAGGCGCGGGACACCTCCTCCATCGCCACGACATGCTCCAGATAGCCCATGGCGGCCCCGCCATACTCCTCCTCCACCGTCACGCCGAGGATGCCGAGGTCGCCCATCTTGCGCCACAGATGGTTCGGAAACTCGTTGGAGCGGTCGATCTCGGCGGCCAACGGGGTGATTTCGGCGTCGGCGAAATTCCGCACCGATTCGCGCAGCATGTCGGCGGTTTCGCCAAGATCGAAATTCAGGCTGGGGTACTGGCTGGACGGCATGGTCGTATCGCTCCCCTCAACAATGATCGGATGTTCGATCATCCGATACCCTATCATCAGCGGCTTGACCATACGTTACCGTATGGCGATGCGTGTGGCAAGCCCCGACGGTGTGTCACCCAGGGCAATCGCTTAAAGGTTTATAAACCTATATAAAGAATTTACCGTCATCCCCGCGAAGGCGGGGATCCAGGCTTTCCCGTCAGATCCACTCTGTGAACTCTGGATCCCCGCCTTCGCGGGGATGACGAATGTCCTAATAGAGGAATTTTAAGCCTTCGCCCGATTGCCCTGGTGTGTCACCGCCGCATATCTGCTGATCGTGGAACCGGGGTGGCGACCTTGCGGGTCGCCACCCGAACCCTCCTCCGCGCGGGCGGGGGAGGGGGACACCCAGCCCG
Source organism: Azospirillum sp. (assembly GCA_027486405.1). Lineage (GTDB taxonomy): Bacteria > Pseudomonadota > Alphaproteobacteria > Azospirillales > Azospirillaceae > Azospirillum. The sequence continues at coordinate 13,847 of JAIXPD010000019.1, read as the reverse complement.
CGTTCAGCCGCGCGCGTCGTCGATCACCTTGCCGTCGTTGGGCAGCGCGCCGGGGGCGACGAACTCGACCACCCCCTTCAGCTTGGTCACGGCGGTCAGGCTGTCACGGATGGCGGCGGCCAGAGCCTCGCTCGACTCACCGGTCTCGCAGCGCAGGGTCATGGTGTCGCTGGCGTCCTGCCGCCCCACCACCAGCCGGGCCTTGGCCACCGCCGGGTGACGGCGCAGCACCTCGGCGATCTGGGCCGGATGGACGAACATGCCCTTGACCTTGGTGGTCTGATCGGCGCGGCCCATCCAGCCCTTCAGCCGCATGTTGGTGCGTCCGCAAGGGCTGGTTCCCGGCAACACCGCCGACAGATCGCCGGTGGCGAAGCGGATCAACGGGTAGGCCGGGTTGAAGATGGTGACGACGACCTCGCCCACCTCGCCCTCGGGAACCGGGTCGCCGGTGCCGGGGCGGACGATTTCGATGATCGCGCCCTCATCCACCACCAACCCGGCGCGGGCCTGGGTTTCATAGGCGACGATGCCAAGATCGGCGGTCCCATAGCTCTGGTAGACGGCGATGCCGCGCGATTCGTAGAAGGCGCGCGCGTCCGGCAGATACGGCCCGCCCGACACGTTGCCGATGCGGATGGACGAGCCGTCCAGCCCCAGCGCGTCGGCCTTTTCCAAGATGATCTTCAGGAAATCGGGGGTTCCGATGTAGCCGCGCGGCTTGAGATGGGCGATGACCTGCGCCTGGGTTTCGGTGTTGCCGGTCCCGGCCGGGATGACGGCGCAGCCGATGGCGTGCGCGCCGGTTTCGAACATCGACCCGGCGGGGGTCAAATGATAGGCAAAGCAATTGTGCGCCAGATCGCCCGCGCGGAAGCCGGAGGCGTAGAGCGCGCGGGCGCTGCGCCACGGATCCTTGCCGTGCGGTTCCGGGTCGTGAATCGGACCGGGGGAGGCGAAGACACGGGCCAGCCGCCCGATCTCGACCGCCGCCAAACCGCCAAAGGGCGGTTCGGCCTGCTGCAAGGCGATCAGATCGGCCTTGCGCGTGACCGGCAGCGTCGCCAGGGCGGCGCGGTCGCGGATTCCGGCGGGATCGACCTCGGCCAGAATCCGGGCGAAATGCGGCGCGGACGCTTTGGCGTGGGCGAGATGGGCGGGCAGGGCCGCGAACAGCGCGGCCTCGCGCTGGTCGGAGGAACGGGTTTCGAGGTCGTCGTAGAAATCGGTCATGGTCGTTCGTCCGTTCAGGGGTCGCCCGCGCAGCCCCCTCCCCGGCCCTTCCCCACCGGAGGGAAGGGGGATCGGAGTCTGGTTGTGTCAAAACGCGGCGTGGGGGAGGGGGAAAGGCGCGGGACCGCGCCCGTCCCCGCTCAGATCCAGCGCTTGCGCCGCTTGAAGCTTTTCAAATTCTTGAAGCTCTTGCGCTCTTCGTTGCCGCCGCCGAGGTAGAATTCCTTCACATCCTCGTTGTTGCGCAGCTCGTCGGCGGTCCCGTCCAGCACCACCTTGCCGTTTTCCATGATGTAACCGCGCGTGGCGGCTTGCAGCGCCATGCGGGCGTTCTGCTCCACCAGCAGGATGGTGACGCCCAAATCCTTGTTGATCTGCTGGATGATGCTGAACACCTCCTTCACCATCAGCGGCGACAGGCCCATGCTCGGCTCGTCCATCAGGATCAGCTTGGGCCGGGCCATCATGGCGCGGCCGATGGCCAACATCTGCTGCTCACCGCCCGACAGATACCCGGCCAGGCCGGTGCGCTCCTTCAGACGGGGGAAATACTGGTACACCATGTCCAGATCGTCTTTCACCCCGTTGTCGCGGCGGGTGAAGGCCCCCAGGCGGAGATTCTCCAGACAGGTCATGTCGGCGATGATGCGGCGGCCTTCCATCACCTGGAAGATGCCCTTGCGCACGATCTGGTCGGGGTCGATGCCGTTGATCCGTTCACCGGCAAAGGTGATGTCGCCGCGCGTCACCTCGCCATCCTCGGTCTTCAGCAGGCCGGAGATGGCTTTCAACGTGGTGGATTTGCCGGCCCCGTTGGCCCCCAGCAGCGCGACGATCTCCCCCTCCGGGACCTCCAGGCTCAACCCGCGCAGGACGAGGATGACGTCGTTGTAGACGACTTCGATGTTGTTGACGGACAGCATCAGCCGCTTGGCGGCGGCGACGGGATGGCCCGCGACGGGCTGGGCGCGGCCATCGGCCGTGGCGGTGTTCAGCATGCGGCACCTGACAGGGAAAAAGGCGGGGAACGCCCCCTTCCGCACCGGCGCGCGGCGCGGAAGGGGGGTGTTCAAACGGGGCTTACCAGCCCAGCCATTCCGGCTTGCGCGGGACCTCGACGGTGGCGATCTTGTCGAGCTTGATCGACCCCGTCTTCACCAGATCGGCCACGCTGGCCCCGGTGTCCGCCGCGACCGACGCGCGGTAGATGTTGACGGAGGTCATGCCGCGATGGTCGGTTTCGGTCCAGGTGGAGGGCATGCACACGCCTTCCAGACCGGTCGGAACCCAATCCTTCTTCTGGTACATCGCCTTGCGGATGTTCGGGCCGGTGACACCGCCGTTCTTGGCGGCCCAATCCATCGCTTCCTTCATGTAGAAGGCGGTGCACACACCCGCCAGATAATGCACCGGGCGATACGCGGTTCCGGCGGCGTCGGAGAGCTTGGAAATCTCCTTCATCGTCGCAATGCCCGGCGCGCTGCCCGCCCAGGTGACGGCGGTGCGCATCGGGAACACCACGCCATCGGCGGCCGCCCCGGCGGCCTTGGCCGCGTTTTCGTCCATGCCCCAGACGTTGCCCATGAACTGGACCTTCGCCCCGACGGTCTGGCAGGCCTTCAGCACCGAGATGTTCGACCCGGCGGTGTTGCCGAGATAGGCGTAGTTGACGCCGGATTCCTTCAGGGTCAAACACTGGGCGGTGTAATCGCCCGGCGTCAGCGCGAACTGGATCGGCGGCAGAACCTCAAAGCCGAGTTCCTTGGCCAACTGCTCGCCCGCCTCCTTGGGGGCGTTGGGGTAGGGGTGGTTGGCCCCCATGTGGGCGTATTTCGGCTTGCCGCTGCCGCCCTTCTTCTTCCAATCCTCCGCCGCCCAGGTCAGCATGCCGCGCAGGCTGTCGGAGTAGGACGGGCCGTAGAAGAAATTGTAGGGGGCGGGCTTGGAGCCGTGCGGCCCCTTGCCGGTCGGGTCGGTCAGGTGGCCGGAGTAGGAGCCGGAATAGGCCGGGATCTCATCCTTGCCGACGAAGGCGGTCAGCGCTTCGGTGTCGGCGGTTCCCCAGCCCTGCAGGGCGGCGATCTTGTCGCTGCCCGACGACCATTTCTTGTATTGGCTGATGGCGCGCGGGGCCTGATAGCCGTAATCGACGGTGTCCACCGCCATCTTGACGCCGTTCACCCCGCCCTTGCCGTTGAGATAGGCCAGCGCGTCGGCCACGCCCTGGGCGTAGGGCACGCCCACGTCCGAGGTGCCGCCCGACTGGTCGGCGAGGTGGCCGACCGGGATGTCGGCGCTGGCGGTGACGGTGGTCGCCAGCAGCACGGCGGCGGAGGCGTAGAGCGCGGTCTTGATGCTCATCTTGCGTTTACTCCCTATCCGTTTTGTTTGTTCGTGGGTGTCAATGCGAGAAGGGGTAGAGCTTCCAGTAGGCCTTGATCTGCTTCCAGCGATGGGCCAGCCCATCGGGTTCGAACACCAGGAACAGGATGATGACGAGGCCGACCGACATTTCGCGCAGGAAGGCGATGTTGTCCTTCAGGTTCAGCGCGGCGTCGATGGCGGTCCCGCTGACCAGCTTGCTGGCCATCTGCATCACCTCCGGCAACAGCACCATGAAGGCGGTTCCCATCAGCGTGCCCATGATCGAACCAAGGCCGCCGATGATGATCATGCCCAGGAACTGGATCGAAAAGACGATGGTGAAGCCCTCGACCGACACGAATTGCAGGTAGTGGGCGTAGAGCGCGCCGCCAATCCCGGCGTAGAAGGCGGAGATGCCGAAGGACATCGTCCGGTACTTGGTCAGGTTGATGCCCATGATCTCGGCGGAGAGATAATGGTCGCGCACCGCCACCAGGGCACGGCCGTCGCGCGTCCGCATCAGGTTGGTGCCCAGCAGATACATGATCACCATGGCGACCAGCACGACGTAGAAATACCGCTCGTCGGTGTCGAAGGCGAAGCCGAACAGGGTCAGCGGTTCGGCGATCATGCCGTTGGTGCCGCCGGTGAACCAATCGGCCCGGGCGAAGAAGTCCTGAAGGATGTATTGGGCGGCCAGGGTGGCGATCGCCAGATACAGCCCCTTCAACCGGGCGGCGGGCATGCCGAACACCAGACCGATGGCGGTGGTCATCACCCCGGCCAGCGGGATGGCCAGCACCACCGGGATGCCCCAACGGTTGCTCAACCAAGCCGAGGCGAAGGCCCCGAAGCCGAAGAAGGCGGAATGGCCGATGGAGATCTGGCCGGTGAAGCCGACCAGGATGTTCAGGCCCAGCGCGGCGATGCCGAGATAGCCGATCTGGATCAGCAGGCTCAACCAATAGCGATCCAGAAAGGCCGGGCAGGCCAACAGAAGAACCACGCCCAGGATCGCAAAGTTGCGGCTGGTGACGGTCGGGAAAATCGTGGTGTCGGTCCCGTAGGACGTCTTGAAATCACCACTGGGAATGATGCTGACGTTCGCCATGGGGGCCTCACACGCGCTCGATGTCTTTGGTGCCGAACAGGCCGTACGGCTTCACCATCAGGATGGCGATCAGGACGTAGAAGGGGGCGATTTCGTACATGTTGCCCCAGTTCAGCCACTGGCTGTCCAGATAATGGGCCATGTTCTCCAGCACCCCGACGATCAGGCCGCCCAGAACCGCGCCGATGACGCTGTCCAGACCGCCCAGGATGACCGCCGGAAACACCTTGATGCCGAAGAAGGACAGGGCCGACGACACGCCGTTGACCACACCCACGGTGACACCGGCCACCGCCGACACCATGGCGGAGATCGCCCAGCTCATCGCGAACATCTGGCGGACCGAAATGCCCAGCGACTGCGCCACCTGCTGGTCAAAGGCGGTGGCGCGCATCGCCAGACCCAACCGCGAGTATTTGAAGAACCAGCCGAAGCCCGCCATGATCAGGATGGAGATGGCCAGCGAGACGACGTAGACCGTCTGCACCTGAAGCCCGAAGATGTCCATGGTCGGGCTGGCGAAGATCTGCGGAAAGGGCTTGGCGAACACGCCGAACATCCATTTCATCGCCGCCTGGAAGACGATGGACAGGCCGATCGTCACCATGATGACGGAGATGATCGGTTCGCCGATCATCGGCCGCAGCACGACCACCTGAAGCACCACGCCGAAGATCAGCATGAACACCAGCGTGATCGGGAAGCCGATCCAGAAGGGCAACTGCCAGGACGTCAACAGCCACCAGCAGGTCCAGGCCCCGATCAGCAGGAATTCGCCCTGCGCGAAGTTGACGATGCGGCTGGCCTTGTAGATCAGCACGAAGGACATGGCGACCACGCCGTACAGCGCGCCGACGATCAGGCCGTTGACGAGAAGTTGGAACAGAAGGGTCATGGCGTGGCCTCGCCGAGTTTGCTCAGGTTGTTCCCTTTCCCACCCGGGGAGAGGGTTAGGGGGAGGGGGATCGGTTGCGAGGAGCGTCCGGCAGGCGGAACCCCCTCACCCATCCTCTCCCCGGGGGGGAGAGGGGCTTTCAGCCATTGCATCACAGCGCTCCTCACGCCGCGACCGGCTGACGCGTGGCCGTCGTCGGCGCAAGGTCGATGACGGTCAGGGTGGTGCGGATGCGTTGCTTGGTGCCGTCCTGGAAGGTGATCATCGTGTCGACGTCGATCTTTGGCTGACCGGCGTAGATGGATTCGATGATCGAGCCGTATTTGTCGGCGATGACGCTGCGGCGCACCTTGCGGGTGCGGGTCAGTTCGCCGTCGTCGGCGTCCAGCTCCTTGTAGAGCAGCAGGAATTTGGCGATGCGCTGGTGCTCCGGCAGGGTTTTGTTGACCCGCTCCACCTCGGTGCGGAGCAGTTCGTAGACCTCCGGGCGCGACGACAGGTCGGCGTAGGTGGTGAAGGCGATCCGGTTCTTTTCCGCCCATTTCGACAGGATGGAAAAGCGGATGCAGATCATCGCCGAGAGGTATTCGCGCTTGTCGCCCAAAATCACCGCTTCGGCGACGTAGGGGCTGAACTTCAGCTTGTTTTCGATGTATTGCGGGCTGAACCGGTCGCCCTTGGCCGTGGTCGCGATGTCCTTGATGCGGTCGATGATGACCAGATGGCCCTTCTTGTCGAAGAACCCGGCATCACCGGTGTGCATCCAGCCGTCGCGCACGTCGCCCATCGTCGCCTTTTCGTTGCGGTAATAGCCGGCGAACATGTTGGGATGGCTGGTGACGATCTCGCCGACGCCGTTCTGGTCGGGGTCGATGACCTTGACCTGGATGCCGTCGTCGAACGGCACGCCCACGGTGTCGAAATCCACATCCCCGGCGCGGTGGACGGTGTAGGCCCCCATCGTTTCGGTCTGGCCATAGATCTGGCGCAGCGGCACGCCCAGCGCCTGGAAGAATTTGAAGGTGTCCGGCCCCAACGCCGCACCACCGGTGGCCGCCGATTTCAGATTGGTGAAGCCCAACCGGTCGCGCAGGGCGCGGAACAGGATCCAGTCGGCCACGGCGGACCGCTTGCCCTGCGCCAGCGCCTCCAACCCCAGCTTCATGCCAAGTTCGAACATCTTCTGTTTGAACGGAGAGCTGTCCATCATGCGGGCGCGCACGTCGGCGGCGATGGCCTCCCACAGGCGCGGGGCGAAGAGCACGAAGCTCGGCCCGATTTCGCGGAAGTCGTGCATCATCGTCTCGGCTTCCTCGACGAAATTCACGCGCATCCGCGACACGATGCCCATGCCGACGGCGTAGACCTGTTCCATGATCCAGGACATCGGCAGGACGGAGACATACTCGTCCTCCGGCCCCTTGGGATCGACCGACAGATAGCTGGCGACGTGGCGGATCAGGCTGCCCGCCTGCAGCATCGCCATCTTCGGGTTCGACGTGGTGCCCGAGGTGGTGCAGAGGATGGCGACGTCGTCGCCCTTGGTCGCCGCGACCATCGCGTCGTACAGCGCGGGTTGCTGGCGGTGCAGCTCCTCGCCCATCGCCACCAGATCGGCGGCGGGCAACAGGCGCGGGTCGCTGTATTTGCGCATCCCGCGCGGGTCGGAATAGATGATGTGCTGCAAGGTCGGCAGCCGTTCGGCGAGGTTGAGCAGCTTGTCCACCTGCTCCTCATCCTCGGCAAAGACGACCTTCACGTCGGCGTAGGTGATGAGGTAGGCGACCTCCTCGTCCAGCGCGTCGCGGTAGATGCCCAGGCTCAGGCCGCGCAGCGCGTGGGTGGCGACCTCGCCCATCATCCAATCCGGGCGGTTGTCGCCCAGCAGGGCCACGACCTCCCCCGGAACCACGCCCAGCTTGGTCAGGCCCAGCGCGAAGGCACGGACACGCTGGTTCACCTCGCTCCAGGTGAAGGTTTTCCAGATGCCGAAATCCTTCTCGCGCAGCGCGATCTCGTTGCCATGCTCGCGGGCGTGCAGAGCAACCAGCTTGACCAGCGTGTCGTTCACGGTCAGGTCGGGCAGGTTCATGCTGGACCCGACGGCGGTGTTGGACCCGGCCATCACGCAACCTCCTTCTGCTCGGGGGATTGCTGGGCGGTGTGGGCGTTGGGGGCCTCGCCGTCCTCGTCGTCCTCGCCCAGATAGGCGCGGCGCACGCGCGGGTTGGCCAGCACCTCTTCGGGCATGCCCTCGGCGATCTTCTTGCCGAATTCGAGCACCATGACGCGGTGGGAGATGTCCATCACCACGCCCATGTCGTGTTCGATCATCACCACCGTCATGCCGAACTCTTCGTTCAGATCGACGATGTAGCGGGCCATGTCCTCCTTCTCTTCCAGATTCATGCCGGCCATCGGCTCGTCCAGCAGGATCAGGTCGGGTTTCAGGGCGATGGCGCGGGCCAGCTCGACCCGCTTGCGCAGGCCATAGGACAGGGTTCCGGCGGTCGCCTTGCGGACGTGCTGGATTTCCAGGAAATCAATGATTTCCTCGACCTCGCGGCGGTGGGCCAGCTCTTCCTTGCGGGCACCGGTCAGCCAATAGAGCGATCCGGTGAGGAAGTTGTTTTTCAAAAGATGGTGGCGACCGACCATGATGTTGTCGAGCACGGTCATGTGCCCGAACAGCGCCAGATTTTGAAAGGTGCGGCCGATGCCAAGGGCGGCGCGGTGGTTCGGCGTCATCGCCGTCACGTCGCGGCCCTTGAAGAAAACCTTGCCGTCGGTCGGCTTGTACCGGCCCGAAATGCAATTGACCATCGAGGTCTTGCCGGCCCCGTTCGGGCCGATGATGGAAAACAACTCCCCTTTGCGGATGCCGAAGCTGACATCGGTCAGTGCCTGCACGCCGCCAAAGCGCAGATTGACGCCACGCGCCTCAAAGATGGTCTCCGCCTGGGAGGACTCACGTTGGGCGGGGGCCGACTGGGCAGGGCCACGGTGCGATGCGACGGACGCGCCGGACATTTCCTCCTCCGTTGCTGTTGGTTCGGCTTTTCTCGGGTGTTCGGCTCTTGCTGGCCGTTTGGTCCATATTGTGGACCTCACTTGGTGCAACACAGGCACTGTACACGAGGTTTGGTTCTGTTATCAACACTGACATTCCGCCGTAGCGCGTTTTTTGGTCGCGACAGGACGTCACATGGTCCATAATATGGACCCATGACGACGACCAAGACCGACCCCACCCCCAGCACCCCGCCCACCACCATGACCGGCGGGACCCAGAGCCTGGAACGCGCCATCGCCCTGCTGCGCGCCGTGGCGGCGACGGGGGAGGACGGCGCGCGGCTGGCCGATCTGATGACCGACGTCGGCCTGTCCAAGGCCACCGCCCACCGCCTGTTGATGGCGTTGAGCCGCGAAGGGCTGATCGAGCAGGACAACCGCAGCCGCCGCTACCACCTCGGCCCCGATCTGGACGCGCTGGGCCAGCTTGCCGCCGCGCGCCATCGGCCCGCAGCGCCGCCCGTTCCGCAACCGCCCGAAGCGGTTGTGCGCCCGTCGGCCTTCCTGCGCCCGGAATACCGGGGGGAGTCGATCGCGCTGGCGACGCTGCTGTGCGATCGCCACGTCCACAACGCCGGGGGGGCGCGGGCGGCGCTGCTGCACGAAAGCGTCGCCGGGCAAACCACCGAACTCAGCTTTGCCCGTTTGGCCAGCGATTCGGCGCGTTTCGCCACCGTGCTCGCCGGGTTGGGCGTGACCAAGGGCGACCGGGTGGCGGTGCTGCTGCCCAAGGGGCCGGAATTGCTGATCGCGGCGATGGCGATCTGGCGTTTGGGCGGGGTCTACATGCCGCTCTTCACCACCTACACCGCGTCGGCCGTGGCCTACCGTCTGGCGGAAAGCGAGGCGCGGGCCATCGTCACCAACGGCTTTCTGCGCCGCAAGCTGCCGCGCGACAACGCCCGCCCGGTGGTGATGGTGGAGGGGGACGAGGCCATCGGCCCCGACGCGACCCTGTTCTGGTCGGCCCTGCACGAGGCCGCCCCGCTGGACAGCGTGGCCTGTTACCACGAAAGCGACGCGCTGGCGCTGATCTACACCTCCGAATCCGAACCGACGCCGCTCGGCGTCTCGCTGCCGGTCAAGGCCCTGTCGGGGATCGAGCAGTACATGCGCATCGGTTTGGATCTGCGCGACGACGACATCTATTGGAACATGGCCGATCCCGGTTGGGCCTATGGGGCCTATTACGGGTTGGTCGGGCCGCTGCTGCTGGGGCGGACGACGATCTTTTGCGATGGCCCCTACGACGTGCGCCAGGGCTACCGCATGCTGACCAAATTCGGTGTCACCAACCTCACCGCCGCGCCGTCGCAGATCCGGGCGTGGCACGGGGCCGATCCGGCGGGCAGCCATCAATTCGCCCTGCGCATCCTGTCGGTGGTGGGCGAGCCGCTGCCGCCCGACCTGATCGCCTGGGCCAACCGCACGGTGCGGGTCCCGCTGCTCGACCAGTATGGCCAGCGCGAAACCGGTATCTTCATCGTCAACCGTTACGATCCCGATGGGACCAACCAAACCGGCGACGGCTCGCTGGGGCGCCCGATGCCGGGCTTCCGCGTGGTGGTGCTCGACCCCGACGGGCGGGAGGCTCCGGTCGGCGGGGCCGGGGAAATCGCCATCGACGTGGAAAAATCACCGCTTTTCTGGTTCGAATCCTACGCCAACGATCCCGACCGCACCGCCCGGCGCTTCCGCCACGGCCGCCGCTATTACCTGACCGGCGACTGGGCGTTCCTGGACGCCGACGGCAACATCCATTATCGCGGCCGGGCGTCCGACGCGATCCTCATGCAGCAGGGGGAATGACGCGGGCACGCTGGCCCCTCAATCCAGGGCAATCGCTTGAACGAACGCTCATCGTCACGCAAACAAGAATGGACGCGGATTTCACGGACAAAAGGAAGGATTGCACGGATTTTCGATTCCAATTGCCTCCTGCACCCCGCCATGAGGTTTGTCGCAAGATCGCAAGCAGGGCCGCTCTGGTGCGCCTTCCGTGAAATCCGTGAAATCCGTGTCGATTCTTGTTTTGACCGGGTGCACGGTGCTTCACCCGATTGCCCTGCCCCTCAATCGGCGCTGCCTTCGGGATCGAGCAAGTGCCGGTTGGTGGCCTCCACCGTCGCCTCCAGCATCGGCAGCAGGGCGGTGACGCGGTCGGGATCGGCGTGCTGGTCGTTCATCAGCTTGGCGATGGCGGCCAGGCGCGGCGTGCCGAAATTGGCGGCCAGCCCGGCCAGCGTGTGGGCCGCCTGCTTCAGGTCGCGTGGGCGGTTGCCCTGGTGGGCCGAACGGATCGCCGACAGCTCGCGCAGGGCGGTGTCCGGCAGCAGGGCCAGCATGTCGTCCAGGCTCTGGCTGCCCAACGCCAACCGCAATTCCGCCTGTTTGACCCGATCCACCAACGGCTGCCGCATCAGCGCCGCGCTGTCCGCCGGCGGGCGGCTGGGAACCGGAACCACCCGGCCATCCGGCGCGCGCAGGGCCAGATCGGTGATGACCGCGTTCAGATGGTCCCAATCGATGGGTTTGGTCAGATAGGCGTCCAAACCGGCGGCCATATGCCCGTCGCGGTGTTCGGGCAACGCATCGGCGGACAGGCCGACGATGGGGATTCGCGCCACCGGGCCATCCATGCGCCGAATGACGCGCGCGGCGGTGCGCCCATCCATCACCGGCATTTCCATGTCCATCAGGATCACATCGTAGGGGTTGGCCTTGGCCGCGTCGACCGCCGCCTGCCCGTTGACGACCGCATCGACCTGATGGCCCAACCGGGCCAGCATGGCGGTGATGAGCGTCCGGTTGATGTCGTTGTCCTCCGCCAACAGCAGGCGCAGGGACACCGATGGGGCAACCGCCCCATCGCCCGTCGTCGTGGCTGGTTGCGTCTTGGTCGCCAGTTCCGGCAGGGGCGGGGCCAGCGCCGGGCAGGCCTGCACCGAAAAGCGAAAGGTGGTTCCCCGTCCCGGCGCGCTCGACACGGCGATGTCGCCGCCCATCGCCTCGACCAACCGCTTGCAGATCGCCAGCCCCAACCCGGTCCCGCCATATTTGCGGCTGGTGGAGGCGTCGGCCTGCACAAAGGCCCCGAACAGGCGATCCTGTTGGATTTGGGTCATGCCGATGCCGGTGTCGTCCACCTCGAACCGCAGGGTGAAGGGGCGGGCGGGTTCGTCCGGCGCGGGTTCCGGAATCGGCGCGTCGGGCGACCAGACCGCGATCTCCACCCCACCGCGCTCGGTGAATTTGATGGCGTTGGAAACGAGGTTGAACAGGATTTGCCGCATGCGGGTGGGGTCGCCCCGGACATGGCGGGGCGTGTCCTCCGCAATCGACGCCGACAGGCTCAAGCCCTTGGCGGCGGCGCGCACCAAAAACAGTTGAACGACGTCATCAACCAGCCGGTGCAGGGAGAAATCGATCTCCTCCAGGGCCAATTGCCCGGCCTCGATCTTCGAAAAATCCAGAACGTCGTTCAGGATGCTCAGCAGCGTTTCCGCCGACGAGCGCAGGGTTTTCACAAAGCCGCGCTGCTGGTCGCTGAGCGGCGTGCTCATCAGCAGATCGCCCATGCCGATCACGGCGGTCATCGGGGTGCGCAACTCGTGGCTCATCATCGCCAGAAAGCGCGATTTCGCGCGGCTGGCGTTTTCGGCGGCGATGCGGGCGTCCTCCGCCTCCTCCCGCGCGCGGTCGAGATCCTCGGCCAACGCAAAGGTTTCGGCGGCGAGCTTGGTCAACTGGTTCTGGGCGTTGCGCAGCTCAAGCTCCGACCGGTGGCTGCGGGTGATGTCGGTGCAGGACCCGGCAAACCAGCGCAACCGGCCATCGGGGCCATAGATCGGGCGCAGCGACAGCGCGTTCCAGAAGGGCGTCCCGTCCTTGCGCCGGTTGAGAATCTCCACCGTCGTCGGCCGCACCTCCACCAGGGCGGCGCGGATTTCAGCGATGGTCGCCGGATCGGTGTCGGGACCTTGCAGGAACCGGCAGTTCCGCCCCATCACCTCGTTGGCGGTGTAGCCGGTCATGTCCAGGAAGGCCCGGTTGCAATAGACCAGCGGCGTGTCCGGCAGGGTCGGGTCGGCGATCAGGATCCCGACTCCGGCGGCCTCCACCACGGCGACAAGCATCTCGGCGGACGGCAGGCGCGCGCCATCCTCGATCGTTGGCAGGGGCGGAAGCGTGGGCACGGTGGGCGGACATCCCTTTGACAGACAGATTCGCAGGATACGGCGTCTTCCCGCCCATTTCCACCCAAGGCTGAAACCGCATGACCGGCGCGTGCCATGGCCCGCGTCTTTTGCTATGACCGGGACCCGATCCGCCCGCACCGATGAAAGGTTCTCCCATGCCAGCCGCGACCACCCCGCCGACCGCCTCCACCGCCACGCCGCCGGTGCGCGTCCATCTGGCCCTGGGCGGCAACATCGGCGACCGCAAGGCCAACCTCCGCGCCGCGCTGGACCGGCTGGCCGCCGGGGTCGGGATCGACCGGCAGTCGGCGGTCTATGAAACCGCGCCGATGTACGTCACCGACCAGCCCGCCTTTCTCAACATGGCGGTCAGCGGCCTGACGACGTTGGCACCGATGGACCTGCTGGCCTTCCTCAAAGACATCGAATCCGACCTGGGCCGCGATCTGGCGGGCCTGCGCTTTGGCCCGCGCCCCATCGACATCGACATCCTGCTGTATGACGGGGTGACGATGGCCGATCAGACCCTGGAAATCCCCCATCCCCGCATGGCCGAACGCGCCTTTGTCCTCTGCCCGCTGGCCGACATCGCCGCCGATGCCGTTCATCCGGTCCTGGGCCGCAGCATCGGCGCGCTGGTGGCGGAGGTTCCCGGCCGCGACACCGTGATGCGCGTGGCCGAAACCCTGGTGGAAGCCCCCAGCGAACCTCCGGCCGAACGCTGACGGAACCGACCACCGCACCCAGGGCAATCGCTTGAAGCATTGTGCACCCGACCAGAACAAGAATGGACACGGATTCCACGGATTTTTTCACGGATTTCGCGGAACGCGCCTCAGAGCACCCTGTTTGCCATTTTGCGGCAACCCTCCTGACGGGATGCGGAAGGCCATTGGAGTCAAAAATCCGTGCAATCCATCCTTTTGTCCGTGAAATCCGTGTCTGTTCTTGCTTGCGTGACGATGACCGCTCG
>JAIXPD010000035.1 GCA_027486405.1 Azospirillum sp. | reverse complement strand
TATTACACCACCGCCGACCGGCTGCTGGCGATCTTTGGTGTCGGCAACCATTCCGCCGCCATCCGGCCCGACGAGGTGGATGGGCTGCTGCGCAACGAACAGGCGTTGGCCGAGCGCGTCTATGGCCTGGGCAACCCGCCCAAGGCGCAGGAGCTGGGCAACACCCGGCCCGGCGACGGCTACCGCTACCGGGGCAGCGGCATGCTGCAAACCACCGGCGGTGCCAATTTCAAGCGCATGGGGGCCAAGAGCGGAGTCGATTTCTACAACAACCCCTACCTGATCGTCGCCCCGGAACACGCCCTGAAACCGGCCCTGCACGAATGGGACGAGGGCAAGCTCAACACCGCCGCCGACGCCAACGACATCCGCGCCATCACCCGGCGCATCAACGGCGGTTGCAACGGGTTGGACGACCGGCGGGCATGGTTCGGTCGGATTTGGCCGCTGGTCAGCGGGGACAGCCCGGCGGCTCCGGATACCGACCGCGTGGGGATGATCCAGTGGATCGTCGGCGCAGAGGTCGATGGCGATTACGGACCCGTGACACGCGCCGCTGTGGAGATGTGGCAGCGGACGCATGGTCTGGTCGCCGATGGCGTGGTCGGGCCGGTCACGGCCAAGGCGATGGGGCTGTCGTGATCCCCTGAACCGTCAAGGGATACTTGACAAATGAAAGGATAGAATCATGGGAATTGATGAACTGTCGCAGACGCTTGGTCGTTTGGAGGCTGGGCAGGATCAGGTTGCGCAACAATGCCGCTCGCTTTTCGTGAAATACGACGAGGGGACCGCTCAACTGCATTCGCTCGCCGCGACCGTTGAAAGTTTGGGGGAATCGCTGGTCGATTTGCGGAAAGCCGTTACGCAGTTGGCTCAAGAAACCGGCGAGCTGCGTCGGTTGCGTGATCGGGGAATGGGCATGCTGAGCGGCATGACTCTTTTGGGCGGTGGCGCGGGCGTCGGAGCCGCAAAACTGCTCGGTCTGTTTAGCGGCGGCCCTTGATTGCTCCAATCTCATCCTGTGTTTTTCAGCCGCTGGCATTCCGTCTGCGGCCTTTTTCATGCCCGAAGGAGAGGCATAACCATGAAGATGTATCTCATATCTCGATTGTCAGAAGCGTCCACATGGCGTGGCCTTGCCTTGCTGGCGACTGCGCTGGGGGTCCAGATCGCGCCGGAAGTTCAGGACGCCATCATCGTGACGGGCATCGCTGTGGCTGGGCTGGTGGGGGTTGTCACCAAGGGATAACTCTTGCGCGACTGCGCGACTGCGCGACGGGGCAGGGTAGGTTGTCCCTGTCCCGTTTTGGGTCCCGTTTTGGACGGCCATACAACATTTTGACCAACATTTAAATTTCATAGAAAAAATATATCAATGAAATCAATCAGAAACATTCTTAGTCGGTCCAGTCCATCATCGGGGCGACGGAAAGCGGAATGGCGGTCATGCGGGGGGCGGGTCCGGAAGCGGGCGGGTGCAAAAATGGTGAGCGCCTTCATCTGGCCGATTCGGCGGGCGAAGTCCAGCGCGGCCACCGCAATCCTGCCCCCACCGCAATCCTGTTCAAGACGGCGCGCGCGCCGGGCTGGTAGAGTGATCGCCATGGACCAGCACGACGCCCTGACACGCGCCCCGCTGCGGGGGCGGGATTTCGCCCGGCTGTGGCGCGAGCGGCGCTTTGACGGCATGGAGTGCCTGAACGCGCGGTTCCATCACCACAGCTACGCCCCGCACACCCACGAAACCTATGTGATCGGCGTCATCACCGCCGGGGCGGAGTTGTACCGCTGCCATGGGGTGGAGCGGGTGGCGTCCGCCGGGCAGGTCGTGGTGGTTAACCCGGAAACCCTGCACGATGGCCGCCCAGCGGACAGCGGTTACGCCTACCGCATGTTCTACCCCTCCGCCGCCCTGCTGGAACAGGCGGTGGCCGACGCGCTGGGCCATCCCGTGCTGCCCCACTTCACCGAACCGGAGTTCAACGACCCGGTGGTCTTCCAGGCCATCCAGGCCCTGCATCACGGCTTGGAGGGGGAGGAACCGGATCCCCTGCGCAACGACATCGACGCCCTGCGCGCCTTCACCGCCGTCGCGCTTCGCCACGGCAATCTGACCGGCGACCTGCGCCCGGCGGGGCGGGAGCCGCTGGCGGTGCGTCGCGCCCGCGAGTATCTCGACGCCCACATCGACAGCCCGGTCGAACTCAGCGATCTGGCCGGGGCGGTGGGGTTGAGCCGCTTCCACCTGCTGCGGGTGTTCCGCGCCGCCGTCGGGACCACGCCGCACGGCTATCTGACCGACCGGCGGGTGCGGCGGGCCAAGCGGTTGCTGGATGGGCCGGAGACGCTGGCCGACATCGCGCTCGCCTGCGGCTTTTGCGATCAGGCCCATTTCAGCCGGGTGTTCAAGGCGCAGGTCGGCGTGTCGCCCGGACAGTACCGACGCGGCAGCAATCCTGTGCAAGACCGGGCCGGGCTGCGCCTCCACACTGCCGCCCTATGAACACGATCACGTTGCCATCCCCGGTGTCCGTCCCGCGCGAGGTCGCGCTCGGCGCCGTTCACGCCCTGCCGATTTTGGCGGGGGCCGTTCCCTTCGGGCTGCTGCTGGGCAGCCTCGCCGCCAAGGCCGGGTTGACGCCGCTCGACATGGGGCTGATGAGCGGGATCATCTTCGCCGGAAGCTCCCAATTCGTCGCGGTGGAGATGTGGGGCCACGGCGCGCCCGGTCTGGCGGTGATCGCCAGCGTGCTGCTGGTCAATCTGCGCCATCTGCTGATGGGGGCGACGCTGGCCCCGCGTTTCCAGGGGGTGCCGCCCGCCCGCGCCGCGCTGACCCTGTTTTTCATGACCGATGAGGTGTGGGCGTTGGCCTTGCGCCGGGGCGGTCAACTCACCGTCGCCTATTGGTTCGGAGTCGGGCTGACGCTGTATGTCGGCTGGCTGTGCGCCACCGTGGCGGGGACGTTGGCCGGGGCGCTGGTCGCCGATCCCGCCGCCTGGGGGTTGGATTTCACCTTCATCGCCGTCTTCCTCTGCCTGCTCGCCGGGCTGTGGACCGGGACCGGCGCGCTGCCGCCCTGGCTGGCGAGCGCGGGTGCGGCGCTGGCCGTGCACAGCCTGCTGCCGGGCGGCCCCTGGCACATCCTGGCCGGTGCGGTCGCGGGTGGGGCGGTGGCGGCGTGGCGGGGCCGGTCGGCAACGCGTGGACCGGAGGCCGGTTGATGGACGCCACTCTGTTCGACCCGGCGCTGCTGGGCGTGATCGTCGCGGCGGGGCTGTTGACCTGGATGACGCGCGTCGGCGGGCCGTGGCTGATCGCCCGCGTGCGGCTTGGCCCGGCGGCGAACGCGGCGCTGGAGGCCACGCCGGGCGCGGTTCTGGTGGCGCTGGTCGCCCCGGCGGCGCTGTCCCGCCCGTCCGACGCCATCGCCGCGCTGTTCGTCTGCCTGATCGCCCGCCGGGTGCCGATGGCGCTGGCGGTGGCGCTGGGGGTGTTGGCGGTCGTCGTCCTGCGCCGCCTGCTGTAAGGCATATCCCGCAGCTTCCGCAGCGCAAAATTTTTCTGGCGCTGCGGGAATAGGGGGGCGGGGTGGCCTGTTGGTGTCGATGTCCGGCGACCGCCCAGGTTGCCCCTTTGTCAGGGCATCGCGCATCCCATGATCTCCCCGACTGTGAACACCCCGGTTGTGAGCACCCCGAACCGTTCGATCCGGCGCACCGCCATCGCCGCCGCGCTGCTGGCCGTCACCATCGGCCACGCGTGCGTCTGGTCCTGGCGCAACGCGCCGACGGTGGTGGAGGCCGAACCCGGCCGCCTCGCCTCCGTCTCCTACTCGCCGTCGGGGCGCGACTATGACCCGACCCGCTCGCCGGTGGTGGCGCGGGCCGATCTGGAAAAGGACATGAGCGCCATCGCCGGGTTCGCCGACGGGGTCCGCACCTATTCCAGCCTCGGCTCGCAAGGGCAGGCACCGGAGATCGCGGCGGCCAAGGGGCTGGACGTGACGCTGGGCGTCTGGTTGAGCCGCGACGCCGCCCGCAACGAACAGGAGGTGACGCGCGCCATCGCCCTGGCCAAGACGGTGCGCGGCATCCGCCGCATCGTCGTCGGCAACGAAACCCTGCTGCGCGCCGACCTGACCGACGCCGAGCTTGCCGCCTTCATCAAGCGGGTGCGCGCCGCCGTACCGCGCGCCATCAAGGTGGGGACCGCCGACGTCTGGTCGGAGATGCTCAAGGCCAACGCCACCGTCGCCGCGTCGGACTTCATGGGCGTCCATGTGCTGCCCTATTGGGAGGGCGTGCCCGTCGACCACGCGCTGACCTGGATCCGCGACCGGTTGGACAGCGTGCGCAAGGCCCATCCCGGCAAGAAGCTCTACATCGGCGAAGTCGGCTGGCCCTCCGGCGGGGAGAATTTCCACGACGCCTACCCGACGCCGCAGGCCCAGGCCGCCGTCGTGCGCGGCTTCGCGGCGGAGGCCGGGGCGCTGGGCCTGGATTACAACGTGGTCGAGGCGTTTGACGGCGTGTGGAAATCCACCATCGAAGGCTCGCCCGGCCCAAGCTGGGGCGTGCTCGACGCCGACCGCGCGCCGAAATGGCCGCTGTCCGGCCCGGTCGGCCCGTCCTTCGGCGACCGGCTGGGGGCTGGGTTGGCGCTGGCGGTCGGCGTGGCCCTGTCGGCCTTCGCCGCGTTCCGGCGGCGCAGCAACGCGGCCTTCGCGCTGGCCGCCGGGTTGGGTGGGCACGCGGTCGGCTTCGCCGTGGGCGCGGCGGCGGCGGCGGCCTATGGCGAGTATCTGACCTTTGGCGCGTTGACCACCTGGGGATCGGCCTTCGCGCTGGGCGCGCTGATGCTGGGCGTGGCCTTCGCCGACTGGGTGTCGGTCGCCCGGCGGCTGCTGACCGGACGGGCGGCGGAGCTGCTGCCGCGCCGCCTGCGCGCCTCCAGCACACTGCCGATGGTGTCCATCCACGTCGCCGCCTGCCGCGAGCAGCCGGAGGTTCTGGCTGAAACCCTGACCGCGCTGGCGCGCCTCGACCACCCGAATTACGAGGTCGTCGTCCTCATCAACAACACGACGGAGGAGCATCTCGTCCGCCCGGTGGAGGCGCTGTGCGCCGCGCTGGGTCCGGCCTTCAAGTTCCACTGGTACCCGAAGATCGAGGGGTTCAAGGCGGGCGCGCTGAACGCGGCGCTGCGCCACACCGATCCCAACGCCGCCATCATCGCCGTGCTCGACGCTGATTACA
This sequence comes from Azospirillum sp., assembly GCA_027486405.1. GTDB lineage: Bacteria > Pseudomonadota > Alphaproteobacteria > Azospirillales > Azospirillaceae > Azospirillum. The sequence goes on along the minus strand of JAIXPD010000035.1, from coordinate 13,750 downwards.
CCGTGTCGCCTGATTGGCTGTCCAAGCTGGTTCCGGCCTTCGCCGACCCGGCGGTTGGCATCGTCCAGGCCCCGCAGGAGCACCGTGACGGCGATGACACCGCGCTGAAAGCGGCGATGGCCGCCGAATACCGCCCCTTCTTCGACGTCGGCATGCAGGAGGGGGTGGCCAACCAGGCCTTCATCTGCCACGGGACGATGATCCTGCTGCGCCGCGCGGCGATGGAGCGGGTGGGCGGCTGGTCGGAAGCGGGGATCTGCGAGGACACGGAGCTGGGCTTGCGCATCCTCGCGGCGGGCTACCGCGCCGCCTACACCGACGAACGGCTGGGCGCGGGGCTGGCCCCGGACAACTTCACCCAGTTCCGCAAGCAGCGCGACCGCTGGGTGTTCGGCTCCACGCAAATCCTGCGGGCGCATGGCCGCAGCTTCCTGCCGGTGGCGCTGGGCGGGTCCAGCGGCCTGACGGCGGCGCAGAAGCGGGGCTATCTGCTCAATTGGCTGCGCTGGTGGTCCGACGCGGTCGGGCTGGTCGCCGCCGCCGCCGCCGTGGTCTGGACCTTTGCGTCCTTGGTTCTGCCGCTGCATCTGCCGCCCGTCGCCGCCACCGCCGCCGTGCTGGGCGGCCTGGGCTTGCGGGTGGTGGCGAGCCTGCTGGCCGCGCGCTATGCCTCCGGCAACCGTTGGGGCGAGAGCGTCAGCGCCTGCGCCGTCGGCATGGCGCTGTCCACCACGGTGGGGCTGGCCGCGCTGCGTGGCGCGGTGCGGCGCAAGGACGCCTTCCGCGTCACCGCCAAGGGGGGCAAACGGTCACAAAGCCGCTTCTGCGCCCGGCCGGAAGCCATCCTGTCCGCCGCGCTGCTGGCCGCGTCGCTGACCGCCGCCCTGGTCAACCCGCTGGGAACCCTGTCGCTGGCCCTGTGGTCGGTCCTGCTGGCGGCGATGGCGTTGCCCAATCTGATGGCGGTTGGCTTTGCCTTGCTCGACACGCTGCCGGACCGCAAGCCCGCCGCTGCGACAACGGTGGCCCCGCAAGCCACCCCGGCGGGTGCGGAGGGTGGTCGGGCGCTGGCCGCCTGATCCTGGCCGCCTGATCCAGGCCGAGCATGACAACGCCCCGTTTCCTCCCCGTGTCGGGCTGGAAACGGGGCGTTTTTTGCGTTGTGGCCCGTCGCGCTTCGTGTCTACCATTTCCAACGCTCAAGCGTGGATGAAGGGGGTAGGCCGTGCCCGACGCGAACCCATCCGTGCCACCGACCCGCGCGTTGCTGACCGACGAGAACCGCTGCCGCCTGGAAAGCTGGCTGGCCGAACAGGCCGGGGCCAGCCGCGCGACCGTGACCGATGACGGTTGGCTGGGCGGCGCTGGGTTCCGCCCGAACCTGGGCGTCACGTTGACGCTGGCCGATGGGCCGATGGCCGGTCGGCACGCCTGCGTGCTGCGGGCGGAAACAGCGGATCGGATTTCCGCCAGCATCGGCAAGCGGCGCGAGTTCGCCGCCCTGCGCGCCGCGCACACCGCCGAGGTTCTGGTCCCGGAGCCGCTGTTCCTCTGCGACGATCCCGCCATCCTTGGGCCCGATTTCTTCCTGATGCGGCGGATCGCCGGGGTGGGGGCGGGCTTCGCCGTGGTCAAGGGCGACGCGCCGATGCCCGATCTGGCGCGGGAGTTGGGGCGGCAGCTTGGCCGCCTGCACCGGATCACGGCGGCCAACCCGGATTTGGAGGTGTTGGCCCCGCCGCCCGATTGCCCGGCGCAGGAGGTCATCCGCCAATGCCGCGACTGGATCGGCGACGCCGCCCAGCGCGACCCGGTTCTCGCCTGGGGGCTGCGCTGGTTGCAGGTCAACGCGCCCTTGCCGGGGGCGGTCGTGCTGTGCCACCGTGATTTCCGCACCGGCAATTATCTGGTGCAGGACGGCGTATTGACCGCCATTCTGGATTGGGAATGCGCCGGGTTCAGCGACCCGATGGAGGATGTGGCGTGGTTCTGCGCCCGGTCCTGGCGTTTCCGCCGCAGCCACCGCGAGGCGGGCGGCATCGCCGACCGCGCCGATTTTTACGCGGGCTACGAGGACACCTCCGGCCGCAGCGTCGATCCCCAGCGGGTGGCCTATTGGGAAACCGCCGCCTATGTGCGGTGGGCGGCCATGGCGATCCAGCATGGCCGGTTGCACAGCGCGGGCGGCGAACCCTCGCTGGAGCTGGCCCTGACCGGGCGGATGCTGCCGGACATCGAAATGGACCTGCTGCGCCACCTGCGATCCGCCGCCGCCCGCGCGGTGGTTCCCCCGGAAAGGATGGGCTGATGCGCACCGACCCCAACGCCCACACCCTGTTGGATTTGGCCGCCGCCACCCTGCGCCGCGATGTGCTGCCCCATCTGCCGCCCGAGGGGCGTTACGCCGCCCTGATGGTGTCCAACGCCCTGGCGATGGCGCAGCGCGAGTTGCGTGGCCTGGACGAGTCCGGGCGGGCCATGCTGCTGGCGCTCGTGCCGCTCTATGGCGCGGACGCCGACCCCAGCCTGACCGGGGAGGAGCTGGCGACGCGGGTGGACGCCCTGCAACACCGTTTGTGCATCGAAATCGCCACCGGGGCCTTTGACGGCGATGGCCAGGACCTTTTGATGGACGCGCTGGAGTCCATCGTGCGCGCCCGCCTGTCCATCGCCAATCCCAGGGCGGTGGGGTAGGTGGCTTTATAGGAGGGCAGTAGGCCGGTCAGCGCTCCACCACCGCGAGGTGGGCGGGGCGGTTGTCGGGCTTGGTGCGCACACTGATTTCCACATCGCGGTCGAGCGCGACCAGTCCGCGCACCAGTCGTTCGATGGAGAAGCCGCTCAGCTTGCCGCGCATCAGGGCGGACACCTTGGGTTGGTCAAGGCCCATGCGCTCCGCCGCTTGTTTCTGCGTCAGGCCGAGGTCGCGGATCGCCAAGGCCAGTTGACCGGCCAAACGAGCCTTGGCCATCATCTCTTCGGCGTCCTTGAGGCCAAGGTCGGCGAAGACGTTGCCGCTGCTCTCGATCAGAGTCAGCTTGGTTTCGTCCGTGCTGTTTTCCATTGCGCGTGCAACTCCTCCGCCAGCTTCAGCCGTTTGCGGATCAACTCGATGTCATGGGCCGGGGTGGCAATTCCCCGTTTTGATTTCTTTTGAAAGGCATGCAGCACGAAGACCGCATCCTCAAAGCGCACTGTGTAGACGGCGCGGTAGGTATCGCCGCTATGGTTCTCCACCACTTCAAGGACAGAAGCCCCGCCAAAGCCGGACAAAGGCTTGGCATGGTCGTGCTTCAACCCAATCTGAGCAAAGTGAAGGGCAAAGCCGACAGCTTGCCTTACGTCGGCGGGAAAATCCATAAGGTCTTCTTTAGCACTGGAAACCCACAACACTTGCCTTTGAGTCCCAAACATCCTTTGATGCCTTTCCTAAAATTTCCAGGTGACTTGGGCATTTCATTTTCGTCATCCATGGCAAGGGCAAGGGCAAGGGCAAGGGCAAGGGCAAGGGCAAGGGCAAGGGCAAGGGCAAGGTAGATGTGGGAATAACTTGAGAACAGCGTATATGCCAAATTAAGCATACCGTCAAGCCAAAACTCTCCGCTGGCGTCCTCCCACCATCGCGGCCATATAATCGGTTCCTGTTCCGTACCACCGACCCGGACCGATCCGCGCCATGGCCAACCCCGTCCTGTCCCCCATCCCCGCCAAATCCTTCGCGAAGCTGGAGGCTGGGAAGCGGTTCGTCATCTCGTCGGATTATGTCCCGGCGGGCGACCAGCCGCGCGCCATCGCGGAGCTGACCGACGGGCTGGTGCGTGGGGAACGCGATCAGGTGCTGTTGGGCGTCACCGGGTCGGGCAAGACCTTCACCATGGCCCATGTGATCCAGACGGTGCAGCGGCCGACGCTGGTGCTGGCCCCCAACAAGACGTTGGCGGCCCAGCTTTACGGCGAGATGAAGAGCTTCTTCCCCGACAACGCGGTGGAGTATTTCGTTTCCTATTACGATTACTACCAGCCGGAAGCCTACGTCGCCCGCACCGACACCTACATCGAAAAGGAATCCTCGATCAACGAGCAGATCGACCGGATGCGCCACGCCGCCACCCGGTCGTTGCTGGAGCGCGACGACGTCATCATCGTGGCGTCGGTGTCCTGCATCTACGGCATCGGCTCGGTCGAAACCTATTCGGAGATGACCTTTGACCTGCGCAAGGGCGAGGTGATCGCCCAGCACGAGTTGCTGCGCAAGCTGACCGAACTGCAATACAAGCGCAACGACGCCGCCTTTGGCCGTGGCCTGTTCCGCGTGCGCGGCGACACGGTGGAGATCTTCCCCGCCCACATGGAGGATCGCGCGTGGCGTGTCTCGCTGTTTGGCGAGGAGATCGAGGCGATCCACGAGATCGATCCGCTGACCGGTGAAAAGCTGGCCGGGTTGGAGGCCGTGCGCGTCTACCCCAACAGCCACCACGTCACCCCGAAACCGACGCTGCATCAGGCCATCGGTGCGATCAAAAAGGAGCTGAAGGCGCAGCTTGAGGCGTTCAACGCCCAAGGCAAGCTGCTGGAGGCGCAGCGGCTGGAGCAGCGCGCCACCTTCGACATCGAGATGATGGCCGCCACCGGCTCCTGCGCCGGGATCGAAAACTACTCCCGCTTCCTGACCGGTCGTGCGCCGGGCGAACCGCCGCCGACCCTGTTCGAGTATCTGCCCGACAACGCGCTGCTGATTGTGGACGAAAGCCACGTCATGGTGCCGCAGATCGGCGGCATGTACCGGGGCGACCGCATGCGCAAGGAAACGCTGGTCGAATACGGCTTCCGTCTGCCCAGCGCCGTGGACAACCGCCCATTGAAGTTCGAGGAATGGGAGGCGATGCGCCCGCAGACGGTCTTCGTCTCCGCCACCCCCGGCAATTGGGAAATGGAGCGCACCGGCGGCGTCTTCAGCGAACAGTTGGTGCGCCCCACCGGCCTGATCGACCCCGAGGTCATCATCCGCCCCACCGAAACCCAGGTCGATGATTTGATCGGGGAGTGCAAGGAGGTGGTGGCCAAGGGTTATCGCGTCCTCGTCACCACCCTGACCAAGAAGATGGCGGAGGCGCTGACCGAATACATGCACGAGTCGGGCTTGCGCGTCCGCTACATCCATTCCGACGTCGACACGCTGGAGCGGATCGAGATCATCCGCGATCTGCGCCTGGGGGCTTACGACGTGCTGGTCGGCATCAACCTGCTGCGCGAGGGGCTGGACATCCCCGAATGCGCGCTGGTGGCGATCCTCGACGCCGACAAGGAAGGCTATCTGCGCTCCAAGACCTCGCTGATCCAGACCATCGGCCGCGCGGCGCGCAACGTCGAGGGGCGGGCGCTCCTCTACGCCGACAAGATCACCGACAGCATGCAATACGCCATCAGCGAAACCGCCCGGCGGCGCGAGAAACAGCACGCCTACAATCTGGAACACGGCATCACGCCGGAGTCGGTGAAGAAGGCGATCGGCGACATCATGGAAAGCGTTTACGAGCGCGGCGACCATGTGACGGTGAAAACCGGGCTGAACGCCACCGAACTGGTTGGCCACAACCTGAAAACCGTCATCGCCGATCTGGAAAAGCGCATGCGCGCCGCCGCCGCCGATCTGGAGTTCGAGGAGGCGGCCCGCCTGCGCGACGAGCTGCGCCGCCTGGAAGCCATGGATCTGGGGCTGGAAACCCCCGGCAGCATCGGCATCAGCAGCGCCCGCCAAGGGCGCGGCATCCCCGAAGGCGCGCCGCAGAAAAAGCCGGGCCGCCGCCGCAAGGGGCCGTAAAAGGACAGGCCGGGAGGGCGGCGGCGCGCGTTGAGGGGTGGGACGGGGGAGGAGGTGTTCCTCAGTCCCGCTCCACCACATCCTCGACCAGGGCGCGGGGCAGCTTGAACACCACGTTTTCGGTGGCGGTGCGCAGTTCCTCCACCGTCACGGTGAAGCGGGCGCGGGCGGCTTCGATCACCTCTTCGACCAGGATTTCCGGGGCCGACGCCCCGGCGGTGATTCCCAGCCGCGCGATCCCGCCCAACGCCGCCCAATCGATGTCGCTGGCCCGCTGGACCAGTTGCGCGGTGGGGCAGCCATGGACCTTCGCCACCTCGACCAACCGTTTGGAGTTGGAGGAGTTGGGCGCGCCCAGCACCAGAAGCGCGTCCACCTTGGGCGCGATCGCCTTGACCGCCGCCTGACGGTTGGTGGTGGCGTAGCAGATGTCTTCCTTTTTCGGCCCGGCGATGGCGGGAAAGCGGGCCTGGAGGGCGGCCAGAATGTCCGCCGTTTCGTCCACCGACAGGGTGGTTTGCGTCGCAAAGGCCAGATTGTTCGGATCATCGACCACGATCCGCGCCACGTCGGCCACATTTTCCACCAGCACCACCGCCCCCTCGGGCAGTTGGCCCATGGTGCCGATCACCTCCGGGTGCCCGGCGTGGCCGATCAGCACGATCTGGCGGCCTTCGGAAAAATGCCGCTCGGCCTCGCGGTGCACCTTGCTGACCAACGGACAGGTGGCGTCGAGGTAGAACAGGCCGCGCGCCTCCGCCGCCTCCGGCACCGATTTCGGCACGCCATGGGCGGAGAACACCACCGGCACGCCGTCCGGCACCTCGGTCAACTCATCGACGAACACCGCGCCCTTGGCCTCCAGGCTTTCGACGACGAAACGGTTGTGGACGATCTCGTGCCGGACATAGACGGGCGCGCCGTACCGCTCCAGCGCGGTTTCGACGATCTGGATCGCCCGGTCCACACCGGCGCAAAAACCGCGCGGGGCGGCGAGAAGGATCGTCAGGGAAGCCGGGTTGGTCATGTCGCTCTCAGGTCCGCCATTGTCAAAACGGTCACAGGAAACAAAGCCGTCGCATGGCCTTGTGCCGGTTGCGCGGGATCTCTAAAGTCACCCGCACACCTTTCGATCCAACCGATCAGGCCGAACCGATGGACCGCCGCCGCGACCCTAATACAGCTGCCCCCTCTCTGAAAAGCCCGGCCCGGACGCGGCTGCTCGCGCTGGCGGCGATGACCGCCGCCGTGGGCCTGTCCGGCTGCGCCGATCTGGGGCTGTCGCCGCCCTCGGCGGCGGAGGCCGCACTCGCCTGCCCGAAGGTGTCGATCATCCGCGATCTGTCGGAAGTGACGGTGATGCGCCCCGGTGGGCGCGACCTGAACGATCTGGAATCGCGCGCCGCGCTGGCCGATTTCGCGGGCAATTGCGACTACACCGACACCGGCGTGACGGTGAACGTCAACCTGTACCTGATCGCCGAGCGTGGCCCGGCGATGAAGGGCGACAGCGCCCGCTACCAGTATTTCGTCGCGCTGGCCAAGCCGGACGAAACCATCGTGTCGAAGGCCTTTTTCGACACCGACGTGACCTTCCCCGCCGGTCAGCCGCGCGCGGGCAGCCGGGAAGAGCTGGCCCCCCGCATCCCGCTGCCCAAGGACGCCAACGCCAAGGACTGGAAGGTCTATCTGGGTTTCCAACTGTCGCCGGAACAGCTCGCCTTCAACCGCGCCCAGTTGAAGCGCTGACCGTCTGATCCGCTGCCGTCGTCACCGGTTCCAGTTTTCCAACCACCCGTAGCCGCCCGATCCTCGGGCCAACCGCCAAGGGAGAGTTGAATGGCCAACCCCGTCGTTGCGTCCAAGGAGCCTTTCACCGTCGAGATGGAGGCGGGAAAGACCTACTACTGGTGCCGGTGCGGCAAGAGCGCCAAGCAGCCCTTCTGCGACGGCAGCCACGCCGGAACCGGGTTCGAACCGATGAAGTTCGCCCCGGCCACGACGATGAAGGCCCGTTTCTGCGGCTGCAAGGCGACCAAGAAACCGCCATTTTGCGACGGCAGCCATTTGGATTTGAAATGATGTGAAGGGGGGACCCCCAGTCTCGCCACGATGCGAAGACGGGGGTTCCCCATCCGGTTTTGCGCGCAAACGGGGGTGCGCAGCGCCATTTTTAAGATTTTCCCCCCAAAATGGGAAAACGGGCGTTGTGTGGAATTCTGACAGCGCCGTGATCCCCCGATTGACATTCTGGCCCGTCCGCGACAGTGTGCGGGCAACACGCTGATGATCCCTCGCGGGAGAGATCGCCGTTGCGTTGCCCGGGACCACGGGCGGCAAAACGGTGGCGCCGAAGGAGCAACCGCCCCCGGAAACTCTCAGGCAGCAAGGACCGCAAGGGGATAAGGCAACTCTGGAAAGCAGACACCGGCGCTCGCGCGCCGTGGCTCACCGAAGGAGTAAACCGGCGCGTTCGTCCCAGGCCATCGGCCCCGGCGTGCGCGTGGTGAATCTCTCAGGTCCAAGACAGAGGGGGCAATCTCTCGCGCCGAAGGGTCGGCGCGGGCGCGTCCCTTATGCCGGAGAGCCAGCGTGACCGACTCCACCGAAGCCATCAAGACCACCGCCCTGCACGCGCTGCATGTCGAGCTGGGTGCCCGCATGGTCCCGTTTGCCGGGTACGACATGCCGGTGCAATACCCGCTGGGCATCCTGAAGGAGCACCAGCACACCCGCGACAAGGCCGGTCTGTTCGACGTGTCGCACATGGGTCAGGTGCGCCTGAAGCCAATCGCTTCGGCTGGGGTCGATCCGGCGGCGGCGCTGGAAACGCTGGTTCCCGGCGACATCAAGGGGCTGGCGGTCGGCCGCACCCGTTACACGCTGTTCCTGAACGAGCAGGGCGGCATCCTCGACGATCTGATGGTGACGAACGCCGGGGATCATCTGTTCCTGGTGGTCAACGCCGCCTGCAAGGAGCAGGACATCGCCCATCTGCGCAGCAAGCTGGCCGGACTGGTCGAGGTTGAATACCTCGCCGATCTGGCGCTGCTCGCCCTGCAAGGGCCGCTGGCGGCCGAGGTGATGGCCCGCTTCGTGCCAGAAGCCGCGACCATGCCCTTCATGAGCTGCCGCAGCGCCCAATTCAACGGCGTGCCGGTGACGCTGACCCGCTCCGGCTACACCGGCGAGGACGGCTATGAGCTGTCCTGCCCGAACGACGCCGCCGAGGCCATCGCCCGCGCCCTGCTGGCCGAGGCGGAGGTGGAGGCCATCGGGCTGGGTGCCCGCGACTCGCTGCGCCTGGAAGCCGGGTTGTGCCTGTATGGCCATGACATCGACACCACCACCACCCCGGTGGACGGCGCGCTGGAATGGACGCTGCCCAAGCGCCGCCGCGCCGAGGGCGGCTTCCCCGGCCACGCCATCATCGTGCAGCAACTGGCGGACGGGGCGTCGCGCCGCCGCGTCGGCATCCAGCCGGAAGGCCGCCAGCCCGCCCGCGAGCACACCGACATTCTCGACGCCGACGGCACCAAGATCGGCGAGATCACCAGCGGCGGCTTTGGCCCCACGGCGGGCGCGCCCGTCGCCATGGGCTATGTCGATCGCGCCCACGCCGCCGTCGGCACGCCGCTGACGCTGATGGTGCGCGGCAAGCCGCTGCCCGCCCGCGTTGCCGCGCTGCCCTTCGTGCCGCAGCGCTATTACCGGGGCTGATGGGCCAGGGCTGCCCGCAGCGCCGGTGGCCCAACCGTTTCGTTGTCAGACACTTCCGCGTTTGAACAGGGGATCACAATGACCGTCAAATACACCAAAGACCATGAATGGGTGCGCGTCGACGGCGACGTCGCCACCATCGGCATCAGCAACTTCGCCCAGGGCCAGTTGGGCGACGTCGTGTTCGTCGAACTGCCCGAGGCGGGCCGTGTCCTGGAGCAGGGCAAGGAAGCCGCCGTCGTCGAATCGGTCAAGGCCGCCAGCGACGTCTATTGTCCGGTGTCCGGGACCGTCACCGAAGCCAACCAGGCGTTGGTCGATGACCCGTCGCTCGCCAACAGCGCGCCGGAAACCGATGGCTGGTTCTTCAAGGTGACGCTCAGCGATCCGTCGCAGCTCGACGCGCTGATGGACGAAGCCGCCTACGCGGCCTTTGTGGAGGAATCGCACTAACATGCGGTATTTGCCCCTGACCGAGGCCGACCGGCAGTCCATGCTGGCGGCCACCCGCGCGGCGTCGGTGAACGATCTGTTCCGCGATGTCCCCGAAGCCGCCCGTCTGTCCGGCCCGATCGGGGGCCTGCCCAACCACATGGGCGAATTGGAGGTGGAGCGCCTGATGGGCGCGATGGCCGCCAAGAACATCGCCGCCGGGTCGGTCCCCAGCTTTCTGGGGGCCGGTGCCTACCGCCACCATGTTCCGGCCACCGTCGATCACATGGTCCAGCGCGGTGAGTTTCTGACCGCCTACACGCCCTACCAGCCGGAGGTCAGCCAGGGGACCTTGCAGGTCCTGTTCGAGTTTCAGACGCAAGTGTCGCTGCTGACCGGCATGGATGTGGCCAACGCCTCCATGTATGACGGTGCGACCGCCTGCGCCGAGGCCGTCATCATGGCCAACCGGGTGACGCGGCGCAAAAAGGCGCTGCTGTCCGGTGGCCTGCACCCGCATTACCGCGACACCACCACGACCGACGCCCGTTTCATCGGCTTCGACGCCGTGGCGCTGCCCGCCGACCCGACCGGGGTGGAGGATCTGGCCGCCCAGATCGACAACACGACCTCTTGCGTCGTCGTGCAGAACCCCAGCGTGTTCGGCCATGTCCGCGATTACTCGGACCTCGCGAAGGTCTGTCAGGCCAAGGGCGCGCTGCTGATCGTCGTGGTGACGGAAGCGCTGTCGCTGGGGCTGTTGACCCCGCCGGGCGACATGGGGGCCGACATCGTCGCGGCGGAAGGCCAGTCCTTCGGCAACGCGCTGAATTTCGGCGGTCCCTATGTCGGGCTGTTCGCGGTGAAGGACAAATACGTTCGCCAGATGCCGGGCCGTCTGTGCGGTGAGACGGTGGACGCCGATGGCCGTCGCGGCTTCGTGCTGACGCTTTCGACGCGTGAGCAGCACATCCGCCGCGAAAAGGCGACCTCGAACATCTGCACCAACGCCGGTCTGTGCGCGCTGGCCTTTTCGATCCATGTCAGCCTGCTGGGCGAGGCGGGGATCACCCATCTGGCGCAGCTCAACCACGCCAAGGCCGTGCAGATGGCCGACAAGCTGGCGGCGGTTCCGGGGGTTGAGGTGGTCAACGGCAGCTTCTTCAACGAATTCACCGTGAAGCTGCCCAAGCCCGCCGCCGGGGTGGTGGAGGCGCTGGCCGCCCGCCGCATTCTGGGCGGTGTGCCGGTGTCGCGCCTGTACCCGGGCGAGATGGATGATTTGCTGCTGGTCGCCGTCACCGAGACCAACACCGAGTCCGACATGGATGCCTTCGCCACGGCGCTTGCTGAGGTTCTGTCATGAGCATGAATTCCCAGGGCCGTCCCTCGGCCATTCCGGTTGCGGCGAGCACCGACGCCGTCACCGGGACCATCACCGGCAACCGTGGCCTTCAGATCGAAGAGCCGTTGATTTTCGAACAGGACGCGCCGGGTCGTTGCGGCGTCGATCTGCCGGAAATCCCCACGGTGGCCACGCGTCTGGGGGCGGTGAAGCCGCGCGCCACGGTCGGCTTGCCCGGCCTGGCCGAGCCGCAGGTGGTGCGCCACTACACCCGCCTGTCGCAGAAGAACTACGCCATCGACAGCGGCCTGTACCCGCTCGGCTCCTGCACGATGAAGCACAACCCGCGCCTGAACGAGAAGATGGCGCGGTTGCCGGGCTTCGCCGACGTGCACCCGCTGCAACCGGTCAGCACCGTGCAGGGTGCCCTGGAACTGATGGACGCGCTGGCCCATTGGCTGAAGACCCTGACCGGCATGGCGGCGGTGACGCTGGCCCCGGCGGCGGGTGCCCATGGCGAGATGTGCGGCATCATGGCGATCCGCGCGGCGCATGAGGCCAAGGGCGACAGCGGCCGCACCAAGATCCTGGTTCCGGAAAGCGCCCACGGCACCAACCCGGCCACCGCCGCCGCTTGCGGCTACGCGGTGGAATCGATCCCGGCGACCGCCGACGGCCGCGTCGATCTCGCCGCGCTGAAGGCCAAGCTGGGGCCGGACGTGGCCGGTCTGATGCTGACCAACCCGAACACCTGCGGCCTGTTCGAGCGGGACATCATCGCCATCGCCGACGCGGTGCACGCGGCGGGCGGCTATTTCTACTGCGACGGTGCCAACTTCAACGCCATCGTCGGGCGGGTCCGCCCGGCCGATCTGGGCGTGGCTGTTATGCACATCAACCTGCACACGACCTTCTCCACGCCGCACGGCGGCGGTGGTCCGGGGTCGGGGCCGGTGGTGTTCTCCGAGGCGCTGGCCCCCTATGTGCCGGTCCCGTATGTCACCCACGGCGCGAACGGCTTCGCGCTGGTCGAGGAGGCCGGGGACGGCCCGGCCTTTGGCCGGATGAAGGCGTTCCATGGGCAGATGGGCATGTTCACCCGCGCCCTGTCCTACATGCTCAGCCACGGGGCGGATGGGCTGTGGCAGGCGTCGGGCGACGCGGTGCTGAACGCCAATTATGTGATGGCCAAGCTGGAGGACGTGATGACGGCCTCCTTCGACGGCCCGTGCATGCACGAATGCCTGTTTGACGACCGGTTCCTGAAGGGGACCGGCGTCACCACGCTCGACATGGCCAAGGCGCTGATCGACGAGGGTTTCCACCCGATGACCATGTATTTCCCGTTGGTCGTCCATGGAGCGCTGCTGATCGAGCCGACCGAGACCGAGAGCAAGGCCAGTCTGGACCAGTTCATCGGTGCGCTGCGCGCGCTGGCCGAACGGGCCAAGGGCGGCGACGTGGCCTATTTCCAGGCGGCCCCGCGCCTGACCCCGCGCCGCCGGTTGGACGAAACGGCGGCGGCGCGCAAGCCGATCCTGCGCTGGACCCCGCCCGCCGGGGCCGACGCTGTGGCCGCCGAGTGAGTTGATGGATGGTTGGGCGGATGATCGGGCGGGTGATCGCTGACGCAACCGCGTGACGATCCAAATCGGATGACGACCAGAACGGCCCGCCTGTCCGGATGGAGAGGCGGGCCGTTTTGCGCCTGCGACAATTTCGCAAATAAGAATGACTCGCAATTAATGCGGTGGTGGGATAGAGTGCGCTCCGCAACCCAGCGAAGGAGCGTGGTCGATGTGCGAAACGGGTGGGGTGGGGCGTCCGTCGCCCTGGACGGTGATGGACCTGACGGCGGCCGAACGCGCGCTGTTGACCGGCATCCGTCAATGGTTCCGCAGCGGAACCGCTGGGGCGATGGCGTCGATGCGGATCGGCCTGAACATCGCGGGCGTGCCCAACACCGCGCTGTTGCCGCTGTTCGCCTTGCTGGGCAGCTTTTCCGTGGCCAACGCGGCCAAACCAGAGGTGTGCGCGCCCTCCTGCACACGGGTCAGCGCCGACGAAGCGGCGATGCTCGACGCGCTGGCGGCGGTCCAGGGCGGGGATGGGGACACGGCGGCCCAACTGTTCGACCGCTGGCTGCCGGTGATGGCCTTGAGTCTGGCGACCGACGCGCTGCGGGAACTGGCGCATGTGCTGGAGGTGGCGCGGATACATCTGCCTCGCCGCCGTCCGGCCCGTCTGGTGTCCTTCGCACTGGCGGCGGAATGAGGGGAAAGAGGGCTTGTCCATCGCCGCGACAGGGGGGAGACAACAGGGCAATCGCTTGAAGGTTTATAAACCTATACGAAGAATTTACCGTCATCCCCGCGAAGGCGGGGATCCAGGCTTTCCCGTCAGAGCCACTCTGCGAACTCTGGATCCCCGCC
>JAIXPD010000017.1 GCA_027486405.1 Azospirillum sp. | reverse complement strand
GCGTAGGCGGGGATCCAGGCTTTTCCATCAGAGTCGTCCTGCAAACTCTGGTTCCCCGCCTTCGCGGGGATGACGAAAGTCTTTTTCAAGGAATATCAGCCCCAAATGCGATTGCCGTGCGTCAAGCGGGGGGGACGTCAAGCGGGGGACGTCAAGCGGGCCGGATCGCCACGCCCGCCCCTACACCGCCGCCACCACCGCCGCCGCCGCCGCGCAGCGGGCGTCCATCGCGGCCACGGCCTGGGTGAAGATGGACGGCGCGGTGGCGGCCAGGGCTTGCGCCTCCGGGCGGCGGCCTTCGCGCACCCCGTCTTCGATGGCGCGCATCACACCGACGAAACCGGTCAGGCCGAAATGGCTCGCCGCACCGGCCAGACGGTGGGCGACGTCCTCCAGATCGGCGTCGTCGGTGTCGGGATCGGACAGGCGCGGCAACCCATCGGCCGCCGCCTCCAGCAGCAGCCCCCGGATGGTGGCGAAACGCGCCGGGCCGAGCGACTGAACATACCGGTCCAGGATCTCCGGGTTCACCAGCGGATCGGCGGCGGGGCCGGTGGCGGGGCGCTCCTCCCCCGCCGGCGCGTCGGTGGGGTCGTCGGTGCTCTCGATCCGCCGTCCGACAGTGTTGGACAGCAGATGCATCAACCGTTCCGGGAAGATCGGCTTTTCGATCACCGCGTCGATCCCGGCGGCCAGATAGCGGGCGCGGTCGGCGGCGAAGACGTTGGCCGTCACCGCCACGATGGGAACCATGGCGTGCGCCTCGTCCGGCAGGGCGCGGATGCGGCGGGCCACCTCCGGCCCGTCGATGTCGGGCAGACGGATGTCGAGCAGCACGGCGTCGAACCGCCGCCGCGCCGCCAGTTCCAGCCCCTTTTCCCCGGTTTCCGCGATGGTGATGCGGTGCCCGGCGTCCGACAGCAGGCCCATCGCCACCTCGCGGTTGATGGCGTCGTCCTCCACCAGCAGCAGGGCCAGCGAACGGACCATGTGCACCGGCAACAGCCGCCCCGGCGCGGTCGGCAGGGCCGGGTTGTCCACCCGAACCAGCGGAATGGCGACGGTGAACAGGCTGCCCAACCCGACGACGCTGTCCACCGTCACCGTCCCCTGCATGGCATCCAGCAGGTGGCGGACGATGGCCAACCCCAAACCGCTGCCGCCGAACCGGCGGGAAATGGTGGGGTCGGCCTGCTCCAGCTTTTCAAAGATCGCCGAACGGCGGTCGGCGGGGATGCCGATGCCGGTGTCGCGCACGCTCATCACCAGCGTTTCCCCTCCGGCCCCATCGCAGCCGATGGTCACGCGCAGATCGACCCCGCCGCGTTCGGTGAATTTGATGGCGTTGCCGACCAGATTGACCAGGATTTGCCGCAGCCGCTGGCGGTCCAGCACCACCAGTTCCGGCACCTCCGGCGTGATGTCGAGGTCGAGCGTGATGCCCTTCTCGTTGGCCAGGCTTTCGACCGTCGCCACCACCTCCTCCAGCACCGGCAGGATGGCGCAGGGCGCGGGGTCGAGGTCGAGCTTGCCATCCTCGATCTTGCGCAGATCCAGGATGTCGTTCACCTGATCGAGCAGCCCATGGCCGCAGCGCATGATCGACACCGCGTAACGCCGTTCCCCCGGATCCAACCGCCCGGTCAGCAGCAGGCGGCACAGGCCGAGAATGCCGTTCAGCGGCGTGCGCATCTCGTGGCTGACGGTGGCGAGGAACTCGGTCTTGGCGGCGTCGGCGCGCTCCGCCCGTTCCTTGGCCTGCCGCAGCTCCTCGCGCGCGCGACGCGACGCGGTGATGTCGTTGGCGATGCAGATGATGTGGCAGCGCCCATCGCCCGACCATTCGAACGGGTGGCGTTGCAGGGCGAACACCGCCGTGTCGCCGTCGCGCGTCAACACCAGCTCCTCCACCCCCAGGGAGCGCAGGGCACCGGGTTCCCCGCCCGCCAGCGCGCGGCCCGTCTCCTCGCCCAGCGCCTCCACCAGCGGACGGTTCTGGATGGTGGACCGGCTGGTCCCGAACGCCTCCTCCGCCGCGCGGTTCCACAGCACCACCCGCCCGCTGTCGCCGTCCAGCACGTAGAGCACGCTCGGCACGTTGTCGATCACGGCGTCGAGGAAGGCTTGGGTCCGCCGCAGCATCTCTTCGGCCTCGCGGCGGCGGGTGATGTCCACCACCGAACTCAGCAGCACCTCTTCGCCCTGGAACTCGAACGCGATGCCCGACAGCAGGCCCCAGATGGTCCAGCCGGATTCCGTCACCAGCTCCGCTTCCACATCCTGGGCCACGCCCTTGTCCAGAACCTGTTGCACGAAGGCGTCGCGCACCGATGGGGCCGACCAGACGCTGGCGGCGGGGCGGCCCAACAGCGCCTTGGCCTCGCGCGCGCCGAACAGATCGGCCGCGCGGCGGTTGACGAAACGGATTTGCCCGTCGTCGCGCCCGGAAATCACCAGCGGGACCGGGGCGGCCTCCAACACCGTGCGCAACCACTGTTCGTTCCGGCGCAACGCCTCGCTCTTCACCCCGGTTTCGTGGATGTAGAAGCGCAGGGCACGGGCCAACTCTCCGATCTCGTCGGCCCCGCTGGCCGGAATCTCGCCGCTGCCGCCCGCCGTGCGGTCGCGGATCGCCTCGCTCACCGCCCACAGCCGGGCCAGCACCTTGCGCCGGACATAGAGGAAGGACAGCACCATCCCCATCAACACCACCCCGACCGAGGCGAAGAACAACCGGGTGTAGGTGGTGGAAATCTCGATGATCTGCTGGCGGCTGTCCTCCGCCGCGCGGGTCTGTTCCACGAAAATGCCGGTGGTCAGGCCGGTGTTGACCAACGAAACCTGATTGGCGCGGTCGATCAGCCCGGTCAGCGCCTCCGACGCCTGCAACTCCGCCTGACGCTGGCGGAACACGGACCGTTCCCCCTCCGCCACGCCGCGCATCCCCACGATCAACCGCTCCGCCCGCTCCCGCGCGCCATCGGGCAGGGCGGAGAGATCCGACAGGACGGTGATCTGGGCGGCGGCCCCATCCCGCAACCGGGTCAGGCCAAAGCTGCTTTCCACCTGATGGACCGACGCGGTGAGGAACAGCAGCCGCTCGGCCATCGCCAGCCACCGTTGGGCGGCGGCATCGGTCAACCCGCGCAGGGCCGGATCGGCCAGACCGTCGGCCAACTGCCGCACGTCGCGGTCGCGGTCGGCCAAGCCGCGCCGGGCGGCGATGCGCGCGCTCACCCCCCGGTCGATGGCCTCGCGCAGGCGCAGAATTTCGTCGCGCTGCTGCCGCAGGCTGTCGATGCGCTGGGCCGGGCGGTTGTCGCCGACATCCAGCTCCGACAACAGCCGGTCATAGCCCGCCAACTGGTCGGACAGGCCCTGATTGACCGTTTCCCGCCCGGAATTGTCGCTCGACAGCGCCAATTGCTCCAGACTGCGCATGATCCGCTGATGCTGGCGTTCCAGCCGGGCGGCGGCGACGACGGCGGGAAAGCGTTCCGACGTCACCCGCGTGATGCCGATGTGCAGGCCGTCGAACGCGACATAGGCCCCCAACCCGATCAGCAGCGCCACCAGACCGTTGAAGGCCAACGCACCGAACAGCCGCGCGCCCACGCCGATGCGCACCCGCCCGTTGCCCGCCGGTCGTTCGTTCGCCTCGCTTGCCATGCCTGAGCCGTGTTCCATGCCGCCGTGTCGCCGCCGTCGTGTTGTCGTGTTGTCGTGTTGTCGTGTTGTCGTGTTGTCGTGTTGTCGTGTTGTCGTGTTGCCGTCGTGTCCAGGGTCACGCGGCGGGTGTTTGCTCCCCCACACGGTTGCGGTCTTGCTCCGCGCCCGCGCCGCCGTATCATGACCGCCATCATAGCGGTCTTGCGGGCGGCGTCATGGTCTTTGCGGTGTGGCAGTGAATCCGAACATCCGATGGTGGGGGCGCGTCGCGCTGGTGTGGGCCGGTGTGCTGATGCCCGTTCCGCTGTGGACGGGCGCGGCCATGGCCGCCGACGCCCAGGCCCCCTTTGGTGCCGAGGTCGACGACGACGGCAGCGTGATCGCGGAGATCGAGCGGCGCGGGGTTCTGCGCTGCGGCGTGTCCTACAACCCCGGCTTTGCCGCGAACGACAAGGCGGGCCGCCCCATCGGCTTCATGGTCGATCTCTGCCGGGCGCTGGGGGCCGCCGTGCTGGGCCGGGCCGAGGCGGTGGACATCCGCCGCCTGTCCAAACCGCAGGAGTTCGCGGCGCTGGCCGCCGGGGATGTCGATGTGTCCTTCGCGCAAACCTCCTGGACGTTGACGCGCGACGCGGGCAACCCGGTCGATTTCGGCCCGCCGGTGTTCCACGACGAACAGGCCATCGCCGTCTGGCGACGCCCGGATGGACGATCCCCGTTGGAGGTGGGGGAGGCGACGATCTGCACGCCGGTCGGCTCCACCGCCTTCGCCGGGTTGGACGCCTATCTGGCGCGGGGGGATCGGCCGGGCTGGACCTTGCGCCCGCTGCCAACCTGGCCCGACGCCCTGCAAGCCTTCATCGGGCGGGAATGCAACGCGCTGTCCACCGACCGGGCGTTGCTGGTCACGGCCCTGCGCGGGCTGGAGGGCAACCGCGACGGCCTGCTGATCGCCGCCCCGCCGGTCCCTTCGCGGGAAACAATCGCGCCGGTCGCCTCCAACCGCGACCGACGGTGGTTGAGCGCGATCCGCTGGACCATGTTCGCCCTGTTTCTGGCCGAAGACGCGGGCGTGACCGGGGAAAACGCCGGGTTCCTGCGCATCACCGGCAACAGCGAGGTGCAACGCCTGCTGTCCGGCCTGCCCGATGACGCGCGCAAGATCGGTTTGCGCCCCGACTGGGCCTATCAGGCCATCGTGCAGGTCGGCAATT
The DNA here is from genome assembly GCA_027486405.1 of Azospirillum sp. Taxonomy (GTDB): domain Bacteria; phylum Pseudomonadota; class Alphaproteobacteria; order Azospirillales; family Azospirillaceae; genus Azospirillum. The sequence continues at coordinate 2,431 of JAIXPD010000017.1, read as the reverse complement.
ACGGCGAAATCTTTGAACGCAACGTCGGCAGCCGCTCCCCCTTCGGGTTGGAACGCGGGGCCAACCGGCCCTGGACCCAAGGCGGGTTGCTGTTCGCCCCTGTGTTTCAGTAGGCCGGTCTTTCAACAGAGGGCTGTTCACACCTGTCCACACTTGCCCACGGGCTGTTCATATCTGCTCGCATCCCTGTTCATCCGCGCGGCGGATAGTCGCGCCGCCGGTCCGTGATGGGCGCGGCGTGCGCAGGCAATGGGCTGGACATCCGACGATGAATCGAACCGCTGTGGCCATGAATGAACCGATGTTGGACGCCTCCTCGCTGGAACCGGGGCCGCTGCAACGGCGGATCGACGACACGCTGGGCCGGGTGACGGCGCTGGTGCGCGAGCGGATCGAGCGTGAAGGGGCGGCGACCGTGGAATGGTTCGTTCGCCAGTTCTACGCCAACGTTCCGCCCGCCGATCTGGCCAACACCCCCGACGAACAGCTTTACGGCGCGGCGCTCGCCATGTGGCAGGCCGCCCGCCGCCGCCCGGCGGGGACCGCGACGGTGCGGGTCTACACCCCGCGCGTGGAACAGGCCGGATGGCACGCGCAGCGGACCATCGTGGAAATCGTCAACGACGACATGCCTTTCCTGGTCGATTCGGTGACGGCGGAGCTGAACCGCCGGGGGCTGACCGTCCATCTGGTGATTCATCCGGTGCTGCCCATCCTGCGCAACGCGGCGGGCGACATCACCGGCCTGTTCGAGCCGGGAACCGACGCGCCGCCGGGTGCCCGCCCGGAATCGCTGATGCATGTGCAGGTCAACCCGGTGGGCGATCCCGCCGCCCAGGAGGCCATCCGCGCCGGGTTGGAGGCGGTGTTGACCGACGTCCGCGCGGCGGTGGAGGATTGGCGGACCATCGGCAGCCGGATCGCCGAATCCGCCGCCCTGACCGCCGCCGCCCGCAGCGTCATGCCCGAGGGGGAGGCCGAAGAGGCCGCCGCCTTCCTCGCCTGGATGGACGAGGACAATTTCACCTATCTGGGCGCGCGCGACTACCGCGTGACCGACGGTGACGAGCCGGATTTGGAGCTGATCGCGGGCAGCGGGCTGGGCGTGCTGCGCGACGACGACGTGACGGTGTTCGACGGCCTGCGCCATTCCGCCAGCTTGTCGGCGGAGGTGCGCGATTTCCTGCGCCAACCCCGCCCGTTGCTGGTGACGAAGGCCAACCGTGATTCCACCGTTCACCGGCCGGTGGCGCTGGACGTCGTGCTGATCAAGCGGTTCGACGCCGACGGGCGCATCGTCGGCGAACGGTTGATCGTCGGCCTGTTCACCGCCACCGCCTACAACGCCAGCCCGCGCGACATCCCGATCCTGCGCCGAAAGGTCGTCCAGGTCGCCACCCGCGCCGGGTTCGACCCGCTGGGCCATGATGGCAAGGCGCTGCTGAACATTCTGGAAACCTACCCGCGCGACGAGCTGTTCCAGATCCAGCCCGCCGAGCTGCACGACATCGCCATCGGCATCCTGCATTTGCAGGAACGCCAGCGTCTGGCCCTGTTCGTCCGCAAGGATCCGTTCGAGCGTTTCATCTCCGCCCTGGTCTTCGTGCCGCGCGACCGTTTCGACACCGATCTGCGGCGAACGATCCAAACCATTCTGGAGGACGCCTATCGGGGCCGCTGCTCCGCCTTCTACACCCAATTGGGCGACAGCCGTCTGGCCCGGCTGCACATGATCGTCCAGACCGGTCCCGATGGCCTGCCGCTGGTCGATCTGGCCGCGCTGGAACAGCGTTTGGTGCTGGCCTCGCGCGGGTGGGCCGACCATCTGCGCAGCGCGCTGATCGACGCGAACGGGGAGGAGCGCGGCTTGGCGCTGGCCGCCCGCTACGCCGACGCCTTCCCGGTCGGCTACCGCGATTCGCACAGCGCCGCGCAGGCGGTGTTCGACATCGGGCGGATCGAACAGGCCTTGGCCGGGTCGGGCTTCTCGATCAACCTCGGCCGCCCGCTGGAGGCGGGGGAGGATGAACTCCACGTCACCATCCACCATGTCGGGCGGCCCATCGCGCTGTCGGACACGCTGCCGATGCTCGAACACATGGATCTGCAGGTCATCACCGAAGAGCCGTTCGCCGTCACCCCGCGCGGGGCAAAGCATTCGGTGTGGGTGCAGGATTTCACCGTGCGCAGCGCCACCCCCTGGCCCCCCGACGCCACCGACGCCAAGCGCCATTTCCAAGACGCGTTCGCCGCCGTTTGGTCTGGGCGGATGGAGGATGACGGGTTCAACCGTCTGATCCTGCGGGCGGGTCTGACGGCGCGGGACGTTGTGGTTCTGCGGGCCTACGCGAAGTTCCTGAAGCAGGCGCGTTTTGCCTACGCGCAGGACACGGTGGAAGCCACACTGGCCAGCCATCCGGAGATCGCCCGC
>JAIXPD010000049.1 GCA_027486405.1 Azospirillum sp. | reverse complement strand
GAAGGCGGGGATCCAGGCTTTCCCGTCAGAACCACTCTGCGAACTCTGGATCCCCGCCTTCGCGGGGATGACGAATGTCCTAATAGAGGAATTTCAAGCCTTCACCCGATTGCCCTGCCCTGACCAGCCGCCGAGTTGACGGCGGCGGGGTTCCCGGTCTAGGGGAAGGCTTCACCGTTTCGGAGACGACGCGATCATGACCTTTCCCCGTCTGTTGTGCCCCCGTCTGTTGTGCGCTGCGGTCGCCCTGGCCGCCTTCGTGGCCCCGGCGACGCTGACCCCGGCCCAGGCCCAGACCAAGACCGTGGCGATCACCGCCATCGTCCAGCACCCGGCGCTCGACGCCACCCGCGACGGCGTGATCGAGGCGCTGAAGGAAGCGGGTTGGACCAACGGGCAGAACCTGAAGGTCGAATACCAGAGCGCGCAGGGCAACCCGGCCACCGCCGCGCAGATCGCCCGCCAGTTCGCCGGGTCCAAGCCCGACGTGATCGTGCCGATCTCCACCCCGTCGGCCCAGGCGGTGGCGGCGGCGACCCGCGACATCCCGGTCGTCTTCACCGCCGTGACCGACCCGGTCAGCGCCCAGCTCGTCAAGGCGATGGACAAGCCCGGGGCCAACGTCACCGGCCTGTCGGACATGGCCCCGGTGGGCGAACACGTCGCCCTGATCCGCGAGATCCTGCCGAACGCCAAGCGCATCGGCGTGCTCTACAACCCCGGCGAACCGAACTCCGTCATTCTGGTGAAGGTGCTGAAGGACGAGGCGGCCAAGGCCGGCCTGTCGGTGGTCGAAGCCTCCGTTCCGAAATCGGCGGACGCGCAACCGGCCATGCGCAGCCTGATCGGCAAGGCCGACGCCGTCTATGTCCCCACCGACAACACCGTCGTCTCGGCGCTGGAAAGCGTGATCGGCGTCGCCCAGCAGGCCAAGCTGCCGCTGTTTTCCGCCGACACCGACAGCGTGACGCGCGGGGCCGTCGCCACCGTCGGCTTTGATTACTTCCAGGTCGGCAAGCAGACCGGCGCCGTCGTCGCCCGCGTGCTGAAGGGCGAGAAGCCCAGCGACATCGCCGTTGGGCAGGCCAAGGGGACCGACCTGTTCGTAAACCCGAAATCGGCGGCGGCGATGGGCCTGACCATCCCCGAGGCCGTGGTGAAGCGCGCGACCAAGGTGGTTGGCCAGTAACCCCGCCCCTCCCGGCCATCCCTTCCGGCGAACCGCCGCCTTGCCCGCCCGGCGCACGGACAGGCAAGGCGACGGCCTCACCGGAAGCCGCCGCAGTCCATGAGTGACGTCGTCCATGAGTGAAATCGCCCTGTTCGGTGCCGTCGAGATCGGCCTTGTCTACGCGCTGGTCGCCGTCGGTGTGTATCTGTCCTTCCGTGTCCTGGATTTCCCGGATCTGACCGTGGACGGCAGCTTTCCCCTGGGGGCCGCCGTTTGCGCGGTGCTGCTGATCGCGGGCGTCAACCCGTGGCTGGCCAGTCTGGCCGCCGGGTTGGCCGGGGCGGCGGCGGGTCTGGTCACGGCGGTGCTGAACGTGCGGTTCAAGATCCTGCATCTGCTCGCCAGCATCCTGACGATGATCGCGCTGTTCTCCGTCAATCTGCGGGTGATGGGGCGGCCCAACGTGGCGCTGCTGATGCAGGACACGGTGTTGACGCCCTTCTACGGGCTGGGTCTGCCCGACCACATCGTCCGCCCGCTGGTGGTTCTGGTCATCGTGGCGGCGGTCGTGCTGCTGCTGGCGCGCTTCCTGTCCAGCGAATACGGGCTGGCGATGCGCGCCACCGGCGTCAACGCCCGCATGGCCCGCGCCCAGGGCATCAACACCGACGCCCACATTTGCAGCGGCATCGCCCTGTCGAACGGCCTGTGCGGGCTGGCGGGCGCGCTGTTCGCCCAGACCAACGGCTTTGCCGACGTCACCACCGGCATCGGGACCATCGTCGTCGGTCTGGCCGCCGTGATCGTCGGCGAAACCGTGCTGCCCGCCCGCGCGCTGCTGCTGGCGCTGGTCGGCTGCGTCGTCGGCTCCATCCTCTACCGGTTGGCGGTTCAGGTGGCGTTGACCGCCGACGTGATCGGGCTGCAAGCCTCCGACCTCAACCTCGTCACCGCGCTGCTGGTCGCGGTTGCCCTGATCCTGCCCCGTCTGAAGGGCAAATCCCGCGCCGTGAGGGCCGCCCGATGATCGTCGTCCAGGACATCCACGTCACCTTCGGGCGCGGCACGCCGCTGGAAAAGCACGCGCTGCGCGGCATCGACCTGACCATCCCGGAGGGGGAGTTCGTCACCGTCATCGGTTCCAACGGTGCGGGCAAATCGACCTTCCTCGGCGCGCTGGCGGGCGACGTGCTGGCCGAACAGGGCCGCATCGCCATCGACGAGTGCGACGTCACCCGCTGGGACACGCCCAAGCGCGCCGGTCTGGTCGCCCGCGTCTTCCAGGATCCGTTGGCGGGGACCTGCGCCACCTTGACCATCGAAGAGAACATGGCGCTGGCCGCCGCGCGCGGGCAGCGGCGCGGGCTGGGGCTGGCCTTGGCGAGCGAGCGGCGCAACGGCTTCCGCGACCGCATCGCCGCGCTGGGGTTGGGGCTGGAAAACCGCCTGCACGACCGCATGGGCCTGCTGTCGGGCGGGCAGCGCCAGGCGGTGAGCCTGCTGATGGCCGCGCTGGCCGGATCGAAAATCCTGCTGCTGGACGAGCACACCGCCGCGCTGGACCCGGCGACCGCCGATTTCGTGCTGGACCTGACCCGGCGCATCGTGCGCGACAACCGCCTGACCACGCTGATGGTCACGCACTCCATGCGCCAGGCGCTGGATTACGGCGACCGCACCCTGATGCTGCATGAAGGGCGCGTGGTGCTGGACGTGTCGGGCACGACCCGCGCCGGGCTGGACGTGCCGCATCTGCTGGCCCTGTTCGCCAAGCAGCGCGGTGGTGCGGAGATCAGCGACGACAGCCTGTTGATCGGCTGAGGAGCCGAAGCTCAGCCCGCATCACGCGCGTTGCTCCACCGGTCGCTCACGCTCCAGACGCTGGCGCGGCGTCAGTCAAAGCTCAACGAAAAGGACGCCCGCCCCTCACCCGCCGCCGCGCGCTGCCACATGGCGGCAAAGGCCGCCTCCAGCGCCCGGGTGAAGTTTACGCCGTCCAGGGCCGGGGACGCGGCCAGCCGGTCGCGCAACCCCGCACGCACCGCCGCCAACCCGTGCGCGTCCGAGACCAGCGCGACCGCCATGGCGACATAGGCCGCCTCGTCGGCCACCGCCAAAGCCGCCATTCCGGCGGAGGTCAGGTGAGTCACGGCATGGCGGGCGCAAAAACGGTCGCCGCCCAGCGTCACCACCGGCACGCCCATCCACAGCGCTTCCAGCGTCGTCAAGCCACCCGAATAGGGGAAGGGGTCCAACGCGACGTCGATCTCGCCGTACCCACCCAGAAACTCCCGATGCGGCGCGCCACCGCGCAAGACGATCCGCTCCGGACCGACACCCGCCTGGGTGAACAGCGCCAACACCCGCGCCCGCTGGTCCGGGTCGTCCAGACCGGGCGTGCGCAGCAGCAGCCGGGCGTTCGGGACCGCCGCCAGCACCCGCGCCCACAGCCCCGCCACCGCCGGGTTGAGCTTGGACAAGGCGTTGAGCGAACCGAAGGTCGGGTGGCCGTTCGCCAGCATCGGCAGCGGGGCCACCGGCGGCGCGTCGTCGGGCGGTCCCCAGGGCACATAGGCGTCGGGCATCCGCACAATGCCTTCGATCGCCCAACCGTCGGCCCCCTCCGGGCTTTGGCGGCTGTCGGAGATCAGGTAATCCATCGCGGGCAGCCCGGTGGTGCCGACATAGCCCGCCCAGGTCACTTGCACCGGGGCCGCGCGCTGGGCGAACACCGCCAGCCGGTTGCCGAAGGTGTGCCCCGCCAGATCGACCAGCACATGGATGTTGTCGGCGCGGATGCGGGCCAACAGGTTGGCGTCGCTCATCCCGGCGGTCCACACCCAGCCATCGGCCAGCCCGCGCAGCCGCTCCGTCTTCCAATCCGGGTTGGCGGTGTTGGCGTAGCAGACGACCTCCACCGACTCGCGGTCGTGCGCCGCCAGCAACGGTTCCAGAAAGAACCCCACCGGATGCGCGCGAAAATCGGGGGAAACATAGCCGATGCGCAGCTTGGGCGCGGGCGGGGCCACCGCTGCGGCGGACCGGTCCGGGTAACGCGCGCCCCAATCGGCGTGGGCTTGCGCGATGTCTTCCATCCGCCGCGCCGGATCGAACTGCATCAAATAGAGCCGGGCGGTGTGCAGCGAATCGGCGGTGGGGTGCAGACGCAAGGCGCGTTCCACCGCCCGCAACGCGTCGTCCAACCGGCCCTGAAGCGACAGGACGCGGGCGGCGTGATTGACCAGCGCCTCCGCCCGCGCCGGTTCGCGCGCCAGCGCGGCGCGGAACGCGCGGTCGGCGTCGCCCAGCCGATCCATCTCCGCCAACGCGTTGCCCAGATTGTAGGGATGAACCCAGTTGTCCGGGTCCAGCGCCGCCGCCCGGCGGTGCAGCGTGACCGCTGGCACCCGCTGACCCAGCGCGCGCCGCAGCACCCCGGCGTTGGCGGTGGCCGCCGCCGCCGCTGGAACCAGCGCGATGGCGCGGCACAGCACCGTTTCGGCCAGATCATCGCGTCCGGCCTGCCGCAGCCGTGCCGCCACCGCCACCAGCCCATCCAGGGCCAGCGTCAGCCCGCCATCCAGGTTCAACGCCCCGGCGTAGGCCTGCACGGCGCCCAGCGCGTCGCCCTTGCTTTCCAGCACCAGCCCGTAATTCGCCCACCAGGCGGCCACGCCGGGCCGCGCGGTGATCGCCTGGGCGATCAGGTCCAACGCGTCATCCAGACGCCCCGCCTGCGCCGCGATCAGGCCCTGGCGGTGCGCTCCCTCGGCCTGCTCCGGCGTCATGGCGGGTGTCCTTCTCGTCTGGCGTTCGTTTTGCGGGCCTTACCCCTCGGACCGGCCCAACTGGTCCATCAGTTCGCGCCATTCGCGCTTGGACAGGCCGCTGGCCTCCTGCGTCACCGCTTCCCCGGCCAACAGGCGCTTCACCACGTCCAGGCCGTTGCGCGACAGATGCGCCCCGCCCTGGCGGTAGTCGGTGAAGGCCTCATACACCGCCGGAACCCAGCGCTTGACGATGTCGAGCATCGCTTCGGCGTAGACGCGGATTTCATACTGCGCGTGGCTGTCGGCGCGCAGCGACAGGAAATGCAACAGATTCTGAAGGTCGACCTTCCAGTACCATTGCGTGTAATAGTTCAGCGGCAGATTCATCCGCGCCAATTCGCGCGCCAACCCCTGGCGGGCCGGGTCGATGACCGTGCCGTCCTCGCGCTGGTTCAGCAGCTCTTCATAATGGCTGTAGGCGCGTTCGGAATCCTCGCGCAGCAACCGCAGGACCGCCGCCGCCTCTTCGCCTTCCAGCACGTCGCCCCGGCCCTGGCGGTTGATGACCGCCTGCGCGCCCAACTGGTCGGGGGCGGGCACATAGAACTCGCGGTCGAGGATCGAATAGCGCGCCGAATATTCGTTCACGTTGGCGGTGCGGTGGCGAATCCACTGGCGGGCGACGAAGATCGGCAGCTTGACGTGGAACTTGATCTCGCACATCTCGAACGGGGTCGAGTGGCGATGCCGCATCAGATACTTGATGAGGCCCGCATCCTCGCTGACCTTCTTCGTGCCCTTGCCATAGGACACGCGGGCGGCCTGCACCACGGCGGCGTCGTCGCCCATGTAATCGACCACGCGGACAAAACCGTGGTCCAACAGCTCGACCGGTTGATACAGAATCTCTTCCAGCGCCGGAACGGTGGCGCGGCGGGTGGTGGCGGTGACGGCGCGCAGGCGATCAATCTCGTCGCGCTGCTCGGGCGTGATCGGCATGGTGACTCCAGGGGGTTCGATGGCGCGCACTTTAGGCGCTGCGCCCGGTCAATCCAAGCCGCAAGGCGACGCACCCCACTCATTCGCGCCAATCGCAACGCAAACCCTTCCCTTGTCGCATCTTACCCCCTATATTCCGCAGCGTCGGCTTGCCGACTATGGCGATAAACGCCCTGTGGAATAAGCGTTGTGGACCCGGGGGCGGTACCCGGCGCCTCCACCAACCACACACCGGTGTCATTGACCGGGGTCGTTGGGGGCGAAACAGGATCGACACGCGTGGTAAAGGCATGGTTTTCGCTCGGCATGGTTCCGCCGTTATCGGGCCATTGCAATAGTTGCCAATGACAACGTTGCTCAGGCTCGCCTCGCTGCCTAACGGCGGCTGGTAGCCTAAACCTAATCCCCGATGGTTAGCGCCTGAGGGTGGGGCCGTGGGCCGCCTAGCAACAGAAGGCCCACACCTAACCTCGTCATCATTGTTTCGCGCACGCGATTGTCAGGGACCCGCCCAAGCATGGCCAAAGAACAGCTTCGTTACGACCGGATGGTGGAAACCGCGTTGCGCGGTGTCGTCCGCGAAGCCTTGACCGAGGTGGCGGAGCGTGGGTTGCCGGGCAACCATCACTTCTACCTGACCTTCCGCAGCGCCTATCCCGGCGTGGAAATCCCGGCCTATCTGGCCGCGCAATACCCGCAGGAAATGACCATCGTCCTGCAATTCCAGTATTATGGGCTGGAGGTGCACGACCACCATTTCGAAGTGACGTTGAGCTTCAACAACGTCCACGAACGTCTCGTCATCCCGTTCGGCGCGATCACCACCTTTGCCGATCCGTCGGTGAATTTCGCCCTGCAATTCCAGCCCGTCGTCCCCGCCGAATCGGCGGAGATCGCCGCGATGCCCACCCGCCCGACGGCGGTCGAGCGCAAGGAAAAGGACGCGGAAGAGACCAAGCACGCCGACAGCGCCGAGGAACCGAAGCGCGGCGAGGTTGTGACCCTGGACGCCTTCCGCAAAAAGTAACCCCGTTCCAAGCAAAAGTGCCTGCATGGCCCGCCCGCCCAGCGATTTCGTCACCGATCTGTGCGAAACGCTGTCGCGCTTGGGCGACGTGCGGGCGCGCCGCATGTTTGGCGGCTATGGCATCGCCTGCGACGGCGTGACCTTCGCGCTCGTCTCGTCCGACGAGATTCTGTATTTCAAGGTCGATGACGGCAACCGCACCGCTTACACGGCCCTGGGGTTGGAGCCGTTCCGACCGATGGCCGACAAGCCGGTGACGCTGTCCTACCACCCGCCGCCCGAATCCGCGCTCGACGACCCGGACGAGCTTTTGGCCTGGGCGCGCCCGGCGCTGGAAGCCGGGTTGCGCGCCGCCATCGCGAAAACACGCAAAGCGGCCAAGCGGGGCACAGGCCCCACACACAGCGGGGGACCGGGAGAGCGCTGAGCCGCCCTCCCCCAGCCTGTACTCCTTACACCGCGTCGCTGCGGGTCTGCGGCACCGAATCGAGGCCGCTGGCGGCGCTGCGCTGGCGCACCTGACGGGCAAAGCGCATCGGGCTGGGCAGATGCGCCAGCAGCCCGTTCAGCTTGCCAACGGTCGCCGTCGCCTTGCCCACCCGCATCACGTCGGCCAAACGGCGATCCAGGAACGCCCAGCTTTCGGCGTGATCCTCCGACGGATCGTCCAGCCAATAGAAGGTGGTGGCGCTGACCACGGCGGCCAGCAGCGCCCGCTTGGTGTAGTGGTTGTAATCGGTGGCGGTGTCGCCCGCCGCGAACCACAGCGAATCGACGGTGACGTGCAGCAACGACAGGCCCAGCGGGATGTTCTGCGGCATCGCCAGATAGGCCAATTGCCGCCGCTTGGCCTCGCGGTGCGGTTCCAGCACCTCGAAATGGGTGCGGACGGCGCGCGCGATCTTCTCACGGACCTTCAGACCGTCGAGCGGATCGGCGTCGAGTCGCTTCAGGGTTTCGGCGTCGGTCCAGGCGCTGAAATGGGCCACCGCGTCGGCCACACCGCCGGGAAAGGCGCGCAGCAGCGCGGTGGAGTCCAATCCGGCCTGTTCGGCCCCGTCCCGTAGGGATTGCAGGCTCCAGCCATCGAACAGGACGTTGGGCAGGGTGGTGAGCAGCAACTCGTCGCGCAGTTGATCGATGGTCATGACGGGTCTCCCGCCCGTTTCAGGGCGTCGGTCAGGTGATGGCTTTCCTCGAGCGTGGCGAGGAGGCGCGTGTCGGTCACACGGTCCAGATACAGATGACCGTCGAGATGGTCGCATTCATGCTGCACGACTCGGGCGTGGAAGCCCTCGGCGATCCGGGTGATCGGCGCGCCGTCCAGCCCGACTCCGCTCACGCGGATGCGGGTGACGCGCGACACCAGCCCGCGCAGGGCCGGAACCGACAGGCACCCCTCCAGCCCGGACTCGGTCTCGTCGGTCAGCGCCTCGATCACCGGGTTGATGAGCACGGTCGGCGGAATCTCCACACCGCCCGACCGGGCGGCGGGCACGCGGTACACGATCATCCGCAGGGATTCGCCCACCTGGGGTGCCGCCAGCCCGACGCCGGGCGCGTCCAACATGGTGTCGATCATGTCGGCGGCGAGCCGCGCGATCTCCGGCGCGGTCGGGTCGGCAACCGGGCTGGCGATCGCGCGCAGCACCGGGTTGCCGATCTGGGAAATCGTCAACAAGGCCATGGCCTATTATCTGGGAGCCGGGGCCATGGCGGCAACTGTTTCGCGGAGTCCCGCGATGAAAAGACCCACTTCTTGTTTCCGCCCGCAGAAACGGCATGAACAGAGGACAGACAAGGCCAATCAAGCCCCCTGTTGCGGCGTGAAACCGGCGGCGCGGCGTCTGGGCGGAAACCTTGGCAGATTGGCAAAGAGTCCTCTTCACAAGACCGCAACAGCGTGCTACACACTGTCTCACACAAGGGGTGCGCCCGCCGCGCATGCCTGTCTGTTGCTAGGTGCAACATGACTCACTTGGAAGGGTGACGGTTAACGTGCAAGTTCTGGTCCGAGACAACAACGTCGATCAGGCCCTCCGCGCGCTCAAGAAGAAGATGCAGCGCGAGGGCATTTTCCGTGAAATGAAGCTGCGTCGCAACTACGAGAAGCCCTCGGAAAAGCGCGCCCGCGAGAAGGCCGAAGCGGTTCGCCGCACCCGGAAGCTTCTCCGCAAGCGTATGGAACGCGAGGGCTATTGATCGTTCGGCGTTCTTCGGACGCCTGCGATTGGGGCGTGCTTCGGCGCGCCCAAGACCCCTTTGTGTCTTGCACCTGGACCGTCCCGTGAGGTATCGCGTGGGCGGTTTTGGTGTGTCCGGGATTTGGTGAAAGCCCTCCCCTCCCCCACACCACGCATCCTCCCCCCCTGCCGCCGGAAGTGTCGTCATGAGCGCTTCGAAGTCGATCACCCGCCTGTCCACGCCGGATTTGCGCGCGCGCAAGGGGGCGGAGCCGATTGTCTGCCTGACCGCCTACACCGCGCCCATGGCCCGCCTGCTCGACCAACATGTCGATCTGCTGCTGGTCGGCGATTCGCTGGGCATGGTGGTCTATGGGCTGGACAGCACGCTTCCCGTGTCGCTCGACATGATGATCGCCCACGGGGCGGCGGTGGTGCGCGCGTCCGAACAGGCCTGCGTCGTCGTCGATCTGCCGTTCGGTTGCTATCAGGAAAGCCCGCAGGCGGCCTTCCGCGCCTCGGCCCGCGTGATGCAGGAAACCGGCGCGCAGGCGGTGAAGCTGGAGGGCGGCTTGGAGATGGCCGAGACGGTCGCCTTTCTGACCGCGCGCGGCATCCCGGTGATGGGCCATGTCGGCCTGACCCCGCAATCGGTCAACACGCTGGGCGGCTACAAGGCGTTGGGGCGCGATCCGGCGGTGGCCGAGCGCATCGTCGACGACGCCCACGCCATCGCCCAGGCCGGGGCCTTCTCCGTCGTGTTGGAAGCGGTGATGGAGCCGCTGGCCCGCCGCATCACCGAAGAGATCGCCATCCCCACCATCGGCATCGGCGGCTCGCCCGCTTGCGACGGGCAGGTGTTGGTGACGGACGACATGCTGGGCCTGTTTGGCCAGTTCCAGCCGAAATTCGTCAAGCGCTACGCCGAGATGGCCGACACCGTCACCCAGGCGGTGGCCAGCTACGCGTCCGAGGTGCGCAACCGCCGCTTCCCCGGCCCGGAACACTGCTTCGGCATCAAGAAGCCGACGACGACCGACGCCTGACGATCAACGCCTGACGCGCGCCCGAATCAGACCTCCGTCAGCAGAAGCAGCGACGTGGCGCACAGCCACAGGCCGAACAGCAGGACGCAGCACATCACGCGGGTCCAAAGACCGATCTGCGCGTCGACGGGCGGGGTGTCTTCGAACTCGTCCATCATCGGGCGGCTCCGCTTGAGGGGGAACCACCCGGCGGAGCGGCTCCGCCGAGTCGTTTCCCGGGTCGTTTCATGGCCTCAAGCTCTACCGGCGCGGTGTTTCCCCTGTGTGTCTCCCGGCCGGGCTTTGTGTAACAGAACGTAACCGGGTCACAGCCCGTCCACGACGATCATCTTGAAATCGGCGGCGTCCTTGCGGGCATCGCGCGCCTCCTTGTATTCCGGGCTGTCGTAAAACGCCTTGGCGGCGGCGTAGTCGGGAAATTCCAGGATCACGACCCGGCCCGGCTGCCAACCGCCCTCCAGAACCTCCGTCTGGCCGCCCCGGCTCAGGAACCGCCCGCCATTCTTGGCGATGGCGTTGGGCGTCAGCGACTTGTAACGCTCATAGGCGGCGCTGTCGGTGATGCGGACATCGGCGATCACATAGGCGGGCATGGCAACGGCTCCCACAAGATTGTCCAAACATGAAAAAGGCGCGAGGAGCCTAGCCCCTCGCGCCCACAGCCGCAAACCCTGTTGTCGGAGGCGACGGTCAGGCCTCCATGGCCTTGACGACCTCTTCGGTGACTTTTTTGGCGTCGCCGAACAGCATCATGGTGTTGGGTCGGAAGAACAGCTCGTTCTCGACACCGGCGTAACCGGCGGCCATGCCGCGCTTGATGAAGAAGACGGTCTTGGCCTTTTCCACGTCCAAAATCGGCATGCCGAAGATGGGCGAGGCCGGGTCGGTCTTGGCCGCCGGGTTGGTCACGTCGTTGGCGCCGATGACAAAGGCGACGTCCGCCGTGCCGAAGTCACGGTTGATGTCCTCCAGCTCGAACACCTCGTCGTAGGGGACGTTGGCTTCGGCCAGCAGCACGTTCATGTGGCCGGGCATGCGGCCCGCCACCGGGTGGATGGCGTATTTCACCGTCACGCCTTCATGCTTCAGCGCGTCGGCCATTTCGCGCAGCGCGTGCTGCGCCTGCGCCACCGCCATGCCGTAACCGGGGACGATGATAACCGACTGGGCGTTCTTCATGATGTAGGCGGCGTCTTCCGGCGACCCGGCCTTGACCGAACCTTGCGGTCCGCCGCCGCCCGCCGCCGCCGCGCCCGCCGCCTCGCCGCCGAAGCCGCCGAGGATGACGTTGAAGATCGAGCGGTTCATGCCCTTGCACATGATGTAGGACAGAATCGCACCCGACGACCCGACCAGCGCGCCGGTGATGATGAGCAGGTTGTTTTGCAGGGTGAAGCCGATGCCGCAGGCCGCCCAGCCCGAATAGCTGTTCAGCATCGAGATGACGACCGGCATGTCGGCCCCGCCGATCGGCAGGATCAGCAGGAAGCCCAGCGCCAGCGCCACGATGATGATGAGCCACATGGCGACGGTGGAGTTCGACTGCACCAGCCAGACGATCAGCAGCACGCTCAGCACGCCCAGCGCCGCGTTCAGCGGGTGCTGCATCGGGAAGACCAGCGGCTTGCCCGTCACCAGCCCTTGCAGCTTGGCAAAGGCGACGATGGAGCCGGTGAAGGTGATCGCACCGACCGCCGTGCCCAGCGCCATTTCAATCAGCGACCCCTTGGCGATCGCCCCGGCGCTGCCGATGCCATAGGCCTCCGGCGAGTAGAAGGCGGCGAGCGCCACGAAGACGGCGGCCAGACCGACCAGCGAGTGGAAGGCGGCGACGAGCTGCGGCAGCGCCGTCATCTCGATCTTCTTGGCCACGACATAGCCGATGGCCCCGCCGATGGCGATGCCCAGCACGATCAGCCAATAGGATTGGACGATGGGCGAGGCCAGCGTGGTCAGGATGGCGATGGTCATGCCGACCATGCCGTAGATGTTGCCCTGCCGCGAGGTTTCCGGGCTGGACAGGCCGCGCAACGCCATGATGAAGCAGATCGACGCGACCAGATAGAGAAGAGCGGACAAGGTTTCCATGGTCTTACTTGCCCTTCTTCTTGAACATGGACAGCATGCGCTGCGTCACCAGGAAGCCGCCGAAGATGTTGACGCTGGCCAAAATCACGGCCAGGAAGCCCATCACCTTGGAAAAGCCGAACCCGGCGGGTCCGGCGGCGACCAGCGCGCCGACGATGATGACCGACGACACCGCGTTGGTGACGGCCATCAGCGGGGAATGCAGGGCGGGCGTCACCCGCCACACCACGTAATAGCCAACGAAGCAGGCCAGAACGAGAACGGTTAGGCCGGTGACGAAGAAGCTGCCATGCCCGGCGGCCTCGGCGGCGGGGTGCGCCGCGCTGGCGACCTGGGTGGCCAACAGATCGGCCTGCTGGCCAAGAGCCGCCAATTGCGCCTTGAGATCGGCGACCCGGGCGGCGAGTTGGTTCTGATCCATGCGGAAGGTCTCCTCGAAGCCGCTCAACCGGCGAAGGCGGGATGGATGACGGCCCCGTCGCGGGTCAGCGCGATGGCCTTCACGATCTCGTCGTCCCAATTGACGGTGATGCCCTTCTCCTTGTCGTTCAGCGCCGTCAGCAGCGCCAACAGGTTCTTGGCGTAGAGCAGCGAGGCGGACTCGGCGATGCGGCTGGGGTAGTTGGCGTGGCCGACGATCTTCACCCCGTTGGCGGTGACGACCGTTTCGCCCAGTTTGGAGCCTTCGACGTTGCCGCCCTGCTCCACCGCCAGATCGATGATGACCGACCCCGGCTTCATCGAGGCGACATGCTCCGCCGTCACCAGGATCGGGGCCTTGCGGCCCGGAATCAACGCGGTGGTGATGACGATGTCCTGCTTCTTGATGTGCTCGGCGACCAAGGCGGCCTGCTGGCGCTTGTAGTCGTCGCTCATCTCCTTGGCGTAGCCACCGGCGGTTTCGGCCTGCTTGAACTCGTCGTTCTCCACGGCGACGAAGCTGCCGCCCAGCGACTGGACCTGCTCCTTCACCGCCGGGCGCACGTCGGTCGCCGACACGATGGCCCCCAGCCGCTTGGCCGTGGCGATGGCCTGCAAGCCGGCCACACCGACGCCCATGATGAAGGCGCGGGCGGGCGGAACCGTCCCGGCGGCGGTCATCATCATCGGAAAGGCGCGGCCATACTCCGTCGCCGCGTCCACCACCGCCTTGTAACCGGCGAGGTTGGCCTGCGACGACAGCACGTCCATCACCTGCGCGCGCGTGATGCGCGGCATGAACTCCATCGCAAAGGCGTTCACGCCCGCAGCGGCGTAGGCCTTCACATGGTCGCGGCTGTTGTGCGGGTTCAGGATGGCGAACAGCAGCGCGCCCTTCTTCAGCAGCGCCAGTTCGTCCACCCCGTCCGACCCTTCCCCCGAGAGGAGCGGACGTTGCACCTTCAGCACGATGTCGGCCCCGGCCAGCGCCGACGCCGCATCGGCGGCGATCGTCGCGCCAGCGGCCTCAAACGCGGCGTCCGGAAGGCTGGAGCCAAGACCGGCCCCGCTTTCCACAACCACATCAAGCCCGAGGCCCTTCAACTTCTTCACCGTCTCCGGTGAGGCTGCAACGCGGAGTTCTCCCGCACGTCGCTCCTTGGGTATGGCGACTTTCATTATGTCCAACTCCCCTGCCTCGAACACGCCGATTCCTGGAGATCGGCATTGACCGTCCGTACACATGACGGATTTGTCTGACCTTGTGAAGTCAAACACTGTGATGGTACTACCAGCCAATTCACCGCATCGCAACAAAGAGAATGGGCGTCTTGCCGATAAGTATCATTGTTTCCACAGAACCAAGAAACCGGGACACACAAGAACCTTCTGTTCTGTTCCCAGCCGGTTCGGGGACCCAAGGCGCGACGCTGCGCCGCACACCGATGGCCACACCATCGAACCATCGGCGCGCCCTGTCTTTGGAATCGGCCGCTTGCCATTCGGCCCGCCCGCCGATATCGTCCGCCCCCGTTCCCAAATGTTCTCTTTTCCTGGTGAGGTTCCCATGTCCGATGTCGGCGGCATTGCGGCGGATCGTCTGAAATCCTTTGTCGAGCGCATCGAGCGTCTGGAAGAGGAAAAGAAGGGTCTGCAAGAGGACGTGAAGGAGGTCTACGCCGAGGCCAAGGGCACCGGTTTCGACACCAAGATCATCCGCCAGATCATCCGCCTGCGCAAAATGGACAAGGCCGACCGTCAGGAGCAGGAAGCCCTGCTGGACCTCTACAAGGAAGCGCTCGGCATGATCGAGTGAGGGACGCGACCAGCGCCCCTCCCATCGCTTCCGATTACGCCGCCTTCGCCACCGCCCGCCCGGCCAACCGGGTCATCACGTTGCCGATCAGGGCCAGACCGTGCCCGCCCGCCAGCGTCAGGATGGATTCCGGGTGGAATTGAACGGCGGCGACCGGCAGGTCGCGGTGTTCCAGGGCCATGACGCGGCCATCCTCGGTTTCCGCCGTCACCTCCAGGGCGGCGGGCAGGCTGTCCCGGCGGGCCACCAGCGAGTGGTAACGGCCCACCGGCAGCCGATCCGGCAGCCCGGCGAACAGACCGCCAGCGACCAACACCCGCAGATCGGACGCCTTGCCGTGCATCGGCGCGTCGGTGTCCAGCGTCCCGCCGAAGGCTTCGGCGATGCCCTGCAAGCCCAGACACACGCCGAAGACCGGAACCCCGCGATCGAGCGCCGCCACCAGGGTTCCGGCCACGTCGAAATCCTCCGGCCGCCCCGGTCCGGGTGACAGAACCAGCAGATCGGGCGGATCCTCGTGCAGGGCCGCGCGGGCGTGGGTGTGCCGCAGCGTCGTCACCCGCGCCCCGGTCTGGCGGAAATAATCGGCCAATGTGTGGACAAAGCTGTCGTCGTGATCGACCAGCAGCACCCGCTTGCCCAGCCCGCAGCGCGCCAGCACCGGCGGAATCGCCACCGCCACCGGCTTGACCACGCCGCGCACGGCGTCGCGAAAGGCGGCGGCCTTCAGGCGGCATTCGGCATCCTCGGCGTCGGGGTCGCTGTCGGCCAGCAGGGTGGCCCCGGCGCGGATGAAGGCGACACCGTCCACCATGCGGATGGTGCGCAGGGTCAGGCCGGTGTCCATGCCGCCGTCAAAACCGATCCGGCCAAAGGCCCCGCCGTACCAGCGGCGCGGCGACTTCTCGTTGTCCTCCAGAAACTGCATGGCCCAACGCTTGGGCGCGCCCGTGACCGTCACCGCCCAGGTGTGGGTCAGGAACGCGTCGAGCGCGTCGAAACCGTCGCGCAAGCGGCCCTCAACATGATCGACGGTGTGGATCAGGCGGGAATACAGCTCGATCATCCGCCGCCCGATCACCCGGACCGATCCCGGTTCGCACACGCGCGCCTTGTCGTTGCGGTCCACGTCGGTGCACATGGTCAACTCCGCCGAATCCTTGGCCGAATTCAGCAAGGTCAAGATCTGCGCCGAATCGGCCAGCGCATCCGCCCCGCGCGCCACCGTGCCGGAGATCGGGCAGGTCTCCACCCTCCCCCGCTCCGCCCGCCCCGCTCCACCAACCCGCACATACATTTCCGGACTGGCCGCGACCAGGAACTCCCCCTGCCCGAGATTGATGAGCGCCTCATAGGGGGCGGGATTGGCGGCGCGCAAGCGCCGGAACACGGTGGCCGGGCTGTCGGTGCAGGGTTCGGCAAAGGTTTGACCGGGAACCACCTCGAACAGGTCGCCGCGCCGGAACGCCGCCTTGGCGGTGTCGACGACGCGCTGATACTCGCCGGGGGCGTGATCGGCCTCCGCCGGGGCTTTGGTGTCGGGCCGGTAGGCGCTGCGGCGGCCAACCCGCGCCAGCCCTTCGGTGCTGTGGCCATCGACGGAGAAGTCGTAGCGGAATCGGCGGGCAACCCCGGCGACCGGATCGAGCGCCACCACCTCGTCCGGCAGATACAGGACCAGATCGCGCTGGTCGTCGGGCCGCTCCAACCGCAACCGGATCGGTTCGAATTGAAAGGCCAGATCGTAGGCGAACGCCCCATACAGCCCCAACACCGGATCCTCCGGCGCGGAGAAGGCGGCGATCAGCGCGCGCAGCACCGAAAAGACCGACGGCTGGCGGCTGCGCTCCTCCTCCGGAAAGGGCGCGGCGGCGCGGCGGGTCAGGGCGGTGACGCGGCCCGGCGCGCGCTCCACCCCGACCAGCGCCTCCAACCCCTCCAGCGCCCGTTCGACCACCGGCAACAGCAGCCGCCCGCGCGCGTTCAAGGCGTCAACCCGCACACCGCGCCCGCGCGCCGTCACCGCCAGCGGCGGATCGACAAAACCCAACGCGTGGCGGCGGTAGCGGCCCGGAGCCTCCACCCCGCTGGACAGCAGCAGGCCGCGCCGGTCGTCGAGTGCGGCGATCAGCGGTTCCAACGCGTCGGTCGGCGCGATCGGTTCGGACGAGCGGGACACCACCACCCCGCCAGCGGTCCGATAGGTCAACGGATCAAGATGGCGGGGATCGGCGAGCGGAAAGTCGGAAGCGAACATGGGGGACTCCGGCGGTCTGGCTGTGGGGCGATCTGTTGTGCGATCCGCGCCACCCGGCGTTCCCGTTCGTACCCTTGATTCGTTCTGCGCTTACGAAAAAGGCCGCCCCGGGACACCGGGCGGCCTTTGGTTCTGTGCGCTGAGAGCGCGCGCGACGGTTTGGCCTACCCGATATGGATGGGCCACCACCAACGACGCGACAGGGTCAGGGACAGAGCGTTCATGCAGCGATTGGGCCACACCAACGCTGTGGTTGTCAAGGTCAACCCCAATTGCGCGCCCTTCGAATCGCGGGAACACTGTCATTTGCGTGCGTAAGGACTTCTTAACATTTTTCACCACCATTGGCCGCCGCCGAAAGAAAAATGATCGCATGCGTTCAGAAACTTTCAGAGGCCGCGAACATGCCGGGATATTCAATTCATCGGCTACAGAGAAAACGCGAGCGCTATTGCCGGAACACCACCAAAGGCAGCTTTGCGCGATCCCATTGTTACGCCGATTAAATTTCATGCAAAAATTTTTATCATTCGCTTATAATTTTAGAAATCGCAGCAAATTGCAGGAATTTGTGTCCTGCAAGGATGGGGAGCTGAACATGCGTGATCGCTTGCGTCGGATGGTGTTGCTGGTTGGCGCTGTGGCCTGCCTGCCGTTTGCCGCGCGGGCGGAGTATCCGGACCACCCCATCACCATGATCGTGGCCTATGGGGCGGGTGGTCAAACCGACATCACCGCGCGGTCGCTGGCTCCCTTCATTGAAAAGCATCTGGGAACGGGTGCCCGCGTCATCACGGTGAACAAGCCGGGGGCCGGTGGGGAAATCGGCTTCGCCGCCCTGGCCGACGCCAAGCCGGATGGCTACACCATCGGTTTCATCAACACGCCGACGATCCAGACGATCCCGATCGAACGCCGCGCCCGCTTCACGCTCGACCGGCTGACCCCGCTGGTGAACATCATCGAGGATCCGGGCGTCGTCATCGTCCGCAACGACAGCCCCTACAAAACGCTGTCGGATTTGGTGAATCACGCCAAGGCCAACCCGCTGAAGGTCAGCATCGCCTCAACCGGCGTCGGGTCGGACGACCATCTGGCGATTCTGGCGCTGCAACGCCAATCCAAGGCGCAGTTCCTCCACATCCCCTTCACCACCAGCATCGACAATTACCGGTCCATGCTGAACGGCAACACCGCCGCGTCGGCCACCAACATCGCCGAGGCGCTGCGCGGCGTCCAATCCGATCCGGTGCGGGTGCTGGGGATCATGGCGACGGCGCGCTCGCCGATGGCCCCGACGGTCCCGACCTTTCAGGAACAGGGCTACAACATCGTGATGGGGTCGATGCGCGGCTTGGCGGCCCCGCAGGGTCTGTCCGACGAGATCAAGGCCAAGCTGGTGGACGCGATCACCAACGCCGCCAACGATCCCGGATTCCGCAAGGTCGCGGAGGACACCTTCCAGCCGTTGCACATCCTCGACCCCAACGAGTTCACCTCGGAGTTGCACCGGGGCGACGACGAATTCCGCCTGCTGTGGACCGAAGCCCCCTGGCTGGCCCGCTGAGGACTTTTCCGCGATTTTCCACGAGCGGCCCCACCGCCCTCATCGGCGGTGGGAGGCTCCCGCCGAGGGCAAGGCCACGCCCAGCGCCCCACGCGCCACACCCCACGCGGTGGGCAGCAAGGTTGCCGCGACCAGCGCGCCGACCACGGCGTCGGGCCACGGGTCGGCCAGGATCCACACCGCCGCCAAACCGGCCATGCCGCCCAGTTGCGGCAGCAGATCGCCACGCGCGCACAACCAGATTGAGCGCGCCGACAATCCCCCACGCCGCCCGGCAAAGAGCAGCGTCGCCATCGCCAGACTGACCCCGATCGCCGCCAGCAAGGCCAGGCTGGCCAGCGGCGCGTCCGGCGGTTCGAACCCGGCCACGGCGCGACCGGCCGCGACCACCACCCAAACCGACGCCAACGCCAAGGCCACGCCCTGAAGCAGCGACAGCCGCGCCCGCCATTCCAGGGAGCGCCCCATCGTCGCCAAGCTTACGCCATGGCTGGCGGCGTGGTGGAGCGCCAGCAGCGCCACCGCCCACAGCGCCACCGCCTGGGTCCGGGCAGCCACGATCAGCAAGAACGCGCCAAGCGCGGCGCTGACCGCCATCGCCGTGCGCAGAGTCCGGCGGAAGTCCGCTTGCCCGCCACCGAAACGACCGCCGGACCGACCACCGCCGCCGCAGCCCCCACCACCACAACCGCCGTCCATGACCGGCCTCCACCCTTTGTTTGATCCGTGTTTGATCGCGCCCTGTCTCATCGAACAGGATTGAGGTCCCACCGGACAAGATAGGCCCGATGGCGGGTGGCGTCCACATTCATCAGTTTTTCCTTATTCAATGGAGTCGCGATCCGCCACCCTCCCAATTGTCCGAGTCACCCTCCATATTCACCAGGGCCACAGCGGCGTGACCGCCGCAACAGAGCGGGAATGTCCGCAAGGAAGACGTTTCCATACGGTCCGTTACGGAAGACCCTTGGTTGCCGGATGTTCGTTGCTTTTTGCGGATCGGCCCCTTTGGGGCGTGGACACATACGACAGCCTTTATTACCTTTTTGCGGGTCGAACAGAACGGCGATCCAGCAATAAAGCCCGACCGCCGACGCTTGAAAGGGATGGGGACGATGGCTCTGGCACCGGTGTCACTGGCAAACGTGTCGCTTGACGACAAATACGCGCTGGACGAAGGGCGCGTTTACCTCACCGGCACTCAAGCGTTGGTGCGGCTGCCGATGTTGCAGCGCCAACGGGATCTGGCGGCCGGCCTGAACACCGGCTGTTTTATTTCGGGTTATCGCGGCTCGCCCTTGGGCGGTTTCGATCAGAATCTGTGGAACGCCCGGAAATTTTTGGAAAAGAACCACATCCGTTTCCAACCCGGCGTGAACGAGGAGCTGGGGGCCACCGCCGTGTGGGGCAGCCAACAGGTCGGCATGTTCAAGGGGGCCAAATACGACGGCGTCTTTGCCATGTGGTACGGCAAGGGGCCGGGCGTGGACCGGTCCGGCGACGTGTTCAAGCACGCCAACGCGGCGGGGACCTCCAAACACGGCGGCGTGCTGGTGCTGACCGGTGACGACCACAATTCCAAATCCTCGACCTTCCCGCACCAGTC
The DNA here is from genome assembly GCA_027486405.1 of Azospirillum sp. GTDB lineage: Bacteria > Pseudomonadota > Alphaproteobacteria > Azospirillales > Azospirillaceae > Azospirillum. The sequence continues at coordinate 157,103 of JAIXPD010000049.1, read as the reverse complement.
CGAACACGCCTACATGCATTCGATGATTCCGGTGCTGAATCCGTCGGGCGTGCAGGAGATTTTGGATTACGGCCTGATCGGCTGGCAGATGAGCCGCTTTTCCGGCTGCTGGATCGCGATGAAGACCATCGCGGAAACGGTGGACACCTCGGCGTCGGTGTACATCGACCCGCAGCGCGTCAACCCGATCATTCCCGCCGATTTCCCGATGCCCGCCGGGGGCCTGAACATCCGTTGGCCCGATCCGCCGCTGGAGCAGGAACACCGGCTGATGAAGCACAAGCTTTACGCCGCGCTTGCCTTCGCCCGCGCCAACAAGCTGGATCAGGTGGTGATGGCCAGCCCGCGCCCGCGCTTTGGCATCGTCACCACCGGCAAGAGCTATCTGGACGTCCGGCAGGCCCTTGACGAGCTGGGCATCAGCGAGGACATGGCCGCCGATTGGGGCATCACCGTCTACAAGGTCGGCATGCCCTGGCCGCTGGAGCGCGACGGCGTGCGCCACTTCGCCGAAGGGCTGGAGGAGATCGTCGTTGTCGAGGAAAAGCGCGCGGTCATCGAAAACCAGTTGAAGGAACAGCTTTACAACTGGAACCCCGACGTCCGCCCGAAGGTGGTCGGCAAGTTCGACGAGGGTGGCGACTGGATCCTGCCCAGCGCGGGCGAACTCTCGCCCGCGCAGATCGCCGTGGTGATCGGGCGGCGGTTGCAGCGCTTCATCGACAACGAGAACCTCGCCAACCGCATCGCCTTCCTCGACGCCCAGGAAAAGCAGAAGGCCCACGTGGCCCGCGTGATCCGCAAGCCGACCTTCTGTTCGGGCTGCCCGCACAACACCTCCACCGTGGTCCCGGAGGGCAGCCGGGCGCTGGGCGGCATCGGCTGCCATTACATGGCGACCTGGCTGGACCGCAAGACCGACACCTTCACCCAGATGGGCGGGGAAGGCGTACCGTGGGTGGGGCAGGCCCCCTTCACCGACGAAACCCACATCTTCGCCAATCTGGGCGACGGCACCTATTTCCACTCCGGCATCCTGGCGATCCGCCAGTCGATCGCCGCCAAGGTCAACATCACCTACAAGATCCTGTTCAACGACGCCGTCGCCATGACCGGCGGCCAGCCGTTCGACGGAACCCAGACCGTGCAATCCATCGCCCACACCCTGCGGGCGGAGGGCGTGACCCGCATCACCGTCGTCACCGACGAGCCGGAGAAGTACGGCATCGGCAGCGGCCTGCCGCAATACACCACGGTCGAACACCGCGACGACCTGGACCGCGTGCAAAAGGAGCTGCGCGAGGTCGCCGGAACCAGCGTCCTGATCTACGATCAGACCTGCGCCACCGAAAAGCGCCGCCGCCGCAAGCGCGGCAAGTTGGTCGATCCGGCCAAGCGCGTGGTCATCAACGAGCTGGTGTGCGAGGGCTGCGGCGATTGCTCGGCCAAATCCTCCTGCGTGTCGGTGACGCCGCTGGAAACCGAATTCGGCCGCAAGCGCCAGATCGATCAATCCTCCTGCAACAAGGATTTCTCCTGCACCAAGGGGTTCTGCCCCAGCTTCGTGACGGTGGAAGGCGGCAAGCTGCGCAAGCCCACTCCCGCCGCCGCCAAGGCGGTGGACGACACCCCCCTGCCCGCCCCCACCCTGCCCAGCTTTGACAAGACCTGGGGCCTGTATGTGACCGGCGTCGGCGGAACCGGTGTCGTCACCATCGGCGCGCTGCTGGGCATGGCCGCCCACATCGAGGGCAAGGGCATCGGCGTGCTCGACATGACCGGTCTGGCGCAAAAGGGCGGGGCCGTGACCAGCCACATCCGCATCGGGCGGACGCCGGAGGACATCCATTCCGTCCGCATCGCGGCGGGCGGGGCCGACGCGGTCCTGGGCTGCGACATCGTGGTCGCGGCGGCGGGTGACGGCTTGTCAAAGATGCGGTCGGGCCACACCCGCGCCGTCGTCAACACCCACGACGCCATCACCGCCGATTTCATCAAGCAGCCGGACATGGTGATCCCGGTCCGCGATCTGGTCGGTGACATCCGCAAGGCCTGCGGTGGCGACGTCATGGTCGATGCGCTGGACGCCACCCGTCTGGCCACCGCGCTGCTGGGCGACAGCCTGTACGCCAACCCCTTCCTGATGGGCTACGCTTGGCAAAAGGGCCTGATCCCGTTGAGCGAGGCGGCGATCCTGAAGGCCATTGAGCTGAACGGCGTGGCGGTCAAGCTGAACCTGGACGCCTTCCAATGGGGTCGCCGCGCCGCCGTGGACCGCGCCAGCGTCGAGGCCGCCGCCACCCCGCCCGCCCCGGTGGAGGTCGGTGGTGCCTCGCTGCTGCTCGACCAGCGCCGCGCCTCCGCCAGCCTGGAAGAGGTCATCGATCGCCGCAGCCGCTTCCTGACCGATTACCAGGACAGCGCCTACGCCGCCCGTTACCACGCCCTGGTTGATTGGACCCGGCGGATCGAGGGCCAGAAGATTCCGGGATCCACCGTGCTGACCGAGGCCGTCGCCCGCGCCCATTTCAAGCTGCTGGCCTACAAGGACGAGTATGAGGTCGCCCGCCTCTACACCGACAGCGGGTTCCTGGAAAACCTGAACCGCCAGTTCGAAGGCGACTGGAAGCTGACCTTCCACCTGGCCCCGCCGGTGATGGGCGAGGTCGGCGAGGATGGCGGCGAGCCGAAGAAGAAGACCTTCGGCCCCTGGATGCTGCCGGTCCTGCGCCTGCTGGCCAAGGGCAAGCGCCTGCGCGGCACCCGGTTCGACCCGTTCGGCCGCACCGAGGAACGCCGCCAGGAGCGCCAGTTGATCGCCGAGTATGAAGCGGTGATGGGCGAGGTGCTGCACAGCCTGACCGCCGACACGCTGGCCCTGGCCGTGGAGATCGCCAGCCTGCCGATGGAGATGCGCGGCTACGGCCCGGTGAAGGCCCGCAACGTCACCGCCGCCAAGGTCAAGGAAGCCAAACTGCTGGCCCGCTTCCGCAACCCGGTCACGGCGCAGGCGCTGGCGGCGGAGTGAAGATAGCCGTGTGAGCGAGAGGCTTCGGCCTCTCGCTCTCCCCGACTGAAGGACCAAACGGTCCTTGGAGAACTGAGGGAACTGGCAAAAGCGCTCAGTGGGACGCGCTGAAGCGTTTTGTTGCCTCCGCATGACACGACTGCTGTTGAAGAGTCTGCATCAGGCTCTTTCCCAGCACCTCAGCGAGTCGCACCGGGACCGCGTTGCCAATCTGCCGCATCGCCTCACCCCAACCACCACTCACCCGAAAATCATCCGGGAAAGTCTGGATGCGCTTGCCCTCAAAGACCGTGAAATAGCGAACGCGTCCATCCTCATAACGGATCATGTTCTCTCCACCCGGCACGCCGTGGTCCCCCGCCTTGATGGTCTTAGAAGGCCAATCAATCCAACTGCCGGTGTGCCCCGGATAGGCGCGCGCACCGGCACGATGCTGATGATCGGCAACGCCATGGACCGTTTCAGGATCGACAACATCGCTCAAGGCGTCACGGATGGTCTGCCAAGGCAATAAAGTTGGCTCGAACAGCCCATACCGCGCCTTCAGACTCTTTGCCTTTCTCTCCTGAACGGTCCCATCATCACCCTCAAAGAAGGGTTCGATGCTGTGGCGCGTCCAATATTCCCCGGAGACACACTGATCCCACAGAAGGCGATCTTCACAATGAGTCGGTTTGGGAAAATTCCAGGCAACGCCAAGGTCAGAACGAACGCCAACAATCACCACCCGTTCCCGGGTCTGTGGGACGCCGTAATCCGCCGCATTCAGCAATTGAAAACTGACATCATAACGCACACCCGCGTAGGACATGTCTTTCAACGTCCGAAGAAGCGAAAGATGCTCCCACCAATCGTCAGATTCATTTTTCCGGAAGCCCGGATACGTAAGACGTAGGATTATATAACTGAAATAGTCCTTAAAAGAATCCCTTAGCAACCCTTTAACATTCTCAAAGACAAAAGCCTTCGGCGCAAGCTGCTCAATAGCCTTGATCGCGTATGGAAACATATCGCGGCTGTCATTGTGAGCTTTGTGCTTGCCGCCCAACGAAAAGGGTTGGCAAGGCGGGCCGCCAGCCACCAAATCAACAGCCTTCAACGCGCCAATATCGAAATCTTGGATATCCACGCCAAACACGCGCTGCGGACCGAAATTGTCCATAAGGGTCGCGCAGGCGTGTCTGTTCCGCTCAACAAACGCGCAGTGCTCAAAGCCAGCCTTCTCCAATCCCAGAGCCAGACCACCAGCTCCGGAAAATATTTCCAGGCACTTCATGCTTTCGTGCCAATCGAACGGAGGTGATTCTCAATATTCCCAAGGACAACAGCTTTATCTTTGGCAATTCCCTGACAACGAGACGCCCATGGCCGACCGTCATGCACAACATCCCAATCGGATTTGGCCTGATTGTATCGTCCACTTCCCGGATCATGATTGCCAAAACCATCAAGCGCCGTGTTCCACAAAGGCCGATGCAGCTTAATCAAAGCCGCCTCAATCGTGCCGATCATGTCGGAGGCAGCCTCTTCAAAAATCACAAAGCGACACATGAAGTCCCTGAGATCAAGACCAGAACCGGCCTTTACGCTGCGGCTGTGCTCGCGAAGCCGCGCGTGCAGTTCATCCGACTGCGTGTCCTGGGCGTCCATCGTGCGCGCTTGCCGCCACCCTTTGGGTACAGCCTTTCCAACGTAAATCGGATGGCTGTAGGAAAGACGATTCAACTCCCCATACCGCGCGTACAAGCCGGTTCGACTCGTGCAATACAAAGCGTAAACGCCCGTTCCGAGAAACCGTTCTGACGGCGGCATGGGATGCACTGGTGTGCCGCTGAAGAATCGCACGGCGTCTTTGACAAGCTCAACAAAAGCTTCGTTTCTGTAGACATGCTTCGTGCGGTCAAATGGCTGTAATTGCATCAGATTTTGTCCAAAACGTCCCCATTGATGCGCTGTGCGCAAACCATCCTCGTACGCGTGTGCCATCAGAATAGCCGATGCGTCGGCTTTCAAGAAGCCTTGCCCTCCTGGTTCACCCCCATCTCCGCCCCCAGAACCGGGGCGATGAAGCGCTGGAGTTGGCCGACGATCTGGCGGGCGTGGTCGCCGCCCTGGCGTTCGGCGGTGTCGGCGTTGCCCGCCTCGATCACCGCGATCATGGCGTCGTGTTCGTGCACGAATTCTTGCGGCAACGAGTCCTGATAGCTGCGGTAATAGAGGCGCAGCAGGCGCATGCCATCGTTCAGCAGCCGTTCGAACAGGTCGGTGTAGTAGCGGTTCCCCCCGGCCTGCGCGATGGCCAGATGGAAGTTGCGGTTGCTTTCCAGCATGGCGATGGCGTCGGACGCGGCGACGGCGGCGGCGAACTCCGCCTGGGCGGCGCGCATCCGTGCCAAATCCTCCGGCTTGCGGCGCAGCGCGGCCAGACGGCTGGTGACGCGGTACATCAGCGTCAGCGCGTCGAGGTAATGCGGCACGCTTTCAAAATCCAGCGCCGTCACCACCGTGTTGCGGTTGGGCAAGGTCGTCGCCAACCCATCGGCGACCAGCTTTTGCAGCGCCTCCCGCACCGGGGTGCGCGACATGCCGAAGCGGGCCGACAGGTCCGTTTCGTCCAGCGCCGCACCGGGGGCCAAGGACATGTTGAGAATGTCGGCCTTCAGCGCGTCGTAGATTTTTTGCGGGCCGCCGCCGCGCCGGGGAGGATCGTTCGTCATACCCATCTTCTTAGCTTGACGGCGCGCCCATTTCAAATATACAAATTGGATACAAACACTCACCCCCCGGACAGGAGTTCACCCGCATGGATCCGCGCCAACGCTGGAAGGGGGTTTTCCCCGCCGTCACCACCCAGTTCCACGATGATTTCTCGCTGGACGCGGCTGCCACCGCCAAGGTCATCGGCGCGCTGATCGACGACGGCGTGTCGGGCCTGATCGTCGGCGGCACGGTGGGCGAAAACACCGCCCTGACGCTGGCCGAAAAGCAGGAGCTGGTGGAAACGGCGGTGGCGGTGTCGGCGGGCCGGGTGCCGGTGATCGTCGGCGTGGCCGAATACACCACAGAGCTTGCCGCCACGACGGCGCGGATGGCGGCCAAGGCCGGGGCGCACGGGCTGATGGTTCTGCCCGCCATGGTCTATCCGGCCAAGCCGCGCGAAACGCTGGCGCATTTCCGGGGCGTGGCGGCGGCGACCGACCTGCCGATCATGCTCTACAACAACCCGCCCGCCTACCGCACCGACGTGACGCCGGTGATGCTGGCCACCTTGGCCGATGTGGACACCATCGTGGCGTTCAAGGAATCCTCGGGCGACACCCGGCGCATCGTCGATGTCCGCAACATGACCGGCGACCGCTTCATCCCGCTGTGCGGCCTCGACGATGTGGTTCTGGAAAGCGTGCTGCTGGGCGCGGTCGGCTGGATTTCCGGCATGTCCAACATCTTCCCGCGCGAAGGGGAGACGCTGTTCCGGCTGGCCCGCGACCGTCGCCTGGACGAAGCGCTGCCGATCTATGACTGGTTCATGCCGTTGCTCCATCTGGACGCCCGCGCCGATCTGGTGCAGAGCATCAAGCTGGCCGAACACATCGCCGGGCGCGGCGGCCTGCTGACCCGTCCGCCCCGCCTGCCGCTGGAAGGCGCCGAGCGGGACGAGGTCGAGGCCATCGTCCGCAAGGCGCTGGCCACCCGCCCGACCCTGCCCGACGTCGGCCTGCCGCCGCTGAAGGCCTGACCGCACCACCCGGTTTGAGGAGACCACCCGTCATGCGCATCGCCGTCGTTGGAGGGGGCGTCATCGGCGTCACCATCGCCCATGCCCTGCTCGACGGCGGCCATGCGGTGACGATCATCGACCGCGAGGGCTTCGGCGCGCAGGCGTCGGGGCGCAACGCCGGCTGGATCGCCCACGCCGACATTCTGCCGCTGGCCGGACCGAAGGCGTGGCGCAACCTGCCGCGCTGGCTGTGCGACCCGTTGGGGCCGTTGACCATCCGCCCGGCCTATCTGCCCGCGATCCTGCCCTGGATGCTGCGCTTCGTCGCCGCGTCCAGCCCGCAGCGGATTGAGGCGTCCACCCACGCCATCGCCGCCCTGAACGGGGCCGCTCTGCCCGCCTGGAAACGGCGGCTCGCGGCGTTGGACCTGACCGACGCGCTGGTGGAACGCGGCCAACTGTCGGTGTGGAGCGACGCCAGCGCCTTTGCCCATTTCCCGGCCCTGGCCAAGCGTCAACGGGACCTTGGCGTTCCGGTGCAGATTCTGACCGCGCCGGAGGTGGCGGAGCTGGAACCCGCCTTTGGCCGCGCTGTGGCCAGCGGCTGGATTCAGGGCGGGGCGCATTACCCAACGGTGCCGCACGTCACCGACCCGGCCGATCTGACCGAACGCCTGGGGCAACGGGCCGTCGCGCGCGGGGCGGAGGTCGTCACCGGTGCCGTCCAGTCCTTCGCCGCGCGCGGCGACGGGGTGAGCGTGCGCTTTGCCAATGGGACCGAGCTGGCGGCCGACCGCGCCGTGCTGGCGCTGGGGGCGTGGTCGAAGCCGCTGGCGGCGACGGCGGGCGACCGGGTTCCGCTGGACACCGAACGCGGCTACAACGTCACCACCACGGCGGGAACGCTCGGCCTGTCGCGCCCGGTGATGTATGAGGGGCACGGCTTCGTCACCTCCCCGCTCGCCTGCGGCGACCGCATTGGCGGGGCGGTGGAGTTCGCCGGGTTGGACGCCGATCCCAACTACGCCCGCGTGGACGCCCTGCTGGGCAAGCTGCGCCGTTTCCTGCCCGATCTGGGCGCGGTGGAGGGCGTGCGGCGGCTGTGCTTCCGCCCGTCGATTCCGGACAGTCTGCCGGTCATCGGCACCGCGTCCGCCATCCCGCAGGTGATCCACGCCTTTGGTCACGGGCATTATGGTTTGACACAGGCGGCGATCACCGCCGAACTGGTGGCGGCCCAGATCGACCGGCGCGCCCCGCCGCTGCCGCTCGACGCCTTTTCCCCGCAACGCTTCTGATCCCGGCCCGCCCGCGAAAGGTCCAGCCCCATGGCCCGCCACAGCTTTTTCTGCATCGACGGTCACACCTGCGGCAACCCCGTCCGCGTCGTCACCGGGGGCAGCATCCCGGTGTTGAAGGGAACGACCATGTTCGACCGCCGCCAGGAGTTTCTGGCCGAGCATGATTGGATCCGGTTGGCGCTGATGTTCGAGCCGCGCGGCCACGACATGATGTCCGGCTCCATCCTCTACCCGCCGACGCGGGAGGATTGCGACGTCGGCATCCTCTTCATCGAAACGTCGGGCTGCCTGCCGATGTGCGGCCATGGGACCATCGGGACCGTCACCACCATCATCGAACATGGTCTGGTCACGCCCAAGACGCCGGGCCTGCTGCGGCTGGACACCCCGGCGGGACTGGTCGAGGCGCGTTATGTCCAGAACGGTCCCTATGTCGAGAGCGTGCGCCTGACCAACGTGCCCTCCTTCCTGCTGGGCCGGGGCTATGAGGTCGAGGTTCCGGGCCTGGGGACCATCACCGTCGATGTGGCGTTCGGCGGCAACTTCTACGCCATCGTCGAGCCGCAGCCCGGCTACACCGACCTGTCCAATCTGCAACCGTCGCAGATCCTGGATTACTCGCCCAAACTGCGCGCCGCCTTCAACGCCCGCCACAGCATCGTCCACCCGACCAACCCGGCGCTGAACCGGCTGACGCATGTGCTGTGGACCGGCAAGCCGACCACGCCGGACGGGACCGCCCGCAACGCCGTCTTCTACGGCGACAAGGCCATCGACCGTTCGCCCTGCGGAACCGGTACGTCGGCCCGCATGGCCCATCTGCACGCCCTGGGCCGTCTGGCCCCCGGGGATGACTTCGTGCACGAGAGCATCATCGCGTCCAAATTCATCGGACGGATCGAAGGCACGACCGAGGTCGGCGGCCTGCCCGCCATCATCCCGTCGATTGAGGGCTGGGCGCGCGTCACCGGCTACAACACCATTTTCGTGGATGACCGCGACCCTTATTGGCAGGGTTTTCAAGTCGCCGACGCGCTGTAACGCGCAGCCGTCCCCCACCGCCCTTCGCTGAGGCTCCCCGCAGGCCGCCGGTCACACACCGGCGGCCTGCGGTGCGTTTGCGCCGCGCCCCCGGACCTTGCGGGTTCATCCGGGTCAGGCGGGTTTGATCCCCAGGGGAAACCGCAGGACGAAGCCGGTCCCCGGCCCATCCACCGACTCCAGTGCGATGGAGCCTTTCATCGTCGTCGTCATGATGTTGGCGCAGATGCTCAGGCCCAAGCCGCTGGCCCCGGCCCCGCGTTTGGTGGTGAAAAAGGGATCGAACACCCGGCTGCGCAGCTCCGGCGGAATGCCCTTGCCGGTGTCGCGGTAACGCAGCGTCACCCAGCCGTTCGCTTCCGTCGCGTGCAGCCGGATTTCGCCCTCCTGCCCCTCGTCGAACGCGTGAACCAACGCGTTGATGACCAGATTGGACAGGACCTGCGCAAAGGAACCGGGATGGCCATCCACCTCCAGACCGGCGGGAATGTCGATGCTCAACGTCACGCGTGTCTTGCGCAGGCGCGGGCGCAGGCTGAGCAGCACCTCGTCCACATAGGCGGCCAGATCAAAGGCGCGGCGTTCCCCGCTGGCCTGGTCGACCGCCACCTGTTTGAAGCTCTGCACCAGATTGGCGGCGCGCTCGATGTTGGACAGGATCATCCGTGTGGTTTCCCACGCGACATCCAGGAACACCTGGAAATCGCTGCGCTTGACGCGGTTGCTGTCGAACAGCGCGCGGATTTTCCGCACCTCCTCATCCAAATGGGAAATCGCGGTCAGGGTCACGCCGATCGGGGTGTTGACCTCGTGCGCCACCCCGGCCACCAACTGGGCCAGAGACGCCATCTTTTCCGCCTGGATCAGGCTGGCCTGGGCGTCGCGCAGTTCCTCTTCCGCCCGCTTGCGCGCCGTCACGTCCAACGCCACGGTGACGATGTGCTGCACCACCCCGTCGCGGTCGAGCAACGGCATCTTGCTGGTCAGCCAATCGCAGCGCACACCGTTGGCGTCGCGCCCGCTCTCTTCGAAGAACGGGACCCCCTGCCCGGTTTCGATCACCAGCCGGTTCAAATTCTCGGGCCGCTCCGCCGACGGGCCACGGTCGGGCACGATCGGCGAGTCGCCGTGAATGGCGCGGAAGGAGCGGTTGGAATAGAGGATGACCCCGTTGCGGTCGCGCACGTCGATCAGGCCGGGCAGCGAATCGATGACCCCGCTCAGGATCTCCCGGCTGCGCCGCGCCTCCTCCTCCGCCCGCACCCATTTGGTGATGTCGGTGAAGGTGCGGAGCTGCCCGCCGTCGGGCTGCGGGACCACCCGCACCTCCATGATCCGCCCGTCATGCTGGTCACGGGTGTACACGCACTCCTCATCCGGGCGGGCCGTGTGCTCAACAATGTAATTGACCTTGGCCTCCAGATCGTCGCCCAGATCGGGCGCGTCGGGGGGAACCCGCAGCATGCCGGTTTTCAACTGATAGCGGACGCTGTCCTGCAACCGGGTGAAATGCGCCGCCGCCTCGTGCGGGATTCCCGTCAGTTCCCACAATCTTTTGTTGTGGGCGAGCGACACCAGATCACGGTCGAACAGAACGAATCCCTGGTCAATGTTGTCGAGAATCAGCCGCAGGGTTTCGCGCTTATCGGCCAACTCCGCTTCGCCACGCTTGCGGTCGGTGATGTCGATGTGGGTGCGGACAAACCCGCCGTCCGGCAGCCGCCGGGTGCAAATCTCCAGAACCCGGCCGCCGGGGCGGTGATGCTCGTGCCGCACCCGTTCGCCGGATCGGGCAAAACGGACCATCTCCTCGACCTGGGCGTCGAAGTTGCACGGCCCGAATTCGCCATGCTCGCACAGGCACCGGATGAAATCGGCGTAGGTGGCGAACCCCAACCCCGGGGGCAGATCGAACATCGCCAGCACCGGTTCGTTGATCGCCACGATGGCCAGATCGGCGTCCACCATCATCACGCCCTGGTCCATGTGCGCCATCAACAGCGACAGGCGGCCCCCGTCGTCCGTTGTCATGATCGCAGGGCTGAGGGAATCGGGCGGGCGCAAGGGGGGCTGGGACCGTCGCTCAAGGGGAATGGAAGGAAAGGCATCTCAACAGTTGCAGTGTAACAGGCGAAACGGCGTCTGCCGAGAGGGCGCAAAGCGCCGGAAACCGGGAAAATGAGAGGATCCCACACCAACAGCATTTGTCTCGTATTTTAATGATTTGAGAACCCTTGCTCTGATAGCCTGTTTTGAGTCAGGAATCGGTGTCTCCCGCGAACGGATCCCATCGCCCTTGTCCACGCTCCTCGCCCTGCCCTCGCCGTCTTTGAGCGCGCAAAGCCCATCCGGGCTGGCGAAGCTGCGGCAGATGCTGGCCAGCGACGCGGCGGCGGTGCAACCGATCCGCCGCGTGCCGGGGGAAGAGGAACGCAAACGCTCCTCCTCCGACCAACCGCTGTCGGCCACGGACGAGGCGCTGCGCCGCAGCTCCGAAACCGGGACCGATCAGGCCCGCAGCAGCAACCGGACCACCGCCGGGGCGGCCAGTGGCTTCGCCAGCGCCACCGACAGCGCGGGCGGCAACGGCCCGGTGTCGCCCGGACCGACACCGCAAACCGCCCTGCCCAACGCCGGATTCGTGACCCAGAGCCTGCACCAGGAGGTCGTCGGCGATGGCCTGCACATCGAACCCTGGACCGAGGCCATCGACGCCTACCGCCGCGCCGACGCCGGGGTGAACACGCCGATGGTCACGCAAATCGCGGTGTGACGCGACCGCCCCTTTTTCACAGCGAAACGGCGGCCCAACCGGGCCGCCGTTTTCGTATCCAGACCAAACGCGCCCTTACCTGTCAAACGATGGGGCGCGTCAAACGATGGGCGCGTCAACCGACGGGGGGATCAATCGCCGTCGGCGGTCGCCGGGCTGTGCGGGGCCACCGCCGTCGGCGCGCCGTGGATCAGGCGGTGGACCAGATTGGCCAGATCCTCCATGTAGAGATACAGGGTCGGGGTGATGTAGAGCGTCAGGACCTGCGACACGCACAACCCGCCAACCACGGCCAAGCCAAGGGGCTGGCGCAGTTCCGCCGCCGCGCCGTGGGCCATGGCGATGGGCAGCGTGCCCATGATCGCGGCCATCGTCGTCATCATGATCGGGCGGAAACGCAACACGCAGGCCTGCTCGATGGCGTCGCGCGCCGTCGATCCGTTGCGCCGCGCCTCGACCGCGAAGTCGATCATCATGATGGCGTTCTTCTTCACGATGCCGATCAGCATCAGGATGCCGATGATGGCGATGACGCTCAGTTCCTGGTTGAACAGCAGCAGGGTGGCCAAGGCCCCGATCGCCGCCGACGGCAGACCCGACAGAATGGTCAGCGGGTGGACGAAGCTTTCGTACAGCACGCCCAGCACGATGTAGATGACCAGCACCGCCGCGCTCAACAGCAGGGCTTGGCCCGCCTGGGCGTCCTGGAACACCTGGGCGGTTCCGGCAAAGCCGGTGGACACGGTGGCGGGCAGACCCAGTTCCCGTTCGCTGGACCGGATCATCTCCACCGCCTCGCCCAGCGACACGCCGGGGGCGAGGTTGAAGGACAGGGTCACGGCGGGCAACTGGCCCTGGTGGTTGACCGCCAGCGGCCCGGCGGTGCGCTCCACCCGCGCGAACGCGTCGAGCGGAACCAGCTTGCCGGTGGACGACCGCACATAGATGCGCGACAGGGCGCTGTCGTCCTGCTGATACTTCGGCTCCAGCTCGATCAGCACCTGATAATCGTTGCTGGGCGTGTAGATGGTGGACACCTGCCGCTGACCGAAGGCGCTGTAGAGGGTGGAGCGCACCAGATCGACGCCGATCCCCAGCGTCGCCGCCTTTTCACGGTCGATGCGGACGAAGGCCTGCGGGTTGTTCAGTTGCAGGTCGCTGGTCACGTCCTGAAGCTTGGGCATGGCCCGCAGGGAGCCTTCCAGCTTGGCCGACCACTGGTACAGCTCGTCCAGATCCAGCGCCTGGATGGTGTATTGGTACAGGCTCTTGGACTGGCGACCGCCGATGCGCAGATTCTGCACCGGCTGCATGTACACCGCCATGCCGGGGATGCCGTTCACCTGGCGGCGGATCTGCTGGATGATCTCCGCCACCGGCGGGCGCTGGTCGCGCGGCTTCAGCACGATGAACATGCGGCCCTGGTTGCCGGTGTTGCCGCCAACGCCGACGGACGAGGTGACGTCCGCCACCGCCGGATGGGCCTGGATGATCGCCGCCACCTTCTGCTGCCGCTCGGCCATGGCCGGAAAGGCGATGTCGGCGGCGGCCTCCGTCGTCACCTGGATTTGCCCGATGTCCTCGGTCGGGAAAAAGCCCTTCGGCACCGCCTGGAACAGCAGCACCGACCCGACCACCGTGCCGATCATCAGCAGCCCCATCAGGGGCCGGTGGCGCAGGGTCCAGCGCAACGAGGCGGCGTAGCCGTTCAGCAGCAGGGTGAAGCCGCCCTCCAGGATGCGCCCGAACAGGTTCTCGTCGCCCGGCGCGTGGTGGGTCAGGAAGCGGGAGCACATCATCGGCGTCAGCGTCAGCGACACGAAGGCCGAGGCGGCGATGGACATGGTGACGACCACGGCGAATTCGTGGAACAGCCGCCCGACCACCCCGCCCATCAGCAGGATGGGGATGAAGACGGCGACCAGCGACAGGGTGATCGACACGATGGTGAAGCCGATTTCGCGCGCGCCCTTGATCGCCGCCTCGAACGGCGGCATCCCCTCTTCCACATAGCGGACGATGTTTTCCATCATCACGATGGCGTCATCGACGACCAGCCCGACGGCCAGCGTCAGCGCCATCAGCGAGATGTTGTCGATGGAATAGCCCATCATCTGCATGCCGCCCGCCGTGGCGATCAGCGAGATCGGAACCGCCAGCGCCGGAATCAGCGTCGCCGACAGCCGCCGCAGGAACAGGAAGATCACCAGCACGACCAGCACGATGGTCAGCGCCAGGGTGAATTGCACGTCCTCCACCGCCTCGCGGATCGACAGCGAACGGTCGTTGACGATCTTGATGGAGGCCGAGGCCGGCAACTGGGCCTGGAAGGTCGGGATCAGGGCGCGGACCCGGTCCACCACCTCCACCGTGTTGGCGTCGGGCTGGCGCTGGACCGCCAGCATGATGGTGCGGGTCCCGTTCAGCCAGCTCGCCGTCCGGCTGTTCTCCACGCTGTCCAGCACCGTCGCCACGTCGCCCACGCGCACCGGGGCGTTGTTGCGGTAGGCGATGATGAGGTCGCGGAAGGCGGCGGCGTTGGGAAGCTGCGGGTTGGCGGCGATGACCAACTGCTGCCGATCGCCGGTCAGCGTGCCGACCGGGGTGTTGGCGTTGGCCGCCGTCATCGCCTTTTGCAGTTCGTCGATGCCGATGCCGCGCACGGCCAGCGCGTTGGGATCGACCTGGACCCGCACGGCGTATTTCTGCGAGCCGTAGATCTGCACCTGCGCCACGCCCTGCAACGTCGCGACCTTGGGCTGGACGATGGTTTCGGCGATGTCGTTCAGCGCCGACAATTGCAGCGTGGGCGAGTTCAGCGAGATGAACAGGATGGGCTGATCGGCCGGGTTGACCTTGCGGTAACTCGGCGGCGTGGTCATTTCGGCGGGCAGGCGGCGCAGGGTGCGGGCGATGGCCGCCTGCACGTCCGCCGCCGCCGCGTCGATGTCACGCTCCAGCACGAATTGGATGGTGATCGACGTGTTGCCCAGCGTGCTGGAGGAGGTGAGCGTGTCGATCCCGGCGATGGTGGAGAATTCACGCTCCAACGGGCTGGCGACCGACGCCGCCATCGTTTCCGGGCTGGCCCCCGGCAAGCTGGCCGACACGCTGACCACCGGAAAATCCACACGCGGCAGCGCGGCGGTGGGAAGCTGGCGGTAGGCGGCCAGACCGCCCAGGACCATCGCCGCCGTCAGCAGGATGGTCATGATCGGGCGGCGGATGCAAAGCTCCGAGAGATTCATGAGGCACCTCCGCTGGTGGCGGGGGTTTCCGCCTTCTTCTTGCTGCCATCCGCCGGTTTGTCGGCCCGCTCGGCGATCTTGGCACCGGGATACAGGCGCGATTGACCATCGACGACCACGCGCTCCCCGGCGGCCACGCCGCTGGCGATCACGGCGATGCCGTCCTGGCTGCGCGCCACCGTCACCGGGCGCACCTCCACCGTTTCATCCGCCTTCACGGCGTAGACGAAACGGCCCTGCTGGCCGGTCTGCACCGCCGCGTCCGGCACGGTCAACGCCGTGGGATCGACGCGCAGGGTCAACACCGTGTCCACGAACTGGCCCGGCCACAGCCGGGTGTCGGTGTTGGGAAACTCACCCTTCACCAGGATGGTCCCGGTCTGCTGATCGACCTGGCTGTCGACAAAGCTCACACTCCCCTCGGCGGGCGGCTGGGGCGAGCCGGGGATCGCCGCCGTCACCTTCAGCGCCCCTTCGGTCAACGCCCGGCGGATCGTCGGCAGATGGCGTTCGGGCACGTTGAACGACACGTTGATCGGGCGAAGCTGGGTCAGCGTCACCAGCGGGGCCGTGTCGGCGGCGCGGACCATGGTTCCGGTCTTGGCGTTGACGGTTCCGGTGCGCCCGGCCATCGGTGCGGTGATGCGGGTGAAGCTCAACGACACCTTGGCCGCCTCCACCGCCGCCAGATCGGCCTTGATCGTGCCCTCCAGCGCGTCGGCGGTGGCGACCGCCGCGTCGTATTGGGTGCGGGAGATCGCGTTGGTGCGCACCAGTTCGCCATAGCGCCGAACGTCGCCCTTGGCCTTTTCCAGATTGGCGCGGTCGCGCTCCAGATTGGCTTCGGCCTGACGAAGCTGGGCTTCCAGGGACCGGGAATCGAGGGTGAACAGCGGCTCGCCCGTCTTCACCTCCTGCCCCTCGGCGAAATGGACGGTCTCGACCACCGTGTCGACGCGCGCCTTGATGGCGATGGCGGCGATGGGCTGGACCGACCCGATGGTCCCGATGCGTTCGGCGACCGGGCGGACCTCCGCCACGCGGGTGACAACCGGGATGCTGCGCGACGCGGGCGGGGCCGCCGCCTTGGCGGTCTGCGGTTCCCCCCCGCCCTTCTGCGTGTACCACACGCCCCCCGCGCCGATGGCGGCCAGCAGGGGCAGCAGGATGAGGATTCGTTTCGTGCTCACGTCGTCTGGCTCCCGGCTGGTATCGCGGCGGTGGCGGGCAGGAAAGGGCTGGCGGAGGGGGCTGGAGCGGTGGCGGCGGTCAGGACCAGATCGAGAACCGCCTGTTCCAGCGTGGCGCGCGGGCGGTCGCCCGCCATCATGATGGCCCCGCGCACCATGCCGATGATGAGGAAGGGGGTGACGTCGGTGTCGATGCGCCGGAACTCCCCGGCGGCCACCCCGTCGTCCAGAACCGACCGCAGGGCGGCGGCGGTCTGGGCGCTGCGGCGGCGCAGAATGCGGCGGGTGCGGTCGGCCAGATCGGATTGATCGCCCCCCATCAGCTTCAGGGTGTGAAGCTGCTCGCTCAAGGTGTCGATCAGGGCCGACACCATGGCCCGCAGGCGCGAAGCCGCCGTTTCGACCGGTGGGGCGTGGGCGTTCAGCCGCGCCTCCATCCCGCCGAGCGCGCGCTCCAGCGACTCCAGATACAATTCTTCCTTGGAGGGGAAGTAACGGTAGAGCGTGGCCTTGCCCACCCCCGCCCGGCGCGCCACCTCGTCCACCTGGACGTCGGCGTAATCGCGGCCTGCAAAGAGTTCGGACGCGGCGGTGAGGATCTCCTCCCGCCGTTTGGCACGCCAATCGGGGATGTCTTCCACGTCGAACGGCATAAAATGGAACCCGCCAGTTTCAAAAATGACGATAGCCAAGTTCCACCCTCTGTCAAGTGACAGGGTTTTGACCGTCGATCATTTGTCACCGAAGGGTTGGTGTCACCAAAGCGTTGGCGCGTTCCCCACAGGGCCAACCATGGCCCACCGCTTGCAAAGACACACCCGGTTGGTTCCACGCATGACTTAAGGCTCCGGCGTTTCTTGCGCCGGAGCCTTTCTTTTGCGCCCATCAAATGGGCAAATCGCATCAACTGCCCAGAATTGCGGCGCGCAAGCCGCCCGCACCGCCGGTGTGGGACCGATCAGCCCGCCGCCAGCGCGGCCACCGCCGCCGCCTCGGTCGGGTGGATTTCAAACAGCGAGGAGAAACCGCTGAGGTCGAAGACCTCGCGGATGTGGGCGGCCATCGCCGACAGGGCGATGCGCCCGCCGTTGGGCCGGGCCTTCTTCGCCGCGATCAGCAGGGCGCGCAGCCCGGCGGAGCTGATGTAGGTGAGTTGGGCCATGTCCACGACCAGCCGGGCCTTGCCCTCGCCAACCGCCCGGACCAGATGCGATTCGAAATCGCTGGCGTTGCCGCTGTCAATGCGCCCCTCGGTCCGCAGAACCGTGACGCCGCCGACCGAATCCTCGGTGATGTTCATACTCCGCCCTCAGTGTTCCGTGGTGGTGTCGGCCCTGTATAGCACGCCTCAACCGGCGGCGGCACCCATCGCCCCGCACCAGCGCAGCACCAGCACGGTGATGTCGTCGGACTGCGGCGCGCCGTCGGCGAAGCGGGCCACGTCGGCCAGCAGACCGTCCAGGCTGGTCCGCGCGGGCGCGTCCTGCGGCCCGCCCACCGCTGCGGCCAGACGGTCATCGCCATACATCGCCCCATTGGCGTCAAAGGCTTCGGTCACGCCGTCGGTGAACAGGATCACGCGGTCGCCGGGGGCCAGCGCGATCCGGCGTTCGGCAAAGGGCATGTCGGGCATCACCGCCAGCGCGATCCCGGCGCTGCGCTCCAGCACGCTGACGGCACCAGCGGCGGTCACGCGCAGCGGCGGGTTGTGGCCGCCGTTGGCAAAGCACAGCGCGCCGCTGCGCGTGTCCAGTTCGGCGTAGAAAACGGTGACGAACATCATCTGCTCGTTTTCGGCGGCCAACAGCGTGTTGACCCGCCGCAGCGTTTCCCCCGGCCCCACCCCGGATTCGGCCACAGCGCGCAGCATCGTCCGCGCGATCAGCATGAAGAAGGCGGCGGGAATGCCCTTGCCCGACACATCGGCGATGACCAACCCCAGCCGGTCGTCCCCCACCGGAAACACGTCGTAAAAATCGCCCCCCACCTCCTTGGCCGGGATCATCCGCGCGGCGATGTCCAGCCCGGCCGAATCCGGAAAGGCCTGCGGCAGGATGGAGAGCTGCATCGTGCGCGCGATCTCCAACTCCTGCTGAAGGCTGATGAGGCGGCGCTTGTCGGCCAGCGCGTCGCGCAAATCGCGCACCATCTGCGTCAACTGCACCTGCTGGGTGCTGACCCGCGTCGCCAACCGGGAAAAGCCCAGCGCCAGCAACCCCAGCTCATCCCCCACCCCCTTGGATTGGGGGGAGGCGGAGTCCTGCGCGTCGGTTTCGATCTGGCGCAGCTCGTCCAACAGGCTTTGGCGGGCGTCCTCCTCCAACGTCACCGCCAACGTTTCCATCTGGCGGCGGATGAAGCGCTGCTGGCGGCGCAAACGGCGGTCGCGCTGCCCGGCGGTGCGTTCCAGATCGCGCATCACCCCCCGGAACACCGCAACCGCACCGCCGATCCGCCCGATCTCGTCGTTGCCGGTCGGCAGTTCGACATAGCCCATGGAACGCCCCTGGGAAATCGCCTGCAGCGCCCGCACCGCCTCGTCCAGCACGGCGAAATTCCGCCGCAAATAGCCATACAGCAGCGCCAACGCCGCCAGCAGCACCGCCAGAACCGCCGCCCCTTGCGCCAGCGACCACAGGCGCTGTTCGGCCACCGTCGCCGTGACATCGGTGGCAACCAGCAGCGTGGCGGCCCGCCCGCCCGCCAGATCGGCCACCGGCAGGCTCGCCAACGCGTATTGCCGCCCGGCCGCCGCGAAAGTCTGCACCCCGCGCGCCTCCGGCGTAACCAAAGATTCGCGCGCCTCCGGCGCGACCAAAGAGTTGCGCGCCTCCGGCGCGGCCAGCGACTTGACCACAGGCCACAAGGGATCCCCGCCGCCGTCGAGCAAGGCCCCGTCGCGCCCGACCGCGAACACCCGTCCACCGGTGGCCGCTCGCAGCCCCTCCAGCGCGGCGGACAGATCGACCGCCGCCGCCGCCACGCCCACCACCCGACCGTTGCCGTCCGCCCCGACGCGGAACACCGGAGCGGCGGCGGTGAGCAAGGTCCGCCCCCCGCGCGGACCGCCATCGAGCAGCCGCACCCCGCGCACCCGGCCCCGCCCGGTCAGAACCGGGTCCAGCAACGGTTTGGTCAACAACGGCAGCGCGTCGAGAGACGGATCGGCGGCGTACAGCAACGCCCCGTCGGCCCCATACAGATTGATCTCGTCCAACGCCTCACCGCCGCCGACCAGCGCCGTCAGACGGGTGGCCAGCGCGCCCCGCTGCCCCGCCGCCAGCGCCCGCAACACCTCCGGGTCCGCCGTCAGGCGCGTCAGGTCCTGATCCACCTGGGTTGCGGCCTCCGTCACCGCCAAACGCCAGACCGCGCCCAACCGCTCCAGTTCCAAGTCCCGTGCCCGTTGGCCGGATTCCTCATCGCGCAGAACGACCACGCCGATCAACAGAGCGGCCACCAGCGCCAGCGTCACGAACACGAAGAGGATGATGCGGGTCCGCAACAGCATGTCGGTCAGCCGGTCATGACCGCAGCGCGGCAAAGGGGCGGGCCAACCCGGCGGCGAGCACGGCCAGCGCCAAGGCCGACAGCATCAGAAAGGGGCCATCGGCCTCCAGCGCGACCGCCCACAGAACCGCCGCGACACCGCCCGCCACCGCCGCCCGCAGCACACGGGCCACCCCGCCGCTGCCCAACGGCCCGCCGGCCCCCGACCCGCCCGCGCACAGGAAGGCCAGGGCCAGCGCCGCCCCACCGACCAGCCCGCCCAACGCCACCGCCGCCCGCGCGCCCGCCAGCCAACCGGCCCCCGACAAACCCAACGCCGACAACCACGCCGCCGACAGCCAGCCCCCGGCGGCCAGCCAGCCACCCGGCGACCAACCGGCCAGAAACAGGCCCGCGCACAGGCCAACCCCCAGGGCCGCCACCGACGCCGCCACCCGCTGCCACGCAGCACCGCCCGCGCGGACCATCGGCAAGGCCACCGCCAGCCCACCGGCCGCCGCCAATCCCAATGGGCCAAGCCCGGCCCCGGCGGTGTGGCCGACAACCAGCATCAGCACGAGTGCCGCCGTCACCAGGGCCGCGTAGGCCCGCACCTCCTCCATCCCGCTGTCCACCATCCGGCGCGGGGGACTGTTCAGCCCATCGCCCAACGCGGCCAGGGTTTCGTCCCGCGTCTGTTCCACCGCCCGCGCCACATCCGGATCAAAGACCGCGCCGCGCACCTCGTCCGCATGGGCGGCGAAGCGTTGCCGACGGTCGTGCATGCGGAACACCGCCGCGTTGAAGGCGTGCAACACCCGCCCCACCGCGTCCGGCGACCGGCGACCGATCAGCGCGCCGAAATCCCCGGCAATCGCCCGCTCCATCAGGCGGGACAGCCGGGCGAGCGGCGCGCGGACGCTGGCCTCGACCAAGGCTTCGGCCACCTGGGCCAGCAGCAGCAGCACCGCCGCCCCGCCCAGCGCCACCGCCAACAAATCCTCGGCGATCTGGCTGCGCACCTGACCCGGTTGAACCCCGACCAGAACATGCCCGGCCACGCCGGTGCCCCGCGCCACGGCCTTTGCCCGATCCAGCGCCGCCGTGGCCGGGGGCAGCGCCGTCGGGCCATTCACCGGGGCCACCGCCGAGCCAACGCGGCGCAGGGGCAAGCGCACGATCAGATACCCATCGCGCGCGATGGGTTGCAGCGCCGCCGCCCGCGCCGACGGCGATGGCAGGCCGCGCAACGAATCCACCAGCGCGGTCAAACGGCTGACCGCGAAAGGAGCCGCCCCGTGCATCCACGCGCCATCCTCGCCCGTCACCAGCAGGAAGCCCAAATCGGGGTTGCGCCCCTGGATGCCTTTCAAATAGGCGCTGATCCCCTCGATGCGGTCCAGCGGGATGCCCAGCGACAAGGCGCGTTCCAGATCATATTGCACGGCTTCAGCCACGGCGGCGGCCTTGGCCGCGCGGGTTTCGCCCAGCTGCTCTTCCGCCACGAAGGTGCCGAGCAACCCGACGGCGATCATGGTCAGCAGCGCGGTGAGCAAAATGAGGATCGGCACGCCCCACAACAAACGGTGGGCGCGGTTTTGGACAGCGGGCGTCATGCCAATTCATCCAGGCGCGACACCTCGCGCTCGGCCCCATCGAGAAGGCCCAGCCGCCGCCGCACCGCCGCGACGAATCCCGGCACCGGCAGACCCAGCGCATCGCCCGCCGCCGCACCGCCATCCCCACCCGGCGGACGGTCGCTGTCCAACCCCTCCAGCGCCGCCGCCGCGTCCGACAGGACCTGACGCGGGGTACGGGCCAGCCACAAGCCGATCAACCAGGCCAGCAGCGCCAGCGGCACACCGGCGGCCAGCGCCCCCAACGACAGGGTCAACGCGTAGTGCCGCACCCGGTCGGTCATGGTCGTGATCGGCACACGCAGCAGAACCGCCCCCGCCGAGGTGTCAAAGCTGGTGGTCAGGCCGATGCCGAACACCCGTTCCCCCGCCACATCGTTGACCCACACCCCAACGCCTGCGGCCCCCGCCGACACGGTCGGCACGGAAACGCTGCCCTGCGACGACACGTCCCCCACCTCCACCGCGTTGGTGGAAAAGAGAATCGTCGCGGTTTCATCCAGAACGGCCACCGAATCGACGATGGGCAGCGCGGCGCGGGCACGGGTCAGCAGCCCATCCACCTGGGGCAGATCGGCCAGGGCCAGCCCCAAATTCAATTGCCCTTCCAGCGCGGCCTTGGCCTCCGTCAGCACGAAGGCGGCTTGGGAGGTGACCGCCTCGTCCAGCCGACGGGACTGCTCACGCGTCCACAACCCGACCGCCGCCGCCGCCGACAGCAGGGTGGCCAGCACAATGAACACCGCCAAACGCGTCGCAAAGCTACCCGCCGCCATCGTTCCGCCCTTTTCCGCCCTTGCGGGGCCTCACCGGTCCGGCCCGCTCCGCTCCCGCCCGCACAGGGCGAACCAGCGTTGCGCGGTTCCCCTGGTCGGGTCCGCCGCGTCGTCGCCCGACAGGCGCGCCCACACCCGCCCGCCATGCGCGAAGAGATCGGGATGGTCGCTCAACCGATCCAGAGGAACCAGCCTCGCCGTGCTTGTGTCAAGAACCGGTTCAACCCGCACGTCGCGGTGGACGAGAAAGCGGACCAGACCCTGACCGACCCGCAACCAGCGGCGGGCGTGCAGGCCGTGCTGGGCCAGATGGCCCCAACTGACATGGTTGCGCGGGCTGACCGTGGTCAGCAGATGCGGTCGGCCCAGCGTGCGCGCCACCTCCAACCGCCAGGCGATCAGGCGGTGATGCAGGCCGCGCCCGCGATCCGGGGCCTCCACCATGGCCGAGGACATGTGCGCGACCAACGGCCATTGATCCTCCGGCAAGCCGAGATCCCGGCCCCGGTTGGCGTCGCCCGGCCCCGGCAGGCCGATGGCCCCATAGGCGATCAAACGGTCGTCGCGAAAAATCCCGGCGGTCAGCCCCTTGTCGCCCAGGTGATCGGCCACAAAATTCCCGACCTCCCCCGCCATCCGGTAATGGTCGGGGTCGGTCAAGGCCGCCACAACGCTCAAGCGGAAGGCGTGGAGCCGGTCGGCGTCGTCGGGCGTCAGCACGCGGGCGGTCAGATCGTCGGGCAGGTCGGCCGCCAACCCCTTCAGCCGCACCCCGGCGGCCTCGCGGGCTGCCGCACCCCACAGCAACGGGGACGGGGCCGCATCCACCACATCGGTATCGGTCATGTCTCGACAATCTCTGCAAAATTCAGCAGACCGATGGGCGGGTAATATTCCAGCGCGCGCACGGTCGGCATGTTGATGATGACCGAAAAGCGCTTGAGCGTTTCCACCGGGATGTCCCCCGGCTTGGCGCCATCCAGCAGGATCTGCGCGGCTTTGAAGGCGGTGAAGCGCCCAATGCCGTAGGCGCTGCTGGCCAACGCCAGCATAGCCTTGTCTGTGCGCACGATCAGTTCGGTGGCGGAAAAGGTAGGTAATCGCAGCCGTAAGGCTTCGGCCGCGACAAAGCTGCGGTTGCGGAAGGCGATGAAGGTGTCCGGCCCGATGTAGAGCATTTCCGCCCCGCGCTGGACCAACCGGCCCATCAGCAGCGGCAGGGTGCTGGCCATCGGCTCCCCCTGGGGGTCCAACGGCACCGGCTCCTCCAGCAGCTCCAGCCCGCGTTGGGCTGTTTCCGCGCGCAAGCCCTCCAGCGTCAAAATCGAATTGCGTTCCTGCGGGTTGAACAGAACCCCCAGCCGCTTGATCGGCCGATAGGCCAGGATGGTGTTCATCTGCACCGGAATCGGCGCGATGTGGACCGTGCCGGTCACGTTGCGGTTGGAACGCTCCAGATTGGCGACGATCTTGGCGTCGATGGGGGCGGCGACGAAGGTGAACACCACCGGGATGTCGGTGATGTGCTGGGCGGGATCCACCGCGTCGTAGGGGCCGACCAGGCCACGGGTCTGCGGCGTTCCCCAGCTGTAGATCAGGTCCGGCTTGGTGTCGCGGATTTCCTTCAGGATCGGTGGCAACAGCGACATGTCGCCGCCGGTGTTGCGGATGGTGTATTCGACCTTCAGGCCCCGGCGGGCCAGATAATCCTTGAACCCGAACTCGTTGTCGCTTTCACCGCGCCCCAACACCATGGTGATGCGGAACGTCTTGTCGGGCGGCGGGGCGGCGGCCAGCGCCGCGCCGGGCAAGCCACCGGACAAGGCCAGCCCACCCGCACCGGCCAGGCTCAGGAAACGGCGGCGGCTGGGGCGATGGCCAAGCGCGGCGGCCAGGGCGTCCACATCCGTCTCCACCGCCAGCGGGGCGTTCGGATTCTTGCGGTTGTGGATCATCGCTCAAGCCTCCTGCGGCCGGGCAACCGGCCTTTTGCGCACATTGTACAAAACCCAGAACAGCAGGGCGCTGCCGCCGCACAGCACACCGATGCCCAGCATCGCGTCGCGGTAGGAGGTGGCGGCGGCGATCGCCATCGCCACCACCGGGCCGATCGCCCCGCCCAACCGTTCGATCAGGCGGTACCAGCCGATGGCCGCCGTTTCCGGCAAACCGCCTTCGCGCGCGATTTGCGACACCATGGTGAATTGCGGCGACGCGATCATCGATTGCGCCACGCCGAACAGCGCGATGGCCAGCGGCGGCCCCCACATGGCGTCGGTCGCCACGATGGGAACGCAACTGAACAGCGTGCCGATGCCGCCCAGCGCGACGAAGCCGCGCCGGGTCTGCCAGCGGTCGGACAGGGTGGCCGCCAGCGGCGACACCAGGATGCAGGCGACGAAATACATCATCTGCACCCGGCCGATTTCGGCCTTGCTCGCCCCATCGGCGGACAACAGAAGCGGAATGAGGCAGAACAGGAACGCGGTGGCGGCGATCTTGGTCGGGATGGCGCTCAACAGCATCAGAACTGGAAAGCGGAAGTCGCGGCAGAGCGGCAGCGCCCCGCTCAGGATCGACCGGGGCGGCCCCGCGCGCTCCGGGCTGGACCGTCCGCGCAACAGCAGGCCCCACACCGACAGGCCCGACACCAAGGCCAGCCCCGCGCCCAGCAGGAAGGTGACGCGGAATCCGGCGAGATCGGCGATCATCCCGCCGCTGACCGGGCCGCAGACGCCCGCCGCCAGCAGCGCGCCGATGAACATAGCCATGCCGCCCGCCCGGTTGCGCGGGCCGGTGTGGTCGATGACGATGCCCTGCGCGGTGATCAGCACCAGCCCATAGCCCAACGCCGTCACGCAGCGCCAGACGATCAAAGCCAGCAGCGAGGAGGCAAAGGCGCTCATCGCCAACCCGATGGAGCCGAGCAGCGCCCCGATCAGGAAGGCGCGCGACCGCCCCATCTGTTCGGAGAAACGCGCCCCGCCGGGCTGGGAAATCGCCCACATCAGCATGAACAGCGTGATCGGCAGGCTGACCACCATGTCGGGCGACAGCCATGGCGCGTCGTTGGCAAAGGACATCGCGTAGGCGGGCAGGAAGGGGTGGGACAGCTCCTCGGAAAAGCAGAACAGGAACACCGGCAGCCGCAGGAACACCAGATTGAGCGGCGACGGCTCCGGCCCTGCCCCCGGCTTGCGGTTGGGATCGCGAAAGCGGAAGCGGGCGGTCAAGGCCGCCAAACCCGCCTGGGCCTGGGCCACGCGCGGATCATCCGGGCCGAACCGGCGCGCCAGCTCCGCCACCCGTGACGCCAGGGCGGCGTAGCGCGCGTTCACCCCGTCCAGCAGGCCGCGCGCCTCGGCGCTGTCGGCTGCGGCGGTCTTGTCACCGCCATCGGACGGCAGATCGGCGCGGAAATCCCCATCCTCTGCCCGTTCGGCGATCATCCGCAGGGCCAAGGCCCGCCGCATCGCCAGATTCACCACCAATTGCAGGATCTCAAAGATCAAGAGCACGGCGACGATGACGACCGACAGCACATCCAGCATCAGATTGGTCGATGCCTTGGCCAGATAGGCGCGATCGACGCCGACATGCATCCGGCCTGCGGGCTGGTCGGCCGCGCCCAAGGGGCGGGCGATGTCGATGAAGCCGGAGACCAGACGGTCGTCGTCCCCGCCGGTCAGACGGTCCGTCGCCACCACCGACACACCGGCCAGCACCGCGCCGGACGACGCGATCAAACGCCCCGTCGAATCGGAAATGGCGAGATAGGCGATGTCGGCGTGCCGGGCCTCCTCCTCCTTCAGCAGGGCGTCCAGGCCGGGCATGCGCTCCAGCGGAATGCGCACGGACAAACCACGGTTGATCTGGGTCGCCAGCAGTTCGCCCACCGTCTGCGCCTTGCGCGCCAGTTCGGGTTGAACCAGCGGATCGAAGCTGCGCAGCGACAGCCAGGAGGCCGTTCCGGCGGCCAGCAGCAACACCCCCACCGTGACGATGGTCAAACGCAGGATCAGCGCGCCAATCGGATCATGCGCGCGTTTGCTGGGCGTGCTCATCGCGGACCTCCCGGCGCGCTCATGCGGTCCAAATCCCGCTCCAGGGCGGTCATCGCCTCTTCGGCGCTGTCCACCCCGCGCCGCAGCCGCAGCCGCACCAGATTGCCGGGTTCACCATCCGCCGCCACACCGCCGCGCCGCAGTTGCAAGGCCCCATAGCGCACCGTCAGGAAGGCCGCGACCAGGGTGATGAG
This sequence comes from Azospirillum sp., assembly GCA_027486405.1. GTDB lineage: Bacteria > Pseudomonadota > Alphaproteobacteria > Azospirillales > Azospirillaceae > Azospirillum. The sequence goes on along the minus strand of JAIXPD010000049.1, from coordinate 130,644 downwards.
CGCGGTGATCGCGTCCAGAACAAAGGTCCCGTTCGCCAATTCCGCCTCCACCCGCGCGATGCGCCCGCGCAATCCGCCCAGGGAGGAGCGAAGGATCACCTCGCCCACCGCCTGACCAAAGCTGTTGTGCACCGGCGCGCCCAGGATCAGGGCATCGCCGATGATCTGCTGGTGCACGCCATCGCCGACCAACCCGGCCTCCAGCCCCCAATGGATCGGCGTGGGCTTTCCAACGGCGGCGTGATCGGCGGCGAACAGCACCATGCGGCGGTCGTCCACCACCTCGACACCCAAAATCTCGTCGCCCGCCGCGACCCGTTCGACCTGCGCCTGCACGTCCACCAGTTCCGCCAGATCCAGCCCCAGGGTCAGCCCATACTCAACGTGGCGGCGCATGTCATCGGCCACCACCCACAGGCGGGAGCTGGTGATGTCGCGCAGCTTCTGTTCGAATTTCAGCCCAGCCAGAATGACCGACAAAAACACCGCCAACGCGACGGTGGCCGCGATCACGGCCCCGGTGCGCAACGCCAACCCGCCACCCACGATCATGCGGCGGCCTCCAGACACGTTTCCATCGCTTGCGCCACGGTCCCACCACCCCATGCAATGCGGTCTGTCTATGCAGGCCTATCACCATGGTCAGGGATTTGGCGCGTCAAGACAAGATGGCGACTGGCTCCGATTGCGGACAAATGTGTTTTAAATCGTTGACGATCCAGGGTGAACACGCCCGGATTGTGGAGTGGGACAACCCAAACACGCCCGCCGCGTCACAACCGTTCGCCATCGCCCCAAACCGCCACGCGGGGGCCGGGCGGCGGCGGCCAATCCTCAACCGAATCCGCCGCCTCGGCCGGGGTTTCCCCAGAAACCGGGGACGTTTCAGGGGGCGGGCGCTGCGCGGCCCGCAGCGCGTTGAGCGCGTCCAGCGCCGCGCGGTCGCCCTGGTCGGCGGCGGCCCGCAGCCAGCGGGCGGCCTCCTTCGGGTCCGGCGACGCCCCGACCCCATGGCTCAGACACAGGCCGAGCCGGTGTTGCCCGGCCGCGTGGCCCTGCCCGGCGGCCCGGCGCAGCCACGCCACCGCCTGCGCCTCGTCCCGCGCCACGCCACGGCCGTCCAGCAGCAGCAGGGCCAGATTGACTTGCGCGGTGGCCGATCCTTGCAGCGCCGCCAGCCGGTACCATCCCGCCGCCCGCACAGGGTCGCGCGACAGACCGGAGCCTTGCTCCAGCATGTATCCCAGATTGTTCTGCGCGCCGATGTCGCCGTTCAGCGCCGCGCGCCGGTACCAGGCGACCGCCGCGCGCGGGTTGGCGGGGACCCCCACCCCGTTGGCCAGCAGAAAGGCCAACATCGCCTGCGCGCCGACATGCCCGCCGCGTGCGGCCTTGCGGTACCAGGGAATCGCCGCCGCCAGATCGAGCGGGCGCAGCGATTCGGCCAGCGCGTGCTGCGCGGCGGGGTCGCCCATCCGGGCCTTCATCCGTGTCCAGATCGCTGACGCTCCGATCATCGGCATGGCGTGCCTCCCGCGTTCCGGTCCTTCAGGCTCAAACCTCGCACCCGCAAAGTCTTTGCCTCCATTGTGTCATCTGTGCGGCCCTGGGGGCGGCGTCAACCATCCCCTGCGCGGCTGTGTCACGGCGGCACTCCCCGCAAGAACCACCCTTGCGCCGGTCTTCGCCCGACCTCACATTGGAGCGATACCCAGGCCGCGCGTCACCGCACCGGAAAGGACAGAGCATGAGCGACCGGCTCGATCTGGAATTGCGCGCCGATCTGGGCGAGTTGCCCCGGCTGGCCGACGCGGTGGAGGGGTTTGCCGACCGCAACGGCTTGGCACCGGGCATGGCGTTCAAACTGACGCTGTGCCTGGACGAACTCATCACCAACAGCCTGACTCACGGGGCGGGCCAGGGAACCATCGCCGTCCGCCTGTTCTGCGACGAATCCAGCCTGCGGGCGGAGATCGAGGACGACGCCGCCCCGTTCGACCCCTTCGCCACCGCGCCCACGCCCGACCTGACCAGCGGAATCGAGGATCGCCCGGTCGGCGGGCTTGGCCTGTTTCTGGTCACGCAGACCATGGACGAAACCGAATACCAGCGCGTTGGCCATCGCAACCGGGTGCGTTTGACCAAGCACCTGCCCCACCCACCCCAAGGCGCGGCGGGTGGACTGTGAGGCCCGGTTCAACCGACGCAAAAGCCACACTTCCAATGCGGGAAAAGGTGCCGCACCGCTCGTCTCTTGTCTGCCGCTTGTTTGTCGATTGTCTGTAAAATTTAAAATTTTTGTCACACTATGAGCCAACGTCAACACTGGTCGCCGTGCTTTGCAACAATCCGATGCATGACAACCGGAACCGATTACTGCATTCTTCACACTGTCCGACGTTTGGCATAGGGCGATCCTGAAACCGATTCGCGGGTGGGGGTTGGTTCGATGACAAACGCCAACTTGCAACGCTATCGTGTGGAGTCGACGAACATGACCGGGACGCAGTGCCAAGCGGCACGTTTGCGCCTTGGCTGGTCGACACGGATGCTGGCGAGCAAAGCCGGTGTTCCGTGGTACGCCGTAATCAATTTCGATTACGGAACGGGAGAGGTCGATCCCAACGTGGTCGCCGCCCTGTCCCGTGCGTTCCGCCAGGCGGGCATCGACCTGCGCTGACACGCGCGCGTCCGGCGGGGGGCGTTCCCCCGCCAATCCCCCGCCAATCCCCCTGCGCTCTCCCATCAACGCCATACGCTGCCAAGCGCTGTTGCGGCGCACGCGCACCGCATGCGTCGCCAGATCAACCGCGCTTGCCCCAGACAAGCGCGCGGTGCACGTCATGTGTTGGCCATGCGCTGAACAGCAAAAAGCCCTGAAGCCAAAGGCTTCAGGGCTTTTCCGTTCGGAACTGGTCGGAGCGACAGGATTCGAACCTGCGACCCCCAGACCCCCAGTCTGATGCGCTACCAGGCTGCGCTACGCTCCGTCATTGTCACCGCGAGTGCGCTGCGGTGCAGTTCCGAACGGGAGCCGGACTATAGCCAGAGCGATTTTCCGATGCAACCCTTTGATTATGGATTTTCGCTCTTTTTTTCATCGCGCCCAGCCAGCCGCGCCAGGGCACCGCGCAGCGCTTTCAGATCGTCCAGCACGATCATCAGATCATGGCGCAGATCGCTGGGCAGGCCGGGCGGCTCATCGGCCACCAGCGCGCCCGGCGTGTCCGCCTCATCCTCCAGCGCGTCGGCATCAGCGTCGGCGTCGGCGTCGGCGTCGGCAGCCTCCCCCTCGACCGTTTCAAGATCGGCTGTTTCAAGGACGGCCATTTCAAGGTCAGCCGTTTCAAGGTCGGCCGGATGGATGGACGGGGTGAGGTCGGGGGCCGTGTCGTCGCCCTGCCCGGCGGCCTCACCCACAACCGATGGGCGGACGGCCCCGACCAGGCGGCCTTCGCGCAAGGCGCGCTGCGCGCCCTTGATGGTGTAACGTTCTTCATAGAGCAGGGCTTGGATGCGCCGCAGCAGCTCCACATCCTCGGGCCGGTAATAGCGGCGACCGCCGCCGCGCTTCAGCGGGCGGATTTGCGGGAATTTGGTTTCCCAAAAGCGCAGGACATGCTGCGGCACGTTCAGGTCGGTAGCGACCTCGCTGATGGTGCGGAAGGCGCTGGCCGATTTCATCACGCCGTCACCCCATGCGCAACCAACCCAGGCACAAAAAACCCGGCATGATCCGCAACCGGACCCGAAGCGGTGGGAACCGTCACGCCCGGGCGTTGGCGGCGTCCACCGCGTCCTGCACCTCGTTGATCCGGTTCTTCAGCACATGGCTGGCGCGGAAGACCAGAACCCGGCGCGGCAGGATCGGCACCTCTTCCCCGGTTTTCGGGTTGCGACCGATGCGCTCGCCCTTCTGCCGGACCTGGAAGCTGCCGAAGGAGGAAATTTTCACCATCTCGCCGCGCGCCAGCGCGTCGGAGATTTCATCGAGAACGGTTTCCACCAGATCGGCGGATTCGTTGCGCGACAGACCGACTTCTTGATAGACGGCTTCGCTGAGTTGGGCGCGCGTGACGGTGTTCTGGGTCATGGCTCGTCTCCCCCCGCAACCAGTGGGAAAGACGGTAATCCGACCGAAGAAGGTCCGTCAATTCAAAAGCTTGGCAAGGGCTTAGCGGGCGTCACTCTCGCAACGCAACAATCCGCAGGCGTATGCAAAAGGGCCAAACGGCCCCTTACCAACGGATCAGCGCCGAACCCCAGGTCAGGCCACCGCCGATGGCCTCCATCAGCACCAGATCGCCGCGCTTGATGCGGCCATCGGCCACCGCCTCGCCAAAGGCCAAGGGAATCGACGCGGCCGACGTGTTGCCGTGGCGATCCACCGTCAGCACCACCTTTTCCGGCGGCAGCTTCATCTTGCGGGCCAGCCCGTCGATGATGCGGCGGTTGGCCTGGTGCGGGACCATCCAATCGATGTCGGTCGATTCCAGACCGTTGGCGGCCAGCGCCTCTTCCACCACACCCGACAGCTTGGTCACGGCGTGGCGGAAAATCTCCTGCCCGTGCATCCGCACATGGCCGACGGTCTGGGTGGAGGACGGACCGCCATCGACGTACAGCAGGTCATACTGCGTGCCATCGGAATGGAGGTGGGTGGACAGCACGCCCCGGTCGCTCGAATCGCCCTTGCCGTCATAACCTTCCAGCACCACCGCCCCGGCCCCGTCGCCGAACAGCACGCAGGTGGTGCGGTCGTTCCAGTCCAGGATGCGCGAGAAGGTTTCGGCCCCGATGACCAGCGCCCGGCGGGCCTGCCCACCGCGAATCATGTTGTCGGCCACCGACAGGGCATAGACGAACCCGGCGCACACCGCCTGGATGTCCATGGCAAAGCCCAGCGTGCCCAACGCGGCCTGCACCTTGGTGGCGGTGGCCGGAAAGGTGTTGTCGGGGGTCGTGGTGGCCAGCACGATGCAATCGATGCTGCTGGCCGGGATTCCGGCGTGATCGAGCGCGCGTGTCGCGGCCCCGATGGCCAGATCGGAGGTCAGTTCGCCATCGGCGGCCAGATGACGGGATTTGATCCCGGTGCGCTGGACGATCCACTCATCGGTGGTGTCCACGCGGCGTTCCAGATCCTGGTTTGTGACGACGTTGGCCGGCAGATACGTGCCGCAGCCCAGAACTCGGGAACGTTTGACCATGATATCAGCCCGCCGCCGCCTTGGTGTCGGGAAGAGTCGGCGCGTCGGCGACGCGGCTCATCTCTTCCTTGATGCGCTCGTTGAACCCGTGCGCCGCCAGATTGATCGCGACGGCGACCGCGTTGGCAAAGCCCAGGGCGTCGGTGCCGCCATGGCTTTTCACGCACACGCCGCGCAAGCCCAGGAACATCGCGCCGTTGTACCGGCGCGGATCGATGCGCTGCTTGAACCGTTTGAAGGCCCCGCGCGCCAGCAGATAGCCGATGCGCGCCAACAGCGAGGATTCGAAGGTCCGCCGCAGGAATTCGGCGAACAGCTTGGCCGTGCCCTCGGCCGTCTTCAGCGCGACGTTGCCGGTGAAACCGTCGGTCACGATGACGTCGACGGTCCCCAGACCAATGTCGTTGCCTTCGACAAAGCCATGGAAACGGCCTGGAAGCGGCATGTCACGCAGCGTTGCCGCCGCCGAGCGCACCACCTCGTTGCCCTTCACGTCTTCCGACCCGATGTTCAGGACACCGATGGTCGGTTCCGGCAGCCCCAACACGGCGCGGGCGAAGACAGCGCCCATGACCGCGAACTGGACGAGATTTTCCGGCTGGCATTCGGCGTTCGCGCCGAGATCCAGCATCACGCTCTCGCCCCGCTGGGTCGGGAAGAACGACGCAATCGCCGGCCGGTCAACACCGGGCAGCGTCTTGAGCACGAACTTCGCCATCGCCATCAGGGCACCGGTGTTCCCCGCCGACACGACGCAGGCAGCCTGCCCGTTCGCCACCGCATCGATGGCGAGCCGCATGCTGGATTGGCGTCCGGCGCGCAGGGCAACCGCTGGCTTGGCGTCCCCAGCCACCGCATCGGGCGTGTGGCGGATTTCCGCAACCGCCTTCAGCGCGGGCCGCTGCGCAAGCAACGGCTCGATTCGCTGGGAATCGCCAAACAGCAGAAAGGTCACGTCGGGATGGCGTTCCCGCGCGATGTCCGCCCCGGCGATCACCATGTCGGGACCAAGGTCCCCGCCCATGGCGTCCAGGGCAATGGTCAGGCGCTGGCTCACCGCGAACGAACTCCCCGGTTAGGACGGCGCACGCCCTGGAACATCATGACCCCATGCCACGCGTTGGAGATCAGGCAGCGGTCGCGCCGCTCTGAACCACTTCGCGCTGATCGTAATGGCCGCAAGACCCGCAGACGTGGTGCGGACGCTTCAGCTCGCCGCAGTTCTTGCACTCGGCGTAGGACGAGGTCGGCAGCGCGTGGTGCGAACGACGCATGTTGCGACGCGACTTGGAGGTCTTCTTCTTCGGAACAGCCATGACCGTGAACTCTCTTGAAGGTAAAAGGCGGCCCGAACAGGGGCCGTCCAACGCGAGCGGCATTCAATAAGGCAAATGCCACCAAAGGGCAAGCGCGAACAACCCGGATGACCTGCGGGCGATGCTGGTCGGCATCGCGTCCGCGACATCCGATCATTCGCGCGGTTTCAACCGTTGCAACGCGGCGAACGGATTGGGTTTTTCCGGTTCTTCCGGGGCCTCCTCCTCGTCCTCCTCCAGCGGGCCGTCGTCGAATCCCTCGAACACCGCGCCATCGACCTGCGGGTAGGGATCCAGCGCCAAGGACAAATGCTGTGCGGTCAATTCGCCGATGTCGATGCGGTTGTTGTCCATCGGTTCGGGCGATTCGGCGTCCGACAGGGTGGGGTCGAGGTCGATTTCCGACCCCGGATCCTCGATCAGCGATTCCGGGGCGAACAGCGCCTCGAACTCCTCCTCCACATGGGCGGGGACCGGATCCAGAGTGATGATGCAGGTCTGGACCACATCGGCCTCCAGCCGTCCGGCCACCCGGATCATCGTGCCGCCGCGCGTGGCGCGCAGACGGATCGTGGCGGTCAGCCGTTCGATCGACTCCAGTTCAAACCGGTCGGCCAGGGCCTTGCGCTCCGCCTCGGTGGCTTCGATCACCTCGGTCATCGGGGCGCGGCGCACGGTGTCGGCGTTGATCTTGCGGGAAAATTCCGGTGCGGAATCCGGTGCGTGGCTGGGGGCGCTGGGTTCGGTCATGGCGGAGTCGTCCTTGGAAACCTCATCCGCCGCGCCCCCGCGCGCCGTGGAACGACTCGGGGGCACAGCGGCTCATTCAGTGACATGCCGCCACCGACCGCGAAAGGCAAGGGCAGCGTGCGGCAACGGGCCGGCCTGTGGCCCGCTGTTCGAAAATCCTTACACCCCGTCCGTCGTCGGCGCGATGGCCACGGGGAGAATCGCCGGGGGAAAGGCCAGTCGACCGATCAGCAGCGTGTCGAGCGCCTGGGCGTCCAACCCATCGGCGGCCCGGCGGACATAGGCGGCCAGGACGGCGAGGTGGGCGGGATCGGTGTCCTGTCCGGTCCCATAAACGTTGTTGTCCAAGGCAACCTCCAGCCGCCGGTCGTCGGAGTCGGACAGCGCCTCGTCATACGCCTTGATCCGCCCGGCCATGCCGCGCGCCATCGTCTTCACCCGCCGCCCGATGCCGCTGTCGCCGACGCCCATCTCCATCAATGACTTTTCATAATCATCGACCATCCGTTCATAGAGCCGCTGCGACAGCTTGGCCGCCGACGCGCCCTGCCCCTTCAGCCGCCGCATGGTCAGGAAGCAATGCAGCGCCACCAGATCGAACCGGCCATCCAGCGTGTCCGGGACCGCAAGGTCACGGTAGAACTCCACCCGGCGGGCCTGGGTCACGATGGCGGCGAACAGCCCATCGACGGGGTGGGCGGCGGTGGGCGCGCCGGGTGCGGCAAACAGCCGCCCTAACAGACGCCCGAGAAGACTGACGGACACGGCGGGCACTTTCCTGGAGACTCGGAGTTTCGTTGACAGGACGAAGGGCCGAATGCGATGGTTCGGCTAGCGTGGAAGCGGCGGACGCGCCTGATGCCCCGTCGCCGTTCCGTAACCGCTGGCCATCATAGCCTGAGCACCATGACAATATCGATTCCTTCCGCGCTTCGTGCCATCGCCCTGCTGGGGGCCGTGGTTCTCCCCGGTCTGGCCGTTTCCGGCTGCACGCCGATCACCGCGCAACGCGGCAACCTGACCGAACCCGAACGCGTGGCGGAGCTTCAGCCCGGCCAAAGCCGCCGGGACGACGTCGCCGCCGTGCTGGGCACGCCGACATCGGTCGGCACCTTCGATCCGAACGTCTGGTACTACATCGGGCAGAAGACCGAGAAGACCGCCTTCTTCCAGCCGGAGGTCGTGGAGCGCCGCGTGTTGATCGTGCGCTTCGATCAGGCCGGTGTGGTGCGCGAGATCAAGAAGCTGGACGAAACCAACGGCCAGGACATCGAGATGGTGGACCGCAGCACCCCGACCGCCGGTCGCGAAATGACCTTCCTGGAGCAGATGATCGGCAACGTCGGCCGCTTCTCCGCCAAGGACACCAAGAGCAAGGGTCCGGGCCACTGATCGGCTGATCGAGTCGGAACACGAGCAAAAGGGCGGGACCCGCAAGGATCCCGCCCTTTTTCATGCCCGCATCCTTTTTCATGCCCGCATCCTTGCAGGCCCGCAGGCACCTCAGGCGACCGTCGCCAGGATCGCCAGCAGCAGAAGCGCCACGATGTTGGTGATCTTGATCATCGGGTTGATCGCCGGACCGGCGGTGTCCTTGTACGGGTCGCCAACCGTGTCGCCCGTGACCGCCGCCTTGTGCGCGTCCGATCCCTTGCCGCCATGGTGGCCGGTTTCGATGTGTTTCTTGGCGTTGTCCCAGGCCCCGCCGCCGGAGGTCATGGAGATGGCGACGAACACGCCGGTGACGATGGTCCCCAGCAGCATCGCGCCCAGCGCGGCAAAGGCCGCCCCCTGCCCGCCGATCGCGGCGATCACCAGATAGAGCACCACCGGAGCCAACACCGGCAGCAACGACGGCACAATCATCTCGCGAATCGCCGCCTTGGTCAGCAGGTCCACCGCCCGGCCATAATCGGGCTTGCCGGTGCCGTCCATGATGCCGGGAATCTCGCGGAACTGGCGGCGCACCTCCACCACCACCGATCCGGCGGCGCGCCCGACCGCCGTCATCCCCATCGACCCGAACAGATAGGGCAGCAAGCCGCCCACCAGCAGCCCGACAACAACGTAGGGGTCGTTCAGGCGGAACTCGACCGCCACCTTCGGGAAATAATGCCCGAGATCCTGGACATAAGCCGCAAACAGCACCAGCGCGGCCAGACCGGCGGAACCGATGGCGTAGCCCTTCGTCACCGCCTTGGTGGTGTTGCCCACCGCGTCCAGCGCGTCGGTGGTGACGCGCACCTCCTTGGGCAGATCGGCCATTTCGGCGATGCCGCCCGCGTTGTCCGTCACCGGGCCATAGGCGTCGAGCGCGATGACCATGCCCGCCAGCGCCAGCATGGTGGTGGCGGCGATGCCGATGCCGAAGATCCCGGCCTGACCATGGGCGATCAGAATGCCCGCGCAAATCACCAGAACCGGCAACGCGGTCGATTCCATCGAGACCGCCAAGCCCTGGATGACGTTGGTCCCATGCCCGGTTTCCGACGCCCGCGCGATGCTGCGCACCGGACCAAAGGCGGTGGAGGTGTAATATTCGGTGATCCAGACCAGCAAGCCGGTCACGCCCAACCCGACCAGCGACGACACGAACAGATTCATCCCGGTGATGGTGACGCCGCCGCTCATCGGCAGCGGGCGGGTGAAGCCGAACATCACGGCGGTGACGAGCAGCACCAGCACCAGCGACAGGGCCGCCGTCGCCGCCAACCCCTTATAGAGCGCCATCATGATGTTCTGGTCGGGACCAAGCCGCACCGCATAGGTTCCGGCAACGGACGCGACGATGCACACCGCCCCGATCACCAGCGGATACACCATCATCAGGCGCAGCAGCCCGCCGGAAAAAACGATGGCCGCCAGCAGCATGGTGGCGACGATGGTCACGGCGTAGGTTTCGAACAGATCGGCGGCCATCCCGGCGCAATCGCCGACGTTGTCGCCCACATTGTCGGCAATGACCGCCGGGTTGCGCGGGTCATCCTCCGGAATTCCCGCCTCGACCTTGCCAACCAGATCGGCCCCGACGTCGGCCCCCTTGGTGAAGATGCCGCCGCCCAACCGGGCGAAGATGGAAATCAACGACGCGCCGAAGCTCAACCCCAGCAGCGCTTCCAACACGCGGCGGGCCTGTTCGGGATCGCTGACCGAATAGACCAGGGTCAGCGCACCGAAATAACCGCCGACTCCGAGAATGCCCAAGCCAACCACCAGAAGCCCCGTGATGGCCCCCGCCTTGAAGGCCAAATCCAGCGCCGGTGCCAGCCCGCCGGTGGCCGCCTGCGCGGTGCGGACGTTGGCGCGCACCGACACGTTCATCCCGATGTAACCCGCCGCTCCCGACAACACCGCGCCAATCAGAAAACCAACGGCGACCGGCAGGCCCAAGGTGGTTGCCAAAATCACCAGCAGAACCGCGCCCACCAACGCGATGGTGCTGTATTGCCGGTTCAGGTAGGCGCGCGCGCCCTCCTGAATCGCGGCGGCGATGGCCTGCATCCGCTCCGTTCCGGGCGACGCGGCCATAACCTCTTTCCCGGTGCGATACCCAAAGGCCAGCGCAAACAGGCCACTGGCGATGATGACGATGAACGCAAAAGCCATCGCATCCCCCCAAATTCTAGAGCAGATCGCGTTAAATCGGGATCGATTTGACGCGTGAAGATGCTCGATAAACAAAGGCATAGAGCGCCGTGGACTGTTTCATGTTTTGAGCACGGCGCTCTAAAAAGGGTCCGCCCGAAACGTCGGTCTCCCGCGATCTGCGGCGGTGAGAGGTCGGGCGTCATTCACACAAGGGAAAGGATGCGCGCCCACACCGGGCTTTGCAACCATCGCGCGGGCAGGGTCAGCGCGGCGAATTGGCCGGGAGACCCCCTGCCCTTTGGCGGATTCGGCCCGGACCCGACCGCCCCGACCGGTCACAGATTGCGTTGCACCACCGCCTGAATCAGCACATCAACGATGACACCCGGCCCCATCGCCTTGGCCGCCGCCTCCATCAGCTTCTCTTTGGCCGCTGGAATGTTGAACAGCGCGCCTTTCATGATCGATTTGTCATCAAGCCCGCCATACAGCACAACGCGGAATACGTCGCTCATCTTCACCTGATTGGCCTGCACCATCGGTTGCTTTTCCAACAGCACCTCCATCGTCACCACCACGGTGACGATCTGCTCAACCCGGGTGTTGCCAATCACGGGCATGATGATGGGGGCCATGCGGACAAAGCCGGTGGGCGGTTTGGGCGGTGGCTCCACCTTTTTCGGCTCGGCCCCCTCCTGCGGGACCAAGTATGTGTTGTAGATGTGCCAGCCGCCGAACGCCGCGCCGCCCAGCAGCAGGATGCCCAAGACCAGCACGATCAGCGACTTGACCACAGGCGACACCCGGATTGGAGAGCACAAGACCCGTTGGCGGGCGTGCGGCAGCCTGCCGCGACAGAGCTTTCGATTGTCTTAAATGAGCGGTCCGGGCGATTGCCCAAACCTGATTCTCAAAAATGATCCCAACCACGCCGGGCGAGCGTCAGCGGTGCGCCTTGGGCATCGCGGACGGTGACAACGCCCGACGGGCCATCCACCAACGCACCGATGGCGGTGATCGGAACCCCAACCTCCGCCGCCAGCGCCATCAGGTCGGCGGTGGCCGACTCCGGGGCGGAAAACACCAGTTCGTAATCATCGCCGCCGGTCAACGCCTGGGCAAGACGCTGCGGCTCCGCCTCGATCACCGCGCGCGCGGCGTTGGACAGCGGGACCGCCGCCGCCTCGATCCGGGCGGCGCAACCGGATTCGGCGCACAAATGGCCAAGGTCGGCCACCAGCCCGTCCGACACATCCAAGGCCCCGCTGGCCAAGCCAATCAGGCGCGGCCCCAGCGTGGTGCGTGGATCGGGGCGGCGCAAACGGCCCAACAGATGGGCGCGGACCGCCGGGTCCACCCCCGGCAAACGGCCATAGGCGATCTCCAACCCCAAGGCCGCGTCGCCGATGGTCCCGGTCACAAACAGCCGGTCGCCCACCCGTCCGCCCCAGCGTGGCAGCGCGCGCCCCGCCGGAACCAGACCGAAGGCCGTGACCGACAGGGTGATCGGCCCACGGGTGGACACCGAATCGCCCCCGGCCAACCCAATGCCAAAGCGGGCTTGATCCGCCGCCAGACCGGCGGTGAAGGCAGCGAGCCACACCTCATCGACCGTGCGCGGCAAGGCGGTGGTCAGGGTGTAGGCCAGCGGCTCCGCCCCCATGGCGGCCAGATCGGACAGGTTGGTGCGCAGAAGCTTGGCGGCGATGTCACCGGCCGCGTCGTCGGGGAAGAAATGCACCCCTTCCACCATGGCGTCGGCGGTGACGACCAACTCCCGCCCCTCCGGCACGCCAAACACGGCGGCGTCGTCCCGCAACCCGCGCGCGCCCGGGAAACCGGCGGCCAATGGCTTGAAATAGCGGGTGATGCGGTCGAATTCGCCAAGCGCTGGGGTGGTCATCACGGTTCCGTCATCGCGGTTCCATCATGGCCCTGCCCGTCCGAAGAAGGGCAAGGCCGGGGCTGGTGAACACGCCGAATCAGGACGCCGCCTCAGCTGGCGGACGGCGTGGCGCGCGACGGGTCGGGCTTGGCCAGATCGTCGGCGCGCAGGGCGCGGGCGACATGATCCAGCACGCCGTTCACCATCGCCGGTTCGCGCCCGGCAAAGAAGGCGTGGCCGACATCCACATATTCGCTGATGATGATGCGCGGGTGGGTGTCGAGATGAACCGCGATTTCATAGGCCCCGGCGCGCAGGATGGCGCGGAGCAGCAGTTCCAGCCGGTCCACGGGGAAACGCGGGTCGAGCGCGGCGGTCAAAACGCTGTCCACCTCGGGCAACCGATGAATGACGCCGCGCACGATGTCGGAAAAGAGCTGCGGGTCGCCCGCCACGAACTTCGCGCCGTCGATCTCCTCGCCCAGGCGATGGGCGACGAACTCCCCCACCACGGTTTCCACCGGCGCGCCGGTCAGGTCGATCTGGTAGAGCGCCTGCACCGCGCCCAACCGGGCGGCCTTGCGCCGGGCCTTGGCGGAACCGCCGCCGGTGCGGTTGCGGCTGCCGGATTTGCCGCCTGATTTGCCGCCCGTCTTGTCGGATGCGCGCTTGGGTGTCGCGCGGCTGCCCGCGTCGTCGTTGCTCATGATGGTCTTTGCAGTCACTGGAAAAGGGATCAACGCGGATAGAGGCGGAATTTGCGCTTCAGGTCAATCATGTCAAGACAGGCGCGGGCCGCAACCCCGCCCATATTTTTTGACCCGACGTTGGCGCGCACCCACGCCTGTTCGCGATTTTCAACGGTCAGGATGCCGTTGCCGACCGCCAGCGCGTAGCGCAGCGTCACATCCTGCAACCCACGCGCGCTTTCCGCACAGATGGTGTCGTACCGGGTCGTCTCGCCCCGGATGACGCAGCCGAGCGCGACATAGCCGTCGAACCGCTTGCGGGCGGTGAAGAAATCCATCGACCGGATGGCGTAGACCACCGCCGCCGGAATCTCCAGACAGCCGGGCACGCCGTAGCGGACATGCGTGGCCCCGGCGCGCGTCAGCTCGCCAATGGCCCCGCGCGCCAGTTCGTCGGCGATGTCCTCGTGGCTGCGGGCGTCCACAACCATGATGTGCGGCGTGTCGGTCATCCGGCGTGGTGCCCGTCCCTGTGGTTGGTGGCAGACTGGTTGGTGGCGGCGCTCAGTCGGTCCCGGCCTCGGCCCCGCCGGTGTGAATCGCCCGGTGGCCGACCACGGTCAGGCCATAGCCCTCCAGCCCGATGATCGATTTCTTGCGATTCGACAGCAGAATCATGGAGCGCACGCCCAGATCGAGCAGAATTTGCGCGCCGACGCCGTAGTCGCGCAGTTCGGGCGCGCTGCCCGCCTGCCCTTCCAACCGGGCCTTCAGCACCGACGACAGGCCGTTCGGCTGCGGTTCGCGCAGCAGCACGATGACGCCGCGCCCTTCGCGGGCGATCACCTCCATCGACGCCTGCAACTCGTCGGCCCGGCCGGAGTTGCGGTCGCCCAGCACATCGTCCAGCACCGAAAGCGCGTGCATGCGCACCAGCACCGGTTCGTCGCCGGAGATGTCGCCACGCACCAGCGCGATGTGTTCGGCGTAATGGATCTTGTTGGTGTAGACGTAGGTCTGGAACCGCCCGCCATAGCGGCTGTCCAGCGTGCCCGCCAGACGCTGTTCGACAATGGTTTCGGTGCGGCGGCGGTAGGCGATCAGATCGGCGATGGTCCCGACCTTCAGCCCGTGCAGTTGGGCGAACTGCACCAGATCGGGCAGACGGGCCATGCTGCCATCGTCGTTCATGATCTCGCAGATCACCGCCGAGGGCGGATGACCGGACAGGCGGGAGATGTCCACCGACGCTTCGGTGTGACCGGCGCGGACCAACACACCGCCGTCGCGGGCCAGCAACGGGAAGATGTGGCCGGGGGTGGCGATGTCCTGCGGCCCGGATGTCGGATCGATGGCGACCTGGATGGTGCGGGCGCGGTCGGCGGCGGAAATGCCGGTCGTCACCCCTTCGCGCGCCTCGATCGACACGGTGAAGGCCGTCTGGTGGCGCGAGGCGTTCTGCTGGGCCATCAGCGGCAGGTTCAGCCGCTCGATGTTGGCGCGGTCCATCGTCAGGCAGATCAGGCCACGGCCATGCTTGGCCATGAAATTGACCGCTTCCGGCGTGGCGCAGTTGGCCGGGATCACCAGATCGCCTTCGTTCTCCCGGTCTTCGTCATCGACCAGGATGAACATTTTGCCCTGCCGCGCCTCTTCGAGGATCTCTTCGGCGCTCGACAGATAGCTGTGAAACTCGGACGTCATTCCTGCCCCGCAAGCCGCGCGACGTAGCGCGCGAGCATATCGATTTCCAGATTCACCGCATCGCCCACGCGCAGCCCGCCAAAGGTCGTGGCCGTCTGGGTGTGCGGGATGATGTTCACGCCGAACCGGTTGCCCTGCACCTCGTTGACCGTCAGCGACACGCCATCGACGGCCACCGACCCCTTGGAGGCGATGTAACGGGCCAGCGCGTCGGGCGCTTCGAAGGTCAGGCGCAGCGATTCGCCGTCCGGGCGCTGGTCCACCAGCCGCCCGACGCCGTCGACATGGCCGGACACGATGTGGCCGCCCAGCTCATCGCCGACCTTCAGCGCGCGTTCCAGATTGATGCGGGTGTCCGGCTGCCACGCGCCCAGCGTGGTTTTCGCCAGCGTTTCGCCCGACGCCTGGACCACGTACCAGCCCGGCCCCTTTTCGATGACGGTCAGGCACACGCCGTTGTGCGCCACGGACGCGCCGATGGCGATCGTGTCCGTGTCATAGCCGGTCGCGATGGTGAAACGGGTGTCGCCCTGCCGATCCACAGCCTGAACGCGCCCGATGTCGGTGATGATTCCGGTGAACATGGGTAGGGAATTTAGCAGGTTTCCCGCCAAGGGGAAGCACCGACCACGGCCCGCGCCACGCAACAGTCCGTTGCGCCTGCAAAGCCTCTCCGGCTGGCCGCCTCAGCCCCGTCCCTCAGCCCCGCCGCCGCCGGTACCGCTCGACGGCGTCGTCGCCCGCCATGCCGCCGCCGATCCGCTCAAAACGCGCCAGCGTGTCGATGCCGTCAACGCCAAAGCCCGCCACCGCCGCCAAGCCGTCGCCACCGATCAGCGACGGCGCGCGGAACCACTCCAGCCGGTCCACCAGATCGGCGCTCAGCAGCGCCCCGGCGATGGTCGCCCCGCCTTCCACCAGCACCCGCGTCAGCCCGCGTTCGGCCAGCGCGGCGGCCAGCGCCAGCGGCGCGGGCCGACCGGCGGCGTCGCGGGCCACCGGCACAATCTCCACCCCGCAGTCCCGCAGCGCGCGCGCGGCACCGTCGTTCGGGTCCGTTCCGGTGACAACCCAGGTCGGAACCGCGCGGGCGGTGGCCGCAAGCCGCGCGGTGGGCGGCAAACGCAGGGCGCTGTCCACCACCACCCGCACCGGGCTGCGGTCGGCCAGACCGGGCAAGCGGCAGGTCAGATCGGGATCGTCGGCCAGCGCGGTCTTGATGCCGACCAGAATGGCGTCGTGGGTGGCGCGCAACCGGTGCCCCGCCGCCCGCGCCTGCGGCCCGGTGATCCATTGCGACGCGCCGGTGCGGGTGGCGATCCGCCCGTCGAGCGTCGTCGCCAGCTTCAACGTGAACAGCGGGCGGGCGCGCTGGATGCGGTTGAAGAAGCCTTCGTTGAGGGCCAGCGCCTCGGCCTCGCACAGGCCGGTGGTGACGGCGATTCCGGCGGCGCGCAGCCGGGCCAAACCGCCCCCGGCCACGCGCGGGTCCGGATCCTGGCAGGCGACGACGACGCGCGCCACCCCCGACTCGATCAATGCGAGCGCGCACGGCGGCGTCTTGCCGTAATGATTGCAGGGTTCGAGCGTGACATAGGCGGTCGCCCCCGCCGCCAGCGTTCCGGCCCGGCCCAAGGCCTGGGTTTCGGCGTGGGGACGCCCGCCCGGCTGGGTCCAGCCCCGGCCAACGACCACGCCGTCGCGCACCAGGACGCAGCCGACCGCCGGGTTGGGCCAGGTTCGCCCCAGGCCGCGCGCGGCCAGCGCCAGCGCGGCGCGCATGTGGTTCAGATCGGTGTCGGTGGTGGGCGCGCTCATGACGGGATCCGCTCTCTCATAATGGCAGCGGCCCGCCGCGCCCGGACCGGGCGACGCCTCTATTGCGCGTCGGGGGCCAACTGCTCAACGAATTCGTTGAAGTCCGACGCCTCGCGGAAGTCCTTGTAGACCGAGGCGTAGCGGATGTAGGCGACCTGATCGAGCGTTTGCAACGCCGCCATGATCATTTCGCCGATCTGCTTGGACGGGATGTCGTTCTCGCCCGAGGATTCGAGCTGACGCACCAGACTGTTCACCACCCGGTCGATGCGGTCGGCGTCGATCGGGCGTTTGCGCAGCGCGATCCGCATCGACCGCAACAGCTTGTCGCGGTCGAAGGGTTCACGCTGGCCCGCGCTCTTCACCACCGTCAACTCGCGCAGTTGGACGCGTTCGAAGGTGGTGAAGCGGGCGCTGCAACTGGGACAGAAGCGCCGCCGTCGAATGGCCGAGTTGTCCTCCGTCGGTCGCGAATCCTTGACCTGGGTGTCCTCGTTTCCACAAAACGGGCAGCGCATCTGCGTGTCCTTCTCGCCGGTTGGGCGGCGTTACAGCGTCGGGTAGATCGGGAACTGGCGGCACAGGCCGCGCACCCGCTCGCGCATCGAGGCTTCCACCGCCGAATTGTCGCCGGAGTTGCTGGCGGCCAGACCGTCCAGCGTTTCGACGATCATCTCACCGACCTGACGGAATTCGGCGACGCCGAACCCGCGCGTGGTCGCCGCCGGGCTGCCCAGACGGACACCCGAGGTGATGGTCGGCTTCTGCGGGTCGAACGGCACGCCGTTCTTGTTGCAGGTCATGCCCGCGTGCTCCAGGCTGGCTTCCGCCGCCTTGCCGGTCAGGTTCTTCGGGCGCATGTCGACGAGAACGATGTGGCTGTCCGTGCCACCCGACACGATGTCCAGGCCACCGGCGACCAGGGTGGAGGACAGCGCCTTGGCGTTGTCGACCACGGCCTGGGCGTAGACCTTGAATTCCGGGCGCAGCGCCTCGGCGAAGGCCACCGCCTTGGCGGCGATGACGTGCATCAGCGGACCGCCTTGCAGACCGGGGAACACCGCCGAGTTGATCTTCTTGGCGATGTCCTCGCGGTTGGTCAGCACCATGCCGCCGCGCGGGCCGCGCAGGGTCTTGTGGGTGGTGGTGGTGGCGATGTCGGCGTAGGGGAACGGGTTGGGGTAGACGCCACCGGCGATCAGACCGGCGTAATGGGCAATGTCCACCATCAGATAGGCACCGACCTCGTCGGCGATGGCGCGGAAGCGGGCGTAGTCGAGCACGCGCGGATAGGCCGAACCACCGGCGATGATGAGCTTGGGCTTGTGCTCGCGCGCCAGCGCTTCGACCTGATCGAAATCGATCAGGTGATCGTCGGCGCGCACGCCGTACTGAACGGCCTTGAACCACTTGCCCGACAGGTTGGGGGCGGCCCCGTGGGTCAGGTGGCCACCGGCGGCCAGCGACATGCCCAGCACGCAATCGCCCGGTTGCAGCAGCGCCAGCAGAACCGCCTGGTTGGCCTGGCTGCCGGAGTTGGGCTGAACGTTGGCGAAGGAGCAGTTGAACAGCTTGCAGGCGCGTTCGATGGCCAGGTTTTCCGCGATGTCCACGAACTCGCAGCCGCCGTAATAGCGCTTGCCGGGATAACCCTCGGCGTATTTGTTGGTCAGAACCGACCCTTGGGCTTCCAACACCGCCTGGGAGACGATGTTTTCGGACGCGATCAGCTCGATCTGATCCTGCTGGCGCATCAGCTCGTCACGAACGGCGCGGGCCAGCTCGGGATCGGTCTCGGCGAGCGACGCGGCGAAGAAACGGCCGATCTCGGCGGCGTTGGTGGAGGTCATGGCGGGCGGTTCCTTATCTCGAACGAAGAGGCGGCCATGGGCCGCTTGCGGTGTCACCGGGGGCATCGCCCCCGATGGCGTGGCCGTGGAAGGCCAGGATTCCGGCGCGCGGGTCTCAGCCCATCTTGGCGATGCGGCGGCTGTGCCGCTCCCCGCCCTCGAACGCGGTGGTCAGGAAGGTGGTCACGCAATCCTTGGCGATTTCCGGGCCGATCACCCGCGCGCCCAGCGCGATCACGTTGGCGTCGTTGTGCTCCCGGCACAGGCGCGCGGTGGTCACATCGTGGACCAGCGCGGCGCGCACGCCCGGATGGCGGTTGGCGGCGATGCTGATGCCGATGCCGCTGCCGCAGACCAGCACGCCCCGTTCGGCCCGGCCATCGGTGACGGCGGCGGCGACATGGGCGGCGTAATCGGGGTAATCGACCGAGTCCGGGCCGTTGGTGCCGAAATCAAGAACCGAATATCCGGCCTTCGTCAGCGACGCGGCGATCTCGTTCTTCAACTGGTACCCGGCGTGATCGGACGCGAGCGCGACGGTGCGGGCGGTCATGCGAAACAAACTCCAAACAACGGGGTGGCCCCAACCAACGGGTTGGCCAAAGCCAACGGAAGGCGGCGGAAAGCGAGCGCACGCTACCAGATATCGACGCAAACCGCCACCACCACACCATGACAGGGACGCAAGCCACATCCGATCCCAAGACGCGGACCCGCGACGGCGCAGCCACCCGGCGGACCGCCGCAGCCCTGCGGCGAATCTTCCGCCCGCACCGTCACGCAGAGCGCGAAGATGAGAGAAGAAACATCACCTCTTCGTTGTTGTTTGTCGCAAACAAGGTGGGTAGCCGATTCGTTATAGGCGAACCGCCACACCCAATTGCGGTGTTTAATTTCCCGGTTCTCCGCAAGCTGCCCCTTACTAGACGATGCCAAAAGCACCGTTTCCAGTGCGATCGGATCGTCTTTTTCAGCGATGGCTGATTTGCCTGGGCATCATCAGTTCTGACCCCCAAAAGCAACTAATTTGCGTCTTGCTGAAATTATATTGACACCTAAATCACGGTATGCAACTTGATTGCTACGGACAAATGAAAGATCAGGACACTGAGCAATGAGCGACCAGCTTCGCGCCGATGTACCGGACAATGCGCTGCTGCGGATGACCGCCGACATCGTATCGGCGTATGTCAGCAAGAATGTTTTGCCCGCTCAACAAATCCCCGACGTCATCAACACCGTCTATTCGTCGCTGACCAGTCTGAACGGACAACCGCGCGAAATCCAATCGGAGCCGCTCAAGCCGTCCGTGCCGATCCGCAAGTCGGTGACGCCCGAGTACATTGTGTGTCTGGAAGATGGGAAGAAGCTGAAGATGCTCAAGCGGCATCTGCGTTCGACCTACAACATGTCCCCGGACGAATACCGGGCGCGCTGGGGCCTGCCCGCCGATTACCCGATGGTCGCCCCGAACTACGCCGCCCAGCGGTCGGAATTCGCCAAGCGCATCGGGCTGGGCCGCAGCTCCGGCCGTCAACCCCGCCGCAAGATCGGCTGATACGGCGCGAACGCACTGTCCGTGTGCCCAAAACGATGAGTCATCGCCGCTGATCCAGTCGGCGTGCGCAAGGGGCCGGTTTCCGCAGGGAGACCGGCCCCTTTGCGTGGAGGCCCGCCGATGCGCGCCGCGCCTGTCGATCACGCGTCAGGGGCAGGTCTTGCGCCCCGACAGGCGGCAATTGAACCGGTCCACGTTGCGCGTCAGATCGCGCCCCGACGCGACGTTTTCGTCGTTCAGGCACTTCAGATAGCCCATGCTGCGGTCAACATAGTCTTTGACGTCACCCTGGCAGCTGGTCATCCGGTCCGGCGCGGCGAAGGTGCCGACATCGTCCATGCAGACCGGGACCGGCGGCTTGGTGCAACCGGCCACAACGGGCGGCGGTGGCGGCGGGGCCGGGGCGGCGGGCGGATGGGCGTTGCCTTGTGTGGACGAGCTTCCGCCGCCGGACGCGGGCTTGCCAGCGGCCACCGCCACGCCGCCCCAGGCCAACGACGCGCCCACCACCAGCGCGGCGCACAGAACCGGCCGAAAGCCGCGAAGCGTACCAAACATGCTGTCCATCCCCTGCGATCACCGCGTTGGCGGTTTGGCGGCGTCCCGATTCTGCACGTAGCGCAGCTTGTTGATCGCCGTGCGCTTCAGCAGCTCGACGCTGCCGCTGGCCGGTCCGACCACCGACACCTCCACGCCGGTCTGCCCATCGATGGCCACGACTTTCAGATAGGTCCCGACCCGATGAAACTCGAACAGCACTTCGCCACCGGCCCCCGTCATACCCAGCCTCCTCTGCGCAAACCAACCACACACACGCACACGCCCCGCATCAAGCAAAGGATTGCGGCGGCAGTGTGACCCGGAACCATGATCGACGCCAACCGTCATCACCGCAACCATCCTGTGCCACACGCCCCGACCTGCCCCGCTCCCCAGGGCAATCGCTGGAGCGAGCGGTCATCGTCACGCAAGCAAGAACAGACACGGATTTCACGGACAAAAGGATGGATTGCACGGATTTTTGACTCCAATGGCCTCCCGCCTCCCGTCAGAAGGGGGGCCGCACAATCGCAAACAGAATGGCTCTGAGACGGGTTCCGCGAAATCCGTGAGAAAATCCGTGGAATCCGTGTCCATTCTTGTTCTGGTCGGGCGCCCAATGCTTCAAGCGATTGCCCTGCCCCGCTCCCCCCCGGCGCGCGCAGCCGTGTTGAAAGGGGGGCGCGGCGTCGCTAGGTTATGGTCTGCGCCCGCGCGTTGCGGCTGCGGTTGGCTCGGGTGTTGGCGATGCGCGGCTTTTGGCTGGCTTTGTGCTGTGTTCTTGGCTTGACCGGCACCGCCCTGGCGGAGGGGGCGGCCCCCGGCAATCTGCCGCCCATGGTGCGGATCAAACCGCTGATGGTCCCGGTGGTCAGCGCGCAGGGACGCATCGAGAAATACACGCAGATCGAAGTCAGCCTGGAGATCGGCGACGCCCTGCGCTTGGGCGAGGTGCAGGTCGCCATGCCCAAGCTGCACGACGCGATCCTCACCTCCATCTACAACGGGATTGACGAGGGGTGGATCGTGCGCGGCAACATCGCCAACATTCCCGCCCTGCGCCGCCGGATCGACGAGGCGGCGACCGGCATGTTCGGCAAGAACGTCATCACCCGCATCCTGATCGCGCCGATTTCCCGGCAATCCTCCTTCCAGTGACGCGCGCCCCCGCCGTCGTTCGTCCCAACCGTGCAGTCAAGGAAACAGCATCGTCATGGCCGTGATTTATGTGGCGCGCAGCGCCGCCCTGACGGCGTGGGCGTCCGACGTCGGCCAGGGCAAGCACAGCTTCAAGCTGGGGATCGCCGAGGATGACGCGGCGATGAAGGCCGCCATCACCGCCGGTTGGGGCGGTGAAAGCGATTGGAAACTGGTGCTGTCGCAACCGGTGGACGGCGTCACCGAGGACGAGGCGCTGGCCCGACTGAGCCGCCGGGAAAAGACCATCGACCCCGGCTATTACCCACGGCTGAAGGGGGCGACCGGCATTTTCCGGGTGTCCGTGGCCAACGTGCAGCGCAGCCTGCTGATGGCCCAGGCGATGGATCCCGATCAGCCGATGACCGATGTGAAGGTCAAGCCCAAGGACATCGCCGCCTATCTGATCCGCAACGCGCTGGCCTGAGCCACCCCATCCGCCGGACCCATCGCCATGGACCCATCGCCATGACCACCCCGCCCGCCGTCATCATCCGCCGCGTCCGCTTCAATGAGTTGTCCATCCACGAGTTTCACGCCCTGCTGTGGATGCGCCAAAGCGTTCTGATCGTCGAGCAGGCCTCCCCCTACCCCGACATCGACGGGCGCGACCCCGACGCGCTGCATCTGATCGCCACCCGCGTTCAGGATGGCGCGCCGGTGGGCTGCGCCCGTGTCTTCGGCCCCGATCCCGAGAAGGGCGGGGCCACCGCCTTCGGTCGGCTGGCCGTGCGGCCGGAGGAGCGCAAGACCGGTTTGGGCCGGACCCTGGTCGCCGAATCCCTGGCCGAACTCACCGAACGGTGGCCTGCGCACGATGTGGTGATCGGCGCGCAACTGTATCTGGAACGCTTTTACGGCGGCTTTGGCTTCTTGCGGGACAGCGACGTTTACGACGACGTCGGCATCCCGCACATTGACATGCGCCTGCGGCGCTGAGGCTGAAGCGATATGCGCCTGCGGCGCTGAGCGCCCGGACGGTCCAGGCGTGAGGCGTCAGGCGGTGGGGCCGAGCGCGCGTTTGACGATGATGGACAGCCTGTCGAGCATCGCCGGATCGCGCACCGCAGGCGCGGTCATGATCGCGTTGTCGAGCGCGGTGTGGCAACCCTGGGAGCAAGCCCCCTGACGGCTGGCGATCTTGGGTGCCAGCGACGCCACCAGGGCGCGGGCCTTCCCGGCGTTGGCCACCACCACCTTGATGACCGCGTCCACCGTCACATGCGCGTGGTCGGTGTGCCAGCAATCGTAATCCGTCACCATGGCGACGGTGGCGTAGCAGATCTCCGCCTCGCGGGCGAGTTTGGCCTCGGGCATGTTGGTCATGCCGATGACGTCGCAGCCCCAGCTCCGGTACAGGTGGGATTCGGCCATGGTCGAGAATTGCGGGCCTTCCATCACCATGTAGGTGCCGCGCCGCTGATGGGGAATCGCCAGCTCCTTCAGCGATTCCTCGATCCGGTCGCCCAGGCGGTTGCACACCGGGTGGCCCAACCCGACATGCGCCACCAGCCCGGTGCCGAAAAAGCTCTTTTCGCGGGCAAAGGTGCGGTCGATGAACTGGTCGATCACCACGAAGGTGCCCGGCGGCAACTCCTCCTTCAGCGAGCCGACGGCCGACACCGACAGGATTTCAGTGACGCCCAGTTGCTTCAGCGCGTGGATGTTGGCGCGGAAATTCAGCTCCGACGGCGGAATCCGATGGCCCCGGCCATGGCGCGGCAGAAAGACCAGCTTTTGCCCGTTGAGGGTTCCGGTCAACAGCTCGTCGGACGGATCGCCGAAGGGGGTTTCGACCTTCACCCACCGGGTGTTGTCCAGCCCGTCGATGTCATAGACACCGCTGCCGCCGATCACCCCCAACACCGCTTCATCCGTCATGCTCGTCCCCTGTGGCCGCGAAGGCGCGTGGTCAAACCCGGGGGGAGTATCCCGACCGCCACCGCCAAAGACAAGCGGTTGTCCTCACCGCCGCCACAACACCGGCAGCGCCAGCCCGACAAGCAGCCCGCCCAGATGCGCCCCCCACCCGACCTCGGCCAAGGGCGAAGCGGCTGAGGGTGGGCGGATCACCATGGCGGCGTTCAACAGGGCGAACGACCCGATCCCCACCACCGCCAGCCATCGCCAGCCCGCCCGCGCCCACAGGCTGCCGCGCGGCGGTTGCCACAGGAACGCCCCCATCACGGCGCAGATCGCCCCGCTCGCCCCGATCAGCGGGGCCATCCGGTCGGTGGCCAACAGCCCTTCCAGGCCAGCGGCGGCCAACGCGCCCAGCGCGAACAGCAGCAGAAAGCGCCCATGGCCGACGGCCCGCTCCACCGCGTCGCCCAACGGCCACAGCACCAGCAGGTTGGTGACAAGATGCAGCGCGTCGGCGTGGGCGAAGGGATGGGCAAACAACCCGATCCACAGCGCCGGAGTCGGCAGCGGTCCCGCCACCCCACCCGCGCCAAAGGCGTAGGCAGGCACAAAGGCCAGCCGGTCGGGCGGCAGCCCCAGAGCGTAGACCACGACGCACAGCGCCATCAGCGCACGGTTGACGTGGGGCGTGGGCGCGCGCCGGGGATCTGTCGTGCCATCCATCCGTTTTCCCATCGCCCCCAATCCACCTCCGGCCACTCCCCTCCGACCATCCGCGTCGATCCGCCTCAACCCCCGGTTCCCACGGATCGCCTGCCTTTCGCCCCCTCATGCCCACCCCTGCGGCGCAGCGGGGGCTTGGTGCGGGCGCGCAGGGCTGGCACAGTGTGCGCACAAGCGGGACCAGAATAGCCCGCAATCATCGTTTTGGGAGAAACGCGCATGAACGCACGTGTCGATACCAGCCGCATGCAGGTGGATCGGCGGGGCCGGGTGATGGTTCTGACCATGACCGACCCGGAAAACCGCAACGCTCTGGGGCTGGCGATGATGGCCGGTGCCCGCGACGCGCTGGACGAAGCGGTGCACGACGATGGCATCGGGGCCATCGTGCTGACCGGGGCCGATGGCGCGTTCAGCAGCGGCGGCCATCTGAGCAACCTGTACCACCACGGCAGCCGCTCGCGGTCCGAGAACCGCGACGGGATCGAGCGTTTCCACGGCTGGGTCCGCGCGATGCGCGAATGCCCCAAGCCGATCGTCGCGGCGGTGGAAGGCGCGGCGGCGGGCGCTGGCTTCTCGTTGGCCCTGGCCTGCGATCTGGTGGTCGCCGCCGAAGACGCCCGTTTCCTCACCGCTTACATGAAAGTCGGTCTGACGGCCGATGGCGGCGCGTCGGCCTCGCTGGCCCGCGCGCTGCCGCCGCAGCTTTACGCCGAACTGATGCTGACCGGTGGGCCGGTGTCGGCGGGCCGCCTGCACACGGCGGGCGTGGTCAACCGCGTCACCGCCCCCGGCGGCGCGCTGGAGGAGGCCGTGACCTGGGCGCAGTCCATCGCCGAAGGCCCGAGCGGGGCCATGGGCCGGGCCAAGAAGCTGATGGAACTGGCCTATGGCAGCTTCGCCACCCAACTGGCCCGCGAAAGCGACCTGTTCGTCGAGGCCCTGCACCATGGCGAGGCCAAGGAGGGCATCACCGCCTTCTTTGAAAAGCGCCCGCCGGTTTTCCACAAGCGCTGACACCAGACAGGCGCATCGCCCCCGGAAGGGTATCCGGGGGCGATGCGCCGCGTATGATGAAGCCGGGGGCAGGGCGTCAGCGCACCAGCACCTTGGCCGCTTCCTTGGTGGTGATGACCGCGTGCGCCGCTTGATGCACGGCGGCTGTGATTTCGGTGACGCTGGCAGACACCGACGACACCGCCATCGACGCGCTTTGCATGTTGGACGACATGCTTTGCGTCACCGCGCTCTGTTCCTCCACCGCCGAGGCCGTGACCGTCACATGCTCGCGCACCGTGCTGACGGCGTCGCGAATCGCGGCCAGCGCGCCCGCCACCTCCGCCGAGGTGGCCTGAATCCCGGCGATCTCCGTGGAAATCTGCTCGGTCGCCTTGGCCGCCTGATTGGCGAGATTTTTGACCTCGCTGGCCACAACGGCAAAGCCCTTCCCGGCTTCCCCCGCGCGGGCGGCTTCGATGGTGGCGTTCAACGCCAACAGATTGATCTGACCGGCGATGCTCTGGATCAGCCCGACGATGCCGTTCATCGCCTGGGCGGCGTTGGTCAGCTTGTCCGTGCTGGTCCCGACCGCCACGGTGCGGTCAAAGGCCTGCTCGGTGGCCGACCGCGCCCGCGTCATGCTTTGCGAGATCTCGCTGACCGACGCCGCCAACTCCTCCGCGCTCGCCGCGACCGTCTGGACGTTCTGGGAGGTTTCTTCCGCCGCCTGGGACGCGGAATTGGCTTCCTCCGTCGTGCGCGCGATGGCCTCGTCGATTTCGCCGAAATTCCGGTCGATCAGCTGCTTGAGATTGGCCAGCAACTCCATCTGGGCGGAAATGTCGGTGGCGAATTTCACCACCTTCGTCACCTTGCCCTGCTCGTCGAAAATCGGGTTGTACGCTCCGTCGATCCACACGACCCGCCCGCCCTTGGCGACGCGCTTGTATTGGCCCGCCAAAAACTCACCACGCCTCAGCGTGTCCCAGAACTTCGCGTAGTCGGCGCTGTCGCGGTAGGACGGCTCCACAAAGATGCTGTGGCGTTGCCCCTTCACCTCGTCCAGCCGGTAGCCCATCGCCTTGAGGAAGTTGTCGTTGGCGGTGACGATGGTTCCGTCCGTGGCGAATTCGATGACCGCCTGAGAGCGTGAGACCGCCTGGAACAACGACGCGTAATCACGATTCTGCAAACGATCCTTGGCGTTGGTCCATTCGACAACGTAGCCAAGGCGTTGTCCGCCCTGCATCAAAGGCGTCACGAGCAAATCGAACTGATGGTTCGCCACCTTGATCGACGCGCTGTGCGGTTTGGTCAGCGCCGCCAGCATCCGACGCTGGTGATCGGGATTCTTGTGGAAAATGTCGATGTTGCTGCCAACCAGGCTCGCCACACTGAAGCGCGGCAATTCCTTTTTGATGTCCGCCTCCGCCTCGTGCAGAAGCGCCATCACCGAGGGGTTGACGTAGGTGATGACCAAATCCTTGTCGGCGATCATCACGTTGGCCCGCAGCGCGTGAAGGGCCGAAGCGTTGCGCGCATCCTCCGTCGTGTTTTTCGGAAAGCCGAACATGTCATTCCCCGTGCAAGAGCCAACACCTCAATTGTTTGTATAGCATGAAATCCAGACATCTCACAACACACACGAGCACAGAGGTTTTCACTTAGGGGTTTATCCGTAAACAAATCTTGTTTACCTATGCGTCATATATTTATTGCAACCTCACTTATTACGATATTTCTCGTTTTCGAAAACATTATTTCTTGGCTCTTGAAGCTTTTTCTCTCCTGCACGCCATTCAATACAACCGTCACGCCCACACCGGCCTGCGGACACCACGCCAATCTGCGGGCAACGGCACGGGCGCAACAGAATGGGAATGGCAACCCCTGCGGATCGCCACCCCCCGCCAAACGACCCATCACCCCACGCCGTTGGCCTTGAACCACACCTGCATCCGCTGCCAGCCGTCATAGGCGGCGGACGCGTTGTAGGTCGGGCGGTAATCGGCGTTGAAGCCGTGATCGACGTCCTGATAGACGACGATCTGCGACGTGCCGCGACCGATCTGCTTCTTCATCGCCTCCACATCGGCGTTTGGAATGAAGCCGTCCTTGGACGCGTAGAGGCCCAACACCGGAACCTTGACCTTCTTGCCGACCGAAATGGCCGACGTGCCCTTCGGATTCCAGGGCGGCGCGCCCAACAGGCCGTACCACGACACCCCCGCCTTGACCGCCGGGTTGTGCGCGGCGTAGAGCCAGACGGCCCGCCCGCCCCAGCAAAAGCCGGTGACGCCCAACCGCTTGGTGTCGGCCTTGCCCGACGCCTTGGCGAAGGCGACGGCGGCGTCGAGGTCGCTGTTGACCTGATCGTCCGGGACCTTGGACACCACCTGCCCGATGATCTCCTTGATGCTCTCCAGCTTCGATACGTCGCCCTGACGGGCGTACATCTCCGGCGCGATGGCGTAGTAGCCGAGCTTGGCCAGACGGCGGCAGACGTCCTTGATGTGCTCGTGGACGCCGAAAATCTCCTGGATCACCAGCACGGTCGGGAACGGCCCGCCCGCCGCCGGATGGGCGCGGTAGGCCGGAATGGACCCGTCGGCCACCGGGATTTTCACCTCTCCGGCCACCAGCCCCTCGTCGCTGGTGCGGATGGCCTGCGCCACCGCCGGGGTGACGGCGGCCACGGCAAAGCCAGCGGCCAGACTCGTGACCATGAAATGGCGGCGGTTCAGGTCGGTCAGGCCCGAAACGGGGTCGGCGATCATCGCGGGGCGCGTGTCGAACTCAATGCGGTCCATGCCTGCGGCTCCTGTCGGATGGCAAAGCGTCAAGGATCGATCCTTGAGCGCGGGAATTAGGCGGCATCCGATTGTTGGGTGCCAGCACAAATTTCACGCACAGCCACTCCCAGGGCAATCGCTTGAAGCATCGCGCAACTGGCTGGAACAAGGGTTGCCACGGATTGCACGGATTTTTCCACGGATTTCGCGGAACCCGTCTCAGAAGCGTCCGCCAGCGATCAACCCGATGACGGGATGCGGGATGCAATTTTGGACAAAAATCCGTGCAATCCCTCATTTTGTCCGTGAAATCCGTCTCCATTCTTGCCTGCGTAACGATGATTGCTCGTTCAAGCGATTGCCCTGCGGCCTCCGCCCCCGCGCGGCATCCGCATCTTTTGCGCCCAAAGGCGGCGCACAACCGACGATCACGCCCGCCATACGTTTGCATGTTGTCGTTTCGTGCGTTTTGATTGTAAAAACAACCACCATGATACAACCGCGCCGCCCCCTCTCCGACGCCGAACGGCTCGACTGGCTCCGTCTGATCCGCACCGAGAATGTCGGGCCGATCACCTTCCATCGGTTGCTCGACCGGTTCGGCAGCGCGCGGGCGGCGTTGGAGGCGCTGCCGGAGCTGGCGCGGCGCGGCGGACGCACCAAGCCCTTGCGCGTGGCCAGCAAAGCCGATGTGGAGCGCGAGATCCTCGCCAACCGCAAGATCGGCGCGCGGCTGATCGCCGCCTGCGAACCGGATTATCCCGAGGCGCTGGCGGCGGTGGACGACGCGCCCCCCATCCTCTCCGTCCTGGGCCACCCGCATCTGCTGGCCCGCCGCGCGGTCGCCCTGGTCGGCGCGCGCAACGCCTCGCTGAACGGCAAGAAATTCGCCGAAACGCTGGCCCGCGATCTGGGGGCCGCCGGGATTCTGGTGGTGTCGGGGCTGGCGCGCGGCATCGACACGGCGGCGCATGTCGGATCGCTGGCCAGCGGAACCGCCGCCGTGGTGGCGGGCGGCATCGACGTCGTCTATCCGCCGGAGAACGAGGCGCTTTACCGCGACATCGTGGCGCAAGGGGTGGTGGTGGCGGAAAGCGTCGTCGGGACCCAGCCGCAAGCCCGCCATTTCCCCCGCCGCAACCGGCTGATCTCCGGCCTGTCGCTGGGCATCGTGGTGATCGAGGCGGCGCTGAAATCCGGCTCCCTCATCACCGCCCGCATGGCGCTGGAACAGGGGCGGGAGGTGATGGCGGTCCCGGGATCGCCGCTCGACCCGCGTTGTCAGGGCACCAACGGGTTGATCCGCGACGGCGCGGCCCTGGTCGCCAGCGTGGACGACGTGCTGCGCGCGTTGGAATCGCTGCGCCCGCCCAGCCTGGGCGAACGCCAACCCGACCTGTTCGCCGCCGCCCGCCCCCGCGATCCCGACGAAGCCGATCTGGCCGAAGCCCGCGCGCTGATTCTGGAAAACCTCAGCCCGACGCCCGTCACCATTGACGAACTCGTTCGCGGGTGCCAATTGTCCGCACCGGTGGTGCTGACCGTGGTTCTGGAACTTGAGCTTGCCGGCCGAGTCCTGCGGCAACCCGGTCATCAGGTGTCTCTCGCCTGATCGGCACCGTCGGGTTCTGGGTGGGCACACGCAAAGGGCAGGTCTCTTGCCGGGCAGCAACGTCGTCATCGTCGAATCGCCGGCCAAGGCGAAGACGATCAACAAGTATCTGGGCGAGGACTACACCGTCATCGCCAGCTTCGGCCATGTGCGCGACCTTCCGGCCCGCGACGGCTCGGTGCGCCCCGCCGATGACTTCGCCATGGAATGGGAGCTGGGCGACCGGTCCAAGCGCCACATCGACGACATCGCCAAGGCGGTGAAATCGGCCAACCGCATCTATCTGGCCACCGACCCGGATCGCGAGGGGGAGGCCATCGCCTGGCATTTGTCCGAACTCTTGCGCGACAAACATCTGTCCGACGACCGCGAGGTCCAGCGCGTCACCTTCAACGAGATCACCAAGACCGCCGTGCAGACCGCCATGGCCAACCCGCGCGCGGTGTCGCAGGCGTTGGTGGACGCCTATCTGGCGCGGCGGGCGTTGGATTATCTGGTCGGCTTCACCCTGTCGCCGGTGCTGTGGCGCAAGCTGCCGGGATCGCGGTCGGCCGGGCGCGTGCAATCGGTCGCCCTGCGGCTGGTGTGCGAGCGCGAATCGGAAATCGAAATCTTCAAGCCGCAGGAATATTGGTCCATCGGCGTCGGCTTCACCACGCCGGGCGGGGTGGCCTTCACCGCTTCCCTGACGCAGTTGGATGGCAAGAAGCTGGACAAGTTCGGCCTGCCGACCCGCGCGGCGGCCGAGGCCGCCGTCGCCCGCATCCAGCCGCAGGCCTTCGCCGTGTCGGCGGTGGAGCGCAAGCAGAGCCGCCGCAACCCGTCGCCGCCCTTCACCACCTCCACCCTGCAACAGGAAGCCTCGCGCAAGCTGGGCTTTGGCGCGACGCGCACCATGCGCACGGCGCAGAAGCTGTATGAGGGCATCGACATCGGCGGCGAGACCGTCGGCCTCATCACCTACATGCGAACCGACGGCGTCAGCCTGTCGCAGGAGGCCATCGAGTCGGCGCGCCAGGCCATCGGCGGGCAATTCGGCGACCGCTATGTCCCGGCGCAGCCGCGCGTCTACAAGACCACGGCCAAGAACGCGCAAGAGGCGCACGAGGCGATTCGCCCGACCGACCTCAACCGCCGCCCGGACAGCCTGACCGGCGCGCTGGAGGCCGACGAGCTGCGGCTGTA
Source organism: Azospirillum sp. (assembly GCA_027486405.1). Classification (GTDB taxonomy): domain Bacteria; phylum Pseudomonadota; class Alphaproteobacteria; order Azospirillales; family Azospirillaceae; genus Azospirillum. Next base: position 99,365 of record JAIXPD010000049.1, on the reverse strand, counting down.
CGAACTGATTTGGAAACGCACGCTCGCCAGCCAAATGGAAAGCGCGGTTCTGGATCAGGTGGCGGTGGACATCGCCAGCCCGTCCAAGGATGTGGTGCTGCGCGCCACCGGCTCCGTCGTGGTCTTCGACGGCTTCCTGAAGGTCTATCAGGAGGACCGCGACGACAGCGCCGAGGACGACCAGCAGGAACGCCGCCTGCCCGCCATGGAGCAGGGCGACGCGCTGGCCCGGGGCGACATCGCGCCCGAACAGCATTTCACCCAACCGCCGCCGCGCTATTCCGAAGCCAGCCTCGTCAAGAAGCTGGAAGAACTCGGCATCGGCCGCCCGTCCACCTACGCCTCGATCCTTCAGGTGTTGCAGGACCGCGAGTATGTGCGGATCGACAAGCGGCGCTTCTTCCCGGAAGACCGGGGTCGGCTGGTCACGGCCTTCCTGGAGAATTTCTTCCACCGCTACGTCGAATACAACTTCACCGCCACTCTGGAAAACCAGCTCGACGAGATTTCCGACGGCAAGATCAACTGGAAGACCGTTCTGCGCGACTTCTGGGAGCCGTTCGAGCTGGCGGTCAACGGCACCAAGGATCTGACGATCACCCAGGTGCTGACCACGCTGGACGACGAGCTGGGGCCGCATTTCTTCCCCACCCCGACCGAGGGCGGGCACGACCCGCGCGTCTGCCCGGTGTGCCAGGAAGGGCGGCTGGGGTTGAAGCTGGGCAAGATGGGGGCCTTCATCGGCTGTTCCCGCTACCCGGAATGCCGCTACACCCGCCCGCTGGCCGTGGCCGGTGAGGAGAACGGCGGCCTGCCCGAAGGGCCGCGCGAACTGGGCCTCGACCCCGAAACCGGTTTGCCGGTGACGGTGCGGCGCGGGCCGTTCGGGGCCTATGTCCAGCTTGGCCCGGCCCCGGTTGAGGCCACCCCCGCCCCGGCACCGGTGGAGGAGCCGCCCACCGATGGCAAGAAGCCCAAGGCCAAGAAAAAGGCCAAGGACGAGGCCCCGAAGCCCAAGCGCGTCTCCCTGCCCAAGGGCATGGCGGCGGGCGACATCGACCTGGACAGCGCGCTGCGCCTGCTGGCCCTGCCGCGCGTCATCGGCACGCACCCGGAAACCAACGAGGAGATCAGCGCGGGCATCGGCCGCTTCGGTCCCTATCTGAAGCACGGCAGCGCCTACAAATCGCTGACGCCCGACGACGATGTGCTGACCATCGGCATCAACCGCGCCGTCGATCTGCTGGCGGAGGCGGCGAAAAAGGCATCGGCCCCGGCCAAGACTCTGGGCGACCACCCCAAGACCGGCAAGCCGATCACCATGGGGTCGGGCCGCTTCGGTCCCTATGTGAAGCATGGCAGCGTCTACGCCTCCATCCCCAAGGCGACCGAGCCGGACAGCCTGACGCTGGAACAGGCGCTGGAGCTGCTTGACGCCAAGGTCGCCAAGGACGCCGCCAAGAAGGGCAAGGCCCCGAAGGAGGCCGACGCCACCAGCGCCGACGCCAGCGGCGAGGCGACGGAGAAGAAAACCCCGGCCAAGAAGACCGCCGCCAAGAAGACGGCGGACAAGAAGACGGCGGACAAGGCCACGGACGCGACCGAGGGCAAGGCCGAGGCCGCCCCCAAAGCCACGAAGGCCAAAACCACCAAGGCCAAGGCCCCCGCCGAGGCTGGAGCCGCCAAGGCCCCGGCAACAAAGGCCCCGGCAACGCGCAAAAAGGCCTCCTGATCGGCCCCCACCCTGCCCTCATCACCGGGGACGGGGTGGAAAACGCCCCTCCCCCGTCCCGTTCATGACCACGCCGAAACCGACCCGCGCTTGACCAACGTCCGTTTCCCGACCAAGGACGCCGTCCTTGCCCTGATCCGATCCAGCGCAACGCCGGTCGGCAAGCGCGAGATCGCCCGCGCCTTCAAGCTCTCCGGCTCCGACCACCGCGAGCAACTCAAGGCGCTGTTGAAGGAGTTGGAGGCCGACGGCGCGGTCGAACGGGGGCGCAACAAGCGCGTGGCCCCGCCGCAAAGCCTGCCCGAAGTGGCCGCGCTGGAAATCTCCGGCCAGGACAGCGACGGTGCGTTGCAGGCCCGCCCGCTGGCCTGGACCGGCGACGGCGCGCCGCCGCGCATCTTTCTGCCCGCCCCGCGCGGCGGCGGCCCGGCTCTGGCGGTGGGCGACCGGCTGTTGGCCAAGCTGGCGCGGATCAACGACCGGCTCTATGAGGCGCGGATCATCCGGCGGCTGGAGGTCAGCCAGGACACCCGCATTCTTGGCGTCTACCGCCCCGCCCCCGACGGCGGGCGGATCACGCCGACCGACCGCCGCAACAAAAGCGAGTTCGTCGTGCTGCCCCCCAACCGGGGCGAGGCGGAGGCCGGGGATCTGGTGCTGGCCGATCTGCTGCCCGCCGGGCGGCTGGGCCAACCGCAGGCCCGCGTGGTCGAACGGCTGGGTTCCACCGACGAACCGCGCGCCATCAGCCTGATCGCCATCCACAGCCACGGCCTGCCCACGGTTTTCCCCAGCGCGGCCCTGCGCGAGGCCGAATTGGCGGGCGTGCCGTCGCTGGTCGGGCGGGAGGATCTGCGCGCCATCCCCTTCGTCACCATCGACGGGGCCGACGCCCGCGATTTCGACGACGCGGTGTGGGCGCAGCCAGACGGCGACCCGGCCAACCCCGACGGTTGGCACCTGATGGTCGCCATCGCCGACGTCGCCTATTACGTCCGTCCCGGTTCGGCGCTGGACCGGGCGGCGTATGAGCGCGGCAACTCGGTCTATTTCCCCGACCGCGTGGTCCCGATGCTGCCGGAAGCGCTGTCGAACGGGCTGTGCTCGCTGCGCCCGAACGAGGACCGCGCCTGTCTGGCCTTTCACCTGTGGATCGACCGCCACGGTGTGGTGATCCGGCATCGGTTGACGCGCGGCCTCATGCGGTCCGCCGCCCGCCTGACCTACGAACAGGTGCAGAATTGCCACGAGGGGCGGCCGGACGACGACACGGGACCGCTGGCCGACAGCGTGATCGCCCCGCTGTACGGCGCGTACGCCCGGTTGTGGGCGGCGCGCGTACGGCGCGGTCCGCTCGATCTGGATCTGCCCGAACGCCGGGTGGTGGTGGACGCGCGCGGGCGGGTGGGCGCGATCACGCCTCGGCTGCGGCTGGACAGCCACCGGCTGATCGAGGAGTTCATGATCGCCGCCAACGTCGCGGCGGCGGAAACGCTGGAGGCGCGCGGCATGCCCGCGCTGTACCGCGTTCACGACCAACCGTCGCTGGACAAGATGGAGACGCTGCGGACCTTCCTGACCGGCATCGGCCAGCCGCTGCCCAAGACGGGGGAGGCGCTGACGCCGGAGCATTTCGCCCGCATCCTGCGCCGGGTGGACGGCACGGCGGTGTCGCAACTGGTCAGCGAAGTGATCCTGCGCGCCCAGGCCCAGGCCGCCTACAGCCCGGACAACATTGGCCATTTCGGCTTGGTGCTGCGGCGTTACGCCCATTTCACCTCGCCCATCCGCCGCTACGCCGACCTCATCGTCCACCGCGCGCTGATCCGCGCCCTGTCCCTGGGGGTCGGTGGGCTGGACGATGCGGCCTTGGAACGGTTGGCCGAGATCGGCGACCATCTGTCCAGCACCGAACGCCGCGCCGCCGCCGCCGAACGCGACGCGGTGGACCGCTTCACCGCCGCCCATCTGGCCGACCGCATCGGCGCGCGCTTTGCCGGGCGGGTGTCGGGGGTGACGCGCTTTGGTCTGTTCATCCGCCTGGATGAGAGCGGGGCCGACGGGCTGATTCCCATCAGCGCGCTGCCCGACGACCGCTACGAGCATGATGAGGCCGCGCACGCCCTGGTCGGCCAGCGCACCGGACGCCGCCACCGTCTGGGCGACACGATCACGGTGGTGCTGGTGGAGGCCGATCCCTTGACCGGCAGCACGCTGTTTCATCTGGCCAACGGCCATGGAGCGCACCCCGGCGACTCCGGGATCTGAGCCGGGGCGTTGCCCCGGCGCAACGGTCGCGGCCCGGCGTCAACCCGTTGCGTTCCGGGCGATGCGGCGGCCGTGCGTGTTTTCCGCGCCACAGCCGTTGGCAATTCGTAACATTCTGGGGACACCCCCGATTTTGTCCCGCCAATGCCACAATCGGAATGCTAAATGTGGCGCGTCCGAGATCGGGAACGCCTCACCCGATCCGGCTCTGCGGGAAGGGAGGCTTGGGTTTCCCCCATGGTCAAGAGCGGTCGCACGGTTCTGTCTCGCGTTTCGCCGCTTCGCACCCTGACGCGCGCCTTGCGCCGGCCCACCCGCCTTCCTCTGCCCTTCGCCGCCGCACTGCTTCTGGGAACCGCCCCGCTGGCCGCCGCCCCCGCCAGCCCGCCGGTGAGCGAACAGGTTTTCACGGTTGGTTTCAGCAAGATCGCCGACGTCTATCTGGAAGCCGTCAGCTTTGACCGGCTCGGCGTCGATGGGTTGAAGGGTCTGGCCGCCATCGACCCGGCGGTGCGGATCGAGCGCGCCAACACCACCGTACGCCTGTACGTGTCGGGAAACCTTGCCGCCGAATACGGCGCGCCGACCGCCGGGGATTCGAACGGCTGGGCCATCCTGACCACCCGGATCATCGACCGCGCCCGCCTCTACTCACCCACCCTGGCCCAGACCGCGCCGGAGCGGATCTATCAGGTGGTGTTCGACGGCGTGGTCGCCAACCTCGACGGCTATTCCCGCTACACCAACGCCCAGCGCGCGACCAGCGAACGGGCGCAGCGCGAGGGCTATGGCGGCATCGGCGTGTCGCTGGACATCTACGCCGGGCGGGTGACGGTGCGCGACATCGTGCCCCGCAGCCCCGCCGACCGCGCGGGCCTGCGCGACGGCGACCAATTGTTCGCCATCGACAACGAATTGATCGCCCGGATGGGCGAAACCGACATGCGCGACCGTCTGCGCGGCCCCACCGGGACCCAGGTGACGGTCACGGTCGCCCGCGACGGGGCAACGCCGCGCCGGGTGGCCATGCGCCGCGAGCGGGTGGTCCCGAACACGGTCAGTGTATCCGTCACCGACCATGTCGGCCTGATCAAGCTGGAGCGCTTCAACGCCTCCACCGCGTCCAACCTGCGCGACAGCGTCGCGGCGATTCGCCAGGGATCCGGCGGGCGGGGCCTGCGCGGCCTCATCCTGGACCTGCGCGGCAATCCCGGCGGCCTGCTCGATCAGGCGGTGTCCGTCGCCGACCTGTTCATCCGCCGTGGCCGCATCCTGTCCACCGAGGGCCGCCACCCGGACAGCCGCCAACGCTTCGACGCCACCCCCGACGACATCGCCGACGGGCTGCCGATGGTGGTTCTGGTCGATGGCCGCACCGCGTCGTCGGCCGAGGTGGTCGCCGCCGCCCTACAGGACACCGGCCGCGCCGTGGTGGTGGGGGCGTCGTCCTATGGCAAGGGCAGCGTCCAGACCGTGACGCGCCTGCCCAACGACGGCGAGCTGTTCCTGACCTGGAGCCGCATCTACACGCCCGCCGGCTACACCCTGCACCGCCAGGGCGTGCAGCCCAGCGTGTGCACCAGCCGCCCCGGCCAGAGCGATCCGGCCGCCCTGTTGACCGATCTGCGCGATGGCCGCAACCGCCTGACCCAGATCGTGAACTGGCGACTCAAGGCGGCGGACGACGAACAGGCGCTGGCCCGGCTGCGCGAATCCTGCCCGTGGAAAGAGCACGAGCCGGATTTGGATCTGAAAGTTGCCAAGCGTCTGTTGGGCGAATCGACGCTGTACCAGCGCGCGGCGGCTCTTTCCTTCGTCAACACCGTGGCGGAACGCTGAAGACCGGGACTTGCGGGGCCTGCGCGTTTCGTCTTGGCTGTTTGCGTCCTTCTCTCTTGACTTCGTGGCGTCACACGCTATCTTCCGCCGCTACGACGCCACCCCCGCCGGGCTGGCGGGCACGGATTTTATGTCGGGATCGAGATCATGGCCAAGCAGAACACCGTCCTCATCAAGCTGCTGAGCACGGCTGACACCGGTTTCTTCTACGTGAAGAAGAAGAACCCCAAGAAGACCACCGAGAAGCTGTCGTTCCGCAAGTACGACCCGGTGGTGCGCAAGCACGTCGAGTTCAAGGAAGCCAAGATCAAGTAAGGCTTTCCCGACTTCGGACACACGAAAGGCCGCCCTCCGGGCGGCCTTTTCGTTTTGCCGATGCCCGCACACCCATCCCCGCCGGAGGGTCCTGCATGACCATCCGCATCCGTGACGAGTCGCCCACCGGTCACGACTCCGTGGCCTCCGTCATCGCCTTTTGCCCCCTCAGGCTGACCAGCCCCATCATCGATGCCCCCCGGCCCGCTGGCTCCATTCTTTTCCATCCGGCCTTCCAGGCCACGACCTGAACCGTGGCACCAGCCCAACAAAGAAAAACCCCGCCGCTCCGGGTTGGGGCGGCGGGGTTCTCGTCACACGCGGTTGCAAGCGGGGACAGGGCCAAAGCGGGCGATCACTCCGGCGTCGCGGCCTCGCCGTCGGCCTCGGGCGTGCCCATCATCGCGTCGGCGACCAGACCGGCGTTCGCGCGAATCTTGCCCTCGATCGTATCGGCCATCTCCGGGTTGTTGCGCAGGAAATTCTTGGCGTTCTCACGCCCCTGCCCGATCCGGGTGCCTTCGTAGCTGAACCACGCGCCCGACTTGTCGACGACGCCGGCCTGGATGCCCAGATCCAGCAGTTCGCCAACCTTCGACACCCCTTCGCCATACATGATGTCGAACTCGACCACGCGGAAGGGCGGGGCCATCTTGTTCTTGACCACCTTGACGCGGGTCTGGTTGCCGACCACGGTTTCCCGGTCCTTGATCGCGCCGATGCGGCGGATGTCCAGACGGACCGAGGCGTAGAACTTCAGCGCGTTGCCGCCGGTCGTCGTTTCCGGGTTCCCGAACATGACGCCGATCTTCAACCGGATCTGGTTGATGAAGATGACCAGGCAGTTCGACTTGGCGATGGAACCGGTCAGCTTGCGCAGCGCCTGGCTCATCAGGCGGGCGTGCAGGCCGACATGGCTGTCGCCCATCTCGCCTTCCAGTTCGGCGCGCGGGACCAGCGCCGCCACCGAATCCACGACCAGCACGTCGATGGCCCCGGAGCGCACCAGCGTGTCGGCGATTTCCAGCGCCTGTTCCCCGGCGTCCGGCTGCGAAATCAGCAGCTCGTCGATGTTCACGCCCAGCTTGCGGGCGTAAGTGGGATCGAGCGCGTGTTCGGCGTCCACAAAGGCGCAGGTGCCGCCGCCCTTCTGGGCCTGGGCGATGGCGTGCAGCGCCAGCGTGGTCTTGCCCGAGCTTTCCGGCCCGTAGATTTCAATGATGCGGCCACGCGGCAAACCGCCGATGCCCAGCGCGATGTCGAGGCCGAGCGAGCCGGTGGACACCACCTCCGCTTCGACCAGATGTTCCCGGGCACCGAGCTTCATGATCGAACCCTTGCCAAAGGCGCGTTCAATCTGGCTCAGGGCGGCATCAAGCGCCTTTTGCTTGTCCATGGAGTCCTTCTCGACCAAACGAAGCTGTGCGGACGACATGCCCGATCCCCCTTCTTAGACCATACGGTCGGTGCGCTTGCAACGAGGGAGAGTGTACGCTTTTCGTTCCGGTTTGCAAGGACCGATGTTGCCGCGATGTTCTCATTCGAGCGACCACATCAAGGAACTCATCGCCCCTCGCGGATCACCTCCTTCACCTTTCCGGCAAGCTGTTTCAGCGAGAAGGGTTTGGGCAGGAAATGGGCGATCTCCACCCCGTCGATCTCGCCCAGCCGGTCTTCGGCGTAGCCGGAAATGAAGATCACCCGCAGGTCGGGCCGCAGGCGGCGGACGTGGCGGGCCAGCGTCGGCCCGTCCATCTGCGGCATCACCACGTCGGTGATGAGCAGGTCGATCCCCGCCGCGTCGTTTTCGATCTGCTGCAAGGCCGCCTCACCGTTCTTGGCCTCCAGCACCTGATAGCCCTTGTTGCGCAGGGCGCGGGCGGAGAACACGCGGACGGCGTCCTCATCCTCCACCAGCAGGATGGTCCCGGACCCGGTGAGGTCACGGCCCCGCCGCTCGCGCGGTTCAGCGGGTTCGGCGGGGCGCAGTTCGCCCTTGTGGCGGGGCAGCAGGATGGTGAAGGTCGTTCCCTCCCCCACCGCCGAATCGACGAAGACAAAGCCACCGGTCTGGCGGACGATGCCATAGACAGTGGACAGCCCCAGGCCGGTCCCGGACCCGACCTCCTTCGTCGTGTAAAAGGGTTCGAAGATGCGCTGCAAATTGTCCCGCGCGATGCCGCATCCGGTGTCGATCACCTCCAGACAGACATAGTCCCCCGCCGGGACCGTCTCATGCTCCCGCCGTTCGGGGCGGGCGGCGGTGTGGTTGGACGTGACCACGGTCAACCGCCCGCCGCCGCTCATCGCGTCGCGGGCGTTGACGACCAGATTGATGATGACCTGCTCCAACTGGTTCTGATCGACCTTGACCAGCCCCAGATCGCGGCCATGGATGATCTTCAACTCGATGGTTTCGCCAATCAGGCGACGCAGCAGATTCGCCAGTTCGGCCAGCACGTCGGTGACGGCGATGACGCGCGGCTGCAAGGTCTGCTGGCGCGAGAAGGCCAGAAGCTGGCGCACCAGATTGGCCGCCCGGTTGGCGTTCTGCTTGATCTGCATGATGTCGCTGAAGGACTGGTCGCCCGGCTTGTGGCGCAGCAGCAGCAGATCGCAAAAGCCGATCATCGCCGTCAGCAGATTGTTGAAGTCGTGGGCGACACCGCCCGCCAACTGGCCGACCGCCTGCATCTTCTGCGATTGGGCGAACTGGGCCTCCAGACTCTTGCGCTCGGTCAGGTCGATGAAATGCAGGATCAACCCGGCCCCCGCCAGCCGCCGGGCGTAGAGTTGGGCGGTCAGTTCCCGCCCGCCGAACAGCCGGACCTCCAGCGCCGTCGCCGCCTCTTCCCCCGCCTGCACCGCGCGCAGCCGGGCCGCCACCCGGTCGCGTTCCGCCGGGGCGATCACGGCCGCCATCGGCCGCCCCAGCACGATCCCGGCGTCGCTGCCGATAAGGCTCAGGAACGCGCGGTTGCATTCGGACAGACGGCCATCCTCGTCCAGCAGGGCGATGCCGATGGGGGCGTCTTCGAAAAAGCGCTGGAACCGCTGTTCGGACCGCTGCAACGCCTCCTGCCATTCCCGTTCGGGGGTGAGGTCGCGCACCACGGACCGGGTGTGCACGCGGCTGCCATCCTCGGCCACCACGACGCTGTGGGTGACGGACGCCTGGAAGGCCCGCCCGCCCGGCCCCACCATCCGCAACTCGCCGCGCTGTTCGGGACCGCCGCTGTCCAGCAGGTCATAGGGAGCCGCCCCGACCGGGGGCACCGACAGGATGTCGTGCAGCCGCCGCCCACCGTCGGTCAGGTCGGCGGGGGTGCAGCCCAGCCAATCGGCCAGGGTGCCGTTCACAAACAGGAAATGCCCATCCTGATCGACGGAGAAGAAGCCGACCGGCGCGTGCTCCATGAAATCGACCAGCTTCGCCTGCTCGCGCCGCATGACCTGTTCCAACTCGCGCCGGGCGGTGATGTCCTCCACCCGCCAATGCACGGCACCGGGAAAGCCGATCACCGGCTGCCCCTGGATCCGCCGCCATTCCGGCGCGCGGCCATCCGCCGACGCCACCGGCAGTTCCACAGCGGCGGTCAGCCCGGCCTGCACCCGTTCGGTCAGGCGGCGGAACTCCAGCGCGCTTTCGGGATCATGGGAGAACTGGCGGGCCAGGGCGTCGAGCGGCGATTCGCCGTCGCGCCAGCCCGACAACGCGGCAAAGGCGCTGTTGGCGAACACCGGCCCGGCATTCCCATCGCACAGGACCTGACCGGCGGGCAGCCCCTCCAACGCGCCGCCCAACAGCACGCCCAGCCGGGCGGACCGCCGGGACACCAGCATGGCCCGCCCCATCAGCAGCCCCACCCCCGCCGCAACCGCGCCCGCGCCCAGCCATTCGACGACCGTCAGATCGAACAGGATGCCGACGACCAGAACGGCCAGCCCCGCCGGGGCCAGACCGAAACACAGCGCGGCGTTGGCAAGCGCACCCGTAGGCCGAAGCGCCCGCCCGGTGTCCAACGCCGCCGCCGGACCAGGATCCACCATGTTCCCCACATCCACCCCACGCCGCACGCGCGTCAAACCTGTGTCAGCCCTTCATGGACTTGCCTTTGAGTTTAAACACATAGGTGATGACCTCGGCCACCGCGCGATAATGTTCGGACGGCACCTCCTCGTCCACGTCGCAGGCGGCGTAGAGCGCGCGGGCCAAGGGCGGGTTTTCCACCACCGGAACCTTGTTGGATTCCGCGATCTCGCGAATCCTGAAGGCGACCTGATCGACCCCCTTGGCCAGCACCATCGGCGCGCCCATCTGGGCGGGATCGTATTTCAAGGCCACCGCGAAGTGGGTCGGGTTTGTCACCACCACATCGGCGTTGGGGACCGCCGCCATCATGCGCTTGCGCGCGCGTTCAAACCGGATCTGCCGGATGCGGCCCTTCACATGGGGGTCGCCTTCGGATTGCTTGTGCTCGTCCTTCACCTCTTGCTTGGTCATCTTCATGTTCTTGTCGAACTGCATCTTCTGCCAAACGAAGTCACCGCCCGCGATGAAGGTCAGCACGACCAGAACCCCAATCAGCAGCCGATAGGCCAGCGCGTCCACCTGCTTGATGAGGGCGGCCATGTCGATGCCGATGAAGTTCTCGATTCCCTTGAACATCGGCTGAAGCGCCAGATAGGACACAATGCCCACGACCGCCAGCTTGGCGATGCTCTTCAGCAGCTCGACCCCCTGGTTGCCGAGCTTGAACATGTTCATCAGTCCGTCGATGGGGTTGAGCTTGCCGAATTTCGGCGAAATCAGCTCCCATGACACATGAAAGCCGGTTTGCCCGATGGTGGACATCACACCGGCAATGACAAACAGCAGGATCGGCAGCCACAAGGCCCAAATCGAGTCCATCATCACCCGGAACAGCAGCGCCCCCACGCCCGCCCGATCCATGGGAAGCTGATCCATGTTCTCGAAATAAAAATTGAGCCGGATCACCATGCCCTTGAGCATGCCCGGCAGGATCGAGGTCAACACAATCAGCATCGCCGCGACCATCAACCAATTGGCAACCTCGCGCGTCATCGCGTAGTTGCCCTGTTTGTGGGCTTCGTCGAGCTTTTTTTGCGTAGGGTCTTCTGTTTTGGAGGACTCGTCCGCGTCTTCCGACACCGGATTCTCCTATGGCTGCGGGCAAAGGCCTAGAGCGGTTTGAGATACTCGACGAAGGTCGATTCGAACCGGCTGAGCCAGAACATCATCATCGCCGCCAGCGTCAACGCAAACATAAACAGACCCAACAGCACCTGGATCGAGGTGAAAAGCTGAAACACCTGGACCTGCGGGGCCAACTTGTTCAGCAACCCCAGGGCCAACGCAAACATCAGGCCGGTGATGAGAAAGGGCGCGGCCATCTGCACGCCCAGCAAAAAGGTCTTGGACACCAATTGGCCGATCACGTTGGCCATGTCGTCGATGGGAATCGGCGCGCCGGGTACGAAGGTGGCGTAGCTGTCCACCACCGCCATGATGAGAAGGTGATGCATGTCGGTGATGAACAGCAGCAGCAACCCCAACCACCCCATCAGCGCGCCGGGCAGCGACCCGGCCGTGGCCATCGCCGGGTTGAAGATCTGCGCGTTCGACAGGCCGGTTTCCAGGGCGACGATCGTTCCGGCGACCTCCAACACGCCCATCAGCAAGCGCCCGATGGAGCCAAGGAAAATCCCCACCGTCATTTCCCCGACGATCAGGACCGTCAGTTGAAAGACGTTGCCGGGCATCGGCGGCAATTGCGGGCGCAGCACCGGAGCCACCACCACGCTGACCGCCAGCGCCAGCAGCAGCCGCGTGCGGGCGGAAACAAAGGCATCGCCCACCGTCGGCATCACGCTGAACGCGGTGCCGACGCGGACGAACACGATCATCCACACAAAGATCTGCTCGCTGAGCAGGGTTTGCAGAAGGTTCATTGCGCGGCGTTCATTGCACCGCCGGGGCCGCACCCGGGCTGACGCCGCTGCTGGGGGTGAAGGGCGCGCCGTCGTTCTGCATCGCGCCAACGCCGATCGCGACGATGCGGTCGGCAACCTCCTGCTGAAAGAAGGTGGTCAACTGGTTGAGCATGAACGGCATCAGCAGAAGCGACAGGCCGAACACCAGCATCACCTTGGGCACCATCGCCAAGGTTTGTTCGCTGATCTGGGTGACGGCCTGAAACACCGAAATCACCGTGCCGACCACCATCATGATGATCAGAATCGGGCCGCACATGATCACCAGCGTGATGATCGAGCTGCGGCAAATCTCAATGACGTCGGTTTCGCTCATAACACGGTCGAACCTGGAAAGAACGGGGGCTGGATGCCGCCGTCACATCGGCATGCGCAGGATTTCCTGATAGGCGCTCAACACCTTGTCACGCACCGCCGTCACGGTTTGCAGCGTGACTTCGGCGTTGGTGACAGCCTGGACCACATCGTTCAGATCGGCCTTGCCGACCGCCGACAACGCCGACAGGTCTTCGCTCTTGCGCATGGTCCCGATGGTCTGCTTGGCGGCCTGCTCCAGCACGTCGCCAAACGACGGGCCGGTCGCCGCCCCCTCACCGGGGTTGACCGCGCGGGCGGCGGTGTTGGCGTAGGCCGCAGCGGCGTTGACGGGGTTGATCATGGCGGCGTTTCCGTAAAGGCTGGCGGTTCAGGCGAGAAGGGAGACCGACGATTCAGGAGCGCAGAATGTCGATGGTGCGGGTCAGCATCTGGCGCGCGGTGTCGATGGCCGACAGGTTGGCTTCGTAACTGCGCTGGGCCTCGCGCATGTCCATCGCCTCCACCACCGAATTGACGTTGGGAAGCAGCACATAACCATCGGCGTCCGCCGACGGGTGGCCCGGATCGTAGCGGCGCTGAAACTCTTTCTTGTCGACGTCGACCTTGCCGACCTTGACCTTGTCGACGTCCATCTGGCGGTCCAAGACGTTTTGGAAGGTCACGACCTTGCGGCGGTAGGGCAGATCGCCCGGCGTTTCCGCCGTGCTGTTGGCGTTGGCCAGATTCTCCGAAATGACTTTCAGGCGCGTGCCCTGCGCCTTCATGCCCGAAGCGGACACCGCCATCGATTTGTAGAGATCCATACCGCCGCCTCCCTATGCCCAACCCGCGACCAACCCGCAAAAACCGATCAGCTTCCCGTTCGGATGGAGGATTTGATCATCGCGACCTGTTTTTTGTACAGGTTGGTGATGGTCTGGTAATCCATCGAATTCTCGCTCATCCGCATCATCTGGTCTTCCAGCACCACATTGTTGCCGTTGGGCGCGGTTTCGAACGGATCGCGAATGCGCTGTTCCTTGGCCGTGCCGCCGGTTCCGGCGGTGCCGGGCAGATGGGCGGCGCTGGTCGTGGTCGGCGTCAGGCGGCGGTTGTCGCTCAACGCCTCGCGGAAGCTGAAGGGCTTAAGATCCTTGCCCTTGTAATCGGGGGTGTCGGCGTTGGCGATGTTCTGCGAGATGACTTCCTGACGCTGGGTCAGCCAGTCCATCTTGCGCGACATCAGCTTGAAGAGGCCGATATTTCCCAAATCCATGGCCTGCGCCCTGCCCATGCCCCAACCGATGCGCCGACACGTCCACCCATCGGAGGACGGACGCCGGATCACCGTAGAATGCTCGCCTTTCGGCCTTAATGAAAGATGAATCCGGCGCTGCGGACCGGTCCCGGTCCCGGTCCACCATCGCACATGGGGCACGGGACGGCGGCCCGCAAGCCCGGCACCCCCACGACTTTACACTTCGTTAAGCCTGCCGGTCCAGGATGCCCAGGCACCGCCCCCGTTCCGATCCGGCAGGTCCCCGCGTGTCCGCGCCTTCCCGCCCACCACCCCGTTCCCCCTCCAGCCCACCGTCGCGCGCCGCCAAACGCCCCGTCGCGGTGGCGCTGAAGTACGAACGCGGCACTCAATCCCTGCCGCGCATCGTCGCGACCGGCAAGGGAACCGTGGCCGAACAGATTTTGGAGCTGGCCTTTGCCAACGGCGTGAAGGTGCGCGAGGACGCCGATCTGGTCGAAATCCTGTCGGCGGTGGAGGTGGACAGCGACATTCCGATCGAAGCCATCGCGGCGGTGGCGGAAATCCTCGCATATGTTTACCGTGCCAACGGCACCGTTCTGACCGATCCGTCCGATGGATCCGACGATGATGCGCCCGACAACAGCCATGGCCCACGGGGATGACCGGCGTTCCACCCGCCGCTGACAGCGGCCCTGATCTGGATTTGCCCCAGGCGCTTGCCCGTCTGACCGCCGACCTGACCCAAGCGCAGCGGTGGGCGGAGGATGGCGAATCCATTGATCTGTCCGGGTTGGAGAGGCAGGTTTCCACCCTTTGCGCCACCATCCTCGCCCGCCCGCGCGAAACCGTCCGCCCCCTGCTGGAACCCTTGGCGGAGCTGGTTGCGGCGTTGGATCCGCTGGCCGCCGCCATCACCGCGCAGCACATCCGTTTCCGCTCCGCCCTCACCACGGACGGGCGCGGCGATCCGCACAGCGCCCGTCACCGCGCCGCCGCCGCCTATGGGCGGGGACCATCCCCACAGCCACCCGCCCCGCCCGGTGACAGCCCGGCCCTTCCTCTTCCGTCCGACGAGCCGACCTGACCCATGGATCTCGATCAATACATCCGCTTCGTTCTCGCCCTTGTCTTCGTCATCGCGCTGATCGTTGCGGTGGCGTGGCTGATGCGGCGGATCGGGTTGGGCGGCGTGGCCACCGGTGCCGTCCGCCACCGCCGCCTGAGCGTGGTGGAGGTGATGGCGCTGGACGCCAAGCGCCGCCTGATTCTGATCCGCAAGGACGACCGGGAGCATCTGATCCTGTTGAGCAACTCCGGCGACCAGGTGGTGGAGAGCACCCCGGCCCAGGATTTCCACGCCGTGCTGCACGGCCATCACGGCGGCGAGCCGCACGCCGCCGAGCACGGTGCCGAGCATCCAGCCGCAGCGGCCTCGACCGGCGAGCACCCCTTCACCGGCACGCGCAAGGACACCCAGGCATCATGATGCGCGTTGTGACCCGCGCCCTGCCTTTGCCGCGCGGCCGCCTGATCGCCGCCCTGGTCCTGGCGCTGGGGGTTGGCGTCGCCGTCGGCCTGTCCGCCGGTCCGGCGCTGGCGCAGAGCATGACGCTCGATCTGGGCGACGCGGGCGGAACCGCGACCGGGCGCATCGTTCAGATGATCGCGCTCATCACGGTGCTGTCGCTGGCCCCGTCGATCCTCATCATGATGACCGCCTTCACCCGGATCGTCATCGTGCTGTCGTTCCTGCGTTCCGCCCTTGGCGTGCAGCAGGTGCCGCCGACCACGGTCCTGATGTCGCTGGCGATGTTCCTGACCTTCTTCGTCATGGCCCCGGTGTTCGAGCGCTGCTACAGCCAGGGCATCCAGCCGCTCATCAACCAGGAGATCGACGAGGTGGAGGCGTTCAAACGCACCGCCGCCCCGCTGCGCGACTTCATGCTGCACCACACCGGCGAAAAGGACCTGCGCCTGTTCATGGACATGGCCCGGATCCAGACGGTGCCGCAGGCGTCCGACACCCCGCTGCATGTGCTGGTCCCCGCCTTCATGATTTCGGAGATCAAGCGCGGGTTCGAAATCGGCTTTCTGCTGTTCCTGCCCTTCCTGATCATCGACATGGTGGTGTCGTCGATCCTGATGTCGATGGGCATGATGATGCTGCCGCCGACCATGGTGGCGATTCCGTTCAAGATCATCTTCTTCGTGCTGGTGGACGGCTGGTATCTGATCGCCGGATCGCTGGCGCGCAGCTTCGGCACCTTGTAGCCCGTGCCCCGCGCACATCGTCGCAGCCCACGGTGCCCGGTTCCCCCCGCCCAAGGTGGCGCTGGCGTCGGGCGGCGGAAACGCGTATGACGGGAATCGTGGCTCCGCTTTGCCCGGCGGGCCGCACCGGTGCCGGTCTTCCCGCTTGAGGCTTCGCTGTCCCACTCACGGACCACACTCCACGCATGTCAGACACAACATTGAAAGCCGCCCAGTCCGATCACGGCAAGCTGGCGGCGCTCACGCTCGGTGCGCTTGGCGTCGTCTACGGCGACATCGGCACCAGCCCGCTCTACACCCTGCGCGAATGCTTCGGCGGCGAGCACGCGTTGCCGCTGACCCCCACCAACGTCATGGGCATCATGTCCCTGGTGTTCTGGGCGCTGGTCATCGTCGTCACCGTCAAATACGTGCTGTTCGTGATGCGGGCGGACAACAAGGGCGAGGGCGGCATCCTGTCCCTGCTGGCGCTGGCCACCCACGCCTCGCAATCCGCCAGCGGCGGATCGTCGGGGGCGGTGTCCACCGGCAAGCTGACGCTGCTGACGGTGTTGGGGCTGTGCGGGGCCTCGCTGTTCTACGGCGACGGCATGATCACCCCGGCCATGTCGGTGCTGTCGGCGGTGGAGGGGTTGGAGGTGGCCGAACCGGCGCTGGAATCGGTGGTGGTTCCGGTGACGGTCGTCATCCTGATCCTGCTGTTCGCCATTCAAAGCCACGGCACCTCGCGGGTGGGCGCGCTGTTCGGCCCGATCATGATCACCTGGTTCCTGACCATCGGCGGCTTGGGTCTGATCCAGGTCGCGCAGCAACCGGGGGTGCTGGCGGCGTTTGACCCGCGCTACGCCATCGCGTTTTTCCAGACCAACGGCTGGATCGGCTTTCTGGTGCTGGGCGCGGTGGTGCTGGCCGTGACCGGCGGCGAGGCGCTCTACGCCGACATGGGCCATTTCGGGCGCTTCCCCATCCAACTGGCGTGGCTGGGGGTGGTTCTGCCCGCCCTGCTGCTGAATTACCTGGGCCAATGCGCGCTGCTGCTGAGCGATCCGACCGCCGTGCGCAGTCCCTTCTATCTGCTCGCCCCGGATTGGGGCCTGTACCCGCTGATCGCGCTGTCCACCATGGCCACCGTCATCGCCAGCCAGGCGGTGATCTCCGGCGTCTTCTCGCTGACCCGGCAGGCGGTGCAGCTTGGCCTGTGCCCGCGCCTGCACATCCGCCACACGTCGAGCGAGGAAGAGGGGCAGATCTACATCCCCCGCGCCAATTGGGGCCTGTTGATCGCCATCATCGGGCTGGTCGTGGTGTTCCAATCGTCCAGCCGTCTGGCGTCGGCCTATGGCATCGCCGTGACCGGCGACATGATCATCACCACCATGCTGGCCCTGGTGGTGGCGCACCGCCGCTGGAACTGGCCGGTTCCGGTCTGTCTGGCCCTGGGGGCCGGGTTCCTGGCGGTGGATCTCTCCTTCTTCGCCGCCAACGCGGTGAAAATCCCGCATGGCGGCTGGGTCCCGCTGGTCATCGCCGCGATCACCGTGGGCCTGATGGCGACGTGGCGGCGCGGCCGCGCGGTGTTGAGCCGTCGTCTGGCCGAAGAATCCCTGCCGCTGGACGCCTTCATCCGCCGTCAGGCCAAATCGACCGACATCCACCGGGTGAAGGGCACGGCGGTGTTCATGACCTCCAGTTCCAACACCGTGCCGATCGCCCTGCTGCACAATCTGAAACACAATCAGGTGCTGCACGAGCGGGTCGTGTTCGTCACCGTGCTGGTGGACGACGTGCCGCGCGTGCCCGCCAAGGACCGGGTGCTGGTGGAAGGGCTTGCGGAGGGCTTCTACCGCATCACCGTGCGCTACGGCTTCTCGCAGGAACCGAACATCCCGAAGGCGTTGCGTCTGTGCAAGGCGTTCGGGTTGGAATTCGACGTGATGGCGACCTCCTTCTTCCTGGGCCGCGAGACGCTGATTCCACAGATGAATTCGCAAATGGCGCTGTGGCGGGAAAAGCTGTTCGTGCTGATGGCCCGCACCTCGGTCAGCGCGACCGACTTTTTCAAACTGCCGCCCAACCGGGTGGTGGAGTTGGGAACGCAGGTTCAGTTGTAGCCGGTTCGCCGCTGGTCCTGTCTGTTGGGGACGGTCACGCGCCGCGCCCAACAGGCAGGACCAGCGGGTTCAACTGGTCGGCTTGGCGGGCTGTTTGCCCCGGTAGTTCTTCAGGAATTTCTGAAACAGTTCGACCTCGGCCACCCGGGACCGGATGGTGCTGACATCGACCAGCCCCAGCGCCTGTTCGGGGCGGGTCAGCACGCGGAAGGCGTCCTCGTTCGGGCCACCCTTCATCGCCGCCTCGAAATCCTTGCGCAGCAGGTTCAGGCCGGTCCCATCCCCGGCCAGCGCCAGCGCCACCGCCCGGTTGAGCACCAGTTGCGACACGGCGGGATCCAGCGCCTTGCCCGGCAGCGGCGGCGGGCCGATGATCTTGTTGAGCGCCAGCGCCGCCGCTTCCCATTTCTGCCCGCGCCACGCGATGTCCACGCGCAACAGGTTGGCGTTGGCGCTGTCATCGTCGGTCAGCAACAGCAGGGCGTCGTCACCCTTGCCCATTTCGGCCAGCGCCTTGGCCTGCATCAGCCGCCGTTCTGCCGCCAGATCGGCGGGAATGCCGGGAACGTTGGACAGCTCCAGCGCCTGAAGCGCCTGTTCGGGCTTGTTGTCGAGCAGGCGGACCGACGCCAGCCGGGTGCCGATCCGTGCCTTGTCCATCCCCGACAGGCGGAATTCCACCTGATGCTGCAACAGATCGGCGGCGCGATTCAGCAGATCGATGGAAATCAGGCGTTCGGCCAGTTGGCGGATGATCTCGTCGCCCGCTTCGCCGACCGGGGTCAATTCGCGGAACTGGTCGTACAGCTTCAACGCGTCCAGGGTCGGCATGCGGGCGGCCCCATCCTTGAACAGGTCGGCGAAGATGCGCGACATGTCCTTGGTGATCGCCTCGGCGCGCGGGGTGTCGGCGACCAGGGCCGCCGTTTCCTTCATGGTGTTGAAGCCCTCGGCGAATTTGCCATCCGCGATCAGCACCTCCCCCATGCGCGACCGGATCTGCATCTCCAGATCGTCACCGCGCCAGGTGAAGGTCAAACCGGCCAGTTGTTCCGCCGCCGCCGTGGCCGACATCTTGCCCTCGGCCAAATCCAGATTGGTCAGCGCCAAGCCGGCCTTGGCGTGATAGAGCCGGTCGTAGCTGTCAAAGGCCGCCTTCAACTGCTCGCGCGCGCGGTCGTTTTCGCCGGTGCGGGCGTAATAGAGGCCGCGCAGATATTGCAGGTCGGGCCGCTCCTCCGCGTCGGGGCCGCCGCGCTCGATGATGCGGTCCAGAATCCGCTTGGCGTTGCTGGTGTCGCCGGTTTCCAGCGCCGCTTCCGCCGCCCGCAGCCCCAGCTTGCCGATCATCGGATCGGGGTAGGAACTGAGAATCGCCGACGCCGCCTTGAATCCGTTGATCGCCGTGGGCCAATCGCGCTTGTCCGCCGCGATGGCCGCGCGCCACAGCGCCGCTTCCGGGTTGGTGACAAGGCTGGGCGCGGTGAGGTCGGCCTCCGCCCCGGCCAGATCGCCGGTCAGCACGCGGGCGGCCCCGCGCAGGGCGCGGAACTCCGGCCAGCCATCCAAATCCGGCTGGTTCTGCTGAAGCACGTCAAGCATTCCCAACGTCTCCTGGCCGAAGCCGTTGGCGAAGTAGAAGCGGGCCAAATCAAGCTGCGCCTTCGCCCGTTCCGATTCCGGGGCGTTGACGACGGCCAATTGCAGGTCCTGCCGCGCCTCCGTGTAATGATCGAGGTCGCCGTGTTTCCAGGCGGGCAGATTGAACAGGCGGCGGCCCTGCAACGGGGCGGTCTTCGGCCCATCCATCGCCAAACCTGCGGGCGGTCCGGGCGGGGCCGCCATCTTGGCCGGAACCGGTTGGGGGGCCGATTGTCCGGGGACCGGGGCCGCCTGGGCGATGGCCGGGTTGCCCGCGTCGACGGCGGGCGACATGTGCAGCCCACCGGCGGAGGTCACTTCCACCCCTTCCTTGACCGGGCGCACCGTCACATTGTCGGAAATCGGACGGACCACCACCCCCTGAAAGGACGGCATCACCTCCAGATCGGGATAGCGGCGCGACTCGGCCACCGCCAGCCCCGGGCTGGGCAAGGGAACCACCTGCACCCGGTCGCCCACATCGGGGTCGGACAGTTGCACCACCGTCGCCGCGTCCGGCGCCCGCACCAGCAGCCGCGCGCCCAGCAGGAAATCGGGTTCGGCGTCGATCCGCAAATCATTGACGCTCGACATGTTGGGCGGGCGGGCGGACGACGCGATGGTCCAGGTCGTGCCCTTGCGCTCCACCGCTGGCCAGACCATGGGGCCGATCTTGGTGCGGAAGGCGCTGCCGCCGGTCGCCGGAACCGGTTCGACGTTGCCCATCAGCTCCGCCCCCGGCCCGGTGATCTTGCCCGCCCCGATGGGCATCGGACGGTCGAAGACGATGTAGAGCTGACCGGCGCGCGGGTACACGGCGATGGAGGACGGCCCGCCGGTTTCAAAGGTCAACACCGGCCCTTTCGGCCCCGGCGGCGGCGTCGGTTTGGCCTCCGCCGCTGCCGCGTCGGGCGGGGGCTTCGCCTCGGCGGTCGCGGCGGGCGGCGCACCCGGCGCGGGGGCTGGGGCAGTGGTCGGTGGCTTGGCGGCGGTCGTGCTGGGCGGAGGAGCGGCGGGCTGGGCGGCGGGCGCTGGTGCGGCCTTCGCGGCCCCCTCCGCGCCCTTGCGCGTCCCGGCGTTCATCACGTCGAGCGTGACCGTCTTGCCGTTCTTGTTCTCCTTGATCTCCGCGTCCTGCGGGGCGGCAAAGGTGACGGCCAGCGCCCCGTTCGGCTGGCGGAAGGATTCGAGATTGCGGACGTTGCGCAAGGTCGCCCGCGCCGCCTGGGCCAGATCCGGCGTGCCGCCCTTGTCGAACGTCATCGTCACCGACGCGCCGTCGCGGGTCATCGTGTAATCGACCGGGGCAGGCCAATCGAAGGTCAGGCGGGTGGCGTCGGGCTGGTCGGCGGCGCGCACCGCCACCCGCCCGGCCTGGGCCACGGGCTTGTCCGCCGCCGCTGCCGCCGGGGGCGTGGGGGTTGGCGCGGCGGGGGCCGGGGTTGCGGGCGAGGCGGGCGGTGGCGGGCTGGTCGTGGCCGGAACCGCCGCGCCCGCCGCCGCCGGGGCCAGATCGATGGCGACGGAGGATTTGCCGCTGCGGAAGCTTTTCAGCGTGACCGGGCGTTTCAGATCGAAGGAAATGGTCTTGCCATCCGCCTCCACGCGGCCCGCCGACAGATAATCCGGCAAGGCGGCCACCGCGCGGTCCAGCGGGGCGTCGATGGGTTGGGTGAAGGCGATGACCAGCCGGTTGCCATCGACACGCGCGGTGAAATCCACCGTCGAGGGCCAATCGAACACCATCCGCCCGAAATCCGGATGGGTGGAGGCGCGAACCGGCACGGTCGCCGCGCGCAGCGACACCGACGGAACCGCCATCAGCGCCACCGCCGCCACCACGCCGCACAGCCTGCGCCGCCGACCGGTTCCCGACCGCCCCGTCACCTCAATCCGCCCCTTCCTCGCGCACCACAATGTCCACCCGCACCCGTCCGGTGGCGTTTACTGGCACTGGCACCGGCACCAGCACCGCACCGACCGCCCCGGCGGACGCGCCCGCCGCCGAAGCCACCGGGTCGTTGTTCGCCGCCATCACCGCGCGGGCCACCAGCTCGCGCCGGTAGCCGGTTTCGCGCAGCGCGGCGGACAGCGCCACCGCGCGGGTCAAGGCCCGCTCCCACGCCGCGCCACCGGTCGGATCCTCGCGTTCGGCGTGGCCGACCACCTCGATCCGGTTGCCGATGCGCCCGACCACCGCCCCCAGCAGGAAGATGATGCGGCGGCCATCATCGGTGAAGGCCGCGCCGGTGGGATCGAACATGCGTTCGCCCGGCAGGCCGATCACCACCCGGTCATCCTCCCGTTTCACCTCCACCCCCGCCAATTCGGCGTTGGCGGCGGTCTGGCCACGCAGCAGCGCGCCCAGGTAATTCACATCGACCGCCGCCGCGCGCGGTTCCACCGCCTGGGCGTTGAAGGCCGCGCGCGGATCGGCGGGCCGGTCCGACGGTGTGGTCGCGGTTGACCGGGCGGCGGGAATCGTCTCCGCCAGCCCACGGGCCAACCGGGTCCAGCGCTGCGACTCCGGCTCGCTCATCGAATACATCAGAACGAAGAAGGCGAGCAGCAAGGAAATCAGATCGGTGAAGCTGATGAGCCACATCGTTTTGCGATGGCCGCCCGGATCCTGGCCATTGGCCAGTCCAATCATACCCTGGCCAACCGCACCCGGTCCAATCGCACCCTGGCCACCAATTGCACCACGTCCGGGAATGCGGATCATCGGCGTTCTCCCCGCGCCGGGGGGCGGCGCGTCGGCGAATCCTCGGCCAGACGCAGGGTGAAGAGCAGCCGCACGCCGCCCGGCACGCCGCGTTCGATGCCGATCGTCACCGCCTGGGTGGGCGCGCCATCGCCGATCAGCGCGCGGGCCAGCGCCCCGGCCCGCGCCACCGGCCCCGGGGCCTGACTCGGCCCGGCGGTGGGACCGATGCCCAGCAGCGCTTCCACCTCCAACCGCTCGCCCTGGCGCGACTCCCGCAGCGCGTCCACCACGCGGTCCACCAAGCCCTGCCGGTCGGGCCGCAGCGCCACCGAATCGGGAAGAAACAGGTCATCGGCGGGCAAACGGACCTCCAGCAGGCGGCCGGGCGTCACCATCTCCACCTGCGCCACGGCGATGGCGGTGGCGAACAGGTTGCCGACACTGTCCAACCGCTGCACGGCGAACACCGTGCCCGCGCGCGACGACACGATGTCGGTGCCGTCGCGCAGGCGCGGATCGATCACGAAATTGGGAAAGCTTTTTTCCAGCGACGCCGCCGCCGCCTTCACCCGCTGCACCGTCTGCACCGATTGGGCGTTCAAAACGATGAAGAACACCAGCAGCAGCAGGAACAGCGACAACAGCAGCACGATGGTGCCGTTGTTGGGGTTGTGCGGGACGACCGCCCGGACCGGGCGCGCTGCGGCAGAACCGGACGCGCCGGGGCTGGGTTTGTCGGCCAGCATAACGTCAATCGAAACTCGCCAGCAGGCGGTCGATCTCGTCCTGGTCCATGGCGTTGCCGGGCATCTGCGGGCCGTGGAGGAGCTGCTTGTCGGCCTCCTCCTCGCTCATCGGGACCATCGGCGGCGGGGCGTTGGCCGCGTCCTCCGCCGCCAACTTGGCCAGACGGGGGGCGTGATTCTTGCGGACCTCGCTGCCAAAGGCGGCGACGATCATGTCGACCTTGCTCTCGATGTGCTTGAGCGTGCGGACCACCTTGGTGATGCGCTGGCCGGTGATGTCCTGGAAATTGCAGGCTTCGAAAATCTTGGTGATCTGGTCGTTCAGCTTGGCGCTGGTGTCGGCGTCGGTGGTGGCGGCAACGGCGCTGATGGCGTCGCAGGCGTCGAAAATCGCGAAGGTCGCCTTTTCGGTGGCACCGACCACGGCGTCCAACTCGTCCGTGGCGCTGCGGATGTGCTCGTCCCGGATCTCCTCCGGCTGGAGGGAGGCCAGCTCCTGCTTGGCGTTCTCGATGTATTTCGCGAGATCGACGACCTCCTTGTACAGCCGCAGATCGGTGGCGGAAATGTCACCGTCCATGCTGCCCAGGATCGACCGGACGATCTCCGTCACCTCGTCGCGCGAAAGGGGTTGCGCGGCCTCGGCAAAGGCCACGTCGAGGCGCTGTCTCAGGAGCTTTTGCTCCGTCACGGAGGATTGGGCGGAAAAGGTCATGGGCGTGTCCGGCGAGAGGGCGTTGCGGCGGCGATCACCGTATCGGAAACCGTACCCCTGACCGCCCTTTGCCCCACGAGCGACCGGAACCATCCGCGTTCCAGCCGCAACGCGGCGCTCACTGCCGTCAAGGATCCGTTCAAGCAGTCTTAACCTAATTTGGGAGGGTTAAGAGCCAGTAAAGAAACGCACGACCAGCCAACCGATCCCGGTCAACCGAT
This sequence comes from Azospirillum sp., assembly GCA_027486405.1. Classification (GTDB taxonomy): domain Bacteria; phylum Pseudomonadota; class Alphaproteobacteria; order Azospirillales; family Azospirillaceae; genus Azospirillum. The sequence goes on along the minus strand of JAIXPD010000049.1, from coordinate 75,226 downwards.
CAGGACAGCGCAACCGCCACGGGTGCTGTCAACAGGATCGCGACCAGGGCAAGCGCCATCAGCGCGCAGGCTTTTTCCGCCAGCGACCAGCGGTCCCAGTCCCGTCGGAAGCTCCGCAACCCGGTTGCGGCCGATCCCGTCAACGCCAATTTTGTAAACGCCAATTTTGTCAACGGTTGGGCGGCCATCGCACCCCTCCCACCTGCGCCTGTCTGGCATGGATGGTACGGCAGATTGCACGCCATGGATCCTGTTGAATCGCCCACCGATCATCCGACCCGCATCCTTTTCGCCACATGATGCAAAACGGCATCACCTTTCCCATCCCCTTCCCGCCCCCCAGATATCCGTCCTGGGTCAAACCGCAACCGCCTTGGGGGGCATGGGCATGGGCATGGGCATCAAGGTCGGCGTGGCGCTGGGCAGCGGGGCGGCGCGCGGGTGGGCGCACATCGGCGTCCTGCGGGCGTTGCAGGAGATGGGCGTGAAGCCGGACATCCTGTGCGGGACCTCCATCGGCGCGGCGGTGGGGGCCGCCCACCTGACCGACCAGATGGATTCGCTGCAGGATTGGGCGCAGCGGATGGGCTGGCTGGGGATGCTGGGGATCATCGACCTCACCTTTCGCCGGGGCGGTCTGGTGGCGGTGGAAAAGGCGGTGGAACCCTTTCTGAACGAGCGCACCGACGTGCGGATCGAGGATCTGCCGATCCCCTTCGCCACCGCCGCCACCGACCTGTCCACCGGGCGGGAGGTGTGGTTGCGCGACGGCCCCTTGCTGCCCGCCGTGCTGGCGTCCGCCGCCATGCCCGGCCTGTTTCCCGCCGTGCCGCGCGATGGGCAATGGCTGGTCGATGGCGCGCTGGTCAACCCGGTCCCGGTGTCGCTGTGCCGGGCCTTGGGGGCCGACGTGGTGATCGCCGTGAACCTGAACAGCGAACGCGCCTGGCTAGGCCGTCGGCCGGAGGGCAAACCCACCCCCGCCAGCAGCGTGGCCGAGGCGTTGCCCCCCGCCATCACGCAACTGACCGATCAGGTCGCCGGGTGGCTGGGCCGCCGACCCAACCCGCGCACCCGTTTCCTGGCCGAACAGCTCGACCAGTCGCACGGCCCGAGCCCCAACGCGCTGGAGGTGATGGCCGGGTCCATCGACATCATGCAAGACCGCATCACCCGGTCGCGACTGGCCGGGGAACCGCCCGACGCGCTGATCGCGCCGCGCCTGGGCCACATCGGGATTCTGGATTTCGACCGCGCCGCCGAAGCGGTGGAGCTTGGCCGCAGCGCCACCCTGCTCCTACGCCCCCACATCGAACAGGCGCTGGCCGGGGCCTGACCACCGATCACGCCGCGACGGCGCGGGTACGCCGACGAAAAAGAGCGCCCGCAAAAGCCCGTCAGCGGGCGGGCCACATCCAGGTCAGTTCATGCTTGTTCTGGCTGAGATGCAGCACCCGGCCGCCGGGGATGGCGGCAAAGGCGCGGGCCGTCTCATGGTCGGTCGCCGCCTGGAATTTCAGGGTGCAGATGAACCGCTTGGCCAGCCCGCTGTCCATCCACTCGCGCACCAGCCGCAGCAGGCGGGTTGGGTAGCAGATCACATCGCAGCACAGCCAATCGACCGGCCCGACATCCTGCGGCTTCAGGCCAAAGGCGCTTTCCTGGCGAATGGTGACGCGCGGCAGGCGGGCGATGGCGGGGTCGAGCGGTGCCTTGTCCACGCTGACCACCGACGCCCCCAACTCGTGCAGGACCCAGGTCCAGCCGCCCGGGCACGCCCCCAAATCCAGACAGCGGTCGCCCGGCCCCGGCTGCTCCCCGAACAGGGTCAGCGCCTCCCACAGCTTCAGATAGGCGCGGTTGGGCGGGGCGGTGCGGTTTTCGATGAAGGGGATTTCACCGTGGCGGTAGGGGCTGGAGCAACGCGCCGCCGCCACGATGGTCGATTCGTCCAGCAGCGTCCAGGATCCCAGGGGGGCCGTCGGCAACGGGGAGGGAAACTCCACCGGCTTGGAAGAGACGTGCGGCAGATTCTCTTGGATGAGCGACGCCCGGCGGTGATGCCGCTGCGACCACAGCGCCCAATTGCGCTGGATGCCGCGCAACGCCTTCGCCCCACCCTTGATCGAGGGGATCGCGATCGTCACCGGGTCGAACCAGATGTTTTGCGCCCAGGCGGCGGGCCGCGCCGGGCCATCGGCAAAGATCAGCCGACCATCGACCTGCGCGACGTCGCCCAGTTCGGCAACCAGATCGTCAACGAAGCCGTCGGCGGCCAGATAGATGGTCTGACCCAGCGGAATCGGGGCGGGAACAGCGGCGGGGGCATCGGTGAGGTCGTTCATGCCCACGGGCTACCCCTGAGCGCGCCGGAATGCAAGCGCGGGAACGGGGCGGACCGTGGAAAGCGCTCTCCCTCTCTTCCGCCCCTCCCCACCGCCCCGGCTGCGGCGAAGCGTCGCGTGCGGATGATTGTGAGAGCCATTCGCATTTGTTTGATTGACAACGATTCGCACTCTCACTACATCTGACATCAGCCACGCGACAGCGACGCCAACCGCCCGCCGACCAACCGTCGGCCGATTGACGCCACTCCGATTGACGCCGAGGATCCGATGTACGTTTGCATCTGCAACGCGCTGAACGAACGGAAGGTCCAAGCCTCGTTGGACAATGGGGCCACCACCCCGGCGGCGGTGTTCCGCCAGCATGATTGCCAGGTTCAGTGCGGCAAATGCGTGCCCACCCTGCGCGCCATGGCCGCCGAACATCGCGCCGCCTGCGCCCGCCACAGCGCCCAGCCCGCCGATGCGGTCGCGCAGCCCGCCTACAGCGTCGCGGCGGAGTAAGCCTCCCCTCCCCCGACCTTATGAAATCCGGCCCTATGAAATAGGTCTGATTGACCAGGGCGGGCGCGTGATGCACAAAAGCTTCACGAAACAAAAACCTCGGTGACATCGCCAAGGGGTATCCAAGCGTCGAACCGGATCAACCGGTCGAAGAGGAAACGCACTCAAAAACCAAGAACAATCCCTTGTGACGCCGGGTCACGCCAGTCCTGTCCGGGTTATCCCGAATGGGACATGGCTGGCCCGGTCTGCTTTTTTGGGCGCATCGGTCTTCCCAAACGGGGCCACACTCCCGACATGGAAGAGCAAAGCAAAGAGCGGCGAGGTCTTCGCGCCACGCCGCCACCGCTTCCCCGCGCGCCGGATCACCCACCATGGGATCCACCGATCAAGCGTGACACCGGGGAGCGACAGGAGAGGACAAACGGGTATGAGCCATCGGGAACGGGACGCGTTCGACAGCCGCGCGCGCGCTCACCTCACCACCATCACCGACCGGATGAACGATTTGCGGACCACCGTTGAGCGTTTTGAAGGGAAAAGCCGCGATTCGGCTGGGCGCGAGCCGCTGGAGCGCGCGTTGGACAGCCTGCGTGGCCTGCGCAACCGCGCCGCCGCCCGCATCGAGGCCGCCCATCAGGCCGATGACGACGCGTGGCCGACCGCCCGCGCCCAAGCGGACCGGGCGCTGCGGGAGGCGCAAACCGCTCTCGACGATCTCGCCGCCCGCCTGCACCCGCAAGCGGCCTGACGAACACCCCCCCGGCGCACGAACACAGGGCGCGAAAAAACGGGGCGGAACCCAGCGGTTCCGCCCCGTATTGTTTGGCCCCACGCGGCGGACGTCGCAACCGACGGACTATTTCGTCGCCGTCGCCGGAACCCGCCGTTCGATCAGGGCCGAGGTCACTTCCTTGGCCTTCACCGGATCCATCGCCGCCAGGATCGGGGCGGATTTGGCTTCCTTCATCTTCTGGATGACCCCCAGCAGCACCGGCATTTCCAACTCTTCGAAAATGCGCGCGGCCTCCTTGGGCTTCATCGTTTCATAGATGCGAACCAGGCTTTCCAACTGGGTCGATTGCTTCTCGTCGCCCTGGCTCATCAACTTTTGAATGTCGGAACGGACCTTCTCCATCTCCGCGACCTTCTGGTCGATGCGCTTTTCCGCTGCGGTCAGCAGGGCCTCGCGCTGCTCCAACTCCTTGGTGCGCCGTTCGATTTCGGCGCGGCGCTCGGCAAAATGCTGCAACAGCTCCTGGTCGGTGATCGGCCCCAGCGGCGCGTTCGCGGCGGCGGGGGCACCGGGGGCGGGAGCGCCGGGCGGCGGACCGTCCTTCGCCGGGTTCGGGGGGGCCGCACCGGGCGGAACCGGCAGATTGGCGGCCTTGGGCGGCGGGGCCTTGGGATCGGGCGGCGGCTTTCCGTTGCCGGGCGGCGGCGGTTGCTGCCCCTGCGCCAGGGTGGCGGGGAAATCCGGCAATTGCGCGTCGCGGGTGGCGATGCGCCACACATCGCCGACCCGCACCCCGAGCATCAGCACAGCGACGAAAATTGTCACCGGCAACAGGCGGAAACGGACATCCTTCGTCCAGCCGCGCACCACCTCCATCAGCGGACGGCGTGGCGGAGCAGCGGCGCGCGGCTTGCCCCCCTTGCCCCCCTTGCCCTTGCCCGACTTCCCGCCCTTGGCCGACGGGCGGGGCGCGCCGGTCCGGGCGGGGGTGGGCAGCCCGGCACGGCCACCGGCTGGAACCACCGCCGGGGCGTTGGCCGTGGAGGCGTTTGGAGACGGTTGAGCCGAGGCGGACACCCGCACCCCGGTGGGGGCGGCCCCCGCCGGACGGATCACCACCTTTTCCTCCGCCGCCGCACGGGCTGCGGCCGCAGCGGCGTCCTGCGCCGCGCCCTTGGCGGCCAGACGGGCGGCGAAATCCGCGATCGTCTTCTGCGCGTCGCTCATGCCATCCCCGCTCATCCCATCCCCTTACCGGCGTTTTCAATCGCCTGGAGCAGTTCGCGTTCGGCGCGCGACAGGCTTTCCCCATCACGGGTCATCGGTTCGCGGGCCATTGATTCACGAGTGACCGATTCACGGGGGGCCGGTTCCCGCGCGGCGATGTCACGGGATTCGGCCACCAGCGGCGGCGGAACCGCGCGGCGCGGCGGATCCAAACGGGCGGGCGGCGGCGCGTCGTCGTGATCGTCGTCGTGCAGATCCATCGGCATCGGGCGCGGGGCCGGGCGGCTGGCCAGGGGCGGCTTGACCGGGTTGCGCTGCGCCAACCCACCACCACGACCGCTGTCACGACCGCTGTCCCGGTCGCCCACCGATCCCAGGCGGGTGGCCAGCGCGTCCGCCGCCTCGATCATGAATTCCAGTTCGTCACGCAGGGTCTGCGCCTTGGTCACGGTGCGTTGCAAATCCTCGCCGGTGTCGGCGGCGGTCTTTTTCAAATTGCGCACGCCGCCTTCGGCCTTGCCCATGGCGTCGTTCAGGCCCTGGATCAGTTCGGCCAACTCGCCCCGGCTTTCGCGCAGCTTGATGATCTGCTTGTTGAGGATGATGGCGTAGGCGATGGTCGCCGCCAGCAGCCCGACCAGCACCAGATCGATGATGAGCGAGATCAGTGGACTCACAGCCGCATGACCTCCTGCTTGGGCAATTCCTTTTCCAGCCGCACGGCGATGTGCCCGCCCTTGCGGCCCATCCGCCCCTGGAACATCGACACGTCGCCACAGCGCAGCTCAATGGCCCCGTCGGGGGTGGCGTTCAACAGGATGCGGGTGCCGACGCGCCAATTCAACACGTCGTGCAGAGTCATCGTCACCTCGTCCAGCACGGCGGACAGATCGACGTCCGTCACCATCAGTTCCGAGGCCAAGTGGGTTTCCCAGATGGAGTCACGGCCGAACTTTTCACCCATGAACATCTGGAGCAGCAGTTCGCGAACCGGCTCCAGCGTGGCGTAGGGGATCATCAGCTCCAGACGCCCGCCGCGATCCTCCATGTCGATGCGCAGCTTGACCAGCACCGCCGCGTTGGCGGGGCGCGCGATGGTGGCGAAACGCGGGTTGGTTTCCAACCGGTCGAACCGGAAGGTCACGGGCGACAGCGGATCAAAGGCGGCGGACAGATCGGACAGCACCACATGGACCATGCGTTCCACAAGGTTGCGTTCGATGGTGGTGTAGGGACGGCCTTCGATGCGCATCGCCGCCGTGCCGCGCCGACCGCCCAGCAGCACGTCGACGATGGAATAGATCAGCGCGGAATCGACGACCATCAGGCCGTAATTGTCCCACTCCTCCGCCTTGAAGACCGAGAGCATGGCGGGCAGCGGGATCGAGTTCAGGTAATCGCCGAAACGGACCGACGAGATTTGATCCAGGCTGACTTCGACGTTGTCGGAGGTGAAATTGCGCAGGGATGTGGACATCATGCGGACGAGGCGATCGAAAACGATCTCCAACATCGGCAGACGTTCGTAATTGACGAGCGCCGAGTTGACGAGCGCCATGATGCCGGAGTTTTCCCCGTCCCCGGCACCGCCCTGGTCGAAGCCCAGCAGGCTGTCGATTTCGTCCTGGTTCAGAACGCGCGTGGACCCGCCGCCGCCGCCCATGTCGCCGACGTCGCCGCTGTCCTCCGCCAACGCCGCCCATTCGGCGGCAAGGCGTTCTTCCTCGCTCAGTTGTTCGGTGTCGCTCATGACACGCCCCGCTGCACCAACCCCACCGTTCCTATTGGACCAGCATCTCTTTGAACAGCACGTCCTTCACCTTCACCGGATGCGCGGCGGCGGTGATGCGCAACAGCAACTCCTGACGCAGGCGGTACATGCCCGCCGACCCCCGCAAATCTTCCAACCGAAGCTCGCGCAGGTAAACCTGAAAATTGTCGATGATGCGCGGCAACACATGCTCGATCGCCGGAACATCCTCGCCCTTCGACACCTGGATCGAAATCTTGATCTTCAAAAAGGCCGGACGTTTGCCCGCGCTGTTCAGGTTCACCAGCATGTCGGGCAGATCGTAGAAGATCGGTGCCGCGTGCGGGTCGGGACCGACCGGTTCGGGCGGGTGGGCCTCTTCCGCGTGCTCCTCCTTCTTGCCCAGCAGGCCGTCCAGCAGGCCGGAGAAAAACACCCCCGCGCCTGCGCCAATCAGCAGCACGATCGGGAGAATGACGAAGAGGACCAGCTTCTTGCCGCTGAATTTCTTGCGCGGCAATCCATCGGTCGCGTTTTCGCCAGCGTCGTGTTCGGCCATGAAATCCTGAACGTGTCTGGGGCGTGCTTGCGGCGCGCCTGGAGCGAGATCGCGCGCGGGGACGGTCCCCGCCAGTCCATCCGACCCTACGTCGGGATAGTTAACAACTCCTTTCAAGCCCCCGCAAGATCACAGGAAGGCGTGGATTCTCCAACGCCTTTCCCGAGTCGGCACGATTTTTGAGTGCGGGGTCACGGACCTCCGTGTCGCCCGGACTCCCGGTGCGCCCCGGCCATGCGTTGCCCCGCAACGCCTGGCCCAAGCGCCGCCGTGGACACGCCGCGACACCCGGACTCCGCCCACACCCGCACGCCGCCCGGCGTGGAGCGGGAACGGGACGACTTTGCCCGGCCCAACCCGGCAAGAGTCGCCACACCCCGGCAGTTTCTGCCCGGCACCCCCTGCCCCCTTGGGCCGGAACGCCCCCGCTTTGCCGGGATTCCACCGAACAACCGACCTGGGGGCAAGTTGGCACGCCTCCTGCAATACCCTTTTCACCGGTCGGACGGTTCCGCCTGACCCCGTGTGATGAATGAGGCCGCAAGATGGAAAATTCGATTTACGTCGCTCTGTCGCGCCAGATGGCCCTGCAACGGCAGCTCGAAGTGACGTCGAACAACATCGCGAACATGAACACCACGGGGTACAAGAACCAGCGGACGCTGTTCACGGAGTTCATGGAACGCCCGGGCATGCATGAAAAGGTCAGCTTCGTCCAGGACCGCGCCGTGGTCCGTGATTTGTCGGTCGGCGCGATGACGCAAACCGGAAATCCGATGGATTTGGCCCTGACCGGCCATGGATACTTCACCGTCGACACCGCCAGCGGCCCCCGTTACACCCGCGCCGGCAATTTCCGCATGAACGACCAGCGCCAGATCGTGGACGGCGGCGGCCTGCCGGTGCTGTCCGACAACGGCCAGCCGATCACCCTGCCCGCCGGGACCACCGACGTGAAGGTCAGCGGCGACGGCACGGTGTCCACCGAACTCGGCCAGGTCGCCAAGCTCGGCATCGTCACCTTCAAGAACGAGCAGCTGATGACGGAGGTCGGCTCCGGCCTCTACGTCTCCGACGAGGAACCCCAGCCCGCCCCGGCCGACACGAAAGTGGCACAGGGTTTGCTAGAAGGTTCAAACGTGAAGCCGGTCGTGGAGATGACCCAGATGATCGAAATCCAGCGAAGCTACATGTCGGCGCAGAAGGTCATCGAGAACGAAAGCGACCGCATCCGCAACATGATCACGAAACTGGGCCGCAGCGCCTGATCGCCGACCGCAAGACAAGAGGAACATCACCATGCGCAGCCTCGCCATCGGCGCCACCGGCATGATCGCCCAGCAGCTGAACGTCGAAACCATCTCCAACAACATCGCCAACTCGACGACCACCGGCTTCAAGAAGCAGCGCGCCGAGTTCCAGGACCTGCTGTACCAGAACTTCCGCCGCATCGGCTCCACCTCGTCGGACGCCGGGACCGTGGTCCCGACCGGTGTGCAGGTGGGTGCGGGCGTCCGCGTCGCCGCCGTGGCCCGCGTGCTGGAACAGGGCAACCTGACCATCACCGACAACAAGCTGGACGTCGCCATCAACGGTTCGGGCTACTTCCAGGTGACGCTGCCCAGCGGCGACACCTCCTACACCCGCGCTGGCAACTTCAAGCTGTCGCCCGAAGGCGTGATCGTCACCGCCGACGGCTATCCGGTGCAGCCGAACATCACCATCCCGACCAACGCCGTCGATGTGGCGATCAACCCGTCGGGCGAGGTGATGGTGAAGCTGGACGGCCAGACCGCGACCCAGAATGTCGGTCAGCTTCAGTTGGCGACCTTCGCCAACGCCGCCGGTCTGGAAGCCATCGGCGACAACCTGTTCCTCGAAACCGCCGCCTCGGGCCAGTCCGTGACCGGCAACCCCGGCGCGCCGGGCTTCGGCCGCCTGACCCAGGGCGCGTTGGAAACCTCCAACGTCAACGTGGTGCAGGAAATCACGACGCTGATCACCGCCCAGCGCGCCTACGAAATGAATTCCAAGGTCATCAAGACCACCGACGAGATGATGCAGCAAGCCGGTCAGATGAAGTAACGCCGCCGCCGCAACGCTCTCACCCCAGGAACCGCCGCCATGACCCGCACCCTCTCCATCCTCCTCCTCGGTGCCGCCCTGCTGACCGCCCCCGGCGTCGTCTCGTCCGCCGCCGCGCTGGAGCCTCCGGCGGTGGTCTATGGCGTTGCCCATGTGGAGGCCGCGCTGTCCGACGCGCTGGCCCGCGTGGTGACGGTGGGGCGGCTGCAACTGGAACTCGACACCCGCGCGGTCGAGCTGCGCGCCCCGCAGGGCGCTGGCGGCCTGGCGGTCGAGAACCTCTACTACAACGCGGTCCAGGGTCGTTTCGCTGCCGAAATCGTGGTGTCCAACACCCGCCCGGTGGTGCGCCTGCCCATCGCGGGCCGCGCCTTCGGCGTGGTGCAGGTCCCGGTTCTGGTGCGCCGCATCGTCCCCGGCGACATGATCGGCCCGACCGACATCGATTGGCAGGACGTGCGCGCCGACCAGACCAGCAGCGACACCGCCGCCACCGACGCCCAACTCATCGGCATGACGCCCAAGCGCGGCGTGCCCACCAACCAGCCCATCCGTCTGCGCGATCTGCAATCGCCGCGCATGGTGGACAAGGGCGCGCTCGTCACCATCACGCTGAACACCGGCGTCCTGGCCCTCAGCACCCAGGGCAAGGCGCTGCAGGACGGCGGTCGCGGCGACGTGATCCGCGTCGTCAACACCCAATCCAACCGCATCGTCGAAGCGACGGTCGCGGGCCCGAATCTGGTCGCCGTGGCAAAGCCCGGCATCGCCACCAATTGATTGGAGAAAGCTCCCATGTCGACCATCACCACCGCCCTGCGCTTCGCCCTGATCGCCACCGCCGCCGCGTCGCTGACCGCCTGCAACGCCGCCTCGCGCATCGCCGACATCGGCAAGACCCCGGAAATGTCGCAAATCCAGGACCCGCAGGCCCGCACCGGCTATCAGCCCGTCAGCCTGCCGATGCCGACCCCGCTGCCGACGGAGCGCAACCCGAATTCGCTGTGGCGCACCGGGGCCAAGGCCTTCTTCAAGGACCAGCGCGCCAACAAGGTGGGCGACATCCTGACCATCAACATCTCCATCGACGATCAGGCCAAGCTGGCCAACGAGAGCAAGCGGTCGCGCGCCAACTCCGACAAGGCCGGGATGCCCAACCTGTTCGGCCTGGAAGGGGCGACGCTGAACCGCGTCCTGCCCGCCGGGGCCTCGGCCTCCAGCCTGGTCGACATGTCCAGCTCGACCGCCAACGACGGCAAGGGGTCGGTGGACCGCAACGAAAAGATCGCGCTGAAGGTCGCCGCGCTGGTCACGCAAACCCTGCCGAACGGCAATCTGGTCATCCAAGGCCACCAGGAGGTCCGCGTGAACTATGAACTGCGCGACCTGCAAATCACCGGCGTGATCCGCCCCGAAGACATCACCGCCCAGAACACCCTGAGCTACGAAAAGATCGCCGAGGCCCGCATCTCCTACGGCGGGCGCGGCCAGATCACCGACGTGCAGCAGCCGCGCTACGGCCAGCAGCTCTATGACATCATCATGCCGTTCTGATCGACGGTTCCACACCCCATCACCCCCAAAGGACCGGACGGCGGCGACGCCCTCCGGCCCTTTGCCGTGTCCGGGTCATTCTTGCCGGGTGGCGTCTTCTGCCGGGGCGGATTCTGCCGGGGGTGTGGGAAGGTCAAACGGCCAGATCGAGCGGCAGATCCGAAATGTCTTTCAAACGCCGTCCGTTGACCATGATCGCCAACATCTCCGCCGCGTCGTCGTACCCCAGGTCAACGACCGCCTCCTGGAGTTCGTACAAGGCGAAGTGATAGACGCAATCGATGTCCCCAGTCCCCAACGCGATGGAGGCCAACCGGCTGGGCAATGGCTCGGCGGTTGTCACCACGACATGGGGCAAGCGTCCCTTGCGGTTGCGAACCAGATTGAGCGCTTCGGAACGCGCGTTCTGCGCCCGATCGCTGCGGATCGTCCATTTGCAAGACACGCTGGCGTGCAGCAACGGTTTCCCGCCATTGACCGCGCGCAAGCTGGATAAGGTCGCCACGCGCTCATCCACCAGACGGTCATGGGCGTTGATCGTGGTCTCCGACTCCGGCTCTCGCACCACAACAATGTCGGGAGTGATCGTGTAATCGCTGCCCAAGGCTGCCGCCAATTCCGGATCCTGGCGCGCGGCGCGATTCAAGGCGATGAGATGGGCGTATTGTTCATAAAGAGCGATTTCCAGTCGGTTGCGCCCGGACACCTGCCGCACGTCCCATCGCCCCGGGCGCAAATGCCCGAGAGTCAGAAACGTGTTGCGCAGAAAGTCGGCGCACAAACCCTCAAACTGGTTGCCGGAGGTTTGTCCGGCGATCCGCTCACCAACGGTTTGCGCATCCAGCCGCTCCGCGATGCCACGGGCCAACGCTTTGCTGATGGCGCTGTCTTTGTCCGCGTTGCTGACCACGCCCGCCGTGTTGGTGGTGAGGGTGGTTTCCCGCAACGCGGCGTGAAACGCCCGACGGGCGTCGGCGAACACCGTCATGACGCCACCCGCAGCGAAGACCGCGCCGCCAGCGCCACCCCGATCCGTCGGGCCACCGCTTCGGCCACCGGTGGCGGAAAGGCGTTGCCGATCTGCCGATAAGCCGCCGTTTTGCGGCCAGAGAACCGCCAATCGTCTGGAAAGCCCTGGATCAACGCCGCCATGCGCGGGGTCAGGCGGGGCATGCCGACAAAGTCGCGCGGCGGGGCGTCGTCCCACAATCCCATGCCATCGACCCCCAGCGCCGCCCAGGCCCGCTTGGCACGCGTCGGCCCCAGATCCGGACCGCCATGTTTCTTGGAACCACCAACCAAGGTTGGCGCGATGCTGCCCGCCTGTTCCCGCCAGCGATCCGCGCCGCGCCACCCGTTGGCCGCCATCAGCGGGTGCAGCAGCGCACCAACCGTCGGCGGCTGAATTTTGACTGGGTCAGGCCAGGAAAAATGCTCCGCCCGATCCTTGCGAATCCCGACAAAGACCACACGGGGACGAAGCTGCGACACACCAAAATCCGATGCGTTCAACAACCGCCACCCAGGCGCGTAGCCCAGTTGCCCCAATTGCTTTTCCACCTTGGTCCGATAATCCTCGAACACGGCGTCCAGCAGGCCCCGGACATTTTCAAGCATCACCGCTTGGGGGCGAATCTCATCGACCAGCCGCAACGCCTCCGGAAACAGATCACGCTCATCATCGGCCCCAAGCTGTTTGCCCGCCTTGGAAAAGGGCGGACATGGAACCCCGCCGGCCAACAGGTCCACACCCTTGTAGGGTCGGCCATCGAAAGCCCGCAGATCGCCTTCAATGACGTTCCAATGCGGACGGTTCAGACGCAGGGTGGCGCAAGCCGCCGGTTCGATTTCCACCAAAGCGGTGTGATCGAAGCCGGCACGCTCCAGCCCCAACGCCTGCCCACCGGCTCCGGCGCAGATTTCCAGCGATGTGAAACGGCTCATCTCATCCTCGGATCGTGTCCGGTTTGATGCCCGATGCGGGTCTGAATGACAAGCCCTGCCCCCCTCGCTCACACACCCCCTTTACAGCCCGGCGAATCGAATCAACCATCGGGGGAGTTTCATCGGCAAACCATTCCCAACGCGACGCATCCGCAGAACGGACACCGACCATGCCCGATCAACCGCTTCCTTACGTGCTGAATTGCATTCCCTCCCGCGAGCCGCAACGGGATTGGTCCTGGCAGGCGGCGTTGGACGCCGGGACGGTGCAGGCGCTGTCCTCCAGCGCGCTGCCGGACTCGGTGGATCTGCGCAGCCCGGATTGGACCGTCAGCAACCAGGGCCAGACCGGGGCCTGCGTCGGCTTTGCCACGGCGGATGGGCTGCTGCGCTACCATTTCGCCAAAAAGGGCGCAATCGGCTTCGGCACCCGGCTGTCGGCGCGCTTCATCTGGATGGCGGACAAGGAGACCGACACGCTGACCAGCTACCCCACCACCTTCATCGAGCAGGAAGGGACGGAGGTCAAACGCGCGCTCGACATCGCCCGGACTTATGGCTGCGCGCTGGAAGACGATCTGCCGCTGCACGGCGCGCTGTGGCAGGGGACGGCGCAGGATTTCTACACCAAGGCGGCCCGCTTCAAAATCCGCAGCTACCACAATCTTGGCGTCAACCTGACCGTGTGGCGCAAATGGCTGGCGACCGGCGGACCGATCATCAGCCGACTCGTTGTCGACTCATCGTGGATGAAGGCGGGCGCGCGCGGGGAGTTGGTGCGGTACAACGCCGACACGGCGGGCGGCGGACACGCGGTGTGCATCGTCGGCTACCGGGCGGACGGAGCCTTCATCATCCGCAACAGCTGGTCGGAGGCCTGGGGCGACAAGGGATTCGTCTACGCCAGTCCCGACTACATGCGGGCGGCCTTCTCCGAAGGCTACGGCATCATCGCCTGACCCTGGCACCACCTCCAAAGGCACCACCTCCAAAACGCACAGCCCAAAACGCACAACAGCGCGCGGCCATCGCGGTCCGCGCGCTGTTGCAGCGTGATCGTCACACCACAGGCCACCTCACCTTTCGGGATGGGGGGCCTTGGGGTGGGTCAGTCGTCGCGTTGGGTCCGCTCCATCCGCTCGTGACGCTCCTGGGCCTCCAGGCTCAGCGTCGCGATCGGGCGGGCGTCCAGGCGGCGGACGGAAATCGGATCACCGGTTTCCTCGCAATAGCCAAAGCTGCCATCGGCGATCCGGCCCAACGCCGCGTCGATCTTGGAGATCAGCTTGCGTTCGCGGTCGCGGGTGCGCAGTTCCAGGGCGCGGTCGGTTTCCGCCGACGCACGGTCGGCGATGTCCGGTTCCTGGATCCCACCTTCCTGAAGGCTGTTCAGTGTTTCGGTGGATTCGGCCAGCAGTTCGGCGCGCCAGCGCACGAGCTTCCGGCGGAAATACTCCACCATCGTCGGGTTCATGAACTCCTCGTCTTCCGACGGGGAGTAGTTCTCTGGCAGCGGCGACGACGTCATCCGAGAGCATCCAACGCAAAAAGGGGTGATCCGGGCGGCGCGGAGTATAGGCAGCCACCGCCGGGACCGCAACCCTATGGTTGGCCTGGACAACGACCAAACAAGCCCTTGGAATAAAAAAGAATTGTGACTGTGGTCGCCACGCCACCCCGCATCCGGCGGATCCGCCGCAAGGGGGCTGGGTCGGCTGGAGCGCCAAAAGACCGACGAGACGCCCGGACCAGAAAGGCACCGGGTCATCGAAAGCCCATCGGAAAAGGACAGGGTCAGGAGGTCAGCTTGGCCAACTCGACCTGGGCGCGCAGATCGATTTCATCGAGAAGTTCGGCGAGGTCAGGATCATCGACCTGGGCGCGGCGGGATTGCACGACCTTGGCCAACTCGACCAGCTTCTGGCTGGACAAGGTGCCGGACAGCAAGCCGTGCTGGATCTCCTCCAGCTTGTCCAGCATCTCTTCGGCCCGCATCTTCCCACGGGACGCGCGCGCTGTCGCGTCGTCGGTCGCGTCCACCTCTTGGAGGGCGAGCACGCCGCTGACGCCGGTCATCGAGGCCGTGGCGGTGACACCATGGGCGGTGGCGCTGGTCTCGCTCACCAATTGCTTGGAGAACGCGGCACCGGACGCGCTGTCGGCCTTGCCGGTTCGGCGCACCGTACCGCTGGCTCGTGTTTTGCCGGGGCCTTCGACTTTCATGTTCCGTGCGACCGTTTGCGAGAGAAGAAGGACGCGGTGAACGCCCGTACCATAGATGATGCAACCTTATCACCCGGTCAAGCCTTGCCGCAATCGGGCAAAAATTGCCGCCCGGACGGGGAAAACCCTGCATCCGCCACCTTTTTCCGCCCACCACCCCCAGGCCACCCCCGCGATCCGGCAGTTTCCAAGCGCTGGCACGACGTTTGAATAAGACAGCCCGTCCGTTCAGGAGTGCCCGCAACATGCTGTCCCGTTCCTTCGCCCTTCTGCGCCGCACCGCCACCATCGCCGCCGCCGCGCTGCTGCTGGCGATCAGCCTGCCCGCCACGTCGGCCGAGGCCGCGTCCGCCCGCATCAAGGATGTGGTCGATGTCGAAGGCGTGCGCGACAACATGCTGATCGGCTATGGCCTGGTCGTCGGCCTGAACGGCACGGGCGACAGCCTGAACAACTCCCCCTTCACCGAACAGAGCCTGACCGGCATGCTGGAGCGGATGGGGGTGAACACGCGCGGCACCAACATGCGCACCAAGAACGTGGCGGCGGTGATGGTGACGGCCACGCTCCAGGCCTACGCCGCGCAGGGCACACGGATCGACGTGTCGGTGTCGGCGATGGGCGACAGCAAGAGCCTGCTGGGCGGCACCCTGCTCGTCACCCCGATGATGGGTGCCGATGGCGAGGTGTACGCCGTCGCGCAAGGCCCCATCGCGGTGTCGGGCTTTTCCGCCCAGGGCCAGGGGGCGAGCGTGACGCGCGGCGTTCCCACCGCCGGGCGCATCTCCTCCGGGGCGATCGTGGAGCGCGAGATCCAATTCTCGCTGGCCGAATTGCCGGTGCTGCGCCTCAGCCTGCGCAACCCCGACTTCACCACCGCCCAGCGGGTCGCCACCGCCATCAACATCCAATTGCGCGGCAACCGCGCCCAGGCGACCGACCCGTCGTCGGTGCTGCTCAACGTTCCCGACGCCCGGCGCGGCGACGTGGTGGGCCTCATCACCGAAATCGAACAGCTCCGCATCACCCCCGATCAGGTCGCCCGCGTCGTGGTGGACGAGAAATCCGGCGTCATCGTGATGGGCGAGAATGTCCGCATCTCCACCGTCGCCATCGCCCAGGGCAACCTGACCATCCGCATCACCGAAACCCCGCAGGTCAGCCAACCCGGCCCGTTCAGCCAGGGGCAGACCGCCGTGGTCCCGCGCACCGACATCCAGGTGGACGATCAATCGAACAATCGGCTGGCGGTGATGAATTCCGGGGTGACTCTGCAAGAGTTGGTACAATCCTTGAATGCTCTGGGTGTGGGACCACGGGACATGATCGCCATCCTTCAGTCGATCAAGGCCGCCGGTGCCCTGCAAGCCGAGATCGAGGTGATATGATGGACCTGACCCCCGCCCTGCCCACCGCCGCAGCGCCCCGCCTGCCGACGTTGATCGAACGGGCCAAGGCCGAGGGGTTCGGCGTCCGCACCGAGGCAAAAACCGCCGATCTGGAAGCCAAGATCGCCCCGGCAAAGGTTGCCCAGCTCCGCAAATCCGCCAACGAGTTCGAAGCCACCTTCGTCAGCCAGATGCTGGGCCACATGTTCGACGGCATCGGCACCGACGAAACCTTTGGTGGCGGGCGCGGTGAAGACATGTTCAAGCCGATGCTGGTCGAACAATTCGGCAAGCAAGTTGTCCAACGCGGCGGTCTTGGCATCGCCAACCAAGTCTATCACGAGCTTTTGCGCGCCCAGGAGGCCAGCCATGGATAAGGTCGACGTCCGCTTTCCCCAACCCGCCAAGGCCCCCATCGCCAACCTGCCGAAAAACGCGCTGGAGCGCGCCACCGCGCTGGTGTCGCTGATGGGCCGCATGACCAGCCTGCTGCAACGGGAAACCGCCGCCGTCAAGGCGCGCCGCCCGACCAGCGAATTGGCCCAGTTCGCCAAGGACAAGCAGCCGATGGCGCTGGTGTACGAGGACGTGTCCCGCGCCCTGCGCGTGGACCGCGAGGGCATGCGCGCCCTGCCCGACGATTTGAAAGCGGCGTTGAAGGAAGCCGCAGGCGCGCTCTACGCCGCCACGGCGGAAAACGCCGAAACCCTGCGCCTGAACAGCGTCGCGCAAAAGATCGTCGTGGACACCATGGTCAGCGTCGTCACCAAGGCGCAAAAGGCCCCGACCACCGCCTACGCCGCGCACATGGGCGGCGGGCGTGGCTACACCCCGCCACCGAATGGTGCGCGGGCGTCCGCCGCCCTCAACACACGGCTGTGATGCGCGTTTTGCGCGCAGCGGAGTTCCGGATTTGACGCACCGCACCCCCGGGATGATCGTGGTTTGATGGGTGTGATCCGCCCGTTTCGCGGTTCCTCTAAGCTGAACGTCCCGAATCCTCTCGGGGAGGCCGCGTCGCATGGCGCGGCCTTCTTTTTGTCCGCATCGTCCCGCGTCCGGCGGAGGGATGGCGGCAAGAAGCGCCCGCCACCGCCGCCCCACCCGGCGGATTTTGCCGGGGGCGTGGCGGGAACTGCCGCCCGCCCAGGATCGGTCCGACGGAATCCCGCACCCGTCCACGACCACACAGTTGGCCCGCCCGTTGCATAAGCTGTCTTGCGTTCAGCCGTCTTGAGGGATCGTCCCATGGCCATCCAGTCCAACATCTCCGCCACCTCCCTCTTCGAGGGGGTGACGTCGCAGCTTCAGGGATCCCAGGGTCAGGGAACCGGGGTCAAGGACGACGCCTTTTCCAAGATGATGGACCGGATGATCGCCGACGCGGCGGATCGGAAGCGCGACCAGCTCAAAGACTCCGCCCGTCAGGCTCAGGACGCACGGGCCGAGGCGCGGGCGGAGGCTGCCAAGCGGCAGCAGGCGGTGCGGGCCGAACGCCCCCGCCCGGACAACTCCCGCCCGGACATCTCCCGTCTGGACAACTCCCGCCTGGACAGCGCCGCCACGCTGCGACCGAAGGATGACCCGCCCCCCTCGCCCGAAAAGGCGGACGCGAAACCCGCCCCGCGTGAGGACAAGACCGACACGCTGCGGGCCAGAGACGACGCCACTCCCCGCAAGACCGACGGCGCGAAGACCGACCGGGCGAAGACCGAGAAGGCGACGGACAAAGCCGAGGCATCGGCGACCGACGACACGACCGCCGACGCCGCGCGCGCGGACGACAGCACGGTCGCCACCGTCGATGAGGAAACCACCGGTGGGGCCGACGCCGAAGCGGCGGGCGATGGCGGGCGGACACAGGACAGCGCCGAGGATGAGACGACGGACGGTCGCGACGCGATCCTGACCGCCAGCGAAACGGTGGTGGAGACGACGACCAGCGACACCCTGCTGGCGAGTCTCCAGTGGAACGGCGTGTTCGCCATGCAGACGAACACCAAGACCGACACCGCCAACACCGACGGAACCACCACGGACGGCGCGGCACAGGCCAACGCGGCGGCCAAGACCGCAGACCCCGCCGCCGAACTCGCCGCCAAGCTGGCCCAAACCCAACAGGTGCAAGCCGCCGGTGGAGCGGGCGCGGACGCGGCCGGAGCGACCAAGGCGGCGGGCAAAGCCGGAGACTCGGCCACGACCGACCCGCTGGCCGGGGCGCTGACCACCGCCAAGGCGGATGATGCCGCCGCGCAGGAACTGCCCACCGACGACACCGCCATTCCCACCAGCTTCGCCGACCTGATCGCCGCCGCGAAAACCAAAATGGGTGAAAAAGCCGGTGGCAAAGGCGCCGGGACCGACGCCGGGGCCGGGCGAAACGACAGGCAACCGTCGCCCAACCTGATGCAGGCCGCCGCACCGCCGCCGCCGGGCCTGGACGCGCTGAAGACCACGGCGGACAGCCAGGCCATGGGGGCGCTGACCGGGACCGCCGCCGCGTCCGCCACCAGCGCGGTCGGCGAGGCTGGTCACACCCACGCCGGAACCGCCGCCCAGACCCACGCCGCGCTCGCCGCGATGGAAGCGCCCCGCGCGGCTGGCCAGATCGACATGACCCAGGCGGCGGCCGGTCTGCGCCCGTCGCGCGGCTCCGCCGCCGCCCCGCAGGGCGTGCCGGATCAAGTGGCCGTGCACATCAAGAAGAACGTGGCCGACGAGGTCGATCAGTTCACCATCAACCTGCATCCGGCGGAATTGGGCCGCATCGACATCAAGCTGGACATCGGGGCCGATGGCCGTGTCAGCGCCATGGTGGCGGTGGAAAAGGCCCAGACGCTGGAGCTGCTGCAACGCGACAGCAAGGGGCTGGAGCGGGCCTTGCAGGACGCCGGTCTGCAAACCGACTCCAACAGCCTGAATTTCAGCCTGCGCGGCGAGGGCAATCAATCCCAGGCCGACGGGTCGGGCAAGCGCGGGCGTGGCCCGCGCGGGGGCGGCGACGGGGAGGAGGATCCCGGCCTGTCCGCCGCCTACACCGTGTCGGTCGGCGACGGCAGGCTGGACATCAAAGCCTAAGCCTGCGCCTTCTTTCCCCCATTCGGTCGCATTGGGCCAACAGCGCCCGCACCAATCGAGCCAGCAAGGACATCCGCCATGGGCACCTCCGACTTGACCATCAATTCGTACGGCACCGCGTCGGGCACGAAGTCCACCGGCTCGAAGACCGTCACCAGCAACACCGCCACCACGGATGAGGCCAAGACCGCCAGCGCGACCAAAGGTTTGGGCGACAATTTCCAAACCTTCCTGACCATGCTGACCACGCAAATGAAGAACCAGGACCCGTTGAAGCCGATGGACACGAACGACATGACCAAGCAGTTGGTCGAGTTCGCGAACGTCGAGCAGAACATCGGCACCAACAGCCGCCTGGACAAGCTGTTGAAGTTGCAGGGGGCCAGCACCGCGTCCACCAACCTCGCCTATCTCAACCGCACGGTCGCGTTCAAGGGCGATGCCTTCCAATACACGCAAGGGATGACCCAGGCCCCGCTGTCCTACGAACTGGACACCGCCGCCAAATCGGTGCGGGTGGACATCCTGGATTCCCAGGGCCGCACCGTGCGCTCGATGAAGGGCGAAACCGCCGCCGGGACCAAGCACGTCGTCAATTGGGATTTCAAGGACGACAAGGGCAACGCGGTCCAACCGGGAGCCTACAAGCTCAACATCGCCCCGGTCAGCCCGGAAAAGGACGGCACGGTCAAGGCCACGACCTACACCTTCGGCACCGTGTCGGGCATCGGCAGCGACAAGAACGGCGAAACCGCGCTGACCATCAACGGCAACGAGGTTCCGCTGTCGAGCATCACCACGGTCTATTGACGCGCGGCGGGTGCGGCTTTCCTTCCGCGCCGCACACCACGCACCGCCCATGGCCTGGCGGCGTCACGGACGAGGGTCCGCGACGCCGCGTCCGTTTTGCCCATCATTTTGCCGGTTCGTGAAATCCTGTTCATGATCCCGTTTCCGCGACACAAGACACCTTGACCGCGCGTGCGGGTGGGAGTAGAGCGGCTGTCAACGTCACCGCAACATCGGTCGACGCGCGTGTCTTTGTGGCGCTCCGCCCGACCGCGTCGTGTCCCGAGAAGGCATGAGATGGACAGCCCCAGTAGCCGACCTACCCCCTCCGCGCCAACGACGCTGATGCTCGGCTGACCTGTCTGTCAGGTTCACCGGCGGATCGGCGTTGTTGCCGAACCGATCACAGGTGAACCGTGGTGATTGTTTCCCTCACCCACCCTTTCGCCGTGCGCCCGTTGCGATTCCGCATGGGCCTGCGCGGCGTGTCGCGCGAACCGACTCCGCGAAGTCGCTGATCGCGCCCCTCTGCCCGTTTGAACGCGGTTTCCTGACGAAACCGCCAACACCCGTTTTTCGCCCAACGCGCCCGACCCCGACAGGCGCGCGCAAGGGAGCTTTTGCCATGGTCTGGATTCACACAAGCGTGTCGGTCAAGGCGACCGACGCCGCCCCCAACCGCTGGGACGTGGTGGCGCTGCCGCTGGTCATCGGCCTGCTGGCGCTGGTCGCCATCGGTGGCCGCGAGATGACGGCCCCGCTGGACAGCGTCGCCGCCAGCCCGGTGGACCTCGATCCCGGCCTGCTGCCGGATTACGCCCTGCGCTCCACCCTGCGGATGCTGGCGGCGATGGTCGCCTCGCTGCTCTTCACCTTCGTCTACGCCACCCTGGCGGCCAAGAGCCGCCGGGCGGCCATGCTGCTGATTCCGGTGCTGGACGTGCTGCAATCGGTGCCGGTGCTGGGCTACATCTCCTTCACCGTCGTGTTCTTCCTCGCGCTGTTTCCCGGCAGCACGCTTGGGGCGGAATGCGCCGCCATCTTCGCCATCTTCACCAGCCAGGCCTGGAACATGGCCTTCAGCTTCTACCAGTCGCTGCGCACGGTTCCGCGCGATCTGGGCGAGGTGGCGCAGGGTTTCGGCTTCAGCGGCTGGCAACGATTCTGGACGTTGGAAGCCCCCTACGCCCTGCCCGGGCTGGTGTGGAACATGATGATGTCGATGTCGGGCGGCTGGTTCTTCGTCGTCGCGTCCGAAGCCATCACCGTCGGCGACCACACCATCACCCTGCCCGGCGTCGGGTCCTATCTGGCCGAAGCCATCGCGCAACAGCGGTTGGACGCGGTGGGTTGGGCGGTCTTGGCCATGCTGCTGGTGATTTTGGCCTATGACCAGTTGCTGTTCCGCCCGCTGGTCGCCTGGGCGGCCAAATTCCGCGTCGAGTTGACCGGCGGGCGGGAAGCCCCGGAATCCTGGGTGCTTGATCTGTTCCAGCGCACCCGCTTTTTCCGCGCCCTGCTCGCGCCGTTGGGGCGGCTGGTGGACCGGGTGAGTTGGTGGCGGTTTTCGTTCGGCGGCCACGGCGCGGGTGGCCGCGCCCGCCCGCTGGCGGGACGCCTTGCGTCGGCGCTGGCGCGGGGGATGAACCGCGTTCCGACGCGGGCGGTGGATGGTGGCTGGTACGCCCTGCTCGCCGTGGCCGGGGCGTGGTGCGGCTGGTCAATGGTGACGTTCATCGCCAGCGGGGCCGGGTGGGCCGACGTCGGGACCGCCTGTCTTCTGGGTGGGGCAACCCTGCTGCGGGTGGTGGTCCTGATCGTGGCGGCCTCGCTGGTCTGGGTGCCGGTGGGCGTGGTGATCGGGCTGCGCCCGCGTCTGGCCGAAGCGGTGCAGCCCGCCGCCCAGTTCCTCGCCGCCTTTCCCGCCAATCTGCTGTTCCCGGTCGCGGTGGTGGGCATCGTCCGCTTCGATCTTGACCCCGACCTGTGGCTCAGCCCGCTGATGATCCTGGGAACGCAGTGGTACATCCTGTTCAACGTGATCGCCGGGGCCGCCGCCTTCCCCAACGACCTGAAGGAGGCCGCCGCCAACTTCCACATCCGGGGTTGGCAATGGTGGCGCGACGTGATGCTGCCGGGGATCTTTCCCTATTACATCACCGGGGCCGTCACCGCGTCGGGCGGGTCGTGGAACGCCAGCATCGTGGCCGAGGCCGTGCGCTGGGGCGACACCAGTCTGACCGCTCACGGTCTGGGCGGCTACATCGCCCAGGCCACCGCCGACGGGGATTACCCGCGCATCGTGCTGGGCATCGCCGTGATGGCCCTGCTCGTCATCCTGTTCAACCGGCTTCTGTGGCATCCGCTCTACGCGTTTGCCGAACGCCGCCTGCGTCTTGCCTGACCGGAGGATCCCGTCATGCTGAACACCACCACCTCCGCCGCCGCCCCGCTGTTCGCCCTGACCAACGTCCGTCAGGCCTACCCCAAGCCGTCGGGGCAGGAGTATGTCGTGCTCGACGCCGTCGATCTGACGCTGACGAACGGGGAGATCGTCGGGCTGCTCGGCCGCTCCGGCTCCGGCAAATCCACCCTGCTGCGCATCGTCGCCGGGCTGGTGCGCCCAACGGCGGGCGACGTCCGCCACCATGGCGCGGCGGTCGATGGGCCGACCGACGGCGTCGCCATGGTGTTCCAAACCTTCGCCCTCTTCCCCTGGATGACGGTGTGGGAAAACGTCATGGCCGGGCTGAAGGCCAAGGGCGTCCCCACCAAGGAAGCGGAGACGCGCGCCGAGGAGGCCATCAACCTGATCGGCCTGTCCGGTTTCGAATCCGCCTATCCAAAGGAATTGTCGGGGGGCATGCGCCAGCGCGTCGGCTTTGCCCGCGCCCTGGTGGTTCATCCGGAAATCCTGCTGATGGACGAACCCTTTTCCGCGTTGGACGTGCTGACGGCGGAAACGCTGCGCACCGACCTGCTGGATCTGTGGATGGAACGGCGCCTGCCGATCCAATCGATCCTGATGGTGACGCACAACATCGAGGAAGCGGTGCTGATGTGCGACCGCATCCTGGTCTTTTCCTCCAACCCCGGGCGGGTGGCGGCGGAAATTCGTGTCACCCTGTCCCACCCGCGCAACCGGCTGGACCCGGAGTTCCGCGCCCTGGTCGATGACATCTACGCCCTGATGACGGCGCGCAAGCCGTTGCCATTGGCGGCCACGCTCAACGCCAAACGGCCCCCGGCCTACGCCGAGCCGTTGGCCCATGTGTCCACCAACCTGCTGGCCGGGCTTTTGGAAACGCTGGCCTCGCCCGCCTATCACGGCAAGGCCGACCTGCCCCATCTGGCCGCCACGCTCCAGCACGAGATCGACGACCTGTTTCCCATCGCCGAGGCGCTGCACCAGTTGGGCTTCGCCGAGGTGGAGGAAGGCGACATCCGCCTGACCGAACCGGGCCGCCTGTTCGCCGAATCCGGGGTGGACGACCGCAAGCGGCTGTTCGCCGAACATCTGGTGCTGCGCGTGCCGCTGGCCGCGCACATCCACGCGGCGCTGAAGCAGGCGGCCAACCACCGCTTGCCCGCCGGGCCGCTTCACGCCGCGCTGGCCGCGCACATGAGCGACGGCTACGCCGACGAAACGCTGCGCGCCGTCACCAGCTGGGCGCGCTACGCCGAGCTGTTCACCTACGACGATGAAAGCGAAAGCTTCGGGTTCGCGGATTTGGAATAGTCGGGCGCGGCGGGGTGGTTTTTCCGGCTCCACCCCGCCATTCCCTACCGTATGGTTGTTCGTGCGCGAATTTGTTTCCGCACATGAGCAAGTCTGTTGCGCGGAACCATTCGTTAACCTTATCGTTTAGGTATTTGTTAAGCGCCTGCCCCTAAATTGACCGTCGGACTTGTGGAACGCACAGTTTTGGGTTGGAGCGTCCGCGCATGACATTCATCGAAAGCGCCTCCGGCGATCATCCCAGCGACCATGGTCGCGATGGGCACGCCGAATCCACCGTGGTCGGCCCCGAAGGTCTTCCCATGACCGAACAGGATTTGCCCCCGCCCAACACCAAACGCTGGGTCATGCGCCGCAAGGCGGAGGTTGTGACCGGTGTGCGATCCGGCCTCATCAGCCTGGAGGAAGCCTGCCGCCGCTACACCCTGTCGGTGGAGGAGTTTCTGTCCTGGCAGCGTCTGATCGACAGCCATGGCATGCGCGGCCTGCGCGCCACCCGTTTGCAGGATTACCGCGACGGTGGCCTGCACGACCGGCCCCGCATCGACGCCGCCGAATAGCCGCCACCGAATAGCCGCCGCAAAGCGACCTCGCCCCCTCCTGGTGTTCGACCGCCGCGCGGCCCGGCGCGTTCAGTCTGTGTGTGTTCCGCACGCCGCATCAATCAGCGCCGCCGCCGCCGACGCCACCGCGTCCGCGTTGCCATCGATGACCAACGTGTGCCCCGCCGCGTAAGCCCCCTCCATCAGCACCTGCAGATGCGCGGCCAATTGATCCGGCTCCGCCGCGCCCGCCGCCACCGCCATGGCCCGCAGCCGGTCGCGCACCGCGCGTTTTTGCGCCACCGCCAACGCCCGCGCCCGGCTGTCCGGGTCGCGCAGTTCCGTGGCCGCGTTGGTGAAGGGGCAGCCGCGAAAATCCGGGTGCGCGATCCAATGGCTGATCGACACGAAGATCCCCTTCAGGAACGCCTTGGGGTCGTTCGGATAGCGGTCGGCCATCCGCTGCCACCAACGGGCATAGCCCTCACCGCTGCGTTCCAGATAGGCGCAGATCAGATCGTCCTTGGACGCGAAGTTGCGGTACAGGCTCATTTTCGCCACGCCGGAGCGGGCGATCACCGTGTCGATCCCCACCGCCCGGATGCCGTCGCGGTAAAACAGCTCCGCCGCCGTGTCCAGAATGCGGTCGCGCGCCGATCGGCGCGGCTCTGTCGCCTTCTCCATCCTCGCCCCCACACCATCACCGTTGCAAGACCGGCGCGCGCCACACCCCGGTTGACATTGATACAGACCTGTCTCTATCATCACAGAAAGAGACGGATCGGTCTCTTGTATATCGGCCCGCCAGCGCGAAAGGAACCCGGGGGATGCGTTTTTTCGATGATGTCAGCGTGGGGGACCGTTTCACCGGCGGCCCCGTGACCGTCAGCGCGGAGGAGATCATCGGCTTTGCCGGTCAATTCGACCCGCAACCCTTCCATCTCGATCACGAGGCGGCGGCATCCACCCTGTTCGGCGGCTTGGCGGCCAGCGGGTGGCACACCGCCGGGTTGACCATGCGCATGATCGTCGGCAGTGACGCGAAACTGGCGGGCGGCTACATCGGCCTGGGGGTGGACGCCGTGACCTGGCCCAAACCCACCCGCCCCGGCGACACCCTGCGGATCGAAGGCGAGGTGCTGGAAGCCCGCCTGTCGGCCAAGCGCCCCACCAACGGCGTGGCCCGCGTGCGCATCGTCACGCTGAACCAGAAGGACGAGGTCGTGCAAACCCTGATCGCCAACCTGCTGGTTCCCACCCGCGCCAGTCTGGCGGTCCCTGCGTAACGCGCGCGCCCAACCAAACAAGCGGGCACGAAAAAGGCGGCGAACCCGTTGGGATGCGCCGCCTCAAACCCGGTCAACCGTCCTGGCCCCAGAGTGGCCCGTCACCAACGGCGGAGCGGGCCGACATCCATATGGACGAAACCGCTTTCGGGGTAATAGCCGACCCCGCCGCCGCGCAGGCTCAACGCCGCGCGGTGCAGTTGGCGGATCGGCAGGCCGGGAACGCGCAGGTCGATGGCCTTGCCCTGCATGTGATAGCTGTTCTGCGCCACGCCCGACCCATCGGCCTCGCGCAGCAGGGCGTTGGATTCCGGCGAGCGATAGGCCGACACGATTTGGATCGGGCCACGGCTGCCGATCTTACGGCCCAGGGCATGGACCAGATCCAACAGCTTCGGATCGATGGGGTGGACGGCCCCGGTGCGGTGATCGCGCAGGACCCGGTTGATCTCGCGCATGCCGTCGCGCAGGTAACGGCCCTTGGACCAATATTCGGCGCTGATGCGCTCGCCCGTGTGCAGATTGACCAGCGACAATTGACGCGGCGGCGCGCGCAGGGCGGCTTCGGATTCCTCCGGGGCCATCATCGTGGCGGCGGCGGCGGTCAGGCCCAAAGCGGCCCGCAGCAGGTGGCGGCGATCCAGCGAGCGAGCCGCAGGCTGCTCCGGCCCAACCGTCGTCGTCGACGGGGCGTCCGCGTTGGTCGTCATCGTGCTCCGTATCCCCTGATTTGGGCGATCCCCGGCCCTCCCCGGACATCGCGCCATCGCAATACGGCCCCGCAGGGCAAAGCTCTTTTACGGGGAGTCACACCCCCGATGTCAAGGCTGCAATCAAGCCGCCGGGGCCGGAATCGCCCCACCCGGCCGAACGGCCAGCGCCCAGCCAGACTTTGGTTCCCGCGCGATCCGCCAATGGCCATAGGCTCCCCACCCATGAATTCCACCAAAGACAATGGCGGATTGGGGCGTCCATTCAGTCTTCGGTAAGGAATTGAGCGGCATGATTGCGGCAGTGAAACCCTTGCGTGGCGTCCCTCTCCCGTGCCCACGGCCACAGCCCCCTCCCAGTCCTCTCCCTCCTTCTTCCGGCTCGACCAGCTGGCGGAGGTGCTGGACCGTCACGCCCGCTGGGTCAAAGGCCAGCCGGGCGGCGCGCGCGCCAACCTCGCCATGGCCGATCTGGAGGGGGCGGACCTGTCGCAGCGCGATCTGCGCGGTGCGCGGCTCGTGGGGGCGAAGCTGACGCGGTGTCGCCTGCACGGCACCAATCTGGCCGGGGCCGATCTGTTCGGGGTCGATCTGCGCGACGCCGACATCAGCCGCGCCAACCTGATGCAGACCGATTTGCGTGGCGCGCGGCTGCGGTCGGCGGATTTCTCCAACGCCAATCTGAAAGGGGCCGATCTGCGGTCCGGCACGCTCGAACCCGGCGGAACCGCCCGGCGCGGCTCCGGCCCCGATGTGCAGGACGCGGAAGCGGCCAAGCTGGTCCACAAGGTGGCGCTGGCCCACATCCATGGCGAGGCGCTGATCCCCAGCCAGGGCGTGCCGACCGACCTGACCGGGGCCGTGCTGGTCGGGGCCAACCTGACCGAAGCCGATTTGTCCGGTTCGCTGCTTCAGAACGCCGACCTGACCGGTGCCAATCTGGAACGCGCCAACCTGACCGGGGCGCGGCTGAACGGGGCGAACCTGTCCGGCGCGTCGCTGGAAGGTGCCCGATTCGACAACGCCGACCTTGTCGGCACCCGCATGGCCGATTGCGACCTGTCGCAAACCACCTTGGACGGTGCCCAGGCCGCCCGTCCGATGGACAGCATGCGGTCGGAACTGCAGCGCGTCATCTTCGATCACGAACGCTGGATCGACAGCTTTGGCAAGCGTGGGGAACGCGCCGACCTGGACGGGGCCGATCTGTGCCGCGCCGATCTGCGCGACGTCAACCTCAGCGCCGCGTCGATGCGCGGGGCCAATCTGGCGGCGGCCTCGTTGACCGGCGCGCGGTTGATGATGGCCGACCTGTCCGGGGCCAATCTGGAGGGGGCCAACCTGATGGGGGCCGACCTGTCCGGGGCCAATCTCAGCTACGCGGTGCTGACCGGGGCCGATCTGACGCGGGTCAAGCTGGGACCGGCGGCGATCAAGGATCCGTCGGGCCGGCCGACCGGGCGATCCTGGGCGTCCAACCTGATGGGGGCCGACCTGCGGCGGGCGTTGCTGGTGAACACCTGTCTGGTGCAAGCCAACCTGTCCGAAGCCAATCTGGAAAACGCCGAAATGGACGGCGTCGATCTGGATGGGGCGAAGCTGCAACGCGCCACCCTGCCCCGCACCGTGCCGCTGCGCCGTTGAGGCGCTGACGCGCCCGCCCCCGCTACACGTCCACGTCCCACGTCCACGTCCCACGTCCACGTCCGGCGGTCAGAGCAAGACTCGTCCCACAACTCCGGCTCTCACAACTCCGGGCCTCACAGCTCCGGCAGCGTGATCGTCACCGTGGTGCCGACGCCCGGCTCGCTTTCCACCACCAGCGTGCCGCCATGGGCCTCGATGAAGCGGCGGGCCAGCGGCAACCCCAATCCCGTTCCCGATTCCGATTTGGTGAGGTAGTTCGTCACCTGTCGGAACGGCTCAAACGCAATCCGAACCTCGTCCTCCGTCATGCCGATCCCGGTGTCGGTGATGGTGATGAGCGCCCCGCTCCCCTCCAGTTGGGCCGCCGCCTCCATGCGGACCGCACCACCGCTGGGGGTGAATTTGATCGCGTTGGACAGGATGTTCAGCACGGCCTGACGCAGCCGCACGCCGTCCACCATCACCATCAGGGTCGGATCGATCGGGGCCGCCGTCACCGCCACCCCCTTGCGGGCCGACAGCGCTTCGACCAGCCCCAGGCAATCGGTCAGCACCTCTCCCAACACCACGCGGGAGCGGAACAGCTCCAACTGACCGGCCTCGATCTTGGCCATGTCCAGCAGTTCGTTCACCAGTTCCAGCAGATGGCGGCCCGATTGGTGGATCGCCTGGACATACTCGGCGTGTTTGGCCGATGGCGCGCCGAAGATTCCCGACAGGATCGCTTCGGCAAAGCCCAGAATGGCGTTCAGCGGCGTGCGCAACTCGTGGCTCATGTTCGCCAGGAACTCGCTCTTGGCCCGGCTGGACGCTTCGGCGTGCTCCTTTTCCGCCACCAAGCGCCGCCGCTGCTCCATCAGCAGGGCGTCGCGGGCGCGCCGCATCTCCTGCTCGGCCTTACGCCGACGGCGGAAGGACCGCGAAACCAGCAGCGCCAACGCCAAGGTCGCCAGACAGGCCAGAAGCCCGCCCCCCGCCACCGCAAACCGGGAGGCCGCCAAACGGGTCGCCATCAGATCGATCGGCACGGCGAGCGCGACCGCCCATTGGGTGTCCTCCGACCGGAACACCACCGTGTAAACGTCGTTCCCTTCCAAGGTTTTGGTTTGGAACAACCGCTTGTTCCCCGACAGCAGATGCGCCTCCATCGTCGGCGTCACCCGTTGACCGAGAAAGGCGGCGGCTTCGCGCGTGCGGGCGGCGACCAGCATGGCCGGATCGATCACGGCCACCGTCCAATCCGCCGGGAATTTGCGCGTCTTGAGAACGTCGGCCAGCCCCTCCAACCCGACCGCCAGCGACATGACGTAACGGACCTGATCGTCGGCAAAGATCGGGCTGCGCAGCACCAGCGACGAGCGGCCCGGCGGCCCCCCCGGCGGCAACACCCCACCCACCACCGACCGGCCCGTCGTCACCGCCTTGCGGGTGACATGGTCCAGGCGCGGCGGCGGCAGGGGTTGAACCCCCAACGGGTAATGGGTGTGAAACACGAAGCGGTTGGTTTCCGCCTCGATCAACCCCATCGCCAGCCAGCCGTTCTGGCTGTGGGACGCGGTGGTGGCGTGGGTGTAGAGCGCCGGAAGATTGTCCACCTCGGCCTGACACAGCGCGGTCAACAGCTCCAACGGCCGGATTTGGCTGGCCAGTTCACGGTCCACGCTCGCCGACAGGGACTGCGCCATGCTGCGCAGGTCGGTTTCCAATTCGGCCTGCTGGCGCAGATCCAGCATCCAGATCATCACCGCCGCAAACAGCAGCAGCGGTGCCAAGACCGCCAGCCCGAGCGCCAGAAATGAGGTGAAGGGACGCACGCGTTGACGCTCCTGCCTTGACGGTCCCGCGCGCGTCAGTCCACGAAACGGCGATCCAATCAAACTATCGCCTACGACGCCCCCGTCAGCAAGCGTGTCAGTTCCACGGCGGTCTTAACCCGCATCTTTTCAAAGACATGGGCGCGGTGCACCTCGACCGTGCGCATGCTGATGCCCAGCTCGTCGGCGATCACCTTGTTCAGCCGCCCGGCGACCACCAGCTCCATCACCTGACGTTCGCGCTGGGTCAGGGTGGCGATGCGGGCGGCCAACCCGGCCTGACCGGCTTCGCGCGCGCGCTGGTCGCGGTCAAAGGCGAGCGCGTCGATGACCCGATCCACCAGTTCGTTGTCGTTGAACGGCTTTTCGACAAAATCACGCGCGCCCTTCTTCAGCGCCCCCACCGCGATCGGCACGTCGCCATGCCCGGTCAGGAAGATCACCGGCATCCGGCAGCCCAGGGCCAGCAGCCGGTCGAACAGCTCCAGCCCGCTCATCCCATCCATGCGGATGTCCAACAGCAGGCACCCCACCGTGTCCGGCGTCCAGCCGTCCAGAAAGGCTTGCGCCGACTCCCAGCCCACCACCGGAACGTTGCGCGACTGGAACAGCCAGCCCAACGCGTCCCGGATCGCCTCGTCATCATCGACGATGTGCAGGGTGGTCATTGGACGATCTCCACAGGCGGGGCAGCGGCGGTCAGAACCGGCAGGGTGAAGAGAAAGCGCGTGCCGCCATCGGGGGCCGCTTCGAACCACAAACGGCCATGGTGATGCTCCACGATGGACCGGCAGATGTTCAGGCCCATTCCCATACCTTCGCTCTTGGTCGTGAAGAAGGGGGAAAACAGCCCGTCGGCGATGTCCGGCGCGATGCCGCACCCATGATCGCGGATTTCGGTCAACAGCGCGCCGTCGGCCATGGCGGTGACGGCGACGATCAGACGGCGGTCGGCGCGCGGGGTGCGGGCCATCGCCTCGATCCCGTTGCGCATCAGATTCAACACCACCTGCTGCAACAGGATGCGGTCGCCCGCCACCGGCGGCAGATCGGCGGACGCGGCCATCTCCACCCGCACCCCCAGCCGGGCGGCGTCCGCCCCCATCAGGCCGACGCAATCCTCCAGCACCGTCGCCAGCGAACAGGGGGCGACGTTCGGCTCGCTTTTGCGCACGAAATCATGAACGCGGCGCACGATCAACCCGGCGCGGCGGGCCTGGGCCGCCAGCTTGTCGAGCGCGGCGGCCACCTCCTGCGTGTCGAACCGGTCGGAACGCAGACGGTTCAAACAACCGGTGCAATAGCTGGCGATGGCCGACAGCGGTTGGTTCAGCTCGTGCGCCAGGGTCGAGGCCATTTCGCCCATGGTGATGAGGCGGGAGGTCTGTTGCAGGCGCTCCTGCTGCTGGCGCGCCAGATCCTCGGACTTTTTGCGTTCGGTGATGTCGAGGACCGACCCCATCCACCCGGTGTGCCGGCCATTGGCGTCGATCAGCGGCGCCTCGTAGATCAGCGCGTCGAACCGCTCGCCGTTGGATCGGCGGAACCGCATCTCCAAGCCACTCTCCGGCGCGCGCCCGGCCAACACCTCGCGGAACGCCGCCTCGGCCCGGTCCAGATCCTCCGGCAGCCAATAGGGCATCGGCGGGCCGCGCCCGACCATCTCCTCGGCCGACCAGCCGACCATGCGGCAAAAGGCTGGATTCACATAGGTGATCCGTCCGTCGAGATCGCGGGCGCGCATGCCCACCGTCAGGCTGTCCTCCATCGCCTTGCGGAACGCGTGCTCCTCCCGCAGCGCCTCTTCCGCCCGCAGCCGCCCGGCGATGTGGCGGCGCAGCGACCACAGGCTCCACAGGGCCGATCCGGTCAAGCCGAAGATCGCCACCACCAGGATCGTCCGGGTCGTGTTGCGGTCGTTGGGATAGGCGGTGATGACCAGCGACACGCCGTGACCGGGCGGATCGAAGGGGATGACGTGGTTGCGCGCCGGATCGGGCGGGCTGTCCGGCGCGGTCGGCCCCAACACCGACAGGCGCGATTTGGCCCCCAACACCGCGCCGCGCACGTCGGTGATCTCCAACTGGTAACGCTGGGCGAACCACCAGGGCACGTGATGGGTCAGCATCGCGTCCAGCGAGAACACGCCGACCAGCGCGCCCACAAACACCCCGTTGCGGTGCAGCGGGAACACCGCGTCAAAGCCGACATCGTTGGCGTCGATCCGATAGGGGCTGCTGTAGGCGCGCAGGCCGGAGGATCGGGCGATACGGAACGCGTCGCCGCGCGGTGCCTGCGCCAGAGACTCCGGCGACTCGCCCTCCACCGCCCCGGTTTCCGGCGCGGCTTCGGCGGGCGGATGGACCAGCCGCGCCCGCCCCAGGGAATCGAGCCACAACACCCGCTCGATGGCCGGGTTGGTGTTGACGATGATCGAGGCCATGTCGGCGACCTGGGCCTGATTCACCGCGTCACGCCCCAGCGATTCGGCCAGACGCTCCAACTTGTCCTCGTCGGAGGTCAGTTGGAACCGCATGTTCTGTTCGATCCACAGCGCGTCCTTGACCAGCTCCGCCGCCTGCTCCTCCCGTTCGTTGCGTTGCAACAGCCACAAAAAGGCCCCGAGCAGCACCACAACCAGCGCCATGGCGATGATCGGGGTGGCGTGGCGGATGGCGCGCAACGGACGCGGCGCGGCGGATCGTCCGTTGCCGGACAACCGGTCGCGGCGTGAGAAAAAACGTGTTACATCAAAGAAATGGCTGATTCTGTCAGGCACGTCGTCACGGAATTCCGGGGTTGTGAGCGCGGTCTGCGGATTTCCACAATAGCCGCGCCGCACAGACTGTTGAAGAATGCAGGATAAGTTCGGGGTTGGACAATCCGCCACACGAATATTCGGAAGAGAAGGGACGCACCCATGAAGCTTGTGACTCTCCTGTGCGCCGCTGCGGTCGGCAGCATGATGTCGGCCCCTGTGGCCTTCGCCCAGGATCAAATCCTCATCAAGTTCAGCCACGTCGTCGCCCAGGACACGCCCAAGGGCAAGGGGGCTGAAAAGTTCAAGGAACTGGCGGAAAAGGCCACCGGCGGCAAGGTGAAGGTCGAGGTTTATCCCAACAGCCAGCTTTACAAGGACAAGGAGGAGCTTGAGGCCCTCCAGCTGGGTGCCGTCCAGATGCTCGCCCCGTCGCTGGCCAAGTTCGGCCCGCTCGGTGCCAAGGAATTCGAGGTCTTCGACCTGCCCTACATCTTCCCGAACAAGACCGTTCTGCGCCGCGTGACCGAGGGTTCGATCGGCAAGCAACTGTTCCAGAAGCTGGAATCGAAGGGCATCGTCGGTCTGGCCTATTGGGACAACGGTTTCAAGATCATGAGCGCCAACAAGCCGCTCATCAAGCCGGAGGACATGAAGGGCCAGAAGATGCGCATCCAGTCGTCCAAGGTTCTGGACGCCCAGATGCGCACGCTGGGCGCGCTGCCCCAGGTGATGGCCTTCTCCGAAGTCTATCAGGCGCTGCAAACCGGCGTGGTCGATGGCACGGAAAACCCGCCGTCGAACATGTACACCCAGAAAATGCATGAAGTGCAGAAGCACGCCACGATCACCGACCATGGCTATCTCGGCTACGCGGTCATCGTGAACAAGAAGTTCTGGGACGGCCTGCCCGCCGATATCCGCACCGCGCTGGGCGGCGCGATGAAGGAGGCGACCGCCTACGCCAACGACATCGCCCAGAACGAAAACGACGTGGCGATGGCGCAGATGAAGGCGTCGGGCAAGACCCAGTTCCGCGAACAGACTCCGGAAGAACGCGCCGCCTGGATGAAGGCCCTGCTGCCGGTCCACAAGGACGCCGAGGCCCGCGTCGGCAAGGACCTGATCGAGGCGATCAACAAGGAAGCCGCCGCCGCCGGCGTGAAGATGTAAGACACAATTCGGCCAAACATCGGACGTCATCCCCTCTCCCCCCCGGGGAGAGGGTCAGGGTGAGGGGGGTCCGCCTGCCGGACAATCCCTCGCGCCGCTTCCCCCTTACCCCTTCCCTCTCCCCGGGGGGGGAGAGGGGGACCGCCCCCCGCGCCCTTCCCGCCTGCCCTCCGCACATCCGGGAGCTTCCCGCCATGATTCTCCGTTTGCTTGATCGCCTGGAGGAAGCGTTGATCGCTTCCCTGATGGCGGTGGCGACGCTCGTTATTTTTGCCGCCGTCCTCCATCGTTATGTTTCCGGCATCCCGGCCCTCCAGGATTATGTCCTGCGCTGGGATCTGTCCTGGGCGCAGGAGCTTTGCATTTATCTGTTCGTGTGGATGGCCAAATTCGGGGCCGCCTATGGCGTGCGCACCGGCATCCATGTCGGCGTCGACGTGGTCATCAACCGGATGCCGCCGGATCTGCACAAGAAATTCGTGCTGATCGGGCTGGGGGCCGGCGCGCTGTTCACCGGCATCGTCGGGTCGCTGGGGGCCAATTTCGTCTACCACATCGCCCAGACCGAACAGGTCTCCGCCGATCTGGAAGCGCCGATGTGGCTGGTGTATCTGGCGATCCCGCTGGGATCCTACCTGATGTGCTTCCGCTTCCTTCAGGTGGCCGTGGCGTTCATCCGCACCGGCGAACTGCCCCACCACGATCACGCCCATGTTGATGGCATCGACCCGGTCGAGGCCGCCAAAGAAGGAGGCCCGGCATGAGCGCGGCCATCATCTTCGGTCTTCTGCTGGTTCTGATGCTGACCGGCATGCCGATTTCCATTTCGCTGGGTCTGACCGTTCTGACCTTCCTGTTCACCATGACCGACGTGCCGATCAACGCCGTCGCCTTGAAGCTGTTCACCGGCATCGAGAAGTTCGAGATCATGGCGATCCCGTTCTTCATCCTGGCGGGCAACTTCCTGACGCACGGCGGTGTCGCGCGCCGCATGATCAATTTTGCGACATCCATGGTCGGCCATTGGCATGGCGGGCTTGGTCTGGCGGGCGTCATGGCCTGCGCGCTGTTCGCGGCGGTGTCGGGGTCCAGCCCGGCCACCGTGGTCGCCATCGGGTCCATCATCCTGCCCGCCATGGTGGCGCAGGGCTTCCCGCGCAATTTCGGCGCGGGCATCATCACCACCTCGGGCGCGCTGGGCATCCTGATCCCGCCGTCCATCGTGATGGTGATGTACTGCGTGGCCACCACCGGCCACCCGCAAGCGCCGTCGATCGGCCAGATGTTCATCGCTGGCGTCGTCCCCGGTCTGATGCTGGCCTTCCTGCTGGGCTTTACCACCTGGTACCGCGCCCGCAAGTTCGGCTACCCCCGCCTGCCCAAGGCCACCGCCGCACAGCGCTTCAGCGCGCTGCGTGAAAGCTTCTGGGGCCTGCTGCTGATCGTCGTCGTCATGGGCGGCATCTACAGCGGCGTGTTCACCCCGACCGAAGCGGCGGCGATGGCGGCGGTCTACGCCTTCATTGTGGCGGTCTTCGTCTACAAGGACATGCCGTTGAGCCGCGTGCCCAAGGTGCTGCTGGACAGCGCCAGCATGTCGGCCATGCTGCTCTACATCATCACCAACGCCGTGCTGTTCTCGTTCCTGATGACGTCGGAGCAGATCCCGCAGACGATGGCCGGCTGGATCATGGACCAGAACATGGGCGTCTGGGTGTTCCTGCTGGTGGTGAACATCGTGCTGCTGGCCGCCGGCAACTTCATGGAGCCGTCGTCCATCGTCCTCATCCTGGCGCCGATCCTGTTCCCGGTCGCGATGAAGCTGGGCATCGATCCCGTGCATTTCGGCATCCTGATCGTCGTGAACATGGAAGTCGGCATGTGCCACCCGCCGGTCGGCCTGAACCTCTACGTCGCCAGCGGCATCACCAAGATGGGCATCACCGAACTGACCGTGGCCGTGTGGCCGTGGCTGCTGACCATGCTGATCTTCCTGGGTGCCGTCACCTACATCCCGGCGATCACCCTGTGGTTCCCGCGTCTGTTGGGCTTCATGTAAAATCATCGGCGGCCTGATCGGATCACATCCGATCCCCAAATGTCCGATGAAGCGGGCGCGGTCCATTCGGCCGCGCCCGTTCCTGTTTGTGCATCAAAAAAAGACGCGCCTTGACGGGAATAGATCCGCGTCGACACCCGTTTTCCCATGCAGTCACGCCCATCACGGGCCGCGTTGCGACAAGCATGACGAAAGGACCTGTTCCGCACGCGGCGGTGCCAGATCGTGATGATGCTGGCCGTTCACGCCTCTTTTCCCACGTTTTTTCTGATTTCCGTCAACAGACGGTCGCGTCTTCCTCTGTCAACACGGCTTTTTTGCCGTTTCCCAGTCATCCCCATGCGCGCACCGGGAGATCAAGATGCCGTCAAAGCGTGGTCTGGTTTCGTTGCTTGCCCTGTCCTGCCTGCTGACCGGCCCGCTTGGCGACTTGCGCCCGGCGTTCGCCGTGGCCTCGGCCCCCTCCCCGCTCAGTGTGGCGGGAGAGGTTTCGCCGCCCATGGGCGCGTTCGCCGGAATCGCCGACATCCAGCGCTGGCTTGATGGCCCGCCCCTTTCCAGCGCCTCGCGCGACGCCCTGCGCACCATGACGCAGCGCAACCCCGGCATCAGCGACGCGCTGGTCGAGGCGTTCACCGAGGAGGCGAAGCGCTTCAAATCCAAACCAGAGGCGATCTCCCCGGCCCGGCGGTGGACGCGCGCGGGCACGATGGGTTTGATTGCGGACACCGACCGGGACCGGATTGGGCAGATGATCGCCAAGCGCGCGGCCGACCAGAACCAGCGCGGATCCATCCCCTGGATGTTGACCGATGAGTACGCCCAGATCCCCGGCCTCGACACCGCAGCCGCCGAGACGCTCATCGCCCGTCGCACGCTGAAACACGCGGTGGCATCCCAATCGCCCGAGGCCGCCGACCGCAAACGTGCCGAAGAGCAACGGGCCGCCGAACAGCGCGCCCGCGAGGAGGCCGACCGCAGGCGCGCCGAAGAACAGCGCGCGCAGGAACGGCGGGGCCATGAGGAGATCGAGCGCAAACGCGCCGAGGACCAACGCGCCGCCGAATGGCGCGCCAAGGTCGAAGCCGAACGCAAGCGCGCCGAAGACCAACGGGCGGCGGAACAGCGCGCCAAGGTGAAATGACCCCCCATTCGCCATGGCGTCGCTGCGACACATCGGCCCAGGATGCATCTTTTGCGTGCGCAGCGCCTTGATTGCGGTGCAGTCTTGGGGTTGATGTCGGTTCACCCCCCAGACCCATGCGGCGCGATGGCCACCCTTGCAGAAGCGCTGTCCATCGCGCTTGACCTTCACCAGGCCGGGCGGCTGAACGAGGCGGACACGCTGTACCGCCGGATTCTGACGGCAGCGCCCGGACAACCCGACGCCCTGCATCTGTCCGGGGTGCTGGCGGGCCAGCGTGGCCGGACGGATCAGGG
The DNA here is from genome assembly GCA_027486405.1 of Azospirillum sp. Lineage (GTDB taxonomy): Bacteria > Pseudomonadota > Alphaproteobacteria > Azospirillales > Azospirillaceae > Azospirillum. The sequence goes on along the minus strand of JAIXPD010000049.1, from coordinate 37,876 downwards.
CATCGCCTGGATGCAAAAGGCCATCGCGCTCACCCCGGCCACCACCGATTGCCGGATCAATCTGGCCGATCTGCTCCGCCGCGCCGGTCGTCTGACCCAGGCCGCCGCCCAGTACCGGCAGGCCCTGACCCTGACGCCGGACCGGGACGACGCGCTGGCCGCGCTGGCGCTGACCGCCGCCCGGTTGGGAAGCGGGCAAACCTCCGCCACGCAGGCCGCCGATTGGTATCGGTTGGCGTTGGCGATCCAACCCGATTTCGTCGCTGTCATCAGCAATCTGATCGGGTTGTGCGAGGTCGACGCGGCGTTGCCCCTGCTGTCCCGCCGCATTCGCCTTCAGATCGACGCCGACGCCCTGGCCGCCCGCGCCGCGCTGCGCCAGCAGACCCAGGACAGCGCCGGGGCGCAGGCCGATCTGCGCGCCGCGTTGGCCCTCGCGCCCGACCGCGCCGATCTGTGGCAGGGGCTGGGCGAAAGCCTGCATGTGGGGGAGGCGTTCACCGACGCCGCCAGCGCCCTGTCCCGCGCGGTGGCGCTGGCCCCGGAACGCTCCCCCGTCCGTCCGCGCTTGGGGCTGCTGCTGCGCACCATCGGGCGCTTGGCCGAGGCCGCCGCCCAGTACCGCCGCGCCCTGGCCGACGACCCCGACCACAGCGCCGTCCGCAGCGCCTTGTGGGAGGTGGAACGCGCGCTTGGCCTTCACCCCGCCCATCACGGGCATGAGGGGCAGGACGCCTTCGTCCATCGGACCTTCTTTCCCGATCGGACCGGCGGCGTCTTCCTCGACATCGGGGCCTATGACGGCGTCACCTGGTCCAACACCCTGTTTTTCGAACGCGAGATGGGGTGGACCGGCCTGTGTGTGGAGGCGTCCCCCACCCGCTTCGCCGCGCTGGCGCGCAACCGGCCCGGCCCGAACCTGAACATCGCCCTGGCCAATCGGGAGGGGGAGGCCGAGTTTCTGGACATCCTCGACGGTCCGGCGATGATGGGGGGCCTCAGCGAAACCTTTGATCCCGACCAGCGGGCCTTCGTCGACACCCTCATCCACGACAAACGGCTCATCACCGTGCCGGTGCGGCGGCTGGGCGCGGTGTTGGCCGACCATGGCATCACCCACGTTCAGTACTGCTCCATCGACACCGAAGGGGCCGAGCGCAGCATCATCGAGTCCATCGACTTTTCCCGCGTCACCATCGACGTGTTTTCCCTGGAAAACCCGCAGGAGGACCCCGGCCTGCGCGCCCTGATGGACGGGCTTGGCTATGACCGGGTGTGCCGCTTTTTCGGTGGGGACGAGGTGTACGCCCGGCGCGGGCTGCATCGCCACTCGTTAAGCCCCCCACCAGACTTTTTGTCCAACGCGGGTTGAAGCGGCGGCGGCAACGGCCCTACACTCGCTGCCGCTTCTTTGTGCACGAACTCAGAGGGTCCCGCCGTGACGTCGTCGCCGTTCCTGCCCACCGCCTGTCCGCATGATTGCCCCAGCACCTGCGCCCTGGAGGTGGAACGGCTCGCCCCCGACCGCATCGGCAAGGTGCGCGGCGCGGCGGAGAACAGCTACACGGCGGGGGTGATCTGCGCCAAGGTCAGCCGCTACGCCGAACGGGTCCATTCGCCCGACCGGCTGAAAACCCCGCTGCTGCGCAGCGGCCCGAAGGGATCGGGGCAATGGACCGCCATCGGCTGGGACGAGGCGCTGGACCGCATCGCCGAAGAGTTCCTGAAGGCCGAGCGGACCCATGGGGCCGAAGCGGTTTGGCCGCTCTATTACGCCGGAACCATGGGGCTGGTGCAGCGCGGCAGCATCAACCGGCTGCGCCACGTCAAAGGCTATTCGCGCCAGACCAGCACCGTTTGCGACACCCCGGCCAACATGGGCTGGATGGCGGGTTATGGCGACATCAGGGGGGCCGACCCCCGCGAAATGGCCGACAGCGACCTGATCGTGAATTGGGGCGGCAACCCGGTCGCCACGCAGGTCAACGTGATGACCCACATCAGCCGCGCCCGCAAGGGCCGGGGGGCGAAGCTCGTCACCATCGACCCCTACCGCACCGGAACGGCCGAGGTGTCCGATCTGCATCTGATGCTGCGCCCCGGCACCGATGGCGCGCTGGCCTGCGCGGTGATGCACGTGCTGTTCCGCGAGGGCTACGCCGACCGCGCGTACCTCGCCCGCCTGACCGCCGACGCCGACCGCTTCGAAGCCCATCTGGCCAGCCGCACCCCGGAATGGGCCGCCGCCATCACCGGCCTGACGGTGGAGGCGATCGAGGGATTCGCCCGGCTCTACGGCTCCACCCCGCGCAGCTATCTGCGCCTGGGCTACGGCGTCAGCCGCAGCCACAACGGGGCGGCCCAGATGCACGCGGTGTCCTGCCTGCCCATCGTCACCGGATCGTGGCAGCACAAGGGCGGCGGCGCGCTCTATTGCTCGTCGGGCATCTACCGCATCGACCGCACCCTGTCGGAGGGGCTGGACCGGCAGGACACGCGGGTGCGCAGCTTCGACCAGTCGCGCATCGGCGCGGTGTTGACCGGCGACCCGCGCGACCTGACCAGCGGCCCGCCGGTCAAGGCGATGCTGATCCAGAACACCAACCCGGCGGCGATCTGCCCGGATTCCAACCGGGTGCGCCAAGGCTTCCTGCGCGAGGATCTGTTCGTCGCCGTGCACGAGCAGTTCATGACCGACACCGCGCAACTGGCCGATCTGGTGATCCCGGCCACCACCTTCCTGGAGCATGACGACCTGTATCGCGGCGGCGGGCAGATGCACATCCTGATCGGCCGCAAGCTGATCGAGCCGCAGCACGAGGCGCGCGAAAACCATTGGGTGATTTCCGAAATCGCCCGCCGCGTCGGGGCCGAGCATCCGGGATTCGGCATGACCGCGCTGGAGATCATCGACGCCATGCTGAAAAGCTCCGGCCTGGGCAACGCCGACCAGTTGACCGAGGATCGCTGGATCGACGCCCAACCGGATTTCGAAACCTCCCATTTCCTCAACGGCTTCGCCTGGCCCGACGGCAAATTCCGCTTCGCCCCGGATTGGGCCGCCCTTGGTCCCTATGGCGGCATGCCGGAGCTGCCCGACCACATGCCGCCCGCCCGCGACGCCAACGCCGAACACCCGTTCCGGCTGGTGACGGCCCCGGCCCGCCAGTTCCTGAACACCTCCTTTGGCGAAACCGTCACCTCGCAACGGCGGGAAGGCCGCCCGACCGCCCTGATCCACCCGGAGGATCTGACCGCGCTGGCGCTGGCCGACGGCGCGCCGGTGCGGTTGGGCAACACACAGGGCAGCGTGGTGGTGCACGCCAAGCCCTTCGCCGGGGTTCCGCGCGGCGTGGTCATCGTGGAAGGGATCTGGCCCAACACCGCCTTTGTCGAAGGGATGGGCATCAACAGCCTGACCTCGCCCGAACCGATCCCCCCGGCGGGCGGGGCCGCGTTCCACGACACCGCCGTGTGGCTGCGGGCGGCATAAAGCTTCACTGAAAGTGAACGTCGCCTTCTGAACAAGTCGTTGGTCGTGATGGTGCGGCGCGCGGTAGCATCGCCCCAACCCTTCACGACCGCGACGGAGGCGGCGATGACCGCGCACAGCGACTCTCTGGCCCGCTTGGGCCTGCCCTCCCCCATCATCCAAGCGCCGATGGCGGGCGGTGGGGACAGCGCCGCGCTGGTCGCGGCGGTGAACGAGGCGGGCGGATTCGGCTTCGTCGGGGCCGCCTATCTCACGCCCGCGCAGTTGACCGACCGGGCGCGCGACATCCGGTCCCGCACCACCCGCCCCTTTGGCGTCAACCTGTTCGCGCCGCAGCCCGAACCGACGGCCTCCGCCGCGCTGACCGGGGCGGCGGTGGAGCGGATCGCCGGGTTTTACGCGGAGCTTGGCTTGCCCGCCCCCAGCGCCCCGGCCTATCCCGGCGATGGCTTCGCCGCGCTGGTCCCGGCCATGCTGGACAGCGGGGCCGCCGCCTTCAGCGTCACCTTTGGCCCGCCCCCGGCGGAGGTGGTCGCTGCCGCCAAGGCGCGCGGCATGCGGGTGATGGGAACCGCCACCACGGTGGCCGAAGCGGTGGCGCTGGAACAGGCCGGGGTGGACGCGGTGATCGCCCAGGGGGCCGAAGCAGGCGGCCATCGTGGCGGTTTCATCGGCGACCCAGCCGCCAACCTGATCGGCACGATGGCCCTGGTTCCGCAGATGGTGGACGCCGTGTCGGTCCCGGTCATCGCCTCGGGCGGCATCATGGACGGGCGCGGTGTTGCCGCCGCCCTGGCGCTGGGGGCGACCGCCGTGCAACTCGGGACCGTTTTCCTGACCTGCGACGAGGCGGGCATCCCCGACGCGCACAAACAGGCGATCCTGTCCGCGACCGAGGAGCAGACCCGCTTGACCCGCGCCTTTTCCGGCCGCCCGGCGCGCGGCATCCTCAACCGCGTCATGGAAAGGGTGGAGGCCGTCGATGCCCCCGACGCGGTTCTGCCCTTCCCCCTGCAAAACGCGCTGACCCGCCCGCTGCGCACCGCCGCCGGTCAACAGGGGCGCGCCGACCTCCTGTCGCTGTGGGCCGGGCAAGGGCTGCGGTTGGCCCGCCCCCGCCCGGCGGCGGAGGTGGTGGCGGCGTTGTTGGATGGCTGCGCGGCGACCGTGGAGCGATTGGCGGGGGGGGCGGCTGGCGGGAGCGCGGTTGGCGGGGCGGTGAGACGGAACAGCGAAACGGGGCGGCGTCACTCCGTCTCGTTCGCGTCCTCAACGCTGACGCGGTTGCGTCCGTTGCGCTTGGCGCGGTAGAGCGCCTCGTCGGCCCGGCGGACCAGCGACAAGGAGTTTTCGCCGGGCCGGAACTGCCCGACCCCGATCGACAGGGCGACGGTTCCGTAATTGGCGTTGCGCGCCTTGTTCACGATCTGGCGACCGCCGACGAAGCTGCGGATCTGTTCGGCCAACCGGGTGGCGCTGTCCAGATTGGTGCGCGGCAGGATGATGGAAAACTCTTCACCGCCGTAGCGGGCGGCGGTGTCGCGGCCCTTGATGCATTCGGTCAGCATGCGCGCCACCAGCTTCAGCACATGATCGCCGACCAGATGGCCATGGGCGTCGTTGAAGCTCTTGAAATGGTCGATGTCCACCATCAGCAACGACAGGGGTTGATCGTCGCGCGTTGCCTCCTCCATCGCCTCCAACAGCATCAAGTCGAACGCCTTGCGGTTGGCGATGCCGGTCAGGCCGTCGGTCAGCGCCTCCCGCCGGGCGCTGTCCAGGCTGACGCGCATTTCTGCCAGTTGGTTGCTCGATTCCTGGATTTGCGTCTGCAACGCCAATTGGCGATCGACGATCCCCACCGTTTCGGCGGCGATGGCGGCGACCATGGCGCGCAATTCACTGAGGTTGAGCGGCTGCGCCAACTCGTCCTGAAAGCCGACCAGGGCGTTGCCGTAACGCTCCGTCTCCGAGCCGACCGCCCCCAATTGCTCCAGCACCCGGCCCAGGGCGTAGCGCGCGCGGTCGGAGGTTTCGCGAATCGCCTGCGCCTCGGCCTCCAGCGAAAAGAAGCGCTTGAACAGCTCCTCCGCCAGCGATTGGGACAGGGCGATTCCATCGCGGCTGGCAATGTCGACCGCGCGGGTCAGATCCGGATTCAAACCACTGAAATAAACAAACCACAGGGTGAAATTTTCAGGATTGGGCGGCAAACGATCAGACAACATACGATCCATAGCCTTCTTGGCTACGGCGATCACCTTGTCAAAATCGTCCGAACTGCCCACGGCCCTTGTCCCTTTGCGCCCGTTTGATTGCAAACGGTACGCGCCGCGCATGGTCACGGCAAGGGAGTCTTTTCAATCGTTTGAACACGTCGCGAGTATTCACACTGTACTCAAATGATCCGGGGCGGCGGAGATGGTCCCGCCGCCCCGCGTCACGCTCAGCTCATGCTCGACTTGCCGCCATGGGCCGCCGACCAGCCAACCGGGTCGTTCAGGAACTTTTCGACCTCGTTCAGGGTGTTTTCATCGAAATAGCGGTTTTCGCGGGCGACCTTCAGCACGTCCCACCAGGTGCACAGCGCGTGCAGGCGCACGCCGATGGCGTCCATGTTGACCTTGGACTGCGGGAAGATGCCGTAATGGAAGATGACAAAGGTGTCCGTCACCTGCGCCCCGCCGTTGCGCAGGGCGGTGACGAAGTTTTCCTTGCTCTTGCCATCGGTCGCCAGATCCTCGACCAGCAGAACGCGCTGCCCCTCGGTCAGCAGACCTTCGATCTGGGCGTTCCGGCCAAAGCCCTTCGGCTTCTTGCGGACATACTGCATCGGCAGTTCAAGCTTGTCCGCGATCCAGGCGGCAAAGGGGATGCCCGCCGTTTCGCCACCGGCCACCGCGTCGATGGATTCATAGCCGATCTCGCGTTCGATGGTCGCCACGGCGAAGTCCATCAGCGCCTTGCGGGCGCGCGGGAAGGACACGATGCGGCGGCAATCGGTGTAGACCGGGCTGGCCCACCCGGAGGTGAAGATGAAGGGCGTCTCGGCGTTGAAATGCAGCGCCTTGATTTCCAACAAAATCTTGGCGGCGGCGGCGGCGATGGTCGCCGGATCGGACAGGCTGGACATCCTGGGATGGCTCCGAAGGTCGGGGGAATGCGGGTTTGGTCCCCTGTGTAACGGCGCGGCGGGCGATTCGCAACGGACGCCCACAAAAAAGAAGGCTGCGACGCCCACAAGACGCCGCAGCCAAAGGCGAGGGACGTGCCGACACGCACCTCGGGAGGAGAAGGAAAACGCAGGTGGTCAGAAGACCCAAAGCTGTTCGGGCGGCAGGTGCAGCCAATGCGCGCCCGGGGCCAGCGGTCCGCCGAAGGTGCGCAGGCTGAGATCGCCGCAGCGGAACACATGCTCCCACTGGCTGCCGAGATAGAGGGAGGTTTCCAGCGTCGCCTGGATGCAGTTCTCCCCCTCGCCCGCCACCACCGCAACCTGTTCCAGACGGATGACGCCGGTGGCGTCCTCGCCCACCGCCTTGCCGCCGCGATCCTTGCCCCACAGGGCAAAGCCCGACAGCTCGATCTGGGTATGACCGCCGCGCTTGTCCAGCACACGGCTCTTGATCTGGTTGTTGGTGCCCATGAATTCGGACGCGAACAGGCTCACCGGCTCGGTGTAGAGCTGTTGGGGCGTGCCCGCCTGCACGATGCGCCCGCCGTCCAGCAGCACGACGCGGTCGGCAATCGCCATCGCCTCGACCTGATCGTGGGTGACGAACACGGCGGTCAGGTTCATCTTTTTGATGAGCGAGCGGATCCAGATCCGCGCCTCTTCGCGCAGCTTGGCGTCCAGGTTGGACAGCGGCTCGTCCAGCAGGATGACCGGCGGGTTGTAGACCAGCGCGCGGGCCAGCGCCACGCGCTGCTGCTGGCCACCGGACATCTGGTGCGGGTAACGGTCGCCCAGATGGCCCAGCCCCACCCCTTCCAGCACGGCGGCGACGCGCTGGGTGATCTCGGCACCGGGAACGTTGCGCAGGCGCAGGCCATAGGCGACGTTTTCGAACACCGTCTTGTGCGGCCACAGCGCGTAGGACTGGAAGACCAGCCCCAGGCCGCGCTTTTCCGACGGCACGTTCAAACCGGCGGCCCCATCGAACACCGGGGAATTGCCGATGGTGATGGTCCCCTTGGACGGCTCCTCCAACCCGGCGATGGAGCGCAGCAGGGTGGTCTTGCCGCTGCCCGACCGCCCCAGCAGGGCGACGATCTCGCCCTGGGCGAAGGTGGCGGAGATGCCCTTCAGGATGTGGTTGCTGCCATAGGACAGATGCAGATCATCGATGGTGAGCTTAGCCATGGGAGCGTTTCCCGAAGAGCGACATCAGCAGCAGGCCGCAGCCGATCATCGCGATGTTGACGGTGGAGAGCGCGGTCACGAGGTCCACAGCCCCCGATCCCCAGAGCGACACCAGCAGGGAGCCGATGACCTCGGTGCCGGGGCTGAGCAGATAGACGCCGGTGGAGTATTCGCGCATGAAGGTGATGAAGATCAGCAGCCAGCTCGAAATCAGGCCAACCTTGATGAGCGGCAGGGTGAGATCGCGGCTGACCCGGCCCGCCGAGGCACCGACGACGCGGCCCGCCTCTTCCAACTCCGGCCCGATCTGCAACAGGGCACCGCTGACCAGCCGCATGCCATAGGCCAACCACACCAGCGTGTAGGCGACCCAGATGGCGATCATGGTCTGGCGCATCGGCGACAGGAAGGGCGTGAACAGGAACACCCAGAAGATCGCCAGACCCGCAACCAGACCCGGCATGGCGCGCGGCAGCAGCACCAGATAATCCATCAGGCGGGTCCAGCCCGATTGCCAGCGGTGGGCGGCCAGATTGAGCACGGTGTAGACACCGACCGACAGCGCGCCGCCGACCGAGGCGATCAAAAGCGTGTTGACGATGCCGCGCACCAGATTGGGGAAGTGCGTCAGCTCGCGGAAGTGATCGAGCGTCAACACCTGCGACAGTTGGACCCCTTCGCCCCAGCTCGACACGAAGGCGCGCAGGATCAGGCCGCTGATGGGAATGACGACGGTGAAGGCCAGCCAGCACACGATCAGCGCCACCGCCGGCCAGCGCCAGAACCCGATCGTCACCGGCTTTTGCGCCGACGCCTTGCCCTTGACCGAGACGTAACGGTTGGCGGTGCGCAGCAGATGGCGTTGCAGGGCGACCAGCGGCAGGGCGATGCAGATGATCGACACCACGACCACGGCCATCAACTGATAGGACGGCGTGCCCAGCTTGTTGGTCAGCTTGTAGAGGTAGGTCGCCAACACCAGGATGCCTTCGGGATCGCCCAGCACCAGCGGCAGGCCGAACAGCTCAAAGCCCAGGAAGAACACCAGCACGGCGGCGTAGAGGATGTTGGGCATCACCATCGGCAGGCTGACGGTCAGGGCGACGCGCAGCGGCCCGGCCCCGGTCATCCGCGCGGCCTCCTCCACGTCCGATCCCAGGCTGCGCAAGCCGGACGAGGTGTAGAGGAAGACGTGCGGGACGTGCGTCAACCCGGCGATGACGATCAGCATCCATTTGGAATAGAGATACCAGGGGATGGTTCCCAACCAGCTTTTCACCCACAGCGACACGATGCCCGCCGGGCCGAGGCTGACCACGAAGCCGAAGGCCAGCACCACCGACGACACGAACATCGGCACCAGGATCACCGGCTCGATCCACCGGCGGCCCGGCAGATCGGTGCGCACCATCAGAAAGGCCAGGATCGCCCCGACCGGCACGGCGATGGCGGTCATGCCAAAGGCGATGACGGCCGAATTCCACAGAGCGTCAAAGAAATCCTCGTCGTCCAGAACGAATTCATAGGCCGAGAGGGTGAAAGCGGTTTTCGGTTGGAAGAACGGCCCGTCCAGAAAACTCTGGTAGACCACCAGCCCGATCGGGGCCAGCACGGCGATCGCCATGGCGACGATGACCGCGATGCGCGTGGCGCGGTTCATGGGGATGTTCCTTGGTGCGGACCCTCAGGCCCTCTCCCCCCTGGGGAGAGGGTTGCGTGAGGGGGACGCGCGGCGACCGGCGTCCGGCAGATGATTCCCCCTCACCCCGACCCTCTCCCCGAGGGGAGAAGGAGAATGAACGGGGAGGACTGGCAACCTCACTTGCCTTGCAGCGACTTCTGCCAATCCTTCAGGAACTTCAGGCGCTTGACCTGGTCCAGATAGGTCAGCAGCTCCGGCCCGACCTGGATCGGGCGCAGCATGGATTCCGGCATGTCGGCGGTCGGGTTGATGTGGGCCAGATCGGTGCGGATCGACCCCATGTAACGGGCGACCATCGCCTCCTGCCCCTGCTTGGACAGCAGGTAATCCAGGAACAGCTTGGCGGCGTTCGGGTGGCGGGCGGCCTTGGGGATGAAGGCGATGCGCGACATCACGATGGTGTAGTCGTTGGGCAGCACCACACCGATGGAGGTCGGATCCTTCTTCTGCCGTTCCAGCACATAGGAGCCGATCATGTTGTAACCGATGGTGTGCTCGCCGGAGGTCAGGCGTTCGATCATCGCGCCCGAGGAGGTGTAGAGCTTCACCCCGGTCTGGCCCATGGCCTTCACCAGATCCCAGGTGTTCTTGTTCACCTGCGCGTCCTGGGTGATGTAGAGGAAACCGACGCCGCTGCGCTCGGGATCATAGGACGTGACCTTGCCCTTGTAGGCGTCGGCCTTGGTGGTCAGCAGCTTGGCAAGATCGGCGTGGGTCTTCGGCACGTCGGCTTCGGGCACCAAACGCTTGTTGTAGGCGAAGACGATGGGTTCGGCGGTGGTTCCGTAGGCTTCGTTCTTCCAGTTCGCCCAGGCGGGCAGCGCCTTGGCTTCCTGGGTGGCGTAAGGCTGGGCGTAGCCGTCGTTCACCAGCTTGATCTGGAGATCCATCGCCGAGGACCACATCAGATCGGCGGTGCCGGTGTTGGCGGCGGCCTCGCTGATGAAGCGGTTGTACATCTCGGTCGAATTCTGATCGGCGTATTCCAGCTTGATCTTGGGATAGAGCGCCTCGAAGCCCTTCAGCAGTTCCGACACCGCCGAGGCGTCGGTCGCCGAATAGATGCTGAGCGCGCCTTCCTGGTTCGCCGCCTCGATGATCTTGGCATAGGACGGGTCGTAACCGGCGGGCACGCTTTGCGCCTGCGCCGTCCCGGCGGTCAGGCCCGGCACGGTGATGGTCAGGCTGACGGCGGTCAGGGCGGTGGCGACCAGAAGGGCGAATTTGCGGCTCATCGTCTTCCTCTCCTCAAAACGCTTGTTGTCCGTTGCCGCAGGGCGGGTCACTGTCCCGTTGCGGGCGGGGTTGGTTGGACTTACAAGCGACTATAGGCGTTCAACCTGTCGCCAATCTGTCGCGGGTAAAAATTGTTTGGCGAACGGATGACCCGGCGCAAAGACCGGAGTGCCGAAAGCGAAGGGAGGCTGGCGTCCGCATGCGGATCCTGATTGTCGAAGACGACGCGGCGCTGGCGCGCGGGCTGGTCGGCTCGCTGAAGCTGGCCGGATACGCGGTCGATCACGAATCCAACGGCGAAGAGGCCGTGCGGTCCGAACAGGCCGAACCCTATGGGCTGGTCATTCTGGATCTGGGTCTGCCCGACCTGTCGGGGTTCGAGGTGTTGAACCGAATCCGGCGACGCGGCTCCACCGTACCGGTGATGATCCTGACCGCGCGGGAGGCGGTGGCCGACCGGGTGAAGGGGTTGGATCTGGGGGCCGACGATTACCTGCTGAAGCCCTTCGAACCCGCCGAGTTCGAGGCCCGCGTGCGCGCCCTGATGCGCCGGGGCCAGGGCTTGCCAACGCCTGAATTGGTGTGCGGCGGGCTGCGCTACGACCGCTCCACCGCGCGGGTGACGGTGAACGGGCGGCTGCTGGATTTGCGCAAACGGGAATTGGCGGTGCTGGAGGGCCTCATCACCCGCGCGGGCAAGGTGGTGCCGAAAGACCGGCTGTCGGGCGAGGTGTTCGGCTTTGACGAGCCGGTGGCCCCCAACGCCATCGAACTCTACGTCGCCCGCCTGCGCAAAAAGTTGGAGCCGGACGGCCCGCCGATCCGCACGATTCGCGGCCTGGGCTATCTGATGGAAATTCCGGCCTGATGAGCCGCGCGGCCACCCAACCGCGCGCGCCGTCGCTGCGCCGCCGCCTGCTCACCCGGCTGCTGGTCCCGTTGGGGGCGCTGGCGGTGGGGTTGGGGGTGGGCGGGGCCGCCCTGATCCACGGCTTTGTCCAATCCACCCACGACCGCGTGCTCGCCGGGTCGGTGCTGGCCATCGCCGAGCGTCTGGCGGTGAGCGACGACGACGGCGAAGTGACGGTCGATCTGCCCGCTGTCGCCTTCGGCATGCTGGAGAGTCAGGCGCGCGACAACATCTATTACAACGTGTCCCATCGCGGCGGCATCGTCACCGGCTATCTCGACCTGCCGACGCTGGATCCCGACTCGCTGCCGCTGAACGTCACCCGCTTCCGCGACGACCGGTATCACGGCCATCCGGTGCGGATCGCCGCGCAGACCCGACGGCTGTATGGCCAAACCCAACCGATCCTGGTGCAGGTGGCGGAAACCACCGACGGGCGGCGGGCGTTGGAAATCAATCTGCTGCTGTGGTTGACCGTGCTGGAACTGGCGCTGGTCGCGGGCAGCGGCGTTCTGGTCTGGGGCGCGGTGGGCCGGGGTCTGGCCCCGTTGCTGCGCCTGCGCCGGGTGATCGATTCACGCTCGGCCAGCGGCGCGATGGCGCTGGTCCCGCTGCCGCTCGCCGTTGTCCCGCGCGAGGCGCTGCCGCTGGTCGTCGCCATCAACGGGCTGTTGGAACGGCTCGACCAATCCATCGGGGCGATGCGCCGTTTCACCGCCGACGCCTCCCACCAACTGCGCACGCCGCTGGCGGTGCTGCGCACCCATCTGGCGCTGCTGCGGCGGCATGGGACCGACACGCCGGAGGGCCGCGCCGCGCTGGAGGATGTGGAGGGGGCCGCCCGGCGGCTGGAACGGCTGCTGACCCAATTGCTCGCCCTGGCCCGCGCCGACGAGGACAGCCCGGTTCCACCCACCGCCGAAACCACCGATCTGGTGCTGACCGCCACCGACATCGCCGCCGAACAGGTCCCCGCCGCGCTGGCCTGTGGCGTCGATGTGCTGTTCGACGCGCCGCCCGACAACAGCCCACGGCTGGTCAGCGGCAACGCGGTGTTGGTGGGGGAGTTGCTGGCCAACCTGATCGACAACGCCATCCGCTACAACCGCCCCGGCGGCAGCGTGGCGGTGCGGGTGATCGGCCCGCCCGACGCGCCGTCGCTGGAGGTGGAGGACGACGGCCCCGGCATTCCCGCCGACCAGCGGGACCGGGTGTTCGAACGCTTCTTCCGCCTGCCGCAAACGGCGGAACGGGCGCGCAACGGCAGCGGCCTGGGGCTGGCCATCGTCCGCGCGCTCGCCGACCGGCTGGGGGCCGACGTCGCCTTGCAGGACCGGACCGACGGGGGACCGGGCCTGCGGGTGACGGTGCGGTTTCGTGCTCACCCCCAGAGTCATGGCTGATGCCAGCCGACACACCGCCCAATGCGCAGGCGTTGGCTGGCACCGCGTCGTCCATTTTGTGACTCAAGAGATCAATTCGACCAGCTGATCTTCGTGATGTTCGGGGAAGCCGTCGTGCTGAACGTGACAATGTGCGTTTCAGTGCTCGTCACATAAACCGAGAGGCTGGCGCTCTGGCTGCCATCGTCATAATAGAAGCAGAGATAACCAGCGTTGTCCCAACCGCTTGGGCCAGCCGCGTTCACTTGAACCTCGTAGCTGAGGCCAAGCGTATGAACAAGCTGAATGCTGTTCACATACCCGCCGTTGCCAAAAACAATGTAGGTCGAGAGATCCGTCGTCGTGGTTCCATCGCTTTGAACAACGCCGACGTAATTTCCGGGAGCCAGATTGCCCGTTGCGGTGCCCGGAACAGTACCAAAGTTTTCAGATGCAAAGACATCAACGGGAAGGGACATAATACGCCTCATTGGATTGATGTTTGATTTGCGCGGATCAGAAAAACACTCAATCCGCGTCTTCAAGATCGCCGTGAAATCGATGAATGTGAAACGACAAATTCGAACCAATTCGCGCGAAAAAACCCTCAAAGTGACTCTTTATGAGGGAAAATCTCCTTGGTGTTTCCATTATGAAAAATTGTGAACCGGCCGCAAAAAACCCTGCCCCATCGATGATGGCGGGGCAGGGTTCAGAACCGGCACCTTGTAGTGTGACAACGCCAATCGCACCGACGGTGGCAAAGCGCGGACGCGATCATCCGCCCTTGCCAACAGTCATCGGGCAACAGTCACGGGCACGATGATGAGCGCCGACGATGACCAGCGCAGCATCAGCCCGCCACAGCCAACGCGTTGCGCGTGTGCAGGGCGATCATCCGTTCCTCGTCGGTCGGGATGACGTAGACCGGGATGCGGCTGTCCGGGGTGGAGATGCGCGTTTCGTTGGCCGTGTTGGCGGCCTCGTCGATGCGCACGCCCAGCCAGGCCAGCTTGTCGCCCACCCGCGCCCGCACCGGGGCGGAGCGTTCGCCGATGCCCGCCGTGAAGACGAAGGCGTCGATGCCGCCCAGCGAAGCCGCCAGCGCCCCGGTTTCCTTGGCGATGCGGAAACAGAACAGCTCCACCGCCTCCTGCGCGTGGGGATCGGCGCTGTCCAACAGGGCGCGCATGTCGTTCGACACGCCCGACACGCCGAGCAGCCCCGACTTGTTGTAGAGCAGCTTTTCAATCGCCCCGGCGTCCAGGCCCTTTTCCCGCATCAGATAGATCAGCACGCCGGGATCGATGGCCCCGCAGCGGGTCCCCATTGGCAGCCCGTCCAGCGCGGTGAATCCCATGGTGCTGTCCACGCTGCGCCCGCCATGGATGCCGCACATGCTGGCCCCGCTGCCCAGATGGGCGACGACGACGCGCGCGTCGCACAGGTCCGGCGCGATGTCCGGCAGGCGGCGGGCGATGTACTCGTAACTCAGGCCATGGAAACCATAGCGCCGCACCCCCTCGTCGGTCAGTTCACGCGGGATGGCGAACATCCCCGACTGCCAGGGTTGGCCCCGGTGAAAGGCGGTGTCGAAGCAGGCGACCTGCGGCAAATCCGGGTGCGCGTCGGCCAAGGCCCGGATGGCGGCCAGATTGTGCGGCTGGTGCAGCGGAGCCAACGGAACCAGACCGTCCAGTTCGGCCAGCACCTCCGGCGTCAGCCGCACCGGGGCGGCGTGGCGCACCCCGCCATGAACGACGCGATGCCCGGCGGCGATCAGCGTTGCCCCCTCCAACCGCTCCTCGATCCAGTCCAGCAAATAGGCCAGCAGCGCCTTGCGGTCGCTCGCCTCCCCCGCCGTCCAGCTTTTGCCCGCCAGCGACTGGCGCTGGGCGTTCTTGGCCTCGAACACCGGGGCGGTCCCGATGCCGGAGATCTGGCCGTTGATGGTCGCCACCGGATCGCCCGGACCACCGTCGCGGAAGACGGAGAATTTCAGGCTGGAAGACCCGGCGTTGATGACCAAAATCGCCTGTGACATCGCGTCCCCTCCCCGCCTTATTCCGCCGCCAGCGCGGCCGACGCCCGGCGCGAGGCCGCCACCAGCACCGCCACCGCGCAAGACGCCAGACGGGTGCGCACATTGTCGGCCCGGCTGGTCAGGATGATCGGCACGCGCGCACCCAGCACGATGCCCGCCGCGTCGGCGTGGGCCAGGAAGGACAGCTGCTTGGCCAGCATGTTGCCCGCCTCCAGATCGGGAACCAGCAGAATGTCGGCCTTGCCCGACACGTCGGACGTGATGCCCTTGGTGACGGCGGCCTCGCGGCTGATGGCGTTGTCGAAGGCCAGCGGGCCGTCCAGAATGCCGCCCTTGATCTGGCCCCGGTCGGCCATCTTGCACAGCGCGGCGGCTTCGATGGTCGAGGCGATCTTCGGGTTGACGGTTTCCACCGCCGACAGGATCGCCACGCGCGGCGTCGCCACGCCCAGAACCTTCGCCAGATCGATGGCGTTCTGGACGATGTGAACCTTGTCTTCCAGGGTCGGGTAGATGTTGATCGCCGCGTCGGTGATGAGCAGCGGGCGCGGGTAGGTCGGCACGTTCATGACGAAAACGTGGCTCAGACGCCGCCCGGTGCGCAGGCCGGTTTCCTTGCGGACCACCTCGCCCATCAGCTCGTCGGTGTGCAGGGAGCCTTTCATCACCGCCTCGCACTCGCCGGTGCGGGCCAGACGGACACCGGTTTCCGCCGACGCGTGGCTGTGCGGCACATCGACCAGACGGAAGCGGGCGATGTCCAGCCCGTTGGCCTCGGCCACCGCGCGGATCTTCGCCGCCGGCCCGACCAGCACCGGATCGATCAAGCCCGCCTCCGCCGCCTCCACGGCACCGCGCAGGGAGCTTTCGTCGCAGGGATGCACCACGGCGGTCGGGACCGGCGGCAGCTCCTCGCACTTCTTCAGCATCAGCTCATGGCCATCGTGGCGGATGACCTGGACCTGCGGCAGTTCGGCGGCGGTGCGGCGCACCTTCTCGGTCGGGGCCACCACCTGCGCCACGCCGGTGACGACCGGCTTGCCATCCTGGTTGGCGGCCAGGCAATCGAAGGTCACGGCGCTGCGGGTCGCGTCCTTGGCGGTCGCGGTCACGGTCACGGTGATGACGTCGCCCAGCCGCACCGGGCGGTGGAACGCCAGATCCTGGCCCAGATACACGGTCCCCGGCCCCGGCAGCAGCGTGCCCAGCACGGCGGAGATCAGCGACGCCGACCACATGCCATGGCCGACCACCCGCCCGTCCGCCGCATACGCTTCATCGATGTGCGAGGGGTTGAGATCGCCAGACACCGTGGCGAACAGCTCGATGTCGGCCATGGTCAGGCGGCGCGACAGGCTGGCCTGCTGGCCGATGTGGATTTCCGCGAAGGTGACGTTTTCGATCATGGTGCTGCCGTTGTTGCCGTTCTGCACGATGCCGCTGCGGCCATAAAGATCGGTCGCGAGGTCGGCGGTGGCGGTGTCCATCTCTAAACTCCTCAAAGGATCGCGACCGATTGCAGGCCGAATCCTCCCAGGCCCGGTTTCTCGAAAAACCGACCGGACCCTGTTTTTGGGTTCCCATTCCCGTGGAAACCGTGGCGGAGGCAACGCGCGGCGCTTTCCACCCCCGATGAGCGATACCGCAGCGCAGCGCGCTTCCCAATGACCTATATCAATCCAACGGCTAAGGTCTTGTTACCAATAGATTACCGATGCGAATCCGAACCATTGAGCGGGCGCAGCATCGCCGCCACCGCGTCCAGCGGCGCGCGAAAAGTCTCCCATCGCTGTCAGCGGGGGACGGGGCTGATGAAACGGAGGGTACGGAGGGTGTCATGCGCCCGGCAGTCTACCCCACCCACCCCACAACGCCCAGCGCGGCTTTGTTTTCCCCGGAAAGTCGAAAAAGCGGATGCTGCGTTCAACAGATCGGAGCGCCAGAGATGTCCACAGCACGCCTGCGTCCAAAACTGACACGATCGCCAAAGGGAGTTCTGGCAAAGATGGGGATGAATTTTGTTAAATTTTTAGGTGAACCTTTCGCAAATACGCAAGTTCTGGCGAATTTTGTCAAGACATCACCAAAATTTTCCCACTCGTCTTTATGGATTGTTAGGGTTGGGCCGCCAAAATCGCCGCCATGGACATCAGTGCGCAAGAATGGCTGAAGAAACGGCAACCCGATGATCGGGCCGCCGACGGCTATGTTGCACCCAACGCCAGCCCGGCAGGGCTGCGGCATCTGCCGGAAGGGTTGTCAACCGCCGCCATCGCCTTGCTGCCCGACGCGGTTGGAGTGTTCGCCCCGATCTGCGACGACGCCGGTGTCATCGTCGATTTCGAATGGATGCTGGCCAACCACGCGGCCGAAACGCTGATCGGCCGCTCCGCGTTGATCGGGCAACGGCTGCGGCGCGATGGCGGTGACGCGCGGTGCGCCGGGCTGTTCGCCGGGCTGCGGGCGGGCCTGGACGGGCCGGACACCCGCACGCTGTGCGCCACCACCGGTGGCCGCAACCGCACCCGCTGGCGCGTGTCCGCCACCCCCTTCCCCGGCGGGGTGTGCGCCACACTGGTCGATCTGGGTCCCGACGCACCGTCGATGGCCGAAACGCTGGCCACCGCGTTGGAACACAGCGCGGAAAGCTTCGCCCTGTTCGACGCCGCCGACCGGTTGGTGCACACCACCGGCCGCCTCAAGCAGTTCCTGCCCGAATTGGCCGACCTGCTGGTCCCCGGCACATCGTTCGAAACGCTGGTCCGCCGCTCCGCCCAGATGGACGGCGGTTTGCCGACGGACGCCGACCAGGAGCTGTGGATCAAGGCCCGGCTGGCCCATCACCGGCAGGCGGACAAGCCCTTCACCCTGCGGGCGCAGGATGGGCGCTGGCTGCTGGTCAGCGAACATCCCGCCGCCGACGATGGGGTCCTGGTCATCTACGCCGACGTCACCCCGATGAAGCGGAGCGAAGAACGCCTGCGCGCGCGGGAGGCCGAGGCGCGCGCCGCCCGGCGCGACGCCGAACGGGCCAGCCGCGCCAAGAGCGAGTTCCTGGCCCTGATGAGCCACGAGTTGCGCACCCCGCTGAACGCCGTGCTGGGCTTCTCCGAACTGCTGATGTCGGAAGCCTTCGGGCCGCTGGGCAGCCCGCGCTACCGCGACTACGCCGCCGACATCCGCGACAGCGGCGAGCATCTGCTCGCGCTCATCAACGACATCCTTGATTTGTCGCGCAGCGAGGCCGGTCGGATGCCGATGGCCAGCGAAGCCGTCGAATTGGTCAGCATGGTGGCGCAAGTGGTCGGCTTGGTGCGGGACAAGGCCGATGAGGGCGACGTGGCGGTCCAGGCCGACATCGCCCGCGACCTGCCGATGCTGCTGGGCGACCCGCGCGCCATCCGTCAGATGCTGCTGAATTTGCTGTCCAACGCGGTGAAATTCACGCCACGGGGCGGCAAGGCGCTGGTGACGGCGGCGGTGATGCCCGATGGCGGCATCGGCGTGATGGTGGCCGACACCGGAATCGGCATCCCCGCCGCCGACCTTTTCCGCATCCAGGAGCCGTTCGAACGCGCCGACGTCACCATCGCCCGCGACACCGACGGGGCCGGGCTGGGGCTGCCCATCGTCAAACGTCTGGTGGAGCTGCATGGCGGGCGGTTGGAGCTGACCAGCGAGATCGGCGTCGGCACGTCGGCGGTGTTGATTTTCCCGACCAGCCGCAGCCTGCCGCGCAACCTGTGCCCGCCCCTGCCGGTGCTGCCGTCGGCGGTGCGTTGAGGCCATCACGGGCGGGACCGCTGTTCCCGCTTCGTTTTCGGTGTTGGCGGAACGCGGGGAATGGGCCACTCTGGGGCTTCGTCCGCCACACGTTCCACCCCCCATCTTTCGCCAGGACCATGACCGACAGCGCCCCTTCCCCGGCCGAATCCCCATCCACACACCCCGCCCCGGAGGAGAATGACGCGCTGGCGCTGACCGGCGGCGCGCCGCCGATCTTCCGGGGGGTGCGGCGGGCCTTGGCCCTGCGCGGTTTCGCCAGTCTGGTCGAATTCCGCCTGGCCTCCGGCCGCCGCGCCGATGTGCTGGCGGTGGACGGAAACGGGACCATCCTCATCGTCGAGGTGAAAAGCGGCGTGCCGGATTTCCGATCCGACCAGAAATGGCACGAGTATGCGGACTGGTGCGACGCCTTCTATTTCGCGGTGGACGAGGCGTTTCCCACGGAGTTGATCCCGGAGGACTGCGGCCTGATGATCGCCGACGCCTATGGCGCGGAAATCATCCGGGAGGCCCCGGTGCGCAAGCTGGCCCCCGCCCGGCGCAAGACCCTGATGCTGCGCGCCGCGCTGACCGGGGCCGGACGGCTGCACCGGATCGAGGATCCGACCTTTCGCCAAGCCCCGCCCATCGTGTGATCCGCCCATGCTGTGATCCGCCCATCCTGTGACACCGCGCTGAAACCGTTTTGGGGATGCGGCGTTCCCGCCGGTGCGCGCGCGGCGGTGAATCGCTAAACTCCCATCTCCGGTTCAACCGCACGCAGTCCAAGGCAGGCACGCATCATGGGTTTTCCGTCCGCTCCCCCCGCCCCCGCCCTTCGCCCGCTCCGTGTGCTGGTGGCGGAGGATGAGGCGGTGAACCGCATGGCCGCCTTGGCGCTGCTGCGCCGGGCCGGTCACAGCGTGACGGCGGTGGAGGATGGCCCATCGGCGGTGGAGGCCATCGTTGACGCGCCGGACGGCGGTTTTGACGTCCTGCTGATGGATCTGAGCCTGCCCGGCTTCGACGGCGACGAGGCGGTGCGGCGCATCCGCAGCCACCCGGCCCACAACCCGCGCCTGCGCATCCTGATGCTGACCGCCAGCGCCACACAGGACGGTCTGGCCCGCTGCCAATCCTGCGGGGCCGACGGCGTTCTGACCAAACCCCTGCAATTGGAGGCGCTGGAAGCGGCCCTGGCCGGTGCGCCCGCCGTGTCCGACCGCGCGCCCCTGAATGGGCATCCAATCGATCACGCGGCCATCGCCACCATGCGCGGCCTGCTGCCCGCCGACCGGGTGGCCGCGCTGACCGCCAAGACAGCGGCCACGCTGCGCGCCTACCGCGAGGAATTGGATCGCGCCTGGAGCGGGGGGGACGCCCGGCAGGCCAGCGCCATGGCCCACAAAATCGCGGGCGTGTCCGGGCAGTATGGATGCGTTGCCCTGCGGCGGGCGGCCCAAGGGCTGGAAGCCGTTCTGGAAAGCCAGGGTCTGGACAGTCCGACCGCCGCCCCGGCCTTCACCGCCCGACAGACCTTCGACGCGGCCTATGACCCAGCGCTCGCCTATCTCGATTCGGTGGCGGCGGGCGGCTGAGGGGCGGCGTTACAGCTTCTCCGCCGGGGACACCGCCACACAGCGCAGACCATGGCGGTTCAACTCCGAACAGGCCTTGCGCGCCGTCTTTTCGTCCATCCCGGTCATGCGGGCGCGATAGACGGTGTCCTTGCCGTTCTTGGTTTCCAGGACCGCCGTCTTGGCCCCGCGCAACAGGAAGGGGGCCTGCTTGTTGGCCTGGGTCAACGCCTTCTGCCCCGCCGCGCGGGTGGCGAAGGCCCCGACCTGGATGCCCCACTTCTCCGCCGCCTTGGCCGCTGCCTTCGCCGTGGCGGGCGACGCGAGCGAAGCCAACTGCACCGTCGCCCGCTTCGGCGCGGCCTTGACCTCGGCGGTGTCGTCCTCTTCGTCCTCGTCGTCGCCTTCGGCGTCCGGCTCTTCCTTCGACAGGCGTTCGGCGCTGGCGACCAGCGCGCCATCCTCGCGGCCCCGGTTGGGCTTGCCAAAGGCCTGATCCAGCAGGGCCGCCATGCGGTTGTCACGCGACACCGGTGATTTGCCGCCCAGCACCACACCGACCAGACGCCGCCCCTCCCGCACCGCCGACGCGGCCAGATTGAAGCCAGAGGCCACGGTGTAGCCGGTCTTGATGCCGTCCATCCCCTCATAGCGGGACATCAGGCGGTTGTGGTTGGGCAGGCTGCGGCCGCCATAAACAAAATTGCGACGGCTGAAATAGGGGTAGTATTTCGCGTGATCGGACATCAGGGCGCGCGACAGAAGGGCGTAATCGCGTGCGGTCGTGACCTGTTCCAGGTTGGGCAGGCCCGACGCGTTGCGGTACACGGTGTGGCGCATGCCCAACTCGCGCGCCTTGCGGGTCATCATCTCGGCAAAGCGCGACTCGGTCCCGCCCAGCGCCTCCGCCAGCACCACGGCGGCGTCGTTGGCCGATTTCGTCACCAGACCCAGGATGGCGTTTTCCACCTTCAGCGTCGATCCGGCGCGCAGGCCGAGCTTGGTCGGCGACATGCTTTCCGCCCAGGACGACACCGGCAGGCTCTGGTCCAGCGACAGGCGACCGTCTTCCAGCGCGTCAAAGGTCAGATAGAGCGTCATCATCTTGGTCAGCGACGCCGGATGGGTGATGGCGTCGGCGTCCTGCTCGTGCAGCACCTCGCCCGTGCGGGCGTCGACGATGATCGAGGCCGCCTTGGCCGCTTCCGCGTCCGCCGCGCCCAGACCAGCCCCGGCCAACCCGGCGACCACCAGCGCGCCCAGCGCCAGCAGGGTCCGGGTCAGGCGTCGCGCGCTCCGCTCCCCCGCCGTCTCCGCCGCTTGAAAAGCGAACGGAAAAAGGCCGTTGCGAACGGTGTTGCGCGTTACGGTCATGATGGCCCCGCCAAAGGCTGAAAATGAATTCTCGGCGGGATCGTAAAGTCGTGGCAAATCAGTGTCTAGCAAGAATTCGTTAATTTCTTGCTTTCGCTTTGGCCGCGACCCCTCCGCCACACCCGCAGCGCAAAAAACAAGACAAAAGCCAGACAAAAACGAAAAAAACAGCGGGTGAAACCGCCTGTTTCACGCAGCGGTTTGACAGCGCCGCATCAACCGCCATATCCCAATCTATAACCTGCCCCTTGTCTGCGATGACATTGGGCCGCAGGATTGGACGGGCCGCTCTCGTACCAGACTCCAAGGACGCAAGGCAAGACCATGATGAGACGCAGCAGCCCCGCCCATCGCCCGCTCGCCCTCCTTGCCCGCCGTCCCCTGCCGCTCGTCGCCGTGGTCCTGCTTGGCCTGGGCGCGCTGTCGGGCTGCGCCGCCATCGGCCCGACCGACAACCCGGTGGCCCGCAAACTGACCTGGTTCAGCTATCTGAACGGCGACGACCTGCGCGACCGCTGCGCCACGGAGGGCGGCGACCGCTACCGCGTGGTGTTCAACGCTGATTACAACCGGCACGTCCGCACCTACGACATCACCACCGACCCGGCGGACGGCGGCAGCGCTGTGGTGGAAGCCCGCGTGATCGAGGCGACCAACTTGGCCCGCCTGACCCCGATGGACCCGCTGTCGGCGGCGCGGGGAGAGACCGGAACCTTGCGCCTGACCGGCCCGCAATTCGCCAGCGTGCTGGCCCGCCTGAAGGACCAGGGGGCCTTCGAGCCACCCGCCACCACGCTCCGGTTGCCCTCGCAGGGCGTGTATTGGCTGATCAACGGCTGCCGGGGTGGGCGCTGGTTCTTCGCCGTCCACCCCTACCCGGCTTCGCCCTTCCGCGACGCGGCGTTTCTGGAGCCGATGCGGGCGCTGGACCCGAAAACCGTCCCCTTCCCCGCCCTGCCCGCCGCCGAAGACGCGGCCAGCGCCGCGCCCGGCCACCGCAACCGGGCGGACGCCGGGGTGTCGTTCGAGCTGACGGCGGATCGCGACGGCCTGATCGGCCCCACCGCGCCCCTGGGGGCTTGGTGGCCCGAAGGGACGCTGGCGGAGCTGCTCAACCGCTGAGGCGAACGGAACGCTTTCTGGAGGGGCAATCCCCGATCAACGGGCCGGGGGTCAGTCCGCCAAGGGGTGGCGGACGCGCAGGCTTTCGGGAACCAGCGACTCGACCCACGGGCCATCGGGCATGCGGCGGGCCAGTTCGGTCAGGTTGCGGTTCCACCATTGGCGCTGTTCGCCCAGATCGTCATAGTCGTAATGCGACTGGCGCCACGTCCGCTGGTCCGCGTGGTAGGACACCATGTCGATCGGAAAGCCGACGTCGTTGGTGGAAAAACGGGTGCTGTCGAAGGACAGATAGGCCAGCTTCAGCGCCGTCTGCATGTCGGTCTGATAGGTCAGCGCGCGATCCAGGATCGGCTTGCCATAGGCGGTGGCACCGATGGACAGGTAGGGCGTGCGCTCGTCCACCTCGATCCAATTGCCTTCGGGATAGACCAGGAACATGTAGGGTTCGCGGTCTTCGGCCAATTGCCCGCCGATGATGGCGTGCAGGTTGAAGTGCAGCTTCGAGGCTTCCAGCGATTCGCGGTCCTCGGCCGCCACCTGACGCAGGCAGGCGGTGAAGGCCGACACCGCGTCCAGCATGGTGGGATAGCTTTCGCTGCGGCGTTTGGCCATGTCGCGGCGCAGATAGGCCAGCGTCTTGTCGCGCACGCTGCGCAGTCCGGAATTCATGATGAAGAAACGGTCGCTGTCGTTCCCGATCATCGTCACCTTGCGGGCGGACGACAGTTGCGAGCCGCTGGTGATCCGTCCATCCGACAGACCGATCAGGCCGTCGCGGGTCTTGATGCCAAGGCAATAGGTCATGCGTGAAAGGTCCTGTCTGGGCGGCCCAGCCAATTGTTTGGGCAAAGGTCGGATGCGGCGCTTGGGCACACCGCGTCTTACTTTTGTCTGAAGCGCGCGTCGGGCGGCTTCGCGCTACACTTCTCGCACATCCGGTAAAGCCTTGGTTAAGGAAAAATCCGGGTCTGATCGCAACCGGGGATTCTGTGGGGACGGGCCGGGCCTTGGACGGTCAAAGTTTGGCGGTTGGCGGTTGGTGGAAGAATGCCGCAGTGCACACAGCATTCTGTTGACTCCCACCCCGTTCTCGCATAGTTTCCTTATATTGCAGTGCAGCATAAGGCCGGGCGGTCCAACCGACGCCGGGCCTGAACCCGCAACGTCTCATCGTAACGGAAACCGCTGTCGGCAGGCTTCGCGATCCGCAGTGTCTTTCAGCGGGCCGGGGCCACACCTCACGCCCAACGCCATCAAGGCGGGCGGGGCCGGCACCAGCCAGGAAGGAACGCGCGTCATGACCAAGTTTTCGGCGACCTCCATCGAACTCGTCACCAGCCAGGCCAAGGAACAGTACGAAGGTTTGGTGAAGGCCGGTCAGGAGCAGTCGGTCAAGCAGTTCGAAAAGACCACCGCCGCCGCCAAGGAACAGTTCGAAAAGACCACCGCCCAGCTTCTGAAGGGCTATGAGGATCTGCAGGCCACCAGCAAGGCCAACGTCGACGCCCTGCTGGAAAGCAGCGCCATCGCCGCCAAGGGGGCCGAGGATCTGGGGCGTGAGGTTGTCGCCTACAGCCAATCCGTGCTCGACCAGTCGATCACCACCGGCAAGGCGCTGCTGACCGCCAAGAGCCTGCAAGAGGTGGTCGAGTTGCAGAACAGCTTCCTGAAGTCCAGCTTCGACGCCTTCATCGCCGAAACCACCCGCATCCAGGAACTGTCGGTGAAGGTCACGAACGACGCGCTGGCCCCGCTGAGCGGCCGCGTCAACGCCACGGTCGAGACCCTGTCGAAGCCGCTCGCCGCCTAACGTCCTGGCAGATCTTCGGCAGCTGCCGAGCGGCCGAACGCACGGCCCGGTCCCCCGAAAGGGTGGCCGGGCCGTGTGTGTTTGCAGCCGTGTGCGTTTGGGCGGCGCGTCGTCCCAGCGTCGTGGCCGCAACTCGGGGGCAGCCCTTATGCTGCACCGCACAAAATACGTTGACAGGCCACGATGGTCGCGCTACATCTAAGCCATGTTGCGGTGCAGCATATCCGGAACGCCCGCTGGCCGGGGTCCGGGGAACTCAACCACACCGCGCCGATTGCTGCGATCGTGGGATCGCGCGGTCGCCTCACCATGGGGCAGAAGGAGCATAGACATGTCCGATAAGTTCGCCGCCGCCACCAAGTCCATCGAAGACGCCGTTTCGACCGCCAAGCAGAACCTGGAAGGTCTGGTCAAGGCCCAGCAGGAGCAGGTGGAAAAGGCTTCCGCCCAAATCCGCAAGAGCTACGACGAGCTGTCGGTCCTGACCAAGGGCAACGTCGACGCCGTCGTGAAGTCGTCCGCCATCGTCGCCAAGGGCGCGGAAGAGGCTGGCAAGCAGGTCGCCGCCTTCACCCAGGCCTCGCTGGAAAAGAGCGTGTCGAACGGCAAGGCTCTGCTGGCGGTCAAGACCATCCAGGAACTGATCGAGCTGCAGAACGCCTACGCCAAGGCCAGCTTCGACGCCTTCGTCGCCGAGAGCGCCAAGTTGCAGGAACTGTCGGTCAAGATCGCCAACGAGGCCCTGGCCCCGCTGAACGAGCGCGTCAACGCCACCGTCGAAACGCTGGGCAAGCCGGTCGCCGCCTGATCGCGCACCGCTCCCAACGCTTCTGACCGCGTATGAAACGAAGCGCCCCGCCGGAAACGGCGGGGCGTTTTGCGTTTGAATGCCTGAAAGCGGGTCGTTGCCGCGATCGGATTGGGGGCCGAAACCCCGCCCAAGGGCGACATCAGATGCGGTACTGGTGCGGAACGAAGGACGCGTCCGGACCAACGCGGGGATCGGTCGATTCGCGCACCGCCATGCCCAGGCATTTGTCGGCGACGATCCAGGCGTGCAGCACGGCATGAACGTCGTCGCTGTGGAATCCCGGCGGGGTTTCCAGCCACACCGCGCCGTTGGCGTCCACCTGCGGCCCGTCGTCCAACACCACCGATCCGCGCTCGTAAAAGCGCTGGGGGGCCGCGTCCAGGCCGCGCAGCGCCCGCGCCGTGACGGCGTCGCACGGCCCCAACACGCTGGCGTCCAGCGCCGCCCGGCACAGGTTGGGGTGGCGCGGGTACAGGTGCGACAGCACGGCCAGCAGCCCATGATTGGACCAGAGCCAGCACCACAGCGGCGACAGCAGGCTCATCCCGCCCACCTTCAGCCGTTGCAGGAACTCGTCCTCCGACAGCTCATCCCAGGGGTAGAGCTTGGCCAGCCAGGAAATCGGCTGCCCCACATCGTCCTTGAAGCGGCGGCCGTCCCACCGGATGCTGTGCAGCGGCAACAGACGGGTGTCCAACCCCGCCTCCCCCGCCGTGGCCGCCAGATAGGCCAGTTCGCTTTCGCGCTGCGGATCGGGCGTGTCGCAGGTCAGGTGCAGTTGGCCCCGCCCCGGGACTCCGGCGGCCAACTCCTCCCAGCGCTCCACCAACGCCTCGTGCAGGCCGTTGAACTGGCTGACGTCCGGGGCGATGGCCTCGCGCCAATTGCGTTGGATGATGGAGGCGGCGAACAGCCCCTCCCCCGTGTCGTAGTTGCAGCCCAGCAGCTTCAGGCTGTCGCGCCCATCATAGGCCAGGGTCAAACGACCGACCAGACCGCCCGCCCGCTCGTTCGGCCGCCCGGCTGCCCAGTAATCGGTCCAGGAGGCTTCCAGCATCCGCACCGCCTCGCCCCGGATGCCGAGCGAGGTGAACAGCTTGTTGTCGATGACGTAGCGGACGGCGGTCCCGATCATCGTGTGCAGTTCGTCGGCCACGCTTTCGATCAGGTCGATCTGATGGGCGCTGAACTCGTACCCGACATCCTCGCGCCAACCGGTTCCGGCGGCCATGGCGCGGACGCCAAAGGGGTATTTGCGCAGACCGGGACGCCAGTCGGCGCGCGGTTTCAGGGAAATGCGACGCATGATCGAACCAGAACCGTCCGTGCCAGATCAACGGGAAGCGCTGGGGGGAAGCGCTGGGGGGGGGGAGAGCGCCGGGCGCGCGGCGGAACAGCGCGGCCCCAACAGCCGTTGCCCACGTGTGTAGCGCGGCATTCGTCGGCGCGCCACTGCGGATCCACCCTGGCCCGGAGACACGCCGGACATTTTGCCGGGATCGAAAAACGCAAACAGCCCCCGCGAGGCTGGCGCGGTGGCTGGGATCACAAACAGAAACAGTGTGAAGAATGGTGGAGCCGAGGGGGATCGAACCCCTGACCTCCGCAATGCCATTGCGGCGCTCTCCCAGCTGAGCTACGGCCCCATTTGGTGCGCTTGGAGGGAGTCGAACCCCCACGACCTTTCGATCACTAGGACCTGAACCTAGCGCGTCTACCAGTTCCGCCACAAGCGCGTCCGCGTTACTTGGGGTCACGCGGGGCGCTCTATGTACCCAGCAACGGACTTTGCCGCAAGGGAAAAATGACAGACCCCGCGTTTTTTCCGACCTGCCCCGGCAGCCCGCCCGCCGATCACTCCGCCGGTTTGATCGCGTAGAAGCGGAACACCCGCATCCCCGCCTCGATCGCGGCGACGCGGCGGACCCACATTTCGACCTCTTCCATCACCGCCAGCTTGGTGCTGGCGTCCATGGTGTGTTTTTCCAAATGCTCGACCAACCCCTGGATGGCGACCAGGATCAGGTTCCGGTGGGTGTCGGAAATGTCTTCGGCGATGCGCAGATCCAGATTGCGTTGGGCGAACGCGTTGGCCATCTGGTCCTTGTTCCACAGATGCGGCTGAAGCGGTTCCTTGTCGCACCAGGATTGGATCGCCTTGGCCCCGATCTTGTCCGGTTCGGCGATGTAATCGGTGATGAGCAGATGGCCGCGCGGCTTCATCGCCAGTTCCATGCCGTCGAACATCTGGTCCTTGTCGCGAACCGCGAACAGTCCTTCCTTGTAGACGATGGCGTCCACCCGCTTGGGGTAGTGGAATTTTTCCGGGTCGAAGGTTTCGACCGGGGCCTTCTTCTCCAACCCCATCTTGAAGGAACGGACCATCCCCTCCTTCGCCATCAGTTCGGAGGCTTCCAGCCCCGTCACCCAACAGCCGAATTTGCCCGCCATGGTGCGGCTGGTCCCGCCCAGACCGGCGGCCAGATCCAACACGCTCATCGCCGGGTTCAGCCCCAGCGGCTTGACCAGATAGGGGATGTGCTCCGCCCCGCCGGGGGTGTTGAAGCCCTCGCCCCACAGCTTTTCCGCCACCTCGATCCGGGTGGCCGTCCACAACGGCTTGCCCCACCGGTTCATCCCCGGCCCGGGATGCTCCTCCGGCGGCGGCGGCGGGGCCGCGTCCTCCTTCTTGCCCTTCATGCCGGAAAGGTCATAGCCCTCCCACCACGCGTAAAGGCGTGTCTTCAACGTCGGCCCCGATCCGCCACCCTTGTCCGCCATCGCCGCCATCCACCCTTCTGGCCGATCCACACCCGCGATATCTCAACAGCACCGGGCAACACGGACCAGACCGCAAGCCCGATGAAATCCCTTGCGTGGCAGGCTATTCAGACGCCCCCGGCGCGCAAGCGGAAAATGGTCAACCACACCCCTCCGCAAGCCGGAGTCACGGCGAACTCCCGACCGCCTTCGAGGATTCGGTGGCCGGCAACGCGGCAACCCGCGTTCCGGGCGCTTTCAGCACCGCCTCGCAGGCCGCCGGCACGTTGGCCGTGCGCGGAGTCGGTCGGCTGGCGGGCGGGGTCGGCCGTTCCACCGCCGGGGCGGGCGGGCGGTTCAGCCAGGACTCCAACTCCTCCCCACAGCCGTCGCCATCGGGTTGCGGCGTCTGGTCCTCGCACTCCGGGCTGCCGGAGGGACAGCTCAAGCGGATGTGCATGTGGCCGTCATGCCCGAACCAGGGGCGCAGCTTGCCGAGAAAGGCGCGGTCGCTCCACGGATGGCCGCACATCGCCTGCTTGATCGCCGGGTTGACGAAGATGCGGGCGACGCGCGGGTCGCTGGCGGCGATTTGGATCAAGCGGGCCTGGCGGTCCGACCAGCCATCGTTCACCCGCATGCGGTCGTGATCGACGTATTTGACCTCGTCCAGGCTTTCGCGCCCGCTGCGGGGCAGCGGTGGCAGGTCCAGCCGCAGCCAGATGTCGGCGTCCAAGCCGATTTGGTGGCTGGCGTGCCCCATCGGCATCGGCCCGCCGCGCGCCTGCCCCATGTCGCCGACCAAGGCCGTGCCCAGCCCGGCGGCGGCGACCTTGCCGCCAAAACTCTTCAAGGCGTCCACCAACTGCGGATGGCCGTAGTTGCGCTGGCGCGACAGACGGATGACCTGATAACCCGGCCCCTCCGGCGGCAAGGCCTGCGCCCCGGCGATGCAGCCCGCCGCGTAGCCGCCAATGGACCGCGCCGCGCCCAGGGATGGCCCGGTGACGGCGGCCCAGGCCACGCTGGACGCGTAAGGGGGAAGCTTGCGCGGTGTCTTTTTGCGCGCCTTGGCGTCAGCCACCCCGGCCGACGTCATCACCAGACCAACGCACGCCAGCACACCCACCGCAAAACGCAGCATGACGCCCCCGCTTCATCCATCCTGAAGCTGGTCTTACCACAATCAGGCTTAAGGAATCATGCAAAGCCGTGTCGGTTTTGAAACACACGTCGGTTTTGAAGCGTGCACAAGCATGTTCAGTCCAGGGTTTGCCGGTACCGCCGCAACGCCAACACCGTGACCACCGCCAGAAAGGCCAGCAGCGGCAGCATCTCTCCGGCGATCTCGGGCAGGCCGTTGCCCTTCAGCAGGATGCCCCGCACGATGCGCAGGAAATGGGTGAGCGGCAGCAGTTCCCCCACCGCCTGCGCCCAGCCGGGCATTCCCCGGAACGGAAACATGAAGCCCGACAGCAAAACCGACGGCAGGAAGAAGAAGAAGGACATCTGCATCGCCTGCAACTGGTTCTTGGCCAGGGTGGAAAAGGTGAAGCCCACCGCCAGATTGGCGGCGATGAACACCACCAGCACCGCCGACAGCAGCCACAGACTGCCCATGATCGGCACCCCGAACAGCAGCCGCGCCGCCGCCACGATCAACACGACCTGGACATAACCGACGCCGATGAAGGGCACGATCTTGCCCAGCATCACTTCAAAGGGGCGGACCGGCATGGCGAGCAGGTTTTCCATGGTCCCGCGTTCCCGTTCGCGGGTGACGGCCAAGGCCGTCATCATCACCATGGTCATGCTCAACACCACCCCCATCAGGCCGGGCACGACGTTGTATTGCGTGATGCCGTCCGGGTTGTAACGGCGGTGAACGCGCAGATCGATGGGATCGGGTCCGGCGCGCAGCCCCGCCAGCGGCCCGACCAGATCGGCGTTCAACGCCTGCCGGGCGATCACCGCCAGCGCCGACAGGGCGTTGCTGGTGGCCGCCGGGTCGGTCGCGTCGGCCTCCACCAGCATCGTCGGACGCTCCGCGCGTTGCAGGTCGCGCGAAAAGCCGACGGGAATGGTGATGGCGAACTGAACCTGACCGGTCGCCAGCATCCGATCGATGTCGCCGGGGTCGGTCGTCGTGTGGCGCAGATCGAAATAACCGGAATTGACCAGCGCCGCCGTCAGCGACCGGGAAAAGGGGCTGGGATCGGCGACCAGCATCGCAGTGGGCAACCGTTTGGGATCGGCGTTGATGGCAAAGCCGAACAGGACAAGTTGCAGAATGGGCACGCCGACCATCATGGCGAAGGTCAGACGGTCGCGCCGCATCTGGATCAGCTCCTTCACCATCACCGCGAGCAATCGGCCAAATGAGAACCGTCCGATCATAACATCCTCGCCGCTGGGTTGCGCCTTTGTTTCAGGACAGAAAGAATGGAACCGTTTGACGCAGCAATATTTTTTCCGCCCCACCCCCTTGACAAAGCTTGAGTTCCTAGGAAGAAAGTAGAGTTGTGACCAACACTTTTCCCTGGAGATTCCTCGTGAAGGCTTTTGTTGCCAAGAGCACCGCTTTCGCCGCCGCTCTGTTCCTGATGCACGGCGCGGCTCTGGCCGGGCAGCAGGATTTCACCATCGTCAACAAGACGGGGTATCCGCTGAAGCACATCTACGTGTCGGAATCCAAGAACAACAGCTGGGACGAAGACATTCTGGGCCGCGACATCCTGAACGATGGCGAGTATTTCGAAGTCTCCTTCGGCAAGGCCGAAAAGACCTGCAAGTGGGACATGAAGGTTGCCTATGACGACGGCGAGACCGCCGTTTGGGAAGGCCTGGATCTGTGCCAGATCTCCAAGCTGACCCTGAAGTGGAACAAGAGCACCGGCGTCACCAGCGCCATCAAGGAATAACACCGTCGGGGGCGTCGTCTCCCACAAC
The DNA here is from genome assembly GCA_027486405.1 of Azospirillum sp. Classification (GTDB taxonomy): domain Bacteria; phylum Pseudomonadota; class Alphaproteobacteria; order Azospirillales; family Azospirillaceae; genus Azospirillum. The sequence continues at coordinate 6,575 of JAIXPD010000049.1, read as the reverse complement.
GACGCCCCCATGTTGCTTGCGCGTTTCCCGCGCGGCATGTCCGCGTGCGTTTCTTGTCGTGCGTTTCTTGTGTTGCAAACCGCGTCATTGGAAATTGTCCGTGCTGCGGTTCATCAGGTGGATGAAGACGTCCTCCAGCGTCGGGGCGGCCTCCGTCGCCTGACGATTCCCATCCCCCATCCAGGGGGCCAGCGCCGCGTCCAGCGCCGCGCCATCCAGCCCGCTGACGTGCAGGCGGCTGCCGAACACGGCCACCATCTCCACCCCCGTCTGCGCGGCCACCGCCTCGGCCACCCGCGCCAGATCATGGCCGGAAACGACACGGGTGTGCAGCCCTGATTGAGCGATCACGCGATCCACCGGGCCATGGGTCATCAGCGTGCCATAGGCGATGTAGGCGATTTCGTGGCAGCGCTCCGCCTCGTCCATGTAATGGGTGCTGACCAGCACGGTCAGCCCATCGGCGGCCAGCCGGTGAATCTCGTCCCAGAACTCCCGCCGCGCCTTGGGATCGACGCCCGCCGTCGGCTCGTCCAGCAGCAACAGCTTGGGGTCGTGCAGAATGCAGGCGGCCAGCGCCAGCCGTTGTTTCCAGCCGCCCGACAGTTCCCCCGCCAATTGCCGCCGCCGGTTCGCCAACCCCAACCGCTCCAGCGCCTCATCCACCCGGCGGCGGCGCTGGGGCAGACCGTACATGCGCGCGACGAAATCGAGATTCTCGGCGATGCTCAGATCCTCCCAGAAGCTGAACTTCTGGGTCATGTAGCCGACCTGCCGCTTGATCGCCGCGCTGTCGCGGCGAATGTCCAGCCCCAGACAGGTTCCCTCCCCCGCGTCGGGCGTCAGCAACCCGCAGAGCAGGCGGATCGTCGTGGTCTTGCCTGAACCGTTGGGACCGAGAAAGCCATAGATCGCCCCGGTCTCCACCCGGATCGACACGTTGTTGACGACCAGCTTGTCGCCGAACCGTTTGACCAGCCCGCGCACGTCAATCGCCGCGACTGGGGCCGCAGCCGGGGAACCGGAACCGGATGGAACGGTCATGGCAGCGCCTCCACATCCACCGGCAGCCCCGGCGGCAGGGCGACGCTGGGAACCGCCTCCACCCGGAAGACCAGCTTTTCCCGGCTGCCGACGCTGTAGATCACCGGCGGGGTGTATTCCGCCTGGGTGGCGACGTGGGTGACGCGCGCCACCGCGTCCGCCGGGCAGGAATCGCAGCGCACGCGCAGCCGGGTCCCGGGCGGGGTGCGGGCGATCCGGGTTTCCGGCAAGAACAGCACCAGCTTGACCCGCTCGGGCGGCAGCAGCGTCACCACCGGCGTTCCGGCGGGAACCCATTCGCCCACGTTGAACAGCGTGTCCCCCACCCGCGCGGCGGTCGGCGCGACGGGGGCGAGATCGGCCAACCGCTGGTCGGCCTGCGCCAGGGCGGCGTCGGCCTGCACCACCGCCAACTCGGCGGCGCGCAGCTGCTCCACGCGCGCGCCCAACCCACCGACGGCCAGTTGCGCCCGCGTTTCCGCCACACGGCCTTGATCGCGCTCATAGGCCGCCCGCGCGCTGTCGAGCTTGTCCGGCGACGCGACCTTGCGCGCCACCAGCGCGGTTTGACGGTCCAACTCGGCGGCGGACAGGCGCAGCGCGGCGGCGGCCTGGGCCGATTGCGCGGCCAGCACGGCCATTTCCTCCGCCCGCTTGCCGCTGGTCAGGTCGGCGCGCTGGGCGCGGGCCTGAGCGAGCGCCGCCGCCAGCCGGTCGCGGTCCCATTGCGCGCTGGTGCGGTCGATGGCGAACAGCGGCGCGCCCGCCGCCACGGTTTGGCCACGCGTCACCGCCAGCCGGTCCAACCGGCCCGCCGCTGGCGCGGCGATGCGCAGATACTCCCCCTCGACATAGCCGTGGGCCAGGGGCGGAGCCACCCCTCCCCCCACCAGCCCCACCGCCTGCCCCAGGCCCAAGGCCAGCCCGGCCACCGTGTCCAGCCACCCGCTCATGCTGTGTCCTCCGTCACCAACAGCACCCGGCGCAGATGGTCGCGGTGCGTGGCGATCAGCGCCGAGACATCCAGCGGGGCCACCGCGTCAAAGGCGCTGCGCCACATCGCGCACATCAGCAGCGGGGCCACGATCAGCCGCGCCGCATGGTCGATGGGAAGCGGCCGGAACTCCCCGCGCGCCACCCCGCGTTCCAACAGACGGGCCAGCAGGGCCAAACCGCGCTGAACCACCTCCTGGTGATAGAAGGCGGCCAGTTCAGGGAAATTGCCCGCTTCGGCGATCACCAGCTTGGGAATGATCGCCGCCTGCGTGGTCGCGATCACCTCCCCCATCATCGCCAGGATGCGGTCCAACAGCGCGAAGGTGGCACCGGGCGCGCCATCGACCAGCCGTTCGGCCCGTTCCAGATTGGGCAGGATCGCGGCGCGGACCACCGCCTTGAACAGCTCCTCCTTGCTGGGAAAGTAGAGGTAGAGCGTTCCCTTGCTGACGCCCGCGCGCGCCGCGACATCGTCCAGCCGCGCGGCGGCAAAGCCCCGCTCGGCAAACACAGCCAGAGCGGCGGCGACGATTTCCTGCGGGCGCTCGTCCTTGCGGCGTCGCCAGCGGCGTGGTTCGGGGGTGTCGTCGGACGGCATCGCAGGCTCAGTTAATAACTGACTGGTCAGTTATTAACACAGGCCCACCCTTCCACCAAGCGGCTTGCGGCGCTGCGGGCTGCGGCATGGCGGCGCGGTGCCGCAGCGGTCGCCGCGCTGGCGCGCCTGTGCTACAGTCCCGTCCGTCGTTGCCCGTCGCGTGTCATGGAAGTCGGCCTTGCCCGCCCTGGAAAAGCCTCTCGCCCTGCTGTTTGTCGACATCGCCGACAGCACCATGCTGTACGAGCGGATCGGCAACGCGACCGCCGCCGCCCTGACCCAGCGGGTGCTGGCCCATCTGCGGCAATTGGTGGCCGGGCATCGCGGGGCGGTGATCAAAAGCCTGGGCGATGGCCTGCTCGGGGCCTTTCCCGCCGCCGACGACAGCGTGCGCGCGGCGTTGGCGATGATGGCCGCGCAGGACGATTACGGGCTGCGGCTGCGCATCGGCATCCACCATGGCCCGGTGATCGAGGGGATTGGCGATTTGTACGGCGACGCCTGCAACGTCGCCGCGCGGGTGCAGCAGATCGCCCGTCCTGGGGAAATCCTGGCGACCGAGGCCCTGATCGCCGGTCTGTCGCCCGATCTGCTGGCGCTGTCCAAGCTGTTGAGCAACGTGGCGATGAAGGGAAAGGCGATCCCGATCCGCGTCCACCAGATCCGCCCCACGGCGGAGGTGGACGAGGCGCAGGACAGCACGACCTTGGGCTACTCCGCCAAGACCGGGGCCGACGCCATGCTGACGCTGCACCTGTCCTATCGTGGTCAGGACATTCTGATGAGCCGCGCCCTGCCCCGCGTCACCATCGGGCGGGAGGAGAGCAGCGGCCTGCGCATCGCCTCGCGCCAGACCTCACGCCAGCACGCGGTGATCGATTTCAGCCGCGAGAGCTTCATCCTGACCGATCATTCGACCAACGGCAGCTTCATCCGCAGCGGCGGTTCGCCCCCGGTGGTGCTGCGACGCGATTCAACCAAGCTGGTCGGTCGCGGCCTGATCGGGTTCGGGGCGGAGGCGCAGAACGAAAACCAGGACCACGTCATCGCCTTTCGCGGCGAACTGGCCTGATCCGGCCCATCACGGCAGGCGGCGGCTGATGACGCTGTCGCGGTTGCGCAAAAAGGTGACGAGCCGTTCGGGGTAATCGGCGGCAACCGCCCCGCGCACCGACGGACGGTCCGCCAACGCCGCGCGCCACGCCGCGACCTTCGGCCGCCCGTCGATCAGACGCAGGTCGGCGGCGGCTTCGAACACGTCGAAATAGCGGAAGATCGGCCCGAACACCGCGTCGACCAGCCCGAAGGAAGGGCCGGCGAAATAGGGACCATCGCCCAACGCCGCCTCCACCCGGTCGAACAGCGCGCCGATCTCCGCGCCTTCCTTGGCGAAGGCCGCGTCGTCCTTGGCCCCGTACAACCGGACGATGGCGCTGAGAATGGTGGAGCCGAACTCGATCCAGCCACGATGACGCGCCCGCTCCAGCGGGTCGGCCGGGTGCAGGGCCGGGGTCTGGGTGTCTTCCAGATACTCCAAAATCACCGCCGATTCGAACACGACACCCTCCGGCTTGCCCGGTTCGGCCACGCGCAGCAACGGGACCTTGCCCAGCGGCGACAACGCCTTGAACCACTCCGGCTTGTCGGCCAGATCGATGGTGACACGGTCGAACGGCACGCCCTTTTCGGTCAGCGCGATGGCCGCGCGCTGGACGTAGGGGCACAGATGATGGCTGACGAGCGTCAAGGTCGGCATGACGGACCCCTTTCCAGAAAAAAGGGGCGATGACGCACCCACGCAAGGCCACGTCATCGCCCCAACAGCGATCAATCCATGTCCACGCCCCGTCCAAGGACAGGGAACACCGCAATCAGGCGGCGACCAGCTCCGCGATCACCGCGTCGGCCTTGGCAAAGGCGGCGTTCTTGGCGTCCGGCCCCATCGACACGCCTTCGGCGCGGACAAAGCGGACGTCGGTGATGCCGAAGAAGCCGAACACCGTGCGCAGATAGGCTTCCTGGTGGTCCAGGCCAGCCAACGCCGGGTTGGTGGAATAAACGCCGCCACGGCCCGAGGCGACGATGACGCGCTTGCCACCGGCCAGACCCTCAGGCCCCTTTTCGGTGTAGCGGAAGGTGCGGCCCGCCTGGGCCAGACGGTCGATCCACGCCTTGAGCTGGGTCGGGACCGAGAAATTGTACATCGGCGCGCCAACCACGACGACGTCGGCGGCGAGGAACTCCTCCACCAGCTCGTCCGTCAGGGCCAGTTCGGAGCGCTGGCGGTCGTTCAGGCCGTCCAGGTTGCGGAACTTCACGACCTGGAGCAGCTCGCCCGACAGGTGATCCGGCGGGTTGGCGGCAACGTCGCGGTAGACCAGCGCGGCGGCCGGGTCGGCCTTGCGCAGCGCCTCGACCACCGAGGCGGTCAACTGGCGGGTGACGGAGGCGGTGCCGAGCGGGCTGGAATCGATGTGCAGGATCGTGGTCATGGCGGAAAGCCTTCTGGTCGGTGGCGACCGGCGGCGCGCCGGTCAATCTCTGGGGCCGACCATGCACCAGGAACAATAATCCGAGAAGACAACGGCTTGGCGACAGTACGTTGCCAATCACGCAACAATCCGATCAGCGCCCCACCAACTCCCCGGCGCGGAACACCACCATTTCGCCGGGTTTCATCACCGTCCACGCCTCGTTCACCGTCAGGGGCCGGGTGGCGATGACGGTGACGATGTCGTTCGGGGTGGTTTCCTTGGCGAAATCAACGCTCATGTCGGCGTCGAGCAGCGTGGCGGCCCCAAAGGGCGCACGGCGGGTCAGCCAGGCGAGGTTGGTGGCGCAATGGCACCACAGGCACCGCCCATCGGTCAGCAGCATGTTGAACACCCCCAGCGCGCCGAGATCGGCGGCGAGATGGCGGATCAACCGCATCAAACCGGCCATCTTTTTGGGCGGCTCGGGGTATTGCATGCGGATCTGGTCCAGCATCCAGCAAAAGGCGTGCTCGCTGTCGGTGGACCCGACCGGTTCGTAGAAGGTCAACAGGCGGTTCTTGATGCCCTTCAACTGGCCATTGTGGGCGAAGGTCCACACCCGCCCCCACAATTCGCGGGTGAACGGATGGGTGTTCTCCAGCGCCACCCGCCCCCGGTTGGCCCGGCGGATGTGGGAAATCACCGTGCGCGACTTGATCGAATAGCGGCTGACCAGCTCGGCGATTTCCGATTCGCAGCTCGGGGCCGGATCGTGAAAGGTCCGGCAGCCCTTGCCCTCGTAAAAGGCAATGCCCCAGCCGTCGCGGTGCGGGCCGGTCTGGCCGCCGCGCCGCATCAGGCCACGAAAGCTGAAACAGATGTCCGTGGGCACGTTGGCGCTCATGCCCAGGAGTTCGCACATGATCTTGAGTCCCCGTGACCGCTCGTCGTCGAAAATCGTGTCGGACGCCCAACCTACGACAGACAGCGCCGCCGCGTCACCCCTTTGCGGGCGCAGAACAGATCCTTGCGCGTTTCCACCATTCCCTTGCCTTGCCCCGATTGCGGGTGGAAAAGAGAGAGAAAGGCCGCCGGACATCGCGTCATGCGGGTTTCTCTCCGGCCATCCACCAACCATCCGTCACCGGAAAGGGTGCCATGACCAGCATCGCCGCCGTTGTCCAGCAGGTCGCCCCGCGCATCAAGCCGAACTACATGGACGCGTTCCAGCAATGCGACGCGCTGTTCGCGCAATTCGGCATCACCACCCCGCTGCGCATCGCCCATTTCCTGGCGCAGATGATGCACGAAACCGGCGGCGGCACGGTCCTGTACGAAAGCCTGTATTACACCACCGCCGACCGGCTGCTGGCGATCTTTGGTGTCGGCAACCATTCCGCCGCCATCCGGCCCGACGAGGTGGATGGGCTGCTGCGCAACGAACAGGCGTTGGCCGAGCGCGT